>NZ_JAJNDM010000002.1:0-487301 GCF_021043345.1 Bacillus sp. BS3(2021)
TGGCGCGCCCGAGAGGAGTCGAACCCCTAACCTTTTGATCCGTAGTCAAACGCTCTATCCAATTGAGCTACGGGCGCTTCATCAGGCGACTTAACTATAATACTATGAATATCAGTTAAAGTCAAGAAGTTTTTTTGAAGTTTTTCTACCGAAAGGATGAAGCTTTTTTGTTTCGACTTTATCCATTATACACATTTTAAGGTTTTTGTACACCCTTTAAATGATGAATATTATAACGGCATTTCGAAGTTGTAACTTCGTTGTCTTAGCGACGAATAATAATATATCATGCCTTCAATTCATCCGTCAACACTTTTTTCGTTTTTTTATACTTCTAAAAAAATTATGCTTACAGCCATTCATAATAGATGACGTTTTACCTGCCCTTTTCATCTTATGTGATGTTTTATTGAATGTTCCCTGCTTCATCAAGTTATATACGGAACCGAAGCTGTAAATCGTTAACTTCGACATCACTCTTGCACGATCATTTAATGAAGCTTTTATTTTACGAACGGCTTTTAAGATATCCTAAAGGCGCCTCCAATAGCCTGCTTTTCCGCACCGTATACAAAAATACAGGCAGAAATCTTGTTATAGGAAGATTTCCGCCTGCAAACTTCAAATCCTTCATCTATATTCTCCACCGATGGGACTCGACCTGTATGTCCCTCAACAAAATTGTCATCCGCTGATTTTAGCGCTCGCGTCGCTTGGTGCTTTTTCCGATTTGTAGTTGCGGAAATTATGCTCAAGCTGTTCAAGTGTGAGACCTTTTGTTTCAGGAAGGAATTTTTTCACGAATGCAATGGAAAGAAGTCCAAGTCCGACAAAAATGTAGAATGTCGATGACAGTCCAATCGCATCAAGCAATATCGGGAATGAAAATCCGACAAAGAAATTGACGATCCACAAACAAAACACGGTGACGCCCATCCCTAGACCGCGAACGCGAAGCGGGAATATTTCAGAAAGCATGAGCCATGTTACAGGAGAAATAGCACCTTGCTGGAATGCAAGAAAGGTTACTGTCAGCGTAAGTACGACATACGGAAGAGCAGCTGAACCTTGAAGGGCGTTTGAGAAGATGCCGATCAGCAGCAAAGCTGAGGTCGTCCCTATTAAACCGGTCAACAGCATCGGTCTGCGCCCGACCTTCCCTAAAAGCCAAATCCCCACGAATGTCGCCAAAACTGAAATGACACCGTTTGCAATATTTCCGATAAGTGCAGCTTTTGTTTCAAATCCGGCATTTTTGAGTATTTCTGTACCGTAATACATGATAGAGTTTACGCCGGTAATCTGCTGAACGACAGCGATCCCGATTCCGAGAAATACGATTCGGCGCACCCATGGAACAGCCAGATCCTTATAATTCGCTTTTTTCATTTCAGATTCTTTCATGACCGCAGCTTCGATTTCAGCAACTTCCGAATGCGCCCTTTTTTCCTCGCGGATTCTTTTCAGAACGCCCAGCGCCGCTTCATTTTTCCCTTTAGAGACAAGCCAGCGCGGACTTTCGGGCATTCTCAGCATACCAAAGAACAAGAACACAGCCGGGACTGCGGCAATGGCCAGCATGTAACGCCAAACATGGGAACTATCCCCCATTGTGGTTCCGAGGATGGCATTGAAAGTAAATGCCAAGAGCTGTCCGGAGACAATCATTAATTCATTTTGGGTAACCATTCGTCCCCTTTTCTCTGAAGGAGACATTTCAGCCAAATAAGTCGGTACCGTAACAGATGCTCCCCCTACAGCAACTCCAAGCAGGAACCGAGAGATGACCATAATCGTCACATCAGGCGCAAGCGTACATCCGAGCGTCGAGAAAAAGAAAAGCACAGCTAGAAAAATGATGTTTTTGCGGCGCCCGATATAATCGGAGAGCCTTCCGCCGAATACCGCCCCCAATGCCGCTCCCAGGAGAAGCGAACTTGCGACCAACCCTTCTGTAAAGGCAGTCAGGTTCAGCTGATCTCCTTCAGACATATAAGGCAAAGCTCCGTTGATCACTCCGGTGTCATATCCGAATAGAAGTCCGCCGAACGTCGAGACTAAAATAACAGTACGCAAAAATGATTTCTGATTTCCCTGTTCATTCATATTGATTTCCCCCGCCTTTGTTTTTAAAAATTGATTTATTTCCAAAGGTTTTCGAAAACATCCTTAAAAGGAGCTCATTTCTTTTCCCAAAAGACTCATTCCCAACTTTCGAAAGTTTCGCCAACCACCCCCTTAACAGAAAATTGAAAATTTTATTTTGATGGAAGCCGGAGCTTCCGCACAACCAATTGCCTACCACGGAATATTTTGGAATCGCTTTCATTTATATGCCGTTTAAATACATTGTTAGATTATAGTTATGTTTTTGGTATATCTTTGTTATGTCTGATATTATCATAATTTTAAAAGCGCTTTCAGTCAACATAAATTTCAGAAAATTTATCTTTTTTTCATTTTAAAAAGCCTAATTAAGGGCGTTATGATAGGAATTTCATCCAACTCACATAATTCCATTTCTTTTTTTATTATTTATCAGCATTTTTTCACTATTGTCATTTCATAGTGATCTTTTTGTCACTTTTTTGTGATGTGTAGAATTTTAGTCCCAATAAAAAAATACCAAGGGGCTTTCCCTCAGTATTTTTTCCTGCCTGCAGCGGACATTTCAATTATCTGTGAACAGCAACATGAATCAGCTTTCCTTTAACCGCAAGGCGCCCTTCGGTTCTCACGGCTTTGTCACATGTCATCAGCGTAATTTCTTTTTCTTTCGTCTCTTGAATCACATCTGTGTCCGTTTCAGAAATGAATTGTTTGGATGTCACAGTGTATATATAGTCTTTTTTAAAGTCTGTGATTTTAACGGTGTCCCCTTTTTTAATGTGGATAAGAGGGCCGAATAAGAGGTTCTCCCGCTTCATATGATGTCCGGCCAACGGGTAGTTGCCCTCGCCCATTTTCTGATCGGGACGCATTGTTGTCGCTCCGTAGAGAAGATTTTGATTGGTTGTGCCTTTCAATATCGGCAGCTTGATATTGACGCTGCTTATGGTGATCCGGCCGATGACCGCTTTCGATTCACGATCGAGGCCGGCTTTTACTGCTTCCATAAAAGAAGGCGGCTGAATCGCTTCAAAATCAAATGACGCCTTTTGCGTATTGTTTTGTTCCGCCTGTTCAGCAGTCAATTCAAAACTTTTATTCTTGCTGAGATTGATGATGATGCTTTCTTTAATAAAAGGAGACAAGACGAATAGTATACCTGATATGACAAGTACGGCAACGATCATTTTTTTATACATGTCCCACAGTCCTTTCTAACCTTTATGTCAATTGAACGAATGCCGTTTTTCAAAAAAGCACCTGACCGGTTTCATGATCAGGTGCATAAATGATTCGTTTACGCCTTTCTTTGTTTCTTTCTTGTGTAGAAAGCGAAGACTCCTCCAGACAGAATCAGCAGGATGCCGATCATGATCGGAATGATGCTGTCTCTATCACCGGTTTTCGGAAGCGTATCTTTCAAATGACCTTTAGGATCTCCGTTCGAATTTCGGTCCGGTGTGCCTTTGTTATCTGTTTTAGGGTCTCCCGAATTCGGGTTCGATGTGCCTTTGTCAACAGCCGGCGTTTTCAGCTTTTCATTGGATGCTGTGATCTCGACCGGTTTTGACTGTCCTTTTTTAATTTCAAAAGGAATCGGCGTTTCATCCAACTTATAACCGTCAGGCGCCTTCGTTTCGACAAATTGATAGCGCCCAGGTGCCAAACCTTCCGCAATAAATTGACCGTTTTGATCTGTAGTCCAGACTGCCGGCAGCTTTTTCCCGTTGCCTGCGGCTTTAACAGGCTTTCCATCGGCATCGAGCAGCTTGAATTCTGCTCCTTTCAACACAGCTTTTTTATCGTTGCGGTCCACTTTCGTCAGTTTCGCATCGCCCGGTGTCAATTGATTCTCTGCAGTCATTTCAATTGGCTTTGTATCAGTATTTTTGACTGTGAACGATATTGGCGTCTTATCCAATTGATAATGCTTAGGCGCTTTTGTTTCGACAAATTGGTAGTTACCGGGCTTAAGACCGTACACTGTGATCCGGCCGTCTGCGTCTGTTGCCAAACCGGTTTTCAGCACCTTGCCGGTTTCATCTGTCAAATCGAACTGCGCTCCCTGAAGTCCGGCGCTCTTGTCATCCTGGCCGACTTTTGTGAGCACAACGCTGTTTTTCTTGTTGAGAGCCGTCAGTTTAACCTGTTTCGGCTCACCTTCGTGTTTCCCGGTAATGGAAAATGGGATCGGATCTGTTGACAGCAGGTAACCGTCAGGCGCATGTTTTTCAACAAATTGATAGCTTCCCGGCGCCAAATCGCCAGCCTCGATTTTGCCGCCTTCTTTAGAGATCAAATCGTCTTTGACCGTTTTGCCTTCGCTGTCAATGATTTTAAACACGGCTCCTTCTAATCCATTGCCGTCTTCATCTTCTTTCTGCAAATAAACCGAACCTTTGTAGTTGATGGCTTTACCCGCATCTACATGGGCAGGTTTTCCTTCAGCGGCATCCGGGATGACAAACTCTATTTTCCCGCTGTTCAATACAAATCCATCAGGCGCTTTCGTTTCTACGAAAGCATAGCGCCCAGGCGCCAGGCCTGAAGCCGTAACAGTTCCATTTCGATCTGAGACCAGTTCCTCCTGTACGGTATTCCCGTTTTGATCTGCGATCTTAAAAACGGCTCCTTCAAGCTTGTGGCCTTCCGCATCTTCTTTTGTTAAATGAACCGAGCCTTTATAATTAACAGCGGCGCCTGCATCAACCGGCTCCGGTTTCCCTTCAGCTGAGCCCGGGATGGTGAATTCTATTTGATCGTTGTTTAACATAAAGCCCTCGGGAGCCTTCGTTTCCACGAAAGCATAGCGCCCAGGCGCCAGGCCTGAAACTGCGATTTTTCCGTCTTCATCGGAAGTGAGCTTTTCATGAACGGTGTTGCCTTCATGATCAACGATCTTAAATTCAGCGCCCTTCAGCGTACGGCCTTCCGCATCCTCTTTTGTCAAATAAACCGAACCTTTATAGTTGACGGCTTTGCCTGCGTCCACGGATTCCGGTTTTTCTTTTGCCGATTCAGATATGGTAAACTCGATTGCCTTGCTGTTTATCACATAGCCCTCGGGCGCTTTGGTTTCAACAAAGGCATAGCGGCCAGGCGCAAGACCAGATACCGCGATTTTCCCGTCTTGATCTGAGGTGAGCTTTTCATGAACGGTGTTGCCTTCATGATCAATGAGCTTGAATTCAGCCCCCTCTAATTGACGGCCTTCTGCATCTTCTTTCGTTAAATGTGCTCTGCCTTTATAGTTGATCAATGTTCCTAAATCAACGTCAGGTACTTGATTCTTATCATTCGTTTTGACGGAGAAGCTGATTTCTTTTGTATTTAAGAGATATCCTTCTGGAGCTTTCGTTTCCAGCAAACGATAATTGCCGGGCGGTAAACCGTTGATTTCTACTTTTCCGTTTTCATTGCTCTTAATACTCGTACGTATTGTTGTAAAGGTGCCATCGCCGGATTTTTTCTCCAGCTTGAACACGGCTCCTTCCAAAGGATTCTTTTGTTCGTCTTGTTTGATAAGCGTCACCTTATTCTTTTCATTCACGACTTTGTAAAGCGCTCCGGCACTGGAAGAGCTGCTGTTAATCTCAACGGAGACCCCGTCTGCATAAGCGTCGCTGATCGTATATCCGTCAGGCGGCTTGATTTCTTTTAAAATGTAAGTCCCGTAGCGGATATTACCGAATGTCAGCTTGCCGTCGTCGTCAGTCGTTCCTGTCCGCAGAAGCCGCTCATTATCTTTTGTCCGCAATTGAAAATCTGCTCCAGAAAGCGGTGTGCCGCCTTCCCCCGTTTTAAGGATTGTCAAGCTGCCTCTTTCACCTGAGCCTGAACCGCCGCCGCTTGAAACGGCAACAAAGACCGAGCTGTTGTTTTCCTGGGTTTGTTCCTGAACATTCGTTCCCGAAATCGACACTTTGTTGTGAACATGACCGCTCGTGCCGGCAATATTGATTAATGATTGGTATTGAATCACATAGGCGCGGTCGATTTTTTTGTAATCACCTGTAAATTTCAGGACAAATGATTGTTCACCGGTTGCATTGTCGGTCTTGATGTCCAGTGTATAGTCTTCGCCTTTTTGAAGCTGAACATCATCCGGGACAAGATTTCCTCCGCTGTCTTTGACTGCACCTTTTTCATCGTATTTAGCTTGATAAACTTTAAAAGAATCTTCAGCTAAAATTTGGTTGGTATCCGGAGTATCGGTGACTTTTACATCCTCCAATACCGACTGGCTCGCATTGACATTAATACTCCAATCGACATAACCTCCGTTTTGTTTGCCTCCTTTGAAAACGAGGCTTCCTCCGTCGGCGACCGAAACGGATGCCGTCAACTCACGCTCTGAGTATCCGGCATTATAATACGTCGCCTTGTTGGTGTAAGGGTCACGCTTAATGACCTGCCCTTTAAGCGAAGTTTTAAATACAATAAGATACGGGACGGAATCGTCCGTTTTCAAATGGACAGTCAGCGTTTGTTTATTGTCAGCCGACGGCTCCTCCACATCATATTGTGAAGCGGGCAGGATGTCTCCTTCTGTGATGGAACCGTCTTTATTGACTGCATAGCTCTTGACGACCACTGAACCTTTAACAAATTGCTGGTCATCTGCTAAAGCATCTTTAATATAAGGATTCTTTGACGGCTCACCATTATAGTTGATCCCGATTTTCCACGTGATTTCTTTTGAAACCGCGTTATATGAGCCGTTTTTGAAACCGTTGTGGGATGTCTGGCGATTCGGTGTAAAACTGCTCGTTTCCTTATTTTTGCGTTCAGTGCTGCTGTGATCTGTCCAGGTTGATTCAGCCGTGTTTTTGACATTTTCGTTTGAAAAGTCGGCATTCATATTCGTCGTATAAGTGATCTTAAATTGGCTGTTTGTTGTTGCATAATCTCCGATGAGTTCCAGAAGAAAACCTTCATGATCCGGTTTTATTGTCAATGTATAGTCTTTGCCTTCTTGAAGCGTTTTGTTATTCGTCACATCCTGAAGACGGAATGATCCGTCGAGGAGCGCGAGCCCGCCGCTTTCGAAATTATCATCCAACTTCCAATTGTTCATCGTGTAGTTGTTTTTGTTGATTGCGATCGTCCAATCGACCGTTTTATTCTTGTAATCAATGTTTGAATAGCCTTTTATCAAATTCTGTTGAATGGCTGTACCGGAAGCTTTCTTTGATTCCCCTGTTCCGGTCACTGCTGTGTTCGTATACGTTGTCGATTTATCGATGATCACTCCGCTGTTGACCTCGGTTTGATATGTGATTTTGTAAGCTCCGGTAACATTTTGGTTAAATTTGATTTCAAACCCGCTTCCATTATCGGAGAGCGTATAGTCTTTGCCTTCCGTTAGAGGCGTTCCCGCCTGTTCACTTCCGTTCTGATTGAAGGTAATCGGAATCACCTTCAAGGAATCTGAAACAAGCTGCAAATCAGCGGAACCAAACGAGTCTGTTATGCTCGCCTTGGATTCGTCAATCTTCTTCTCACCATAGTTATATAAAATCGTCCAGCTGAAAGTCTGTGAATCGCTTTTATAACCTGTCGACGATTTTTCGATCATTTTCCCGTATTTGGCTGTGACAGAGGCCTCTGCAGAAGCAGGTTCCAGATTGTCTCCGCCGAATGTCGCCTTGTTCGTAAATGCAGCATTTCCGCCTTCGTCCGGCTTTGCGGAGTCATCGATGTCCGTCACATAGATCAGGCGATAAGCCGAATCTATCTCACCGTCAAATGTGACATTCCCATTTGCGTCTACAGTGTAGCCTGAAAGAACTTCATCTCCCTGGCTGACTGAACCATCTATGTTGACATCGAGTTGATAAACTTTGACAGAACGATAGATCAGCCCCTCCGGAAAGTTCTCGGTCAACTTGGCATTTTTGACTTGATCCAATTTTTTGTTGAGGTCGACTGTCCATGTGACTTGCCCCGGATTGATGCCTTTATCAAAAATTCCTGATTTATCGATGGTTTTGCTTACGTTTGGTTTAAAATAAACCGTTACCTCCGGAGTGTCTGATTTCACCGGGAAGGGAATCTTTTGAGTCGTCGATCCTTTTATTTTTTGCGCGTTGAACTGCGTATTGACAAACAACGTGCCTTTGACCTTCGAATCTGTTTTCACTTCACCATTAAACGTCATCACAACATGGCCTTTTGTATCAATTGAAAAATAGCCGTACGTGATACCGCCTGAGCTTAATGGCTGATTCGTAATATCGTTGTACATAATGAAAGCTTCAGGCAGATCAAATTCGTAGCGATCGCCGTCATTTATCGTCTTTCCTAGCTCATCCGGGATGTCCCAAGTGATTGAAATTTTTGCCGGAGAATTCGTGTCGGCCCGGTTGCTTTTGTCATAAGGCTTTCCGTGTTCATCTGTCAGCGTCACGCCGGTTAAAATATTTTGGGTGATTTGATTACCTCCGGACGCAAGGCTCCCGGCTGCCGCTAGTCTTGAAGATGCTGGCGGTTTTGAATCGCTGCTCTCAGTGTCAGCAGCTTTTGTCTTCGTTTCCTCTTCGTCCTGCTCCCCTGAAGATTTTGATTGATCGTCAGCTGCTGCCTGATCATCCTCAGATGACGGAGAATCGTTTTTCGCCGTTTCAGAACCGGAGCCTGTATTCACAGGTATGATCACTTGCTGCGTCTTGCCTGCTCCAAGTTGAAAGAGAGCGGTGACCGTTTTTGTACCGCTTTTCACAGCAGCGGCAAACTTTGCTTCCAGAGTGATGGACCCTTTTGCCTCTGCAGTGCTGTTCAAGGTTACGGTCAAAATGTTGCTGTCCGCTTTCACTTCATAGCTGCCGATGATCTGCTGATCTGCCGATTTCACATCTCCCTTGGCATCCTGAGCGAATTCGAAGCTTTTAGGCACCTCTACAGTGAAGCTTTTTTCGGTGCCGGCTTCTTCATCGTTTTTTAACGCCCACTCGTATGTGAGTGTCACTTTGTCACCCGGTTTTAATGCCGGGTCGTCTCCCTTTGACCCGTCAACCGTTTGATCTTCGCTGTTTTTGATTGTCACTGAATCAAAAAACACGCTGCTCCCTGTTGATGTGCCGGCAGCCACTGCCGTCAGCGTAAAGCCGACAACTTGACTGAAGATCAAATACAATGCCAGGCAAGTGATCAAAAATGGTTTCAGCCCTCTTTTTTTGCTGAGGCTGAACGAATATTTTTTCGATCTCAAATTGTGATTCCTCCCCTTTTATCATGTTTTTGTGTACGGATCGATTGAGCCTGGAAAATGAATCCCTGAAAATACTTTTCTATTTGAAGAATGACAGGCTTTTAAATTCGCTGCTGTATGTTTAGCGGCGGTAATCAAGATATCGCGGCTATGAATTTTGCTTTATGTCAGCTGAGATCATCCGAACCAAACTACATTGTATGAGATGGAACTATACAATTTCTGAACATCGGCATGTAAGCTGAAAATGGCATAAAAAAAAGACCGGCTGATCCGGTCCTCGTGTTTACATTTCATTCATTTTGTCCTTGATGAGTTTGTAGCGCTCATACTCCTTGATCGCTTCTTCTACATTCCCGGTTTTATTAAACAGCTGCATCTTGTATTGGATGATTTTATGATCGTACGGTTCGAATTTCTCGACCTGCAGACATATATCAAGCGCCCGGCGGTAGTCTTTTTCACGAATAAGGAAATCGACCAGTTCATAAGCTTTTCCAAGCCATATCCGGGCAAGCCGTGTCTTTTCGGGTTCGGCCCACAAATAACCGTGTTCCATAAAGTAATGGTTTTCGTATGCAAGCAGCAATTCCATGTGCCGGTTGATCGTCGCCATATGAATTGGAGGAGCCTCTTTCAGCGACTTTTCCCATTCGTCAGCATCCACTTTCACACCGGAAATCCGGAGGACATATCCGGTGTCAGTCTTCTCAATGGATTGGCTGAAAGGAAGCCTTTCGATTAATTTTCTGATTTGATAAATCGCCGTATACAGCTGGGTGCTCGCTTTAGAGACATCATGGTCAGGCCAGAACAGGTCGATCAACACGTCTTTGCTGATCACATGGCCGTGATGATGAAGCAAATACGCGTAAATTTCGCGTGCTTTGGACGTTCTCCACTTTACGGGTATATATGTTTTGACATCCTTCTCCGTTTTGTAAAATTGCAAACTCCCAAAACATTGAATGAAATAGTCTCCTCCGCCGTTTTCCGCGGAAGCCTTCAGCAAGCTGTTTTCTCTGATCCGTTCAACCGTCTTCACGAGCCGGACGTAATCGACGGGTTTAAGCAAATAATCCATCGCATTTAATTCAAATGCTTTTATGGCAAAATCGTTATAGGCCGTGATAAAAACAACCTGAATGTTTTCATTCATCGATTGAATCGCTTCAGCGAGCTCCATCCCGTTGATCCCCGGCATTTCAATGTCAAGAAACACCGTGTCTATATCCTGAATATCCGGATACTCCATAACATCAGCCGGATCTTGAAACATTTCAATGGATCGAAAACAATTTGTTCGTTCAAGCATATTTTTAAAATGAAGCAATGCCAATTCCTCATCATCCACAATTAACGCTTTCACGACACCCACCCCAATTTCATCGAGTCATCTGGAAATTATTATAATGATTATATCATGTCAATGGCCCTACTTAGTTGGATTCATTTTCTTATTCTTGTCGTTTATTAACATTGAAGAGTACAATATTCATATGGATTCGACAAGACTGCAGCAGGCTGAATGAGGAGTGCTGATATTGAAAAAGCTATTTGTTTTCCTTTCGATTATTCTCGGCTATGCCGGCTTCTTTTTTATTTTCTTATTCATTAACAATCAACTGTCCGATCAGAATTACCCTGAAGCAAAGCAAGGAATCATCAATCTGGAAACATGGGATTTTCAGAAAGATGGGAACATCGCGCTCACCGGGGAATGGACACTCTATCGAAACCAGCTTCTCTCGCCAAAGGCGATCCATTCAGGCATTGGAAAAGCCCCCATTTATTCCGCTGTGCCTAACAATGTCAAACTTACCGATTCAGGGGAAAACGTGGATTACGGTACATACAGACTGATGATCCGGTCAAAGCAGGACAATGAGATGTTCGGAATCAGCACCTCTTTTATTAACAGCGCAAACCGAATTTATTTCAACGGCAAATTGATCGGGCAGAGCGGAACTCCTTCAAGCAAAGCGAATTTCAGGGCTCAAAACAGGCCTTATACGAGTTTTTTCGACATTCACCGCGGGGACAACGAGCTGATTGTACAATTTTCGAACTTCAAAAAAACACCTTCATGGGGAATAGAAAAACCGATTACCTTCGGAACGCAGCAGCACATTTTACACCAAAGCAAAATTTCTTTCTTTAATGAAACCAGCATGATCACGGCATTCTTCATTACCGGTTTATACTTTCTCGGCTTTTTCCTGCATCGAAAAAAGGATAAGCACTTATTCTTTTTTTCCACGATGTGTCTTCTTTTTTCGGTCATTGTGCTTTTAATCGGACGAGAACGAATGATCTTTCTTTTCTTTCCGTCTGTTTCATTCTCGGCTTTAAGCGTAATGAGGGCAACCACAATGGTGCTTGTCAGTATAGCGGTTTTTCTCTATCTCTATTTCGCTTACAGAGAAATCGTTTCGAAAAAATGGATAATCGGCGCGACTGCATTTTCTGCACTGGTTTTGTTGATTGATTTTATATCATGGGGTTTTACAGACCGTCTCGCATATGTATTGCATTCCGTTCTTGCCGTCACGACTTTGATTTATATTACGTATGTGTTTGCGATTGCTGCCCTTCGGAAAATGAAAGGCAGTCTTTATCTTACGATTGCAGCGATCTCAATGAGCGCATTCGTCATTTTAACGACCGTTTCTGCTTACAGCGGCAAAAGAGGCTTTTCGTTCAATTCGCTCTATGCCGTGCCGTCAATCGCCGCTTTGCTGGCGGCTGTTCTGATGATGGCGCAGCAATTCGCAGGCGCATTCCGCGAGAATGAGGTCCTATCCTTGAAATTGCTCAGAATGAATCGATTAAAAGACGAATTTATCGCCAAAACATCGCATGAATTTAAAACGCCGCTGAACAGCATGATTAATATATGCCAGACCCTTTTGGCAAGGAAAAGCAAAAGGACGGTAGAGGAAGAAAAAGAAAATCTGCAGCTGGTCATCCGCATGGGATACAGGCTCTCCAGCCTGGTGAATGACATTCTCGATTTGGAAAAAATGAAGCAGGGCATGCTGCAGATTCAAGCCGTTCCTGTCGATACCCATTCAGCGATCAGTACGGAAATGGGCTTCTATCGGCTATTGTCAAAAAATAAACAGGTCCGGATTGTAAACCGGGTTCCATCCGGACTGCCGCTCGTCTTAGCTGACGAAAACCGCTTCCGGCAAATCATGACCAACCTGGTAGATAACGCAATCAAGTATACGCCGGAGGGACAAATTACGCTCTCTGCCGAGAGGATCAACCAAGAGAAGGTCAAAATCACTGTAGCAGATACAGGAGTCGGCATACCAAAGGCCGTCCGTCAATCGATATTCGAATCTTTTCAACAAGCAAAAAACCATAAAGATGACGGAGCCGGGCTCGGTTTAAGCATCGTCAGGCAGCTCGTTCAGCTTCAAAATGGGGAGATCTGGGTAGAATCGGAAGAAGGGAAAGGATCGGCATTTCATTTCACACTGCCTGTCGCAAAGGATGACTCGCTTCTTGACGATAAAGTGAACATGCCTCAACAGCAAGCCGTCAGGAGTTTGCCCGATGTTTCAATCAGCACGCCGTATTATTCAAAGAAAATGGATGCTCCAACTGTTCTGATCGTCGATGATAACATTGAAAGCTTAAAAATTTTGGCCGATATGCTTGAAGGCGTTCCTTATCAAGTCATCGCAGCAAAAAGCGGCAAAGAGGCTCTCGAAGTCGCCTCCCGATCAAAGCTTGACTTGGTGATTTTGGATCTGATGATGCCCGATATGACAGGGTTTGAAGTCTCTATGAAAATCCGTGAAAGATTCACAATGGTGGAACTTCCGGTTCTCATTATTACGGCAGCCATCATCGATCATGATAAATACAAGGCTTTTCACGCCGGGGCAAATGACATTTTGCAAAAACCGTACAACTACACTGAATTTGCAGCCCGCGTTAAAAACCTGATCATGATGAAAGATACGGCAGCCCAAGCGACCAATATGGAGATGGCATTCCTCCAGTCGCAGATCAAGCCGCACTTTCTTTTCAACGTATTAAATACAATTATCGCGCTCAGTCATTTGGATATTGAAAAAGCGCGCGAAGTAACGGCTGATTTTACAAACTACTTAAGAATGAGTTTTGATTTTCAAAATACATCAGGGATGAGTTCTTTCAAACATGAACTGTCGATTGTGAATTCGTATCTTTCTATTGAAAAAACGCGCTTCGGCGATCGGCTGGACGTCATTTACGATATTGACGAAGACATTGACTTTGCCCTTCCGCCATTAATGATTCAGCCTCTTGTCGAAAATGCCGTCCACCACGGGATCAGCAAAAAAAGAGGCGGAGGCTGGATCAAGCTGACGGCAAAAAAAGAAAGCGAAAACCGCTATTATATCAAGATAGAGGACAATGGAATCGGCATGCCGCCGGAAAAACAACACGATATCTTTTCCTCTCATTTCACTCATAGCGTCGGTATGAAAAATATCAACCGAAGACTGAAGCACTTCTGCGGGAGCGAACTGAATATCGAGAGTGCGCCGGATGACGGAACCGCTGTCTCAATGGTCATTTCTATCAACGAATCGGCGGACGTCTCAGTATAGGTTTTAACCTGAAGACAGAACGGCCTCCTCAGCTTGCCGGCAAAGTCGGCAAGCTTTTTTACGCAGTAAATCAGGTGTGTGCTTTCTCCCCTCTGTACAATTTGACCCTGTCCTTTGTAAGAACACAGCCTCTTTTTCTATACGATTCAATATGTTATAGTAGAAAACTGTTTTTACATATACCATAGGAGGTTTGTTCATCAATGGAAAATTTCAGCTATTACAATCCAACGAAATTGATCTTCGGAAAAGGCCAGCTTGAACAGTTAAGAAAAGAATTAAAGGTATACGGAAAAAATGTATTGCTTGTTTATGGAGGCGGCAGTATTAAAAAGAACGGCCTTTATGACGAAGTTACGCGCGTATTGAAAGAAGAAGGCGCTGACATGCACGAGCTTTCCGGAGTAGAACCAAATCCGCGTCTTGCTACGGTTAAAAAAGGGATCGAATTGTGTGCCCGGCATGAAATCGATTTTCTCCTCGCTGTCGGCGGAGGAAGCGTCATCGACTGCACAAAAGCGATTGCTGCAGGAGCAAAATACGACGGCGACCCTTGGGATATCTTCAGCAAAAAAACGACAGCAAAAGACGCCCTGCCGTTCGGTACGATTTTAACCTTAGCTGCAACCGGATCTGAAATGAACCCCGATTCCGTCATTACAAACTGGGAAACGAATGAAAAATATGTATGGGGAAGCGATGTCACGCATCCGAAGTTCTCCATTTTAGACCCTGAAAATACGTTCAGCGTCCCGAAAAACCAAACGGTTTACGGCATTGTTGATATGATGAGCCATGTGTTTGAACAATATTTTCATAATGTCAAAAACACGCCGCTTCAGGACAGAATGTGCTTTTCCGTTTTGCAGACGGTCATCGAAACGGCACCGAAGCTGTTGGAAGACCTGCAAAACTATGAGCACCGGGAAACCATTTTATACGCAGGCACAATCGCTTTGAATGGCACGCTGCAAATGGGCTATTTCGGCGATTGGGCTTCCCATACAATGGAGCACGCCGTTTCGGCCGTTTACGACATTCCGCATGCGGGCGGCCTTGCGATCTTGTTCCCGAACTGGATGAGATATACGCTTGATACGAATGTCAGCCGCTTCAAAGCCCTTATGCTGAACATGTTTGACATTGACACAGAAGGCAAAACCGATAAAGACATCGCGCTTGAAGGAATCGATAAGCTGTCCGCGTTCTGGACAAGCCTTGGCGCTCCTTCCCGCCTTGCCGACTACGGCATCGGCGAAGAAAAGCTCGATCTGATCGCAGACATCGCCGCTAAAGAAATCGAGCACGGCGGCTTCGCCAATTTCCAAAAACTAAACAAAGATGACGTACTCGCCATTCTCCGGGCTTCTCTATAACAACAAAAGGACGGAATCAAGTGATTCCGTCCTTATCTTTACCGCTCCCCCTGTCTTTCCCGTGTTAAGGCAAAAAAGGTGAAAGATCCGATCACAGCTGTGATAAACATGATCGCACCCATTGGAACGGCCGTTGTTTCATTCATTCCAACGAGAGGCGAAACGATCGAACCGAGCAGAAGCGGAAGCATGCCGAGCATCGCGCTTGCACTGCCCGCACGGTGTCCCTGGTTTTCCATCGCCAGCGTAAATGTGCTTGTCAACGTCATTCCGATGGTTATCATGTAGATAAAGATGGAAATGACAATCGCTGCAAGCGGTCCTTTCAAAATCGTCATCGTCAGGAGAACGGATGTCGCGATGACAGCGGTAATAACCGCGATCCGCAAGAGCTTCCTCTCATGAATGATTCCCCCGAAACGCCCGATGATAAAGCTTCCCGAAATAATGGCGAGGCCGTTAATGCCGAACAGCACGCTGAACACTTGAGGAGAAACCCCATAGATGTCCTGATATACAAAAGGGGTTCCGGACACGTATGCAAAGCTTCCTCCGTGAATGAAACCGACAGTCAGCGCATAGCCGATGAAAGACCGGTCCTTCAACAAGCTTCCCATCGTTTTGAGAGACGAACCGATTGAGCTTGGAATCCGTTTTTCAGGCGGCAATGTTTCAGTCAATTTCATTGAGATAACGAGCACTAGGAACAATCCGATCAATGACAGAGTATAAAAAATCGTATGCCAAGTAGCGAACGGCAAAAGCAAGATGGCTCCCCCCGTCATTGGTGCGACCATTGGCGCAACCGCGGTGATCACCATTAAAAGCGAGAAAAATTTAGAAAGCTCTCTGCCTGTAAACACGTCCCGTACAATGGCGCGCGACAGCACAATTCCCGCCGAAGCGGTAAAACCCTGTAAAAAACGACCAATGACCAGCATAATAATGTTCGGGGAAAGCGCGCAAAACAAAGAAGACAACGCAAATAAAAAGATGGATATTAATAAGGGCTTCCGTCTTCCTTGTGCATCACTGACCGGCCCAATAACGAGCTGACCAAACGTAAGCCCGATCAAACACGCTGTTAAGCTTAGCTGTACGAGCGAGGCTCCAGCTGATAAATCATCGGCAATTTCGGGAAAGCTTGGCAAATACATATCGATATTCAGCGGGCCCAGTATCGCAAGCATGCCGAGCAGAAAAGCCAATGCAAGGCGTTCCTTTCCTGTTGGATTATGGAGCATAGTATCAAACCTTTCTTTCAAGCTAGTAAAATATATTGTTTCATCATGAAATAAACTGGAGGATCGCAAAACATTTGTATATTGTAACATATTTTTTTGGCTGTGAAAGAGGATTGCTCATGACCGGTTAAGATCGGAGATCGAATCGGTCAGATGATTTATAATTGAAGTGAAACACAGGAAGGAGTTATCTTAACTTGAATGCAATAAACACTGTAGGTTGCTTTACAATTGTGGAAAATAGCAAAGGAAAAATACTTCTGGTTAAAAGAAAAGATTATCCTGTCTGGGACTTGCCAGGAGGCAGAATGGAAAAGCACGAGCAGCCGGAAACATGCGCCATGAGGGAAATGGAAGAAGAAACAGGCTACCGTATTTCTATTATGTGCAAAATAGGAGATTACGATCAACCGCAATATCATGACATACAGTACATCTATTCAGGAAAATTACTAGGTGGGGAACCCATTAAACAAGGGCCGGAAACAGCAAAAATCGGATGGTTTCGCAAAGATAGATTACCTTTGTTAATGGTTCCCCATAGAAGAAAACAAATAAAAAATTTTACAAAACATCATAACAAACTAGTAAAAGAAACTTTAAAAACACCTTATTTGATTAGATTTATCACGAAATTCAAGAAATAACAGCCTCTTTTTATGTTTAAGCATTATTTCATCGCTTTGACGATAAGCGATGCCAAAGCTTCGGTCCCTTTCGGCATCAGGTGTACGCCGTCAGCGGTGAAATATTCGGGATGTTTCAGGGCTTCAGTATGCCAATCGACCAATGTCACGTTTTGACGGCTGTCCGCTTGCTTCCGAAGCGATTCATTCACCTTGCTCTCCCACTGACGGGGGACGCGCGTGTTCACGAGATAGACATCAGCGTTTGAGAACGCATCAAGCAAAGCGTCCATCTGACTGTCCGTAAAATAGCCGTTTGTTCCCAGTTCAATCACGACGGCTTTGTCCGAATGATTAAAGGAAGCGTAGGTTGATGTCAATTGAAGCGCTTCCCTCACTTGCCTTCCAACCTGACCGTCGATTGTGATTCCCGGAATTTTCTTACGCAGGCTGGAAGCAATGTCAAGCATGACCGAATCCCCGACAGCCAATACCTCTTTCTCGATATGATCAGGCTCTTTTTCCGCAGACTGCTCATCTTTTGTATTTGACGATTCATCCCCGCCGGCTTTCTGCCGGCTTTTAGTTTCATCATCTTTCCCGCTTTCAGCTTGTGCTTTCTTATCATCCTTCCGTTCTTCACTTTTGTCAGCCGGCTGATCCGCTGAGGCGCTTGTTTCCTCATAAGATTTGGAATAGGCCTGTTGCGGCTGTTTCTTTTCGTCGGCCAATCCCGACAGGCCTCCTGCAAAAATGAGGAGTGCGGCAAACATCAGTCCGATTGATATTTTGCTGGGAACGGAAGCGGTTTTCCATTCCGTGATATTATCCAGAAAAACCCGGCTGACAAACGGTTTAAAACCGTCTTGTCGGATTGGCTTCTCGATAAAGCGATACGAAAGTTCCGCCAGAATAAACGTAACAGCGACCTTAATCGCAACATGCCAGAACACCGGATTTCCAATCTCTTGAACAGGTGTGCTCAGCACGATGACGGGATAGTGCCAAAGATAAATGCCGTACGACCTTTTCCCGATCCAGCGCAGCGGCTTCACGGAAAGGACAAAGCCCAAGAAGCTGCTCGGATGACTGACGCATGCAATCAAAATCGCTGCGATTATGCTGATCAGAAGCATTCCGCCGTGATAGAGAAACGGGCTGAATTCATCGACAAAATAAATGCTCATCATAAGCAGCGCGAAAGCGGCAAGCTCAGTTCCGTGCAACGCGTGCTTCAGGCTGCTTGGGAGCCTGTTCCCAGATAGTCTTTTCATCGGCCACACAAGGGCTAATGCGCATCCGATCAACAGCTCGAAGGCGCGCGTATCAGTCCCGTAATATACGCGGCTCGGATCGCCGCCAGGGACGTACAGGATGCTCATCCATACGGCTGAACAAAGCGCACACAGCACAACCGCGGCAGCCAGCCTCTCCCGCTTTTTAAATATGTAGATGCCCAACAGCAAAATGATCGGCCAGATGAAATAAAACTGTTCTTCAATCGCCAGTGACCACAAGTTTTTTAAAGGAGACGGCGATCCGAAACTATCAAAATATGAGAGGTCGTGAAAGATAAACCACCAATTGCTGACATATAAAAGAGAGGAGATCGCATCTCCCCGCACGGTATGCATCAGCTCTCTGTTAAACAAAGCGACCCATATGACGGTTGCGAAAATCATGAGCGTCGCCGCTGGAAGCAGCCGCCGTATCCGGCGCACCCAAAAATCTCTGAATGTGAGGGAAATGTCATTTCCATACGCCGGCAGGATAATCGATGTAATCAAATATCCTGATAAAACAAAAAAGATATCAACGCCAATAAAGCCTCCGTCGGCCCAGCTCATGTTGAGGTGGTAAGCGATAACCGCCAAAACGGCAAAAGCCCGAAGCCCGTCTAACCCCGGTATGTAACGGTGTTGTTGTGTCTGATCTCGCATGGTATTCCTCCAATGATATGTACGTACGGTTCCTCTTTATGTTTCGCGCCTTTTACGGCTCCGATATTATAGACGAAGTCAGGACCGTTTTTTGTTTCAAAAATTCGTCATTTTTATCTACCCTGAATGATGCCGTCTCTCTAGTATAAAAGTTTCAAGCTGAATATGGTGTTACAAAGTTGTAAAAAGTAAGAAATCCATGATTTCAGCGAATCATGGATTTTTTGACTAGCGGATGTAGCGGTCGCCGATCAGCAGGCTCGAAATCGCCTTAGTCGGAATTTCAAACTCTACCGCGCCCATATATCCGGGTGCGACTTCATAATCGTCAAACGAAATCACGAGTTTATGATTCTCTGTAATATAAAAATTTTGGTCGGCCTTGATTCGTTTGAATGGCTCGACTTCCTCGTCATTGATCCAATATATTTTATCAGGATCATCTTTCATTTGCTGTTTCATTTGTTCTTTAATGTTTTCGCTGATGGCCGTAATATACCGGTCATCTTTAAACAAACTCTTCAAGGTAAGCAGAATTTCATTCTTTTTGTCAATGGTGATATAGCGCCGTTCGGTATAGCTGGACGCTTCCGTTCTTTCGACGCTTCGCCGAATCGAAATCAAATCCTTCGTATCCGTGACTGTCTCATAATCGCTGTAGATGCTGAGATGCCCTTTTTTATTCCGGGACGTCTCCTTCATGAATTCCCGGTAAAGCTGACGGCTTTCCTTTACATATTTCTCGTTAATGCCATTTTCAAGCTCCCGGTTATTCAAGCCGGACAGAGCCGGTGTTTTCACGTCAATACTCGATTCTCCATCTTTCTGTTTGATCTCGGTGAATGTGATGGCCTTAACGACCTTGCCGATGACGGGTAAACGCGACATGGCCTGGGCTGCTCCGGGATTGATATTCACGACGGCAGCCAATAGTACAGCCGCCGCGACAAGCGTTGATGCAGGCCATACCACCAGCCTTCTCTTCTTCTTCGGTTTATGCTGAAGCGCAGTTTCGACAACCTGATCCAGTTCCTTCGGAATGGGGACGTTTTGATATGCTTTTCTCAGCTGTTCCAATTTCTTTTCCATTAAGAAAGATCCTCCTTCGTCAATTGGATGCGCATAAGCTTCAATCCTCTGTAAAGGCGCGTTTTGACCGTATTCAAATTTTCGCCTGTGATTTCCGCAATCTCTTCCAGTTTGAGATCCTCAAAAAATCGCAGAACAATAATGGTGTGGTAGGGATGCGGCAACTCGTCAAGCGCCTCATGAAGGTCTGTATCCCGGTAGATATCTTCCTTGCCCTTGCTTAAAAATTCGATCGTTTGATCATCCATAACCTTTAGTTTTTTCCGTTTGCGCAAAAAATCGATTGCCGTCCGCACCAAAATTTTGTAAAACCAGCTTTTGATCGTATCCGGATTGCGAACAGAATCGACGGAATCGAGCGCTTTTTTGATTGATTCCTGGACAATATCTAAGGCGTCTTCTTGATTTTTCACATAGCTGTACGCCAGCCGGTAAAAGTCTTCTTTCCGGTCTGTTATGCAAGCGACAAGAGACGCTCTGGCTGCTTGTTTCTTCATTGCAATAAAGAACTCCTTTTTTGAATATACGTATATACGGCTGTTACATTAGGATAGACGCGGGAGCGTGAAAAATAGTTTGCGGACTGGTCATTCTTTTTAAAAATATTTTATCATCAAGTGCCGCCAATCTCGATTTCATTTATAATGAATAGCAAATTCGAAGGAGGTGATCACATGGCAAGCATCAGAATGCCGGATCATGCAGCGTCTCATGCAAAGCCTGTTATCGGAAAAGGCGATACTTTGCATGGGGTGGACAAATAAAATCGCCTGAAGTAAGCTTTTCTGGTAATTGGCTTTGCCCCTTATTTTACAATCAAAGGAATAAGGAGCTGGCAAACATGGCATACGTAAAGGCTGCCGCTGTTCTACCTGAAAAGCTGCTATCGGAAATTCAAAAGTATGTTCAAGGGGAAACGATCTACATTCCCAAGACTGAATCCGCCCACAAAAAATGGGGTGCACGTTCAGGAGCAAGAAAGCTGATCGATGATCGCAACACCGCAATAAAAAGGGCCTTTAAAAATGGCGAAACGATTGAGCACTTAGCAGCGGAACATCATCTTTCCATCGAAACGATTAAAAAAATCGTTTACACAAAATAAACTGGAGCACGGATCCTTGTGATCGGTGCTTTTTAATATGGCGAGTTTGTTTATTAGCTGATTTCTGCATTTTCTATGCTTTCTCCGTCATGTAATGTAAAAGTGATCATGCAACGAGAGGAGAATATTGTCATGAAACACGGTGTATTGGAAGTACCCGGAGCAAAGCTCTACTACGAAGTGCGCGGCTCTGGGCCTATCTTGCTTATGATTCACGGGGGCAACGGCGATGCAGAATCATACCCGATTACAGACCGCCTATCCGACCGTTACACGGTTATCACATACGACCGCCGCGGGCATTCCCGCAGCAGGCTGGAAG
This sequence comes from Bacillus sp. BS3(2021), assembly GCF_021043345.1. Classification (NCBI taxonomy): domain Bacteria; kingdom Bacillati; phylum Bacillota; class Bacilli; order Caryophanales; family Bacillaceae; genus Bacillus; species Bacillus sp. BS3(2021). The sequence goes on from NZ_JAJNDM010000002.1 coordinate 21,632, forward strand.
ATCCGAATGAAAATTACCAGGTTTCCGCACACAGCGATGATGCGAGCCGGCTGCTGGCCGCTCTGACGGATGAACCGGCCCATGTATTCGGCTGCAGCTCCGGCGCGGTCATCGGCCTTGATCTTGCCATCCGCCATCCTGCACAAATCCGCATGTTGGTCGCACACGAGCCTCCGATTCCGCAATTGTTGGCCGGCAGTGACCGCACCAAAGGGTTCGAGAGCTTGGAGAACCTTGAAAAACAATACAAACGAAGCGGATTACAGGCTTTAGAAGCATTCGCGAAAGCGATGGGCATTACGTCCACATCCCAGCCGGACCGTCCAAAATCCCGGACGGAGCAGCTTAGAGCCAACATTGACTATTTTATCCTGTCCGAGGTGCCGGGTTTAAGAGAATATTCACCCGACATCGGCAGGCTTAAAGCTTCATCGGTTACAGTCGTACCTGCCGGCGGCATTGATTCGCAAGGCTGTCTCCCGTACAGGTATGCAGAAGCATTGGCTGGTCATTTGAAAACGAAAGTGGTCGATTTTCCAGGCAATCATGTGGGATGCGTTTTATATCCGGAGGAATTTGCCGAAAGGCTGGACATGGTTTTTAGAAGATGTAACAACAAAAATACCAAGGGATGAAACCCTCGGTATTTTTAATCGATCCGCCGTTCGCAGAAAGCTTATGGCCTGTAATCGGCATTCGATTTTTCAATTCAATTGCATCCGTTCACTGATGCTTTAAACAGCACCCTAAATAAACATTCCCAAAAGGCTTAGCATTTTAAGAGCTGCAAAATTTGTTCATACGCATTCATATAAAGGACAGGGTCGGGATCTGCTCCTTTTTTCTTCGGCACGTTAAAATCCGATAATACAAAATGATGCTTCGGCTGAACATCATGCTTAGCTAAACAGCTCTTGACACAGCATAAAGGACAGCCGTCAATCGCAATGATATCCCGCCCGGATTTTGCTGTTTTGACAAGCGGTTTCACATCGCCGCCGACTCCGGCAATGCACGACATTTCGGCCGTTTTCTCCCGATCCATTTTAATGGCAATCATATTGGCCGTTTGCGCGGCCGAGGAACATCCGGAGCACGAATACACTAGAGGCAGATCAGTTCTTTTCATCGGTTGACACATCCCCTGTTTTTCTTTATTTTCGCCGGCAAAAAACTATCATTTACTTTACAGGAGGTGCGTGATGAAAACTGTGAGCCAGATCACTTTTTCTATTACTCTATGAGCTGAATCAAACAGCCCAAGCAAAAGCAAAACTGCTTCACACTCCTTTCCCGTATTCAATGAGAATACTCGCCTCCTTGATCTATATGGAATCCTCAGGAAAAAGAGCAGGGGCTTAAAAGCCCCTGTGATTTGTATAAAAAATTTGCGCCGGCTTTTTAAAGGCGAACCGAATGATCCATTCGGCCAACGCGATGCAAAGCACAATCGCTCCGAAAACGCCTATCGTGTAGCTGATGTCATATATCAGGCCGAGTCCTTTATGACACACGAAAGTGATCAAGTGAATGAACATATTGGTAAAACAGAATAGATAGCTGCGAATCATCCAATTCCGGTGCTTGATAAACTGATTACGCCGGGCTTTGATGACGGAAATAACCGTGGCGGCAGGCCAATACATATTCACCATGTTAAAGGCTATGCTGACGGCCTTCCCTCCGGTAGAATGCGGTGCCATATAGCCTGACGACAGCGTCACAATCAGCACGCAAACGACGTAGAGCCAGCCGTTAAAACGGTGAATCTTGCGGCTTTTGGTCAACAAGGCGCTGGAGAAGTTGACAGCGCCCGAAGCCATCGCCAAACAAGCGGCAACAACGTGAACATACATCACCTTCAGCCAGACCGGGAGATGAAAGGAGTCCCTCAGGTGAGATTTATGGCTGAGAAAAGATGTTGATTGCGGATCAAGAATTAAATTTTCAAACAAGGTATACAGAACATACACCGCGATTACGATCAGCATTGCCGAAAAAACCGATTGACTGCGTTGAGATTTCCTTTTGTTCAGCTTTCGTTCCTCCTAATACATCATGCTCTCTGAAATACCTATATTGTATCACGAAAGCGGACGTGCGCAGCAGCTTGGCATATCAAGCCCTCAATGACAAAACCTTCCCCATTAAAAACAGGCCAAGTACGATTTGTTGCTTGGCTCGAGCCTCCCGTTTTTCTGGAAAGCCGGAATAATTCTGTCATCTTTTGCGGCATACTTTTGAATGATGTCTCTGCTGAAATCGCGAGTCGATGACAATGGCTTCAACAATTTCAAGGAGTTGCCTCAGCACGCTGTCCAAACAGACGGATATGTATTTTGCAGCGGGTATGACAATACTTACGGACGGATTCATTCCCGCTTCTTATTCCGAACCAAATATGATTAATGAACAACGACCATTCTATAAAGATCTGGTTACAAAAAGAAGGATCAGTCTACTTCCACGCAAACCACCTCTTTACAAACGCATCAGGCGAATCTTATCTGTTACTTCAAATTTTAATGTTATTATAGATTTTAAAACATGCGGGGATCGGGCCTAAAAAATAAAAATAGAGGCATACATAAAGTGACAGAAGATGTAACTGACAACGATATACGCGAACAAAAATTATCGAGAGGCCTGAAAAACAGGCATATTCAGCTCATCGCCATCGGCGGAGCGATCGGAACGGGGCTGTTTCTTGGTTCGGGGAAATCAATCCATTTTGCAGGACCGTCGATTTTATTTGCTTATCTGATTACGGGAATCATTTGTTTTTTCATTATGCGTTCTCTTGGAGAACTGCTTTTATCCAATTTGGAATACCATTCGTTTGTCGACTTTGTCAGGGACTACTTAGGCGACATGGCGGCATTAATAACGGGTTGGACATACTGGTTTTGCTGGATTTCGCTCGCGATGGCCGATTTAACCGCGGTCGGGCTTTATACCCAATACTGGCTGCCTGATGTACCGCAATGGCTGCCCGGATTGATCGCCCTGATCATTTTGCTGATCATGAACCTGGCGACCGTCAAGCTTTTTGGAGAATTGGAGTTCTGGTTCGCATTAATCAAAGTTATTGCGATTTTGGCGCTGATCGTGATCGGCCTTTTCATGATCTTCAAAGGATTTCCCACCCATTCGGGCGCTGCCGCCTTTCACAACCTTTGGAGCCACGGCGGCATGTTTCCAAATGGACTGCACGGTTTTCTCCTTTCATTCCAGATGGTTGTCTTTGCGTTTGTTGGCATCGAACTTGTGGGACTGACAGCGGGGGGAAACGAAAGATCCGGAAAAGGTCATTCCTAAAGCGATCAACAATATCCCCGTCCGTGTTTTGCTGTTTTATATCGGTGCGCTCCTTGTGATCATGAGCATCTATCCGTGGAATGTCATCAACCCAAATGAGAGTCCGTTCGTCCAAGTCTTTGCAGCGGTCGGCATCATTGCGGCTGCAAGCATCATCAATTTTGTGGTGCTGACATCGGCGGCTGCGGCAAGCAACAGCGCAGTCTTCAGCACGAGCCGGATGATATACTCGCTTGCGAAAGAACATAATGCGCACGGCGCTATGACCAAACTGACCTCAAGCAAAGTGCCGAGCAATGCGTTGTTTTTCTCAGCGGTCGTGATTCTGATTGGCATCATGCTGAACTATATCATGCCTGAACAAGTGTTTAGGCTGATTACAAGCATCTCGACGATATGCTTCATCTTTATTTGGGGAATCACCGTCATTTGCCATTTGAAATACCGCAAAACAAGACCGGATTTAGCGAAAATAAACAAATTCAAGATGCCGCTTTACCCGTTTTCAAATTATGTGGTTCTCGGTTTTCTTACGTTTATCCTCATCGTCCTTGCACTGGCGCAGGACACCCGCGTTGCCTTATTTGTCACGCCGGTTTGGTTTATCATGCTGATCGCGATTTACAAGCTGAGGAAACCTAAGTCACAGCAAGTGTAGAAAAATGCGAATCGCCTGCAGAATGTTCTGCAGGCTTTTTGTATGGCTCATCATGTAAAATAAAAAAGATAACAGCTTGATCGCCTACAATTTCAATGGTCAGCCGCTTAGGCAGAAAGGGGAAAACAGATGAAAATCAATCAAATTGTAGATTTGTCGGTATCGTTAAGAGGTGATATACCGTCTGATCCGCCGGGGTTTGTCCCTGAAATCGAATATGCGGATCATAAGCAAGGAGCTAAACAGATGGTCCAGAGCTTTCCCGGCCTTTCCTCGCAAGATCTTCCCGGGGGAGAAGGCTGGTCGCTGGAAAAAGTGAAGATGTCCACGCATGCCGGAACGCATATCGACGCTCCATATCATTACCGTTCTGTTACAGACGACGGCAAGCGGATGATGACGATTGATGAAGTGCCGCTTGACTGGTTTCATGGCCCTGGCGTTAAACTGGATTTCAGACATTTGAAAGACGGGCATATCATTACCCCTGAAGAAATCGAACAGGAGCTTCACCGCATCAATCATAAACTCGCGCCCGGCGACATTGTTCTTGTGAATACGTCGGCTGGCGCCAAATACGGACAAAACGATTACCTGCACAGCGGCTGCGGGATGGGGCGTGAAGCCACTCTATTTTTAACGGAGCGCGGCGTACGCCTTGTCGGAACTGACGCCTGGAGCTGGGACGCTCCATTCAGCATGACCGCCAAGCGCTTTGAACAGGAAAAAGACCCATCCATTATTTGGGAAGGTCATTATTCAGGCAGCACCATTCCTTACTGCCAAATTGAAAAGCTCGCCAACCTTGATCAATTGCCTTCCACTGGATTTTACGTCATGGCTTTTCCGGTAAAAGTTGAAAAAGCGTCTGCCGGCTGGGCGCGCCCGGTTGCGATTCTTAGCGGTGAAAACGCATAAGAACGTCAGCAGCTTTTCGTTTGTGGGGATGCCGGCTAGACAGATAACAAAAATAAAAGCAGACATCAGCCTGCTTTTATTTTTGTTTTATATTCAGTCACAACACTTGCGTAAACAAACAATGAAATGAATACAAGAAACACGCGGCTCCAGCCATCACATTGAAGGTTCCCGATTTTTCATTGTTTGATTTCAACATCATGAAGAACAAACCGGAAAAGAAAAATCCGATAAACCAGCCGATTGGGATCTGGACAAAAGCTAAAATAAAACCAATAATCCCTATCGTTTGAAAAACTTGAGGTGCAAATTCGCGCAAAAGTATTCCCGCCCTTTTTCAGAAGAAATCCGCTCCCTTTTTTTGTATCATATCACATCTTATCAACAAAATAAGGAAAACAAGTGAATCTTTTGCTATTTATGTTGAAGCCAGGCTCAATATTGATTTTTGTTATGATCTTAAAAAAGGAGGTTTGATTACCATGAATACCTTATGCCGCAGCAAACAAGCTCCATTTGAATACACCTTATCTCTTATAGGTGGTAAATGGAAAATGAGAATCCTCTATGAGCTGGCGTGTGAAAAAACGATGAGATACGGGGAGCTCAAACGGGCTATGCCGTTAATCACCCATAAAATGTTAAGTTCCCAGCTGAAGGAGTTGCAAACTGACGGTCTGATTCACCGGGTGGAGATTTCTCAAAATCCCCTCAGAGTGGAGTATTCGTTATCAGACAGAGGACTGTCTTTATACCCTCTCATAGATGAAATGTGCAGATGGGGACAAAGAGAAGATTTGCCTTATGAGTAAAAAATACTTACTAAAAAGTGCGTACTTGTTTCCCGACGGGAGGGATTTTATACTGAATAAAAATTATTTGTAAGGAGAACAGGATGACAAAACAAATTTATATCATTCATGGCTACAGAGCCTCCTCAACCAACCACTGGTTTCCTTGGCTGAAAAAACGTCTGCTTGCAGACGGAATACACGCAGAAATTTTAGACATGCCTAATCCTCACCAGCCAAGGCTTAAAGATTGGCTTGATACGCTCTCTTTAAATAAGCACACATTAAATAAACATACTTATCTGGTTGCACACAGCCTGGGGTGCGCCGCCGTTTTGAGGTTTTTGGAACAAACGCAATTGCGTCAACCACTTGGCGGAATCTTGCTCGTTTCCGGCTTTGCCAAGTCACTGCCCGATTTAAAGATGTTAGATGAATTTACCGAGGAATCGTTTGATTTTCAAAACATCATTGAGTCAGCTAAGCATCGTGCTGTCATTGCCTCTAGAGACGATCAAATTGTGCCATTTGCATGGAGCAAAGATCTGGCGCAACAAATTGACGCTAAGCTTTACGAAGTTCAACACGGGGGGCACTTTTTAGAAACTGACGGATTTACTTCTTTGCCGATTGTTTATGATGTTTTAAACTCCTATTTCTCAAAAGAAACTTGCTAAAAACAATAAAGGATATTCGGATTTTAGGGCGGCAAAGGGCTTAGAAGCCGCCCTTCTCCAATTTCTTAATAAGTGTGGAAAAAATCGATGCCAAAGTTCCCTGTTTTGAAGTGGTCTGTTACGTCATGCCAATTGAAAATGTGTATAATATAGCTTTGTTGAAGGCACTTGAATGAAAGCGCGTTATGTTTCTTGTGAAGGCTTAGCACTTAAAGCTTCAAAATGAGTCATCTCTAATTTAGATCAGGGATATTACCTACCCAAGTTCCCAAAAGAAATGAATCCCGTTCATTGATATATCTTTCACGCATAAGGGTACACCTTTTTGTATTGGTTTTAAGAGAGCATAACTTTTTTATCAACCTTACATTCCTTTAATGATGTCGCTAAGCGAGTTATTTAATTCAATAAACTGTTTCTCTATAGGTGTAAATTTATGATTTAGTCGTGTAATGAAATATAAATCGACGTATCTATAAGGTGATGGAACTTCTAAATAATGATGGATATTGTAGCGATCTGCTATGCGCTTTGATACTAAGGAAATTCCCATACCCATCAATGCAAATTGCACTAAGGATTCTGGATCGCCCACTTCAATGATTTCCCCCTGTTGGATGTTCGAATCTTCAAAAATATGACATAATAATGTTAGATACAAGCACTTATCTGATAATACAAGTACGTTTTTTCCGTTTATATAATCATCAAATCTCGTATATTGATCTATACCTTGGCCTATGATAACCAATTCTTCATATCCCACTTTTTGATAACTTATCTTTTTATTGTTTAGCGATCCAATCGTATAAGCAACATCGATTTTTCCAAGGAGAACTTGATTTTCAATATATTCTGTTGAACCTGTTTTTAATGTTACCGATAAATCAGGATATGTATGATAAAGCTTATTTAAAGCACTTGAGAATTGAGTTCCACCAACAGATATCATCGTGCCAATACGGAGTTTTTCATCGTGTTTTTTCATGATGTTTTCGGTTTCTTCCCAAACGAACAAGATTTTCTTGTATTGATGATATAATTTTTCTCCCTCTTTCGTTAGTTTGACTCCTTTTGAATTTCTGATAAACAGTTGTTGATGATAATGAGTTTCGATTTTTTTTATTTTCGCAGTCATATTGGATTGAAGGTGATTCAATTTAATTGCAGCAGCAGATATGCTTTTTAATTCCGCCACTGAAACAAAAGCTTTCATGTTTTCAATATCCATTCATATTTCAACCCCCATCAAAAAAAGTGATATAACCATCATAACTTAACATTTAAAATGATCTCTAATTTTAATTATACTCGGTTTAAAGAGTTTTGGAGGGATAGCTAATGAAGAACAACGTGATAAAAGCAGGGATTATAGGCGGATCTTTGAATAATCAATGGGCTAGTCAAACACATATTCCGGTATTGAAGGAAAATCCTTTTTATGAAATAACGGCGATTGGAACATCAAAAATGGAAACCGCACAAAAAAGCGCTATGATGCTTAAGGCTGCCTCTGCTTTTACAGATTATAAGGAATTAGCACAATCAAAAGATGTTGATTTGGTAGTCGTCAGTATAAAGGTTCCTTTCCATTATGAAGCTTCGCTTGCAGCCATAGAAGAAAATAAACATATATATTGTGAATGGCCTTTAGGCATAGATACTGTGCAGGCTGAAAAACTGGCAAAATTGGCAGATGACGCAAACATTCATCATGCGATTGGATTACAAGGAAGGCAATCTCCAGAAGTCAATTATTTAAAGCGGGCAATCAAACAGGGGGAGATCGGCAAGGTCATCTCCTGCACGATGCAGGTAGCAACACAAGGAAAGGGAGGAATAACAGATGAAAAAAGCAGTTACCTTTTAAAAAGAGAAAATGGGGCGAACCTTCTTACAATCAACGGTGGTCACTCGCTTGATGTTCTTTGTTATATCCTGGGTGATTTTAAAGAATTATCAGCTGCAATGAACAGTCATTATACAGAAGCCGTTATACAAGAAACAGGGACAAAGATACCAAAAAACACAGCTGACCAAATTTTAATCCAGGGGACGCTCGTTAATGGCGCTTCAGCCTCTGTCCATATTCAGGGCGGAGTTTATCCAGCTTTTCAATTAGTGATTAGAGGGGAAAAAGGTGTTTTGCGTCTAACACAGCATAATTCCTCAGGACACGTACAATTTGGCAATCTCAAAGTCAAAAAGATTACACATCCTCATAATTTGTTAAATGCTGAAGATGTTTATTCTGAAGAAGTAAAAATATCCCCAGTAAAGGATCATGGTGCAAGAGGCTATGTTGAAACTGCTTATACTATTTTAGCGGAAGATATATTTGAACATAAAAATCAAATCCCAAACTTTCATGACGCTGTCAAACTGCACCGGTTGTTAGACGCCATTCGGAAGTCGGCAAAGACCGGTAAAAAAGTACTCTTAAAAAATGAGTAGGAACCGTATATCTTTTATTTACATGGTCCTTGCACATGCTGATCAAGCTTGAGCAAATTGTTATCCTAAAAACATGTACAAAAGCGAGCTCGACAAAAGTTAGCCCCAAAGGTTTATATACATAGACCTCCTTAAAAGTTTAGCGGCCCAGGGAGGTTACATCGTATTATAAGATCAATTAAGTTTACTTAAACAGTATTCTTAATTGATCTTTTTTATCATTAGTCTTAGGTAGAGAAAGCTATCAGTCAAATGAGGATGAGTAGGGGGATTCCTTGGAATAAGACACAGTAATCCTAGATTTCTCTAAAAAAGTCCTTGCTGATTAGTCTATTTGAAAAAAGAATTAAATATGAAATTTAGATCAATTAATTTCTTTGTGAGATGGGTTTTTTATGTAGAAATAAAGGAGAGAAAAAGAACTTTATTATACATTTAAAGTTTAAATGGTTTATTTTTCTTGAATATCAGTTTATATACCTGTATAATTTCTTGGTGATTTTATATAAAGGAGGATAGTATTGGATTATTAAACTTATTTTACTAAGGAGAGAGCTTGTTTGAAGAAAGTACTAAGTGTTTTATTTATAATTACATTTTTATTCACTGCCATTTCAACAACTTTCACAATGCCAGAAAGGGCATTTGCTGCATCGGGAGTTACGTTAAATGAAGCTCAAATGAAAAAAATTCAAAAAGAAGTAGAGATATGGAAATTATTAAAAAAAGAATACGAATCACTTGATAAGCAAAAGAAAGCCCTTTTAAACAAAAAGTTAAAAAAGGCGGCCGCTGTAGTAGATGTTAAGCTTAAAGCATTACATAAAAGAATTAAGAAAATAGAAGAAAAGATAATAAAAGAGATAGAAACTAAAATTATACCGGCCATAAATAAAGCATTATGGGTTTATAAACAAACAATGGAAGCGCTCGATGGCATTAATGAAATAATGGAGCAAATGATAGAAGGCGAGAACCAAATGATCAAAGGCTTAGATCAAATGAATGATGCTGTAGATGGAATGAATAAATCGATGGATAATGTTATACATTCCATGAATGAAGTTAGCGAGGCGATGGATGAATGTAATAAAGCCTTGGATGTCTCTATAAAAATAACGAAAGACATGACGAAAGAGACCAATAAAGCCAATGCTAACATGAACCAAATGGTTAAGGGTATTAACCAGGCCAACAAAGGTATGAACCAGTTAAATAAGTCAACTGACAAACTAAACAAAGCAATTAAAAAAAACAATAAAGCTTTAGATGATTACGATAAAAAATCAAGTAAAGTCAAAAATAAAAAAATAACAAAGAATCAGGCTAAGAAAACAAAACAACAAAAGGAACAGTTAAAAAGAGCCCAAAACAAAGTTGATAATGCTAACAAAAATTTAAAGAAGAATGAGAAGACTTTAAATGAGGGAGCTCTTGCTTTATCAGTTTTAATCGATTTTATTCCACTAGCATCTAATGTAAAAGGTGGAGCTGAGGCTATTACCGGCAAAGACTTAATTACCGGACAGGAACTCTCTGGATTTGAAAGAACTCTTGCTGGAGTAAGTGTTGTTACATCAGGTACTGCTAAGCTTGTAGGGAGAGCACTAAATATTTCAGAAAAAACTGCTAAGACTGCAAAAGTTGTTGAGGATGGTGCTAAAGGTGGAAAAGCAGATTTTGATGTAGCTTCCTTTGAAAAAAAGATAGCTAAAATGAATTTGAATGAAAAAATTCCATTGGTTAGAGCCACTGCTGCTGATTTTGCTAAGCAAAGAAATTGGAAAAAGGATTCAAAATTAACTAAAATTAATCAAAGAGATGTGTATTTGGATTCGAAAACAGGCAAATACTATGCAGTGGACACCCAACATGGTAGATTTGAAGTTGTTAATAAAAGAGGGAAACATCAAGGAGAAGTGGACTTTAACTTAAACGAAACTAAACCAGCTGACAAATCGGGACGTCATGATTTAAAAATGAACTAAGGAAGTGAAAATTAAAATGAACGATCTAGTTAACGAAACTATAGATAAATACTACAGAAACAATAACGAATCAGATTATCTTACTAAATGCCGCGAGCAGTTTGTAATACCAGAAGCAATAAAAAAATTTTCCGAGAATAATAATATGATAATCACAGACGTAAATTTTGGTGAAATATGGCCGTCGTCAAAATTAATATTTGAGTATGAAGACTACACAAAAGGGGAATTTGAAGTTACTTATAGTACCATTTTAATGCTATCTAAGCTTGCACCTTTATTTTATCTTCAGCACGAATTTCAAGTTGAAAACAGAGATGTGAATAGAACTGTCCCAACTCTTGAGGGTTTTGATACTCAACCTTATAACACTAAACAACAAGAATTTGAAGATTGTGTAAAAGAATATTTTTCAAAGAAAGAGTTCATTGAATTATCCTATTCGGAGATGAACGAGGTTGTATGCGGGCTGGATTTTAAAAAAGATGTCACGTTTTTTGGATCACAAGTAACAGTAGAGAATGCATTGTTTTTTGATCTACTAGAAATTTGTCCAGACTAAAATACAGTAATCTTATGTTATTCAAATAAAAAAGAAAAAGTTAAAGGTGAATAAAATAAAGTAATGAAAGAGGAGGTATCCAGTATCCTCCTCTTTCATATAGATTGGTTCCATCAAAGTGAGGATTATTTTTGCGATTTCTCATATTCCATTGCATGATCGCTGCCAGAGATGCCTTAGTTGTTGGATCGACAACAACTCCTACAGTAACCAAAAGTGTTAGCACATTTTAAGTCTTACTTCCAGTTGATTCTAGTTATTATAAATTTGACCCAACGCAACGACTTTACTGGATGTATAACCGCAGAAGTCATTTCCTTCAACTAACACGTTTTGTCCAATTTGTGGTCGATTCATCTGTACATAATCTGCATTTTTAGAGCTTCGAAAAAACCGCTCTTTTATTTCGGCGATAGTGGTGTTTTTTAAATGTAGCGAGGTTTTAAACGAACATATAAACCGTTTTCTTGTAAAAAAGGTTAAACTCCAAATGTTGTGGATGTTAGCTTGATGGTCATGTTCGGAAACCGACATGATATAAAAAAACATACCAACAAGCTTTGGTATGTTTTTTCTTAGGAAATCCCTAATCAATGAATATTAGGTTTTCTAAAATTACTGCCTTTGACTTCAGCTACGTCATATACAGTGACAAAAGCATTTTTATCAACTTCATTAATGATTTCCTTTAATTTGGTGTCTTCTAAACGGTTGATGACACATGTAATTTCTTTAAACTTTTCGTGGGAAAAACCACCGTAAGCTTCTTTATATGTAGCACTTCGGCCCAATTGATCGCGAATTGTCTCCACCATCAACTCAGGTTCTGTTGTAATAATTTGAAAGGTTTTAGAACCGCTTAATCCTTCCTCGACAACATGAATGACTTTGGACGCAATGTAGTAGGCGATGACTGATAGCAATGCCCCTTGCAAGCCAAATACAGCGGAAACAAAAATAAACACAAAAAGGTTAAAGAATAGAATGAGATCGCTCGTTCCAAATGGCAATTTGCGCGATAACAGCACAGCAAGCATATCAATTCCGTCCAATGCTCCGCCATTACGCAGCGCCAGCCCCATTCCAAAACCAAGGATGATCCCTCCGACAACAGTGACTAACAAAGTGTCCCCTTCGATTATAGCCGGAGTGTGGTGCATAAAACTTGTACCTGCTGCAAGTGATGCGATTCCGATAATCGATAATAACGCAAAGCTTTTCCCGATTTGCTTATACCCCAGCCAGACAAACGGGATGTTTAAAGCTGCGATAAGTATACCAAGCGGCAAGTCAAATAGTTGTGAACCAACAATGCTGAGTCCTGTCACTCCGCCATCAGATACATTGTTAGGAATCAGCACTGTTTCCAATCCATAGGCCGCTATGATTCCTCCGATCATGACCATTATAACTTTGAAAATCATTTTCGCTTTAAATTTCTTATGTTTTTCGATTTTATTCATGCCATTCCTCATTTCAAATTTTACGTTATATTTAAATATACCATAACAGTTTTTCTAGGTTCAAAAGTTCAATCACGTTTTTTGAGCGGCTGCTGCAAATACCGATCATTACATTGGATTAAGGTAACCCTTTTAGACTTGGAACATTCATGTGCCGGCAGAGCTATATTGCAAGCACCCCTTTATTGGTTTTTCACCCCCCATTCACATAACCCTTCTAAAACCGGCAATAGTGATTCCGCTTTACCAGTGAGACTGTACTCGACCTTTGGGGGAACTTGAGGGTACTCTTTCCGCTTCACCAGACCATCCGCTTCCAATTCCTTAAGTTGTGAACTCAATGTTTTATAAGTAATAGCCCCTATTTGTCTTTTCAGCTCATTAAAGCGAACCGGTTGATTTTCCGCGAGGAGGTAAATAATAACCATTTTCCATTTGCCGCCGATCACGGACAATGTGTAGCCAAAAGGTGTATCTTGAATATTTTTAACTTTGCCTTTATATTCAGCCATACTCATATTAACACTTCCCTTTCGGATAGTACCTATCAATAAAGTGCGTACTGTTTTTTTGTTTGCGTTCATTTTATACTAACCGTAATTTGAAGTAAAGGAGACGATAACATGGCTAAAAAAACGATACGTCTGTTGATGCCGCAATGGCAAGGGGGAAACAATCCCAACTACTCTTTTGGAGCGGAACTGCTTGCTTGGCTGGCTCCTGAAAATGATCAGCCCCTTATTCATGTTCCGGTTCAAACTTATGATGGAACTCCGCTTGAAAACGAAAACGGAATAAACGGGAGAAAACAACTGCTGGAACAATTGGAGGCTGCTCAGCATATCATTCATGCCCATAAGCCGGATCGCATTGTCATGTTTGGCGGTGACTGCTTAGTCGAACAAGCACCATTTGCTTATTTAAACGAACGATACGGCGGGGACTTAGGTTTAATTTGGATTGACGCTCACAGCGATTTAGTTAGATATGCAGGATATGATAACGGTCATACTTTACCGCTCGGGAACCTTTTGGGAGAAGGAGATGAAGAGTTCGCAAAACATGTGAACATTCCCCTTAAACCTGAAAATGTCTTTATCGCGGGATTAGCAGCTCCTACAGAAGAAGAAACAAACGCGATATCAAAAGCACTTCAAAGACAAGGTATAGTTCCCACAGAACCAGACACTGAAGTGATTCAAAGACTTGGGATTAGAACTGCCGGAACTAAAGAGTTAATGACCAGTACCAATTCTATAAAAGAATGGATAAAAGAAAGCAACATCAAGTATCTGGCCATACACCTTGATTTAGACGTGCTTGATCCGAAGGCGTTTCGTTCTTTATTATTCGCCAATCCTGAAGCACCTGTAACTTTTTCTCCTGAGGGAACAATGCAAATGCCGCACCTGCTTCATCTTCTGAAAGAACTCTCTTCCGAAACAGATGTAGTTGGATTAGGTATAACCGAACATTTGCCGTGGGACTCTATTCATTTGAAGAAATTGCTTAGTGAAATCCCTATTTTAAATCAATAATTTCATAAACGGGACAACAACAAATTAATGGAGTCGGTAACCCTCCATAAATAAATACCAAGGGGTCATAACCCTTGGTATTCCTATGATGCGGCCGAGAGACTTGAACTTTCGCGGGCTGCGACCCCATTAAGTCTTCGACAAAGATGATTCGGCCTAACCATTCGGCCTGCCTTTTTATTTCCCGCTCGATCTTTAAGATGCTGCATAAATGACGGCTCTGATTCCGACCTTTAACTCCTGCATGGGGTTGAAGGTGGATTTATATTTAATTTTCCAGCCTCTTTTTCATCACTGCCGCCAATTGCTCCGCATTGGGATCTCCTTCATTTTGCAATTGATCAATGATGTTCATGTAGTCTGTATCATTTCGGTTTTGACTTAATTTATATGCAGCCTGAATGTCTTCCACCTTAATCTTAAACCCGACAATCGCTTTCAGTTGTCTTTCTAAAAGTTGAGGAGAAAGGTTATCCCATAAAATTGGATTTTCTCGGTGTTTTTCGTATTTTCCCATCATAATTGTTAATTCTTCTATTAATTCATCTCTCTCTAGAATGCTTGCTTGACCGTATATATGGATGGCTTGATAATTCCATGTCGGCACTTCCTCATGCCCATACCAGGAAGAAGAAATGTATGCGTGCGGCCCCTGAAACATAACAAGCACATCTTGACAGGTTTCAAAAGTTCTCCACTGCGGATTTCCAAAAGAGACATGGCCGGTGATATAGTAATCATCACCTTTTTTATTGAACCCCAAAGGCAAATGAGTAGCGATTGGCTTCCCTTGTTCTGTCGTAACAATCGTGCCAAAAGAGTTTTTTTGGACAAAATCCAAAATTTCATCAACATTTTCGACTTTAAAATATTTTGGAATATACATCGTCATCCTCCTTTCAAAAAAGTTATAGGAGTGTTTTGGTCATGATCAAGTCCGTTTGTTCTTCATCTCCCATATAAAAAGAGTGAGCACCGGTTTGAACAAACCCCATTTTCTTATAAAAAACAATTGCGTTTTCGTTTTTTTCCCATACGCCCAGCCAGATTTTCTTTTTATTCAGTTCCTTCGCAATTTCCATAGCTTTATTGAACAGATATTTGCCAAGCCCATGTTTTTGAAACTCGTTCTTGATATAAATTCTCTCAATTTCAAGTGATTCATCACCCATTTTTTCAGTTTGGGCCTCATCAGTATTGACCTTTAAATATCCAGCGATTTCATTGTTACAATAGACAAAAAAGAATTGCGAAGCTTTGTTGGATAGTTCTTTTTCTAATTGTGTTAAGTGAAACGCCTTTTCCAAATAGGCCTTCATATTTTCCGGCGAGTTCTGATGCTTAAATGTCTCATTAAAAGTTTCACAACCAATTTCTTGAAGATTTTGTAAGTCTTCAAGGGTGCACCTTTTTATATTTACTGTCATTTCAATCTGCCGCTCCTTTATGCCGTCAATAATTTCTCTTGTTCCCCTTTTTCACGAACTCCCAGTCTTTTTCTACATTTTTTCTTACTCTTTGAAGAAGATTGAAGATGGTCTCCGCTTCCCCCTCGGAAAACCCCTTTAATGCCACACGATTCGAATGATCATTTTCTCTTTTTATAAAAGGAAATACCTCATTCCCCTTTTCCGTCGGAAAGAGTTTTTTTATTTTTTTGTTATATTCATCATCTCTCCGTTCAATAAAGCCCTTCATTTCAAGTTTTTTTATAGCGCGGGCTGCGGTGGTCCGGTCCACTTTAATCATTTCAGCTAACTTCTCCTGAATGATTCCCGGGTTTTCGCATATTCGGACAAGGTACAAATATTGCCCTTTTGTCATGTCATGTTCTTTAAATTCGATATTGCTTATAGAATCCAAAGCCCGGGCAATCATCCCAATTTCACGAAGAATATCCTTCATCATAAACTCCTTTCGAATATGTTTTTGTTGCAAATACAACATAAATGACGTACATTAAATATACCGGAATTTTGTTGTATTTGCAATAAAAATAAAGAGGGCGAGTTAAGTGAAATATGTTTTTTATGTATTAGGAATTTTAATCTTAACCCTTGGGATTGCTTTTACGATTCAATCAGATCTTGGCGCTTCGCCTTTTGACGCACTTTTGGTGGGACTGTCCATACATGCGGGGCTTACTGTGGGAAGTTGGGAAGTCATCATTGCTTTGCTATTCATAGGCTGCAATTCTTTTTTAAAAAGCCAAAGACCGAAAGTTTTAGGGATGCTAACGGCGTTTATAACGGGGATCGGCATTGATATGTGGCTTTTTTTCCTGCACTTTTTTATCACACCAGAACAATGGTGGAGCAAAGTGATTTGTTTTGGAATCGGCTTGGTTGTTACAGGTTTAGGAACCGCGACATACTTATACACAAATTTTGCTCCAATGCCAATTGACCGATTCACATTCATCATAAAAGAATTAACGAGAACCAACATATTTGTTTCGAGAACCATCATTTACCTCGTCTTCTTGACAGCGGCAGTCATCTTAAAAGGACCGATTGGCATCGGAACTTTATTAACCGTTTGTTTAGGAGGGCTTGTTCTTCATTTTTTTATGCCGTTTGCTGGAAAAGTATTAGGCCGCTTTACAGACGCTCGTATATTACGATAAGAAATGTTTTTAATGCCACTCCCTACTTTTTCACAGAACTTTTATTGAAAATCATCAATATGATTCCGGAAGCTATTAGACTTACAATCAAGGAAGAGAGAGATAATCTAAATATATTTTTCACTCCATGAATGAACAATGACCATAAAACATATATGGAGATTGCACTTAAAGTAAACATTCTGAACCATCTAGGTATTGCGAGCCAAACTTTCAATAGATAAGTTGAGAGTTTCCCCATTTTGCGCCTCCTTGTTATCTATTCGACCTTTTACCAAAGCCTAACATAGTTAAAAACAAAAAAGAAAAAAATACCAAGGACTCATAACCCTTGGTATTCCGGTGATACTGCCGAGAAAACTTGAACCTTCATGGGGGGTTCCCCCATAAGGACTTCAATAAAAGTGAAAGTATTTTGTCCGTTACAAAAGTTATTTCAAGCATTTGAAATTTGTATTTTGGGCATAAAATGTTACTGTTCAAGCAACATGAATGTGTTCTTATCGAAACGAATGAGGGATTTATACTAAGTTTTTGTCTTGAACTCCCGAATTGATTGCATCCGGCTTATCATTTACCTTCACGAGACCATGCCACCACAGGAATGAGTAATAAGGATAAAATTCCTCCAGTAAGTGATAATGTTAGATAACTTGAGCCTGCCACAATCATTCCGGACAATGCTCCGCCGGCAGCTCCTGACAACGCAATCAGAACATCCACCGTACCTTGTGTTTTCGCCCGTGTGGCCGTTTCAGTTGAATCAACTATCAGTGCAGTCCCGCTTATCAAACCAAAATTCCACCCTAATCCCAGCAAAGAAAGAGCAATTACGATAAGAACCATAGAATCTCCCGGTGCAAATGCTGCTATTAAGCCTGCCAGAAGCAGCGTAGTTCCAGATGCAATCGCCATTGCAGTACGTCCCAACTTATCAACAAGAACCCCTGTAACAAGTGAAGGGAGATACATGGCACCTATATGAAAGCCAATAACAAGACCAACTGCACCCAAGTCAAGCCCATGATGTCTCATATGAACCGGTGTCATTGTCATAATAGCGACCATTACAATTTGGGTAAGAACCATAACGGCTGCACCAACAATTATGCCTCTTTTGTTTTCTGTGTGTTCAGTTGTTGTCAAATGTCCTTTATCACTTGGTTCTTGCTTGATCGATTCGATTGTTCTTGCGATAACTAATGGATCTGGACGAAGCATGATGAAAAGAACAACACCTGCTAAGATATATGCCGCCGCGGCTAAAATGAAAGGGCCCGCTAGTGACGGAACACCGATAGAATGGGCGAAACCCCCCATCACATTCACTAAATTCGGACCCGCAACCGCGCCAAATGTCGTCATAACCATCGTCACACTGACAGCAGTCGCCCGCTGCTTACGATTTGCCAAGTCCGTACCTGCATAACGAGCTTGTAAATTTGTCGCTGTTCCAGCACCGTAAATAAGCAATGAAGCAAATAACAAGAAAATACTATTTATGATTGCTGCAATGATAACTCCTATTGCTCCAAGACCGCCAATCATAAAACCGGCTGAAAGACCTGCACGACGACCATAGCGTTGAGAAAGTCTGCCTACAAATAAGGCTGTCCCCGCTGATCCTAAAGTAAATAAAGCTGTCGGGACCCCTGCGTAAGCATCCGTTCCGAGCATTTGCTGAGCAATAAGGGCACCGACAGTAATTCCTGCCGCCAGCCCTGCACCGCCAAAAATTTGTGAAACACTTACAACAAATAATGTACGCTTGTATAACGTTTTTTGTTTTTCTGGGGAACCAATGTAGCTTTGTAATGAAGCTGATTGAACGTCTAACGATTTTACACTTTCTTTGTGCAGCATGATCTAACCTGCCTTCCTTGATCAACCTCCAACTAGATTTGAATCATCATAACACGCGCAAAAAAACCATACAATATTGAAATTGTATGGCGGACAATAATTAGGCAAGATCGTTTAGCAAGCGCCTAAGGATTATTAATCCTTTTTCAAGCTCTTCGAGCGTTTCTGGTGCACATACAGAAACCCTTACCGCCCTTTCCGGACAACTATTCCCAACTACGAAGCGTTCAGCCGCATACACTTGCACTCCATGTTCAGCAGCTAATTTTTCAAATTCAGCACCTGTAATCCCACCCGGTAACAACAACCACCGAAAGATGCCTGTTTCACCACCTAAACACGTATAGTCAGCAAAATATCGATTTGCGATTTGGTTTCTGCAAATCGTTTGTTCACGATGCCCCTCAATTAAGACTTCAAATTGATTTGATACAATCGTGCGCGCAGCAAGTTCTGCTAATAGCGGGGAAACCGTTATATTTAAATTATAAAGCGCCCTCGAAACCGGCTCCTTAAATTGATACGGCACTGCAACATACGCCAGTCGCAGCCCCGGTGCCAATGATTTAGATAAACTTGCGATATGGATCACCTGTTCCGGCGCGAATGATGCAAGGGCTGGAAGTGGATTTTTGCCAAGAAGATGGTACGATGCATCTTCAATAACAAACAAATTATACTTTTTTGCAATTTCTGCGATGACCTTTCGATTCTCTACAGACATAAAGGAAGCTGTCGGGTTATGGTAATCCGGGATCAAATAAATGCCTGTAATGTTTTCATTTTTATAAGCATATTCAAGTGACTCCGGCTTCATTTCACCGTTCTCGGATTTTATCGGTACGATTTGCACACTTAGCATTGATGCAACAGTTTTTAATCCGGGATATGTATGATGATCAACACCAATGCGGTCTCCAGGCTTACAAAGACCCGCCAATGCGGCAGCGATCGCATTTTGTCCCCCATTTGCAAATAAAATGTGCTCAACGGTTGTTTCAAAACCGCCTCTTCGAATTAGCTTTACAGCTGCATCCTTTTGCCAAAGGCTTTCGCCCGACCGGCCATAACCAAACCATTTTTCATAATCTGTCTCTTGCAGCATGCTGCTCAAATGGAGCATGAGCGGCTCGTAAGAAGCATGATCCGGCAGTGTGGCGCCCATTTCAATGAGCTTTGGCTTTGTATCCTCAAGTAAATACGCATTCGATAACGCATCATACGATACAAATGTGCCGCTCCCAACAGTTGCACTTAACAGGCCCTTTAACTCACACATTTTAAACGCCTTTGAAATGGTACTCAAATTTAAATCCAAATAATCAGCCAGTTCCCGCTGAGGAGGAAGCTTTGTTCCAGGCAATAAAACTCCGTTTACTATATCCTGCTCCAATTGCCTTGCAAGTGCTTTATAAATGGGCTTTTCAGTTTTATCAATCGATGGCTTCCAGCTCATCGGAAAGTTTTCAAAAGAGTTGATCGGCATGAGACGCCATCCTTTTTTCGTTCTATTATATGGTTGTGCTGTTTATAAAACAATTATTAAGAAATGACGGACAAGTTAGACTGCGACTTTAAGTAATAGGTACTAAATCGACAACATCAGGTGGAAGTCCGGCTTTTATAAAAATTGCAGCAATTCATTTTTCTTGAATGTTGGACTTTTTCAATGTAGTTTGCTACTTTATAAAAACCGTTTTTCGCCTTTTTGGCATAATTTTTTAGCAATCACGGCTCTTTCAAGTATGTACCGGATTGCTTGTTAAGCTAATTTTTTGGCTAACGCCGAAGCCCAGTGCTGAGTATGGAAACTCTTTGATGTTTAGGATTATCATGAGCGCCATGATATGAATTTCTTTTTGAGACAGTTGTCCTACAGATGGATAGCTAACAGTCTAGGTGATATTTCTTTGTTGTGTCTGCGCTGTAGTAGAGGCTGCACTTACACTAGGAGCTAAAAACAAAGACAATATTGACATAATCTCAAAAGAGTGCAAGTTTATTTATAGAAGTATTAACCTAAGGAGCCAATAACAAATCATGAATAATGTTTCATTAATATATAAGGAATTTGGTGATCCCCTTCAAAAATTACAGCTATATACCGGAGAAAAGCTTCCTCTTCAGCCAAATGAAATTCTTGTCAAAATGATTGCCAGTCCAATTAATCCATCAGATTTGCTTCCAATTAGAGGGGCCTATTCTCATAGAATTAAGCTGCCGGCTGTTGCAGGATATGATGGTGTAGGAATTGTCATAGATCAGGGCAAAGATGTATCACCATCATTGATTGGAAAAAGGGTCCTCCCTGTAAGAGGAGAGGGAACTTGGCAACAATATGTAACCACCAAAGCTGATTATGCAATAGAGCTGCCTCCATCAATAAGTGATAACGACGCCAGTCAACTGTATATTAATCCATTAACAGCCTGGCTAATTTGTACGGAATCATTGCGTGTTCAGCCGAATGAAATTGTGTTAATGAATGGCGGAGGTACATCTATTGCAGGTTTGTTTGCGCAAATTTCTACTATACTGGGATTCCGTTTAATTGTCATTACAAGAAACAGCCGCAAGATAGAAAAACTTCAAAAACTTGGGGCATGGAGAGCCATCGACGCTTCCAACGGTTCTATATATGAACAGATTTCTGATGCTTGCGACATCGGGGTTGACCATGCAATTGACTCTATTGGAGGAGAAAGCGGCGAACTGCTGGCGAGGACGTTAAAACCTGAAGGAACGTTTGTCAGTTATGGTCTGTTGTCAGGTATACCAAACGATTGGCGAAAGTTACACAATGTATACCATGTGTCACCACAATTATTCGCCTTAAGACTTTGGAACGAGAGACATTCCGTTTCTGAATACCGCAATCGCTTCTCGCAGGTGATTAAGCTCGTTGAGAGCGGAAGAATGGTCATCAATGCTCCAGAAAAAGTATATGATTTTAAAGATTTCTATGATGCGTTGAAGCATTATGAACAGCCGGGTTTGAATGGAAAAATACTGTTGAACTTTGCATGAAGGAGATGTAACCAAAAGAAAGAAAAAGTAGTAGTTGTAATTGAAAAGAAAAATAAAAAATTTATATAAATTCCGCATTTTGTCAATCGATTATGTTATACTGTAAACAACCTTTGAAGCGTTAAATCTTTTTCTATTACCTTTTACCACCTCCCTACTCGAACGTTGAGTAGGGTTTTTTATTAAGCATTATACAGAGAACATAAAAAAACAGGCCCTATATAAAGAGCCTGTTTGTATAAACGATTGAAGATTAAGCAGTTTTTTGAACGTTAGCAGCTTGAGCTCCGCGAGGACCTTGCTCAACGTCAAATGTTACTTTTTGACCTTCGTCTAATGATTTGAATCCGTCACTTTGGATTGCAGAAAAGTGTACGAATACATCGTCTCCATTTTCACGTTCGATAAATCCAAAACCTTTTTCTGCATTAAACCATTTAACTGTACCTTGTTCCATTTTTGTTGCCTCCTAGTGCGTTACCGCACATTGTATTACTATCCTTGCCCAAAGTATCATCAAGACGAAAAGTCAATATTCATACTATCCTTTACACCGAACAAAAATAATTCTCCTTTATCATAACAGGAAACGGAAATAATTGCAAATCATATTATCGTTTTATTCATGGCATTTTTTCTTAAACGTGTGGATAGCAGTGCAGAAGCGGTAGGCGTCAATTATTCTGCATCAAATATATAACATGTCTAAGAGGTCTAATAGGTTTGAAAACACCGTGAAAATGAATCGCGAGTGTCTTCAAACCTTTTTCTTTGCTAAAATTGATTTTCTTTAAAAAGCTCTGCTGTTTCTTGTTCGTGATGTCTGTTCCTCAAACAATCAATGTCCACAGTCTAAAAAGAACAATTCCCATAGGGAAGCAGGGAGAGAGTTTTGCCCGATAAAGAGCCGGGTATAATTTTCATACGCCTTTTGTATCCCGGCCAACTCTGCAAATCAGTTTCGAGTTTCCAATAAAGAGGGCTAAGAACGATACTTATATGATGTATGACACTGGGACTTCAAAGGCAATAAAACGTACACTTAGAAACTCATCAGGGAAGGGGAAACTTTAAAAAATGAATGACCAAAACCTAAAGACTTTGAGAAAACTGGTTACACCTTATGAAAACTCCGATTTACAAAAAAGTATTTCTCAAATCATTAACACATTGGTACCATTTTTCCTGTTATGGTGTTTGGCATATAAGAGCTTGTCGATTTCTTATTTCCTTACATTAGCGATTTCTATCGTTGCGGCAGGTTTTTTAGTGAGAACCTTCATCATCTTTCATGATTGCTGCCACTATTCCTTTTTTAAAAACAAAATGGCGAATCGAATCCTTGGAACAATTACAGGAATTCTGACTTTGCATCCTTTTGATCACTGGGGACGCGACCATTCTGTCCACCATGCGACAAGCAGCAACTTGGACAAACGCGGTACAGGCGATATTTGGGTACTGACCGTTGAAGAATATAAGGAAGCCTCAACTAAGACAAAAATAATGTACCGTTTGTACAGAAATCCGTTTGTTATGTTTATGATTGGGCCGATTTACGTCTTCGGGATTACCAATCGTTTTAATCGTAAAGGGGCAAAACGCAAAGAACGGATGAATACGTATGTAACGAACCTGGGAATCGTCGCTTTGACAGCACTTTTATGCTGGGCTATTGGCTGGCAAAACTTCCTGCTGGTTCAGGCGCCAATTTTTATGATATCGGGATCTCTCGGAATTTGGATGTTTTATATTCAGCATACGTTTGAGGATTCTTATTTTGAAGAAGATGAGCATTGGGAATATGTAAAAGCAGCAGTTGAAGGAAGCTCTTTTTATAAGCTTCCAAAAGTGTTGCAATGGCTAACAGGCAATATCGGTTTCCATCATGTTCATCATTTAAGCCCGAGAGTCCCAAACTATAAGCTTGAAGAAGTGCATAACAACATTAAACCATTGCAAAACGTTCCGACCATTACACTGGCAACAAGTCTTAAGTCATTAAAGTTCCGCCTGTGGGATGAAGAAAGCAAAAAATTTGTTGGTTTTAGCCACTTAAAAAAAGCTTCTAAAAACCAAATATCAGCACACCTAAGAACGGATTAAACAACTCCCCATAATCGATGATAACCGGCAGTGTATCTTGCAGAATAAAAGTGCAGACTCGCACAACGGTTTTGTGCAGAGGTCAGCTTTAGTGTCAAATATACTTGCAGACTTGGACAATGCTGTACATTTTTTGCCGATTTTCCGAAAAAAAATAATACCAAAGGTAATTAAAAGTTTGGTATTAATTGGTGTTCAACCGAGAGACCTGAACCTCCCACGGGGTTGGCCCTCAATAAAGTGAAAGCTTATCATGGTTTATGAAAGCTTATTTTCATTGCATCTATTTAATCGATTACACAAAATTTGATTGTTTTTTATTAATTATGGAGTAAGATTTTCAGTAAAGCTTACCAAAGTTGATTTTCTAGTGAATATTATCACCGGACTGCACCATTCTTACCGTTTTTTGCCCCACTTAATATCATAAAATGCACCATCATAAACCATAAATTGCACGAGGTTGATATGTGAACCTGACGGAACAAGAATTTCGTCAGGTTCTTTCTGCAATTTGGCTCTTGTTATATCAAAGTAATCTAATCAAAAATAAAATCATTTTATACTTTTGTATAAGTTTACTTTACTTTTGTAAAAAGTGAGTTTATAATTTGATTCAAGAGGTGATGGTCGTGAAGAAAGATTTTGGTGATTCGATATCAAATAAGGTTTATGAATATCGTGTACTTGCCAGATTGTCTCAGCAAGAATTAGCGGAGAAAGTCGGGGTTTCCAAACAAACCATTTTCGTAATGGAAAAAGGAAATTATGTTCCGACTCTGCTGTTGGCTTTTCGAATTGCTGAATTTTTTAATGTTGATGTAAACGAAATTTTTACTTATGTGAAAGGAAATGATCAAAATGATAAGTAAGTTTTTCTCAGGTATCCATAACGCAATTTTTTCCCCTTTAAGGTCCTGGGCTGAACAATCTCCGGGAAATTGGAATATTCTCATCATTGTTGGTTTTTTACTAGTTTATGGTAGCGGGATTTTGGTCTATGTATTTTATAAAAAGCTTGGAAAAGACGACGAACGGACAAATAAAATCTATTTGAAAAGTAGTTCCTATATGCTGTGGGTCATTATTCTATGTGACATGATTTTTCCTAAAGATGATATGTGGACCATCTTTTTCTTGTACAAATATGCGCTGGCATTTTTAGCTGCTGGGATTTACCTATCGGTCCAATATAAAAAGGATTTTTCATAAGGAAAAACAGGGGAGTGAAACTCAGCCATGAGCGGAGGATTAGACAATACCTCCTTACAGACTGATGATAATCCCCCCTTAAGCCAGAGAGTGCTGAATTCCTATGTTAAAAAGCCGCCAACCTGCTGAATGATGATTGGCGGCTTTTTTATAAGCTGTGGTGCAACTTATGATATTCAGTGGTGCATTACACGATATTGGATGGCGAAAAAGATGGTTAGCGTGGTGAAATCGGTCGATAATATTTACTTGGTCAAAAACAACTTCCTCACGGGCGTACTTTTCAATTACAGCCCTAAATTGTTCGACTCGTGGGGAGTAGACATACTAAAACACCAAGGGCGTCAAACCCTTGGTATCTCTGGTATGCAGCCGAGAGAACTTGAACCTCGGCGGGTTGCCCCCACTAGCCACTCAATATAAAGTGGAAGCTGATCACGATTTATGAAAGCTTGTTTTCATTGGATCTCTTAACACCTATTACATAAAATTTCATTGTTTTTTAAGGAGTAAGCTTTTCAAACGAATTCCGTAGAGCTTACCAAAGTGGTCATTTTTGCTTTTTTAACATGGTCTATCCATGAGATTGATGACAAAAAAAGAGTATTCAATCCAACGATTTTTTATAATAGTTCTTCCAAGATTCGATTTCACTAATAATCACTATTGTCTTTTTTTTCGTTAATTCGAACTTCGACCGCTATCTTGGAGTTATTTTGCTCTTCGGCTGCGAAGATTTTAGAGAAAAATTAGCCGAAATAAAAGGAATACCTCACTTTACGAATGAAGTAACTGAGGAAATACTTTCAGGGTACAAATCAGATGGAATACATGCAAAAATCATTAATAGCGCATTAAAATAAAGCAGGCATATGCCTGCTTTAAAATTTATACTGGTTCAAATTCTATAACCTTGCTTTCCCTTTAATCCAGTGTTTTCCTATCAAAGCCTAAACAATCGTTTTCCCCACTCCGAGGAATACATTGGAATCCCAACTAAAAGACCGTCGCCTCTTAGTCACTCACATTAACAATGATTATAAAATGTCTCAAGGAACGATCAACAGCCGCTACCCCTGATTAAAGATGATCTGTTACCACACTGTTACGTTAGAACTTCCACTACTTTGATATCCCTCTGTCGCTAAGACTTGATAAGACCAAATACTACCCAGATTCATTCCATGACTCTTCCATGCTCTAACATGATTGCTGAAAGTGATTTTAGCGTTGCTTCCAGTTGGTCTCTTCGTCTGGCGAACACTCCAGTACTGCGTGAAAGTAGTTTTTTCGCCATCAATGGAAGGTGCATTATAACGTGTAGTTGTATATATGTCATATGTGCCCCCATCACTTTTTACAGTACCTTTATACGTTCCAGTAGGTCTATAAGTACCCCATGAATCCACTACATAATATTCTATGAGAGGTGCTCTCGTCCAACCATATAAAGCCAAATATCCATTGCCATTCGGCGCCCAAACTCCGGCATTATAGTTTATTGTCCTAGATGGCGAACCTGTAGTCCAACCTTTACCAACAACGAAATTTCCGGTATTAGACCAATTAACGCTGTAATTCCCGCCAGGCCCATTAACAGCGTTTACTGTTCCGCCGCCATCAGTCCAATTTTGCCAGTAGTCTGGACTAGCTGCAGAGGCGGTTGCCGAAAACAAGCTAATACTCATTAAAGCTGCCGTTAATCCAACTAAGAAATTCCTTTTAAACTTAAACATATGTTACCTCCTATAATAATTATTCTGACTTTGACATGAGGTAGCACTCGTATAGATTTAAAACATTATTAATTACTAATGCCAAAGTTTTTGATCGTTCCCTTCAATATAATATCACGAATTCATAAGTGAATATTAATAATATATGTAAAATAATTACAAAGACCTAAAAAATTACATTATAAGTTTTCTTGTAACACCATAGCCTTATCCTCTTTTCGCAGAATCACAATTCTTGTTTCTAAGTCAGATGGAGTAACATCTGGAATTAATGCCCATACAAATCATTTCGTATGAAGGAGATATACATTAGGGATTGTGAAGTTACGGACACCTTTTTCGCAACAAACAAAAGGAAATAGCTGATAAATTAGATGACTTACTTTAAATTAGTGGACACTTTTGGACACAAAAACACATTTTCATTGTAGAAACAAAAATACCAAGGGCGCTTAGACCCTTGGTATTCCTATAATGCGGCTGAGAGGACTTGAACCTCCACGGGGTTGCCCCCACTAGGCCCTCAATAAAGTGAAACTGTATCATCAGTTACAAAAGCCTGCCATTTCAAGTATTTGAAATCATTCTTTACACTCATTTGCATCATTTTAGGCACAAAATGGGCACTGTTTTTAGACTGGAAAGACATTGAATGATTGTTTTGTTATGCATATTTCACTGATGGCACATTCGTATTGCTAGACAATAAAAAAGGACACATATAAAAATATGCATCCTTTAAAAGGGAAGATTTCCTTACTTCCCAGTTTCAGAAAATATCTTCAACCTATCCCCTATTTCATCACGAACTCTTTGGAAAAACGCCCATTTCTTTTCCTCTGTGCCTTGTGCTTTTGCAGGGGCATCAAATCCCCAATGCTCACGCTTTACATGAGCAGGCGTCATCGGACATTTATCAGTTGCATCACCACAAAGTGTAACAACTAGATCAGCACTTTTTAAAATATCAGGGTCAATAATGTCTGATGTTTGGTGAGAGATGTCGATACCAACTTCTTTCATAGCTTTTGCAGCATTCGCATTTAATCCATGTGCTTCAATTCCGGCACTGTATACATTCCACTCATCTCCAAGGTATTTTTTGCCCCATCCTTCAGCCATTTGACTGCGACAAGAGTTTCCAGTACATAAAAAGTAAATTGTTTTCTTTGACATTTTCATCTTCTCCTTAAAAGTTTAATGAATAATCAAAAGCCAAATATAAAGACCAACAAGTGTAATAAATAGTGTTGGGATTGTTAAGATAATTCCTGTTTTAAAGTATGTTCCCCAAGAAATTTTTACGCCTTTTTGATAAAACATGTAACCATAAAAGTATAGCTAGTGAACCAATTGGTGTTATTTTAGGTCCTAAATCAGAGCCAATCACATTTGCATATATTAATGCTTCTTTCATTATCCCATGTGCATCTGTGCCGGCAATCGCTAATGCATCGATCATAACGGTAGGCATATTATTCATAATGGAAGACAATATAGCTGCGATAAAGCCCATACCTATAGTGCCGACAAATAGCCCTTGGTTAGACGCTGCTTGGATAAGATTAGAGAGAACATCTGTTAAACCTGCATTTCGTAATCCATATACGACAACATACATACCTGCTAAGAAAAAAAACGATTGCCCATGGTGCGCCTTTAAGAACTTGCTTTGTATGAACTGCTGAACTCTTTTGCGCCATCGCGAGAAATAAGATAGCAATAACACCAGCTATAATAGAAACAGGTATCGAGAATAGTTCACTTACAAAGTTGCCAATTAACAGAATTCCTAAAACAACCCAAGAAATACGAAACATCTTTTGATCTTTTATGGCTTCGACAGGCATTTTGACTTCAGAAAGATCATAATGTCTTGGAATGCTTTTTCTAAAGAAAAGGTAAAGAACAATGATACTCGCAGCAAGCGAGAACAGATTTGGAACAATCATTCTGGATGCATATTCAATGAATCCAATGTGAAAGAAATCTGCAGATACAATATTGACAAGGTTACTGACAACCAGCGGTAATGATGTAGTATCTGCTATGAACCCACTTGCCATAATAAATGGAAAAACTAATTTCTCTTGAAAATTTAAAGCTCGAACCATAGCCAAAACAATTGGAGTTAAGATAAGAGCAGCGCCATCATTCGCAAAAAAAGCTGCAACAATAGCTCCTAATATCGTCACATAAACAAACATCAGCACACCATTACCTTTAGTTGCTTTAGCCATATGTAAGGCTGCCCATTCAAAAAATCCTATATTATCGAGAATTAGGGAAATAATGATAATCGCAATAAATGCTAATGTTGCATTCCAAACAGTTCCCGTTACATCTATAACATCTTGAAAGTTAACAACTCCTGCGATTAGAGCTAATACAGCACCTCCGCAAGCTGACCATCCAATGGATAAATTTCTTGGCTGCCAGATGACAAAAACAAGAGTCAGCACAAATATAAATCCAGCTAAAATTGTCGATAACAACTTAGAATCTCCTAACGACAGGAAACCTGAGTTTCTTTTTCTTTAATTGACTGTAACAACTTATCGTGACAATCAATCTTATTAAGAATAGATAGCATCAAATCATACTCTGGACAAGATTGATTTATAGAATAAAAACGCCATTGCCCTTTTTTCGTTTCATGAATAAGACCCGCTTTTTTTAATTTACTAAGATGCTGGCTAATAGCTGGTTGACTCATTTGAAACATATCAACGAACTGACAAACACAGTATTCTTTACTTTGAAGAAGTTTCATTATTAGGAGCCTCGTTTGATCGCTTAAAATTTTTAAGCAATGTACTACTTTAACAGCTTCAAGATTATATTGAACAGTCATTTTTCTCTTCCCCCCTTTGCGTACATTTTATATATAAGTAAATGCTTATATAATTGAATTTTAATTTAAATATCAAAAAAATTGATTTATATCTTGTGTATCTTCTCTATCTCATTTATGATAATTACATCAAAATTATTTGATTAACGAACCGGGGGACTTATCATGTTACAAATACCAATAGAAAACAAGCAGTTGCTGGATACATTTGAACATTACGAAAAAAAGTTCAAAGCACTATCTGACACAAAAAGACTTCATTTATTACACATTCTTTGCAAACGTGGTTCTACATGTGTATGTGATTTAATTGATGAAATCCAGATGCCGCAATCTAAGTTATCTTATCATTTAAAAATTTTATTAGATGCAGGCTTAATTACAAAAGAGGCAAAAGGTACATGGAGTTATTATTCATTGAATGAAAAAGAAATAAATCATTTGCTTTCTGAAGAATTATGCTGCTTATTCCGCCCTTCTCGTTAGAAGGGAATTCTTTTTGAACTTACATCAAAAAAATTTGATTTATAGGAGGACTTATGATGAATAAGATATTACCAGTAGCTATCATTGGCGGAGGACCAGTAGGAATTGCCGCAGCAGCCCATCTTGTCAAAAGAAATGAAGCATTTATTTTGTTTGAATCAGGAAAAGAAATCGGAACCAATTTTTTAGATTACGGTCATGTACGATTGTTTTCTCCCTGGGAATATAATATAGACGAAGCAGCAAAGGAATTGTTATTGAAACATCACATCTCGCTTCCACCAAAAGACGAATTGCCCTTAGGAGAAGAAATTGTTTTTAAATACTTAAAACCATTATCCCAACTGCCCGAAATGAAACCTTATATTCATATGAACAGCCGTGTGCTTCATGTTGGAAAAAAAGGGTTCGATAAAGTGAAAACAAAAGGCAGAGATCAAGCCCCCTTTATCCTTCGAGTTAAAGTTGACAACAAAGAAGAGAAAATATATGAAGCAAAAGCAGTTATTGATGCTACAGGGACTTGGCAAAATCCAAACCCACTAAATGCAGAAGGGCTCATTACAGATAATGAAAAAAGAGTGTCTGACCAAATTTATTATGGAATTCCTGATGTTTTAAATCGGGATAAAGATCGTTATAAAAATAAGACCGTTGCAGTTGTAGGGAGTGGTCATTCAGCAATAAACACATTGTTAGATTTAACCCAATTAAAAGAGCAAACTGAAAATACGGAGATCATCTGGATATTAAGAAAACAGGACATTACAGAAGTTTTCGGAGGAGAAGGAAATGATCAGCTACCAGCTAGAGGTCAATTAGGCACAAGGTTGCGGAACGTCTTAAACAACGGTGAAATTAAAGCCTACCCTTCAATGTTCATTGAATCTATCTCACTCGCTTCTGGCGGAAAATTAAATATACTTGGTCACCGACAACAAGAACAAAAAATGATTAACAATATAGATGAGATTATCGCTAATACAGGGGCAAGACCAGATTTTCAGTTTTTAAAAGAAATCCGTCATACATTTGATTCCGCTTTAGAGTGTGTACCTGACTTAGCTGATTTAATCGATCCTAATATCCACAGCTGTGGAACTGTTCGACCGCATGGTGAAAAAGAATTAAGACAACCTGAGAAGAACTTCTATATTATTGGCTCAAAAAGTTATGGAAGAGCACCTACATTCTTATTAGCTACTGGCTATGAGCAGGCTCGTTCTGTTGTGGCTTATATTACTGGCGATAAGGAATCTGCGGAACGTGTGGAGTTAAAACTACCTGAAACAGGGGTTTGTAAATTAACACCAAAACCTTCTGCTGCTAAAACATCCTGTTGTTGTGATTAATATAAATACAGGTCTCTCTTTAGAGGCCTGTTTACTTTGTAAGTATTTTTTCCATTGCCATGACATCTACATAATGACCGTCAATTTTCCCCTGTTCTTTAAATATGCCAACTTCTCGATACCCCATTGAAGTATATAAGCCTTGCCCCAATTGATTAAAAGGAAATGTAAATAATACGATTTTATGAATGCCCGATTGAATGGCTTCTTTTTCGATACCCGATAAGAGAACTTTTCCTATACCTTTTCCTCGATGATTCCGATCCATATATATAGATAAATCAGCAACACCTTGATATGCGCAACGGTGAGAATATGGATTGAGAGAAACCCATCCCACTACACAATTGTTTATTTCAGCAACAAGAACTTTATATTTCTCACCGCGATTAGAAAACCAATTTGTCATATAATCCACATCTTTTTCTTCCACTTCTAATGTAGCAATCCGGTCAGCAATTCCTTGGTTATAAATATCTAATATTCTATTTACATCCGATCCTTTTGCAGTTCTCATAAGCAGCATCCCTTATCCCCTTTCTTTTTATATATTAATCAATTTTTTTTGATTAATCAAGTGTATAAATAATATCTATCCTCTAAAAGAACATAACAAAACAACAATAGGTGTTTCATGAACACCTTTATTCTAATAATTCAAAAAGATAATTCACTTTAGGTAAGTGGACAGTTTGTGGGCAGTAGACACTTTAAAAGTAAGCACAAAAAATACCAAGGGCGCTTAAACCCTTGGTATTCCTATGATGCGGCCGAGAGGACTTGAACCTCCACGGGGTTGCCCCCACTAGGCCCTCAACCTAGCGCGTCTGCCATTCCGCCACGACCGCATGATATGTTGTTTTTAAAGTGCGGGTGAAGGGACTCGAACCCCCACGCCGTAAAGACACTAGATCCTAAGTCTAGCGCGTCTGCCAATTCCGCCACACCCGCATAAAATGGTGAGCCATGAAGGACTCGAACCTTCGACCCTCTGATTAAAAGTCAGATGCTCTACCAACTGAGCTAATGGCTCAAATATAATGGCTGGGCTAGCTGGATTCGAACCAACGCATGACGGAGTCAAAGTCCGTTGCCTTACCGCTTGGCTATAGCCCAACATATGAGAAATGACCCGTACGGGATTCGAACCCGTGTTACCGCCGTGAAAGGGCGGTGTCTTAACCACTTGACCAACGGGCCATATGAAGTCAGCATCATATTTTCCTAATGGCGGAGAAGGAGGGATTTGAACCCTCGCGCCGCTTACGCGACCTACACCCTTAGCAGGGGCGCCTCTTCAGCCACTTGAGTACTTCTCCATTGGCTCCACAGGCAGGATTCGAACCTGCGACCGATCGGTTAACAGCCGATAGCTCTACCACTGAGCTACTGTGGAATGATCAGACTCATTTTATTATAAATATGTCGACAAAATGTGTCAAGAAGAACAATTTGTCTTTGTGGCTCGTCTTGCGACGGCTTTTATAATTTATCATAGACAAGCCTGATCAGTCAACCCTTTTTTATGATTTCTTTTATTTTCCCTCCGCACTTGCCGCAAACGTAACGGCTTGTATCCATTTTCCGCTTTCGAAGAAACGTTTGTCCGCATGCTTCGCACTTGTATGTGCGCACTTTTCTTTGCGGCTTTTTCTCTCCTGCGAGCGGCGTGCAGAATCGCGGCGCACCGACTTCCTTTAATAGCGTTCTAAAATCTTTGTCGCGGTGCTTGTAGCCTTTTCCTTCAAGATGGAGGTGGTAATGGCACAATTCATGCTTGATGATGCCTTCAAGCTCATTTTGCCCGTGCTCTGTCAGGTATTTTTTATTCAGTTCAATATTGTGGGAATTCAGCAAATACCTGCCTCCGGTCGTTTTCAGGCGGCTGTTGAAGTAAGCGCGGTGCCGGAACGGTTTTTTAAAATATGTGAGCGAAAGCTGTTCTGTCAGCTGCTGCAGTTGTTGTTCGTCCATTGCTTCGGTCCACCTCATTTTTAAAAACATTGAACAGGACAAATTCCGGGCGGCATAAACTAATACACAACACCCATACTCTTATGATAAGAGCCTGAGGAGGGATGAGCAATGCCGAATTGGCTCAAAAGCCAGATGCAGAGAGCTTTTTATGAAAAAGATCATTACCAGATTAAATTGCTGAATCAGTGCTGGTATTTTTACAGAAAAAAACACTGCTGATAGACAGTGTTCATCGGAGCCCGAACGGAATTTCTTCTGTTTCCTCATCATCTTCACCGGTCCTTTTATCATCTCACACAATGGCGCCCGTTACTCCCCAAATGGAGCTGACCGCCCGATTTCGGGGAGCATGGGCGAATGATTCTTCTGCGGATGGACGAGCCGTTTATTCTTTTCTTTTAAAGGGAAACCAGTTGGCTGAGCCGAAGATCCGAACCATCACAGGGACGAACAGCGGCAGCATGACGAATGCATACAGCAAGAGACCCGTCAGTATTAGGGTGGCGATTTGCAGAAGCGATAAAACGCCGGACGGCAGCATCGCCGCGAAGGTTCCCGCCAAAATGACAGCAGCTGAAATAATAACGGACCCCATATTTTTCATCGATTCCATCATCGCCGTTTTAATATCCGTTCCCCGATATTCGTTAAAGCGTTCCATCAGGAAGATCGAATAGTCCACACCAAGCGCCATTAAAATCACGAATCCAAAGAAAGGCACCGCCCAGTTGAGGCCGGGATAGCCGAAAAACGCCGTGAAAATAAACTCGGTTATACCGATGGACGCAAAGTACGTCAAGATCAACGATCCGACCAAATACACCGGCATGACAATAGAACGGAACAGCAGGACGAGGATCAGGAAAATTCCGATCATCATATAGATCACCGTGTTGCTGAAATCCTGGTCTGACAGCTGCTTCAGATCGGCATTGATGCTGGAAACGCCGCCGACGCCAAATGATGCATCGTTCAAATGCGTATCGGGAAGAGCCCGTTTTACGGACGCTTCAATATCTTTAACATTAGCAATTGCTCCGTTTCCGTACGGATTGCCTTCCAATATCACATCGATCGTCGTGATATGGCGGTCGTCTGACATATAGGAATTAAACACCTGCTGAAACTGCTTGTTTTTCAGGACTTCTTTAGGGACAAACCAGCCGGACATTTCTTGATCCGATGCGTTTTTCAGCTGATCCAGGTAGTCGCCTGCCCCCATCAGACCGCTTGAAATTTTTTCGAGGCCGTCCACGCTTGAATTCAAACCTTTTGTTAATTGATCGAGCTGGCCGGCGAATTCTCCGACTTTTTCCTTCATCTGCTTTTGGCCTTCAGCGACATCGCCCGCTCCTGATTCGAGCTTAGGCAGCGAATCGGCGAGCTGTCCCTGCCCCTTCGATGTCTCTTCAAGTCCTTTTTCGATTTGGCCGAGGCCGTTGATCAGAGCATCGATTTTGCTTGTGTATACTTTTTGCTCTTCCTGCGCTTTTGCGATAAATGCATCTGCTGCTTCAAGCTGCTTTTTCGCGTTTGCCGCCTGCTTCGTGTAAACGGCCGCTTTCTGTGATCCCTGCTTGATTGCCGATGCAAGCTCTGTGTAAGAGCCTTTGATCGCTAAATAAGAAGGATTCTCCTTCACTTCGGGAATTTCGCTTTCAAGATTTTTGAAATTTTGATTTGTCTGCTCGATCATCTTTTGCACGTCAGCCGTTATGCCTTGGGCACTTTCTGCTTGTGACAATGCTGCTTTCAAGACTTTCGATATTTCTTTGTAGTTTTCGATTTGTCCATTTAATTGATCGACCTGCGCCGTCAGCTGTTTTTTCGCAGCTTGAATTTCTTTTTTCGCCCGGGCGACGCCTTCTTTGCTTTGGTCTGTACCGTCCTTCAGCTTTCTCATATTGGCTTCAACGTCGCTGATGCCGGCTTTAATCGATTCGGTTCCTTTGATCAGCTGATTGATTCCTTTTCCGGACGCTTCGATTTGCGGCTTCTGATCCGCGATCGACTTGCTCGCCTCGGCAAGCCCGTCTTTGATCTTTTTCAGACCTTTATTGCCGCTCTCAAGCCCTTTATTCAGTTCGTTTGCCTGTGTTTTGACATACAGGTCGCTCAGTCCTTTTCCGACCGGACGGGTCGCACTGCGAACTTTGCTGACGCCATTTGTCTGTTCAATGGCGCGGCTGATTTTTTCAATTGCGATCAGCCCGTCATTGGTATCGAGCGCATCCGATGTTTTGAGGACGACCGTGACCGGTAAAGATTCCCCAGGCCCGAACTTGTCGGAGATGGTGTTGAATGCACTGACGGATTCGTATTGATCTCCGATTTCATCAAGGTTGTTGTAGGAAAGCGTTCCTTTATACATTAAGATCGGCGGAACGGCCACGGCCGCTACGATCAACAGACTGATCAGCGGCTTACTGAATGCGAAACGGCCGGCGGTTTCCCATAGTTTTGACTGCGGATGCCCGATATTCCCTCTGACGGGCCAAAACAGCACTTTTCCCAAAACAGCCATAAAAAACGGCACGATCGTCAAAAGCGCCAAAATCAAGACTGCGACACCAACCGCTACTGCGACCGCAGATTTGTAAAGCTGGAATTCGGCGAAGCCGATGCAAGTAAAACCGATCAAAACGGCGAATCCGCTGAACAGAACGGTTTTTCCCGCCGTTTTATACGTTGTCAGGATAGCTTCAATCTTGTCTTTCCCGTGGGCAAGCTCTTCCTTAAAACGGCTTAAAAGAAGAATGCAGTAATCCGTCCCGATTCCGAACATGATCGCCACCATGAAAATTTGCGTAAACGTGGACAGCGGAAAATCAGCGTATTCGACAAGATAGGCGACGACGGACTGGCTCACAAGGTAGGAAAGCGCGACCGCCAAAAGCGGGACAAAAGGCGCAACCGCAGAACGGAAGACGAGAATCAATACGATTAAAATAAAACCGACCGTGATATATTCGGTCTTCTTCAGGCCTTCCTGTGAACTTGTTATAACATCATCATCGATGAGCGGCTGTCCGGTCATCTCGTAGTCAAGCTTTAAAGGTTTGAGCTTTTCATTTACCTTTGCTTTAAAATCGGCCGCACTGATTTTGTTCGCATCAAATGTGACAGGTACAAGCAGCGTCGTTCGATCCTTTGACAACAGCTGCTTTTGAATATCCTCCTCCGCGTCAAAGTATGATGTAATATCTGAAACGTGAAGGGAGGAATCCTTTTCTAAAATGGTGATCGCTTTTTTTAAAGCCGCCTCTCGGTTCGGCAGGAGCTGTTTGTCCTGAAATACGACGACAACCGATTTGTCCGTATCCTCGTCTTTTGACATTTGTTCGAGAAGCTTGTTCGCGTAAGAAGACGGATAGCCTTCAGGGACCGCTATCTGGCCCTTCTCCTTTGTTAATTGCCCCATATCGGGCGCCGTGATGAATAAGACGGCGGCCATTGCAATCCAGAGCGCCGCAATAATCCATCTCGCCTTTATAATCGTTCTCATTGACGTTTTATTCCTCCTCTATGAGCTGTGCGGGTTTTTCATTAAAAAAAGACGGCTGGTTGCTGCCGTCAGACAAAACATTCGTGTTTTGCTGATCAACATGAAAGCCGTCGTACTTTTTATATCGGCTTTCTAATACATTAGTAAATTGTTCTTTTGAAACTCCAATTTCCTATTTCACGGCCGAATCGCTTAAGGGGAAATGCACTAAATTCATCGAATCCGTTCTTTTTGTAAAACGATCGATTTAAATTCGTGTTGGTGATTAAAGCGAGGATCCCGCCTCCGTTTCTTCGGATGAAAGGGACCAGGCAGTCATTGATCATCTTGCTGCCGAAACTTTTGCCCTGATGGAAGCGGGAGACCCCCAGCGCCTCCAAATACCATTTCTGCTGTTTGATGCCCTTGTACGATCTTTTCGCCTCTTCCGCCACATTCACCATATTCCATACCGCGGAAAGGCCCCCTTTTATAAATAACTTTATTCCTCCGGCTGATATATAATCCATCACTCCAACGTCTGGATCATCCCGATGTTTTAAGAGGGCCGCGGTGACGATTTCACCATTCACAACACCGATAAAGCACCCCCGCCTATTTATATATGCCTGAGTGATGACTTTATGCAGCTCATAAAAGAATTCGGGGTTTTTCTTTTCGGGTCTTACAAGCAAATCCATAAACGGATAGTTGTCAAAAGACTCATGAAACAGTTGTGCCACCTCGTCCAAGTGATCAGTTGAAGCCAGACGATATTGAATCATTGAAAACCTCCTCGAAAATATGAACAGCTATTGATTAATAAACACATGTTCATTATAATTTGAAGCAAAAGCGATGTTCAATCGGCAATCGTGATTGAGCTGTTCACTAATGAACAACACATGAAAATTTGTCTATAAACGGAGGGCAAAACGATGGAGGACAGAAGATCAATCAAGACGAAAAGAGCGATAAAAGAGGCTTTTTTAAAACTGCTCCATGAGAAAGAAATCAATAAAATCACCGTTTCTGATTTATCGAGGCGCGCGGATTTAGGACGCGGAACCTTTTATCTTCATTATAAAGATATTTTTGACTTGTATGAACAAATAGAAAATGAATTGTTTGATCAGCTGGGGAGATTTTACGATGATTATTTTCCGAGCGAAGATCCGCACAATTTGCTCACCTTCATCGAAAAAACGACCGAATATATTTATCAAAACGCTGCGATTTTCACTTTATTGACGAAACCGAAAGGAAACATTTTGACCATCAATAAATTTAAAGACTTTTTCCAGAGGAAAATTTTTGAAGAATTGAGCATGATAGAGCAATCGGAAAACGAGGTTACATGTGATGAAATGGAAATATCATTTGTCGTCTCGGGAGTGGTCGGCGTTTTGGAGGAATGGATCAATGAAGGGATGGTTCAGACGCCGGCTCATGTGGCTGGCGTCATCCACCGCATTCTGTTAAAAATCGGAGTGTAAAAGATCAGCCCGCCGGAGAAACAAAGCTCCGGCAAGCTGGACTATCGATCCCTCACCATTGATAAGGATACCCTTCCTTTTGCGGCATCGACATCTTCCACCCATACGGTAACAATGTCTCCGACCGATACCACGTCAAGCGGATGCTTGACGAAGGAATGGCTGAGCTTGGAAATGTGGACGAGCCCGTCCTGTTTCACGCCGATGTCGACAAATGCCCCGAAGTCAACGACGTTCCGCACTGTCCCCTGCAGTTCCATCCCTTCTTTTAAGTCCTCCAATTGAAGCACATCGGTTTTTAAGAGCGGTTTAGGGACTTCATCCCTCGGATCGCGCTCAGGCCTTGTCAGCTGGGCGCAAATGTCTTTCAGAGTGATTTCCCCGATTCCAAGCTGTTCAGCTGCTTCGGAAATATTCAGTTCGTTGATTTTGTCCTGAAGCTCTCTTGTACCGATGTCGGCTGTTGATAGGCCGAGCTTTTTCAGAAGCTCTCTCGTCTCCTTATAGCTCTCAGGGTGGATGCCTGTGCGGTCGAGCGGTTCACCGCCGTCAGGCACCCTTAAAAAGCCGATGCATTGCTCATACGTTTTCGCGCCCAGGCGTGGAATGTCTTTCAGCTCTTTCCTGCTCGTGAATTTTCCGATTTCATCCCGCTTTTTGACGATGTTGGCCGCGACTGTTTTCGATAGTCCGGCTACATATTGCAAGAGCGCGGCTGACGCCGTATTCACGTTGACGCCGACTTGGTTGACGACGGTTTCCACCACGAAGCGGAGCGAGTCGTTTAGTTTTTTCTGGCTGACATCGTGCTGGTACTGGCCGACACCGACCGACTTGGGATCGATTTTGACGAGTTCGGCGAGCGGGTCCTGGAGTCTGCGTGCGATCGACACGGCGCTCCGTTCTTCAACCTGCAGATCCGGGAATTCTTCCCTCGCAAGCTCTGATGCCGAGTAGACGCTGGCTCCCGCTTCATTGACGATCAGATAGTACACCTTTCTGTCAATGTCCTTCAAAAGATCGGCGATAAATTGTTCCGTCTCTCTTGATGCCGTCCCGTTCCCGATGGCGATGACCTCAATTTGAAAATCTTCGATGATGCGTTTCACTTTTTCAATGGCCGCGCTTTTTTTATTGACGGGAGGGTGCGGATATATGACATCGATTTTGAGCATCTTTCCCGTCTCATCGACAACTGCAAGCTTGCAGCCCGTGCGGAATGCCGGATCGACGCCGAGAACGAGCTTTCCTTTCATCGGCGGCTGCAGCAGCAGCTTGCGCAGATTCTCGGCAAAAATGTGAATCGCTTGATCTTCCGCCTTTTCCGTCAATTCTTTTCTGATTTCTCTTTCGATGGACGGCTGAATGAGGCGCTTATAGCCGTCTTCGATTGCGCTTTTCAGCACATCTTGAGCACTTGTTTGCTTGTGTTGTAAAATTCGTTTTTCCAAGTAAGCTTGAATGCGGTCTGCCGGCGGCTCGACCGACACTCTCAAAATCTCCTCTTTTTCGCCGCGGTTAACCGCAAGCACGCGATGAGGAACGATTTTTTGAATCGGCTCTTCATATTCATAATACATTTCATAGATTTTCTTCTCATCAGCTTCGGCGTCTCTCACCGCGGATTTCAGCGTTCCTCTTTTAAAAGTCTCCTGCCGGATCCACTTTCTGTATTCCGGTTCGTCTGAGATCCGTTCAGCCAGTATGTTTTTTGCTCCTTCAAGCGCTTCTTCGGCGCTCATGACTTCCTTTTCTTCATTTATGTACTTGCGTGCTTCGGCTATTACGTCTTCGTTGCGCGGGAGCGAGATGATGAAATCAGCCAAAGGTTCAAGGCCTTTGCTTTTGGCGATCGTCGCCTTCGTTTTTCGTTTTTGTTTAAATGGTCTGTATAAGTCTTCAACTTCCTGGAGCTTGTCCGCTTTTTCGATATCGAGCTTCAGCTGTCCGGTCAGCTTACCCTGTTCGTCGATCAGCCGGATGACTTCGTCTTTCCGCTGATTTAAATGCTGGATGTATCCCCAGCGTTCGGAGATTGTTTGAATTTGGACTTCATCCATGGAGCCCGTTTGTTCTTTGCGGTATCTCGCGATAAAGGGAACGGTGTTTCCGTCCTCTAACAATTGAATGACACTCTCGACATGCTTTGACGCAAGCCCTGTTTCTTTTGCGATTTGTTTGACGATTAACGCTAAAGTATCCATTGTAGCCTCCAAAAGAATGTTGTCTTCTTAGTGTACCAAAACAAACAGAAAAACACCTATATCAAAGGGCAGCTTCTTTAAAAAAGCTGTCCGATGATATAGGTGAGATCGTCTTTTCCCATTAGTGTGTATGATTCTAGCTGATTCGATATATCTCCAGGTGTGTGGTGCTGTTTTAAATAAGACCGGAGAGCGGGTACTTCCAATCCGTCTGAATACATGATGAATCTTGACCCTTTTTCATACGTGTAGGTGAATGTTTTGTATGTTTGCGGCTTTCCCGACATGTATCCCGTCACAGGGAGAGGGTGGATATATTTGTCCGAAGGAGCGTACAAGATAAAGCGGATATTGCCTACAGAGCTGTAAGCAATCGTTCTTGTTCGAAAATCGGCTTTTAAAATCGCCACAGTTGCGCCGCGCTTATGTTTCAGCTCTTGATTGCACCGTTCCATCAAGCTTGCGACTTCTTCATGACCGTGCTCTTCGACAACTTCGCTGATAACCGCGGAGGATTCTTGTGCCATCGCACCGCTGCCAAGCCCGTCGGCCAGCGCGCACACCATAGTTTCGTCAGTCGCATGGAAATAAAAACTGTCTCCGCAGACGGCTTTTCCTTCTTTAGGAAGCTGATAAACAAGCGCTTGCATATGTTCATTCGACTCAGTCCAAATCATGGTTTAAGCTCCATAAACGGATCTTCAGCCAACGCTTCCCGCAGCTTTTTGACAGCTTTGCGCTGCAGACGTGAGACGTGCATTTGCGATATGCCCAGCATGTCACCGGTTTCTTTTTGGCTTTTGTTTTGAATGTAAGTCAGCTCAATGATTTGCTTTTCGCGGTCGGACAGTACGTGCAATACGCTTTCAAGCATCAGCTTTTGGTTCACCTTTTCATAGCCTTCCTCCTGCGAGCCGACGATGTCGAGGATCGTCACCGTGCTGCCGTCTGCATCCGCTTCAATGCTGTGGTCGACGGAAAGCGCCTGATAGCTTTTGCCCATCTCCATTGTTTCCAGCACTTCTTCTTCTGTGACGTCAAGAAACTCGGCAATCTCATCGACTTTTGGGGACCTTTGCGTTTCATTCGTTAAATGATCCACCGCCATTTTAATTCTCGGCCCGAGCTCCTTGATCCTTCTCGGAACGTGGACGCTCCAGGTTTTATCACGGAGAAACCGTTTGATTTCTCCGATAATGGTCGGAATCGCAAACGCTTCAAACGATTTTCCCACATCGGGATCATAGCGTTTGATGGCTCCAAGCAATCCGAGCATCCCAACCTGGCATAAATCTTCATGAAAGCTTTTTCCTTTTGAGTATTTTTTGGCGAGTGTTTCCACCAGATTTTTATATGTCTGAACAAGGGTCAGCTGAGCGTCTTCATCCTGGCTATCCTGATATTTTTTGATCAGCGTGTCGACTTCGGTTTTAGTTAGTTTCGTAGTTTTGGACGGTTGTGCCATCATCAACTCGCTCCCTGTTTAAGAACTTTGTCATCGAGACGGTTACGCCTGAGTCAATCTGGACACGCACTTCATCCATGAGCGTCTCCATTAAATATAAACCGAGCCCTCCTTCTGACAATTGATCTACCGTATGTTCAGGGGAATATGGCCCCAGCCCTTTCTGTTTATCGTGAATGTCAAAACTGTCTCCCTGATCTGCGACGATGATTTCGAGGCGGTCTTCAAACACGCCGAATCTGACGGAGACCTCTCCAGTTTTGTCTGCTTTATAAGCATGCTGCACAGCGTTTGTGCACGCTTCGCTGACCGCAATTTTCAAATCTTCGATGTCATCATAAGAATACCCCATCTTGCTTGCAATCCCCGACAGGGTTAAACGAATGATTCCTACGTATTCAGGTTTGGCAGGTGACTTCATTTCAATGTAATCAGCTGCTCTCTTCATTATAATCCACCCTCTGACTTTCCAGAAATATCAATGATGTCCTTTAAGCCTGTAATATCAAACAAACGGATCAAACGCTCTGACAGATTTTCAAGCACTAAAGAACCCCCAGTTCTGTTTACCGCTTTGTAAATGCCGACAAATACACCCAGCCCTGTACTGTCCATATATGAAACGTCTTTCAGAGAAACTTTGAGATCTTTTCCTTCTTCCGCGAGCGGCATCAGCTCATCCCGCAATGCCGGAGCCGTATGCACATCAATTTCGCCCGCCACTTTTACTTCTATCACATGATCATTTTTTTTCGTATCAACTGCCAAATTCACAATATCACCTCTGGTTCTCTTAATGAGCTACTGGTTTATTACCCAGCGAAGAGAAACTTTAAACCTTTCTTTTGAAAACAATGAGAGTAAAATCGTCATGAAGCTGAAAATCCTGAAGCTTGAGCAGATGTTCGTATATACAGTCAACCATTTGCTGAGCCGGTTTCTCCATATGTACAGTGATCAGGTTCTGCAAGTCAGACCGCTCCAAAAATCCGCTGTCT
The DNA here is from genome assembly GCF_021043345.1 of Bacillus sp. BS3(2021). NCBI lineage: Bacteria > Bacillati > Bacillota > Bacilli > Caryophanales > Bacillaceae > Bacillus > Bacillus sp. BS3(2021). Next base: position 64,885 of record NZ_JAJNDM010000002.1, read on the forward strand.
GTCCGGCATTCGGTTACACCATCTGAAAAAAGAACGATCATATCGCCAATATCCAGTTTTTGCTCGTACTGCTCATAGTCGTATTGTGATGAAATGCCAAGAACGAGGCCTTTTGCGTTTAAATCGTAAAATTTATTTTCCCTGCAAGAATAATAAAAGCCAGGTTCATGACCGGCAGATGAAAACGTAAATAGGTGTTTTTGAAGATGATAATTACCGTAAAACATTGTAATAAACATGCTAGGGTCCACATTTTGTTCGACGACCCTGTTCAGGTTTTTCAGCACCTGTGAAGGAGATGTGCCCGAATCCGGAAGAGAGTCCATCGCATATTTGATCATCGACATGCATAACGCGGCCGGTATTCCTTTTCCGATCACATCTGCAATGGCGATGTTAATCGATTCCTTGTCCCGTACAAAATGATAATAATCACCGCTCATTTGCTTAGCCGGAACGCTGACCGCCCCGATTTCGAGCGCTTCAACTTTCGGGATCTTCGTCTCGAGCAGCGTTTGCTGGACATTTGCGGCAATTTCGATTTCCGATTTAATTTCCTGCTGAATTCCTCTTAATGTCTGATGTTCTTGATAGGCCAAACCGTATCCAATCATCACTTCAATTAAAAAATCGAGAGAATGGAACACATGGTCCGGAAGATCCGGATATAATTCAGACAGAACTTTTCGGTGTATGCTGATAATCTCTTCCGGCGGCACTTGATGTTCAATCGTTTTTCTGCTGAATTTCTGCCCCTGATAAAGGGATGTCTCTGTTAATTCAGATATATAACGGCTAAGCAGCTGTCGATAGCGCTGCTCAATCACTTCCCTGAAATCCATTCCTTCCCTCCTACCGCAGCCACTTTATGGCTTGTATATCCGTTCCATTTTCCGCGTCCGAATGCAATTCAAATTGGTCCATCAGACGCTTTACCCCCGGCAGGCCCGCTCCGAGGCCGCCTGAGGTTGAAAAACCGTCTTCCATCACTTTTTTGATGTCAGCGATTCCCGGCCCCTCATCCTCCGCTATGACTTTCAACCCCTTTTTACCTTCTTCCTGAACCTGTTCGATGCAGATTCGGCCTTTTCCGGCATACAAATAAATATTACGCGCCAGCTCTGAGATGGCTGTTGTGATTCTGGCCTGGTCCACTGTGCCGAACCCCAGTTCTTTGGCGACATTTCGCCCGAGCTGTCTGGCGGCCACTATGTCCCATTCTGTCAAAATCTTCACACAGGATTGGTCTGCCATATTTATTCCCCCAATTCCCGCTGCAATGTCTCGAGCCCCTTTTCGAGATCGAGCGCCGTCTCGATCTCGTCCAAAGAAATCCCGAGTTCAATCAATGTCACCGCAACAGCCGGCTGGATGCCAGTCAGAACGACTTTGGCGCCCATCAGTTTTGACATTGTAATAACATCGCCAAGTACTTTGGCGATGAATGAATCGATGATGTCCACCGAAGTCAGATCGATCACCACTCCGTTCGAACCGGTTTCATATATTTTGTTCAGCAGGTCCTCTTGAAATTTCAGAGCGGTTTGGTCATCGAGCTCCACTTGAATGGATACCAATAAACAGTTATATAGCTTCAAAATTGGAATGTTAGGTATCCTCAAAACTTATTCCCCCAATGAAACAATTTTTCGGTCTGTCATTTCTAATGCGGTTTGAATTCCTTTTTGCAGGGTATTTTTTGTAATAACCTGAGTTAAATCGATTCCCAAATTCACAATCGTCTGCGCGATTTCCGGGCGGATTCCAACGAGCAGGCATTTTGCGCCGACCAGTCTGACAGCTTCGGAAGCCTGCATGATGTGGTGTGCGACCATCGTATCGACGACAGGCACGCCCGTAATGTCAATGAGGACGACTTCGGACCGGTGTTTGACGACGCCGCTCAACAGGTTTTCCATAATCTTTTTGGCCCGCTCCGTGTCGATCGTGCCGACGAGAGGCATCACCGTAATATTTTCAAAAACCGGGATCAGCGGCGCCGAGAGCTCCTGTAATGCGACCTTTTGAAGAGCGACGGTTTTCTCCCAGGAGATCGCATACTGATTCAAGATTTCGCTGTTGATCGGTTCGATAAATTTATCGATTTCCCATATCAGATCATAGCATTGCTGATCTTCCGGGACGTCCTTGTTCATTTCATAGTACAGGTGCTTCCAAAAAGCTGATAATCCCGACGACAGAAGCTTCAGCGGAACGCCGAGCTGTACGGCTTTTGAAGAAAACTGGTAGATGGTGTCGATCGATTTTTCATTCCCGTCCCCGGACTCATTCATAAGGATATGAATGTATTCATTGCTGATCGTCTCATACATGTGTTCAGTCAGCTTCACGTTTGTCATGTTGCTGTTTAGGTCTTTCAGAATATCCGCCAAATTCACGGCGAGTACATTTTGGTTCTCCGAGATAAATTTTAACACTGCTTGATTCGACATGTTCATCCCCCTAACTACATCTGATAACATTTTTTGGACTAACAGTTCCATTATATCGTTTGTTATTTTTGAACACAAAAAAAGTTGCTCTTTCGCCTCGAGCAACTTTCATCAATATTAAAAATCAATGAGTGCCAAACTGATTTGTAAGGCTTCGTTGACCTTTTCCATCATTTCATCATCGAGATGGGTGATTTTGTCCGTTAATCTTTGCTTGTCAATCGTCCGAATTTGTTCGAGCAATATAACGGAATCTCTTTCAAAACCGTAGCGTTTCGCATCAATTTCGACGTGGGTAGGTAATTTTGCTTTCTGTATTTGGGCTGTTATGGCTGCAACAATAGCAGTTGGGCTGAAGCGATTGCCGATGTTGTTTTGAATCACTAAAACCGGGCGCACCCCGCCTTGTTCTGAGCCAACAACAGGAGATAGGTCAGCAAAATAAACATCGCCGCGTTTAACAATCAAATGATTATCCTCCGCTTACTAAGCGCTCTACTGTGTTTTCAGCCTCATACTCTGCAAATTGAGCCTCAGAAGAGATGTTCAAATTAATCTTGGCCATCTCCATATAACCGCGTCTCATCGATTCCCGAATTTGTCGATTTTTGCGCTCGCGCAAATACATTTTTGTGGCTTGGTAAATCAGTTCATTTCTGCTCCCGTTATCTTGCATGACGACACCATCCAGTTCTGATACTAAAGCTTCTGGCAAGCGAATCAATATTTCAGTTGTTGCGCTGGATTCAGACAAAAACATACACCTCCACCAAACTTACGGATACAACACTCTATCCATTCCATCCATAATGATATCATTATTCTTTTCGCAAGCAAAGTTGTTTTTCCGCTAATTCATCAATTTTCAGGATTGATCAGGCAAGATCGGATTCCTTATTTCCATTATACTCCCATTTTCCAAAAACATACGGGGCACCCTTGAACTTATCATACAGGTAATTTCATAATTGATCGTCTGCAAATGTTGGGCGATTTCGTCGACTGAAATCCATTCGTCTTTTTGCTTCCCGATCAAGGTAACCTTTGTGCCGACAGGGTATTCTTCGGCGAGGGAAATCATGAACTGGTCCATGCAGATTCTCCCTGCTATTTTTTGGCGTTTTCCGTCGATCAGCACTTCCGTCCCGGCTAGGCGCCTCAGCCATCCATCAGCATACCCGACGGGAACTGTCCCGATCCATTCGTCGCGTTTGGCCGTATATGTCGCCCCGTAGCTGACGCTCTCGCCTTTTTTAATTTTTTTCACATGGGTGAGTTCGGTATGAAGCGAAAACACTTCCCGCAGACGAAACGGCAGCTCGTCTTTTATTTCGGTTGACGGCGCCAAACCGTACATGCCGATGCCGAAGCGGACGGCATTAAAGAGCTGTTCCCTGAAGCGCAGACCCGCGGCGCTGTTTGACGAATGCACCATTAAACGGTCAAGCGGGAGAGGGCTGATCAATTCTTTAAAGCGGTCAAGCTGCATGTCGAAATAATCGGTGTCCTTTTCGTCCGCCGTCGCGAAATGAGTGAACACGCCCGTACAATTGAGTTTATCGCTCGATTCGGTCATCTCCATCATTTCTTTGATCTCTTCTTCCGTTTTGCAGCCAAGGCGGCCCATACCCGTGTCGATCTTCAAATGATATTCAAGAGGAGCTTCGGTCTCACCGAGAAAACCGAGCACGTCTTTCAGCCAGCCGGCTGAGTAGCCCGTCACGGTAATGCGCTTTTCCGCGGCAATGCCGGCATATTCGGGCGGCACTGCGCCGAGGACAAGAATCGGTTCTTCAATCCCCTGCGCTCTCAGCGAAAGCGCTTCATCCAGTAAAGCCACAGCAAGAATGGACGCCCCTTCTGCAAGAGCCGCCTTCGCTACCTGTGCATCCCCGTGTCCGTAGGCATTCGCTTTAACGACGGCCATCAAGTGGACATGCTCGCCGATGTGCCGCTTCATATTGCGCACGTTTTCTTTTAAAGCCGTTAAATCGATTTCGGCCCATGTCTTTCTATAGAATGGTTTTAAGCTCATCATGACACTTCCTGTTCCTTGTTTCAATCGTCCTTCCCATCATACTAAAAAGTTCGGAGAAAGGGAAATTTTGTACGGGAACAACTGCCCAGAACAAGAGAAAAATTGCTGGCACGCTATACATTTTACGGAAAAACTGTCGAAAACATACGCTTGCCCCGGAAATATAAAAACAGCCTGCTTTCCGCTTCCGGGCGGAAAACAGGCTGCTGGATAGGCACAGTCTATTTTGAAGACTGGCCTTGCATGCTTTTGGCAACCATCAGAAGTTCATCTTGAGAAAGGTCTTCTGATGAGATGAAATAGTCGACTCCGTCATAAGTCCATGACAACGATTTATCCGTCAGTGCGCCGACCGTGAAGCCGAGGTCAACCGGCTCTCCGTTCATGGACACAGAAGTGGATGTTTTGGCGACGCGGGCTTTTTCCTGAATCAATGTAAAGGACTTTTCACCGCCGTATGTGATGACGATTCGTTTGCCGTCTTCAGTCGCCATTTCTTTCTCCTCAAGCTTTTTCACGCCCTGAGGCACATCGAGCGGCGTTTTGACGGCGAAAGAGTCTGACACGTCCGCGCTTGTCGCTACGTCAATTTGAGACAGCGTCATATTTTTCTTTTCATCAAATGCGTCTTTATCGAGCGGCTTATCGAATTCAAAGCTTGTAAACTCAACCTTTACCATCGGTTTGCGGTCCGTGTCCATCACCTTAACCGATGAAGGAGCCATGCTTTTTTTATGGAAAACGATTTCCTGGGTCGGCAGCATCTGATTATGCTGATAATTCGTTTTCGTTTCAAAAATGTATTTTGAATCCTTTGCGGAAAAAGAAGCTTCCCCATCATTTTTGACATCTTTTACGAGCGATTCGAATAAGTATACTTGGCTGCTGTTATTAGGCCAGTCGCTGTGGAAGCGGAAGCTTTTATTCAGCGACGGAGTCAAAACAAACACGCCGTTTTCATTGCGCAAGATCACCTGGCTCTGGTCTTTTTTCGGGTTTTCCAAATAGACCCGGTAAAGAGAAGGTTTTTTATGCCAGATTTCCACATTGTACTCCTGCGGTTCATTTCCCGTTTCAATCGTCATTTTCGCTTTTGCCTTATAGGACGTGTATTCTTTTGCCTTCTTGTCGAGCCCCGTCACAACATCTTCTTGCGATTTTTGGCCGCAGGCAGAAAGCATAAGGATTACAAGCAGCCCCGTTAAAAGCAAAACAAAGCTTTTTCTCACCTTTTTTCAACCCCTTTTTAATCATTGATGTAAAAAGGAAGAAACCGCTTGTTCGACTTTAACGGTACGCCATAAGAACAGGGCCGGCTGTATCGGCGTGCGTACCATAAAAGCCTGCAACGACTCGTCTCCCTTATTGCACTACCCAATATATGAGCGTGTCTCAGACAATATGCAGACTAGCATGACAACCTTTCAAAATCATTTTTCTCCTCCGTACTAATCGCCGCTGCCTGTTCATAAACGTGTTACTATATATGTACGAGATCATTGTAAAGGGGCTTAAATCATAAGCATGTTTATCAGAACAGAAAATTTTCAGACGTTTATCAGGCTCTACCCGGTCACATCCGCCATACTGGCCCTGCAGCTTGCCATCTGGATTCTTTTTTTACTTCCGTTGACGGCCGTACAGATGTGGTCTGATTTATTGATTGGATTTAACTGGGGGATAGCGAATGGAGAATGGTGGAGGTTTGTGACACCGATCTTTATTCACGCCGGGTTCGGCCATCTGCTCTTTAATTCGATGTCGATCTTTTTATTTGCCCCCGGGCTGGAACGAATGCTCGGGAAACTCAAGTTTCTCATCGTTTATATTGGGACAGGAGTGATCGGCAATATCGGCACGTATTTCATCGAACCGCTGGAGTATATGCATGTCGGTGCTTCAGGAGCGATATTCGGATTGTTCGGTGTGTACCTGTACATCGTGCTGTTTAGAAAAGAGCTGATGGGAAGCGCCAATTCCCAAATCATCGTCACCATCCTCGCCATTTCGGTTTTGATGACGTTTGTCAACCAAAATATCAATATCATGGCGCACATCTTCGGACTGCTGGGCGGACTCGCTCTGGCTCCCCCGTTGTTAAATAAAAGAGTGAACGGCTTTTAACCGTTCACTCTTTTTTCATAAGAATACCATGCAAAAATATCGTCCGAATCTTTCTCCTCGACATCAGCCACCGAAAACTTCTCCATTAAAGCAGATGATTTTGTTGATGTATGGATCGAAACAAGCTGTCTTCTGCGCTGGAAATATGAGCGGCTGACTTCGAACACCTGCATGCGCCTACGCTGAATGACAGCGGTTGTTCTGCCGATGAAGCGCGATGACATGATGATTTTGCTGCCGCTGATCTTCCAGCCGGCATCGCGGTATGATAAGTAGCCGATGATCCAGTAAAAAGGAATCAATACAGCGGACAAATAGCCCCACGGCGGAAACAGAATGGAAAGCGGAACGACGGCGAGGACCGGCCAGGATGCGCGCAGGATATAACGGCGCAGTGCGCGTTTCGGCAAGCGGTTCAAATCGTCTTCCGGCGCATAATCCGGAATGAATTCTCCGAGGCGCTGTTTGATCACTTTTTTGCTGATAATCGGAAATAGGACGGCTGATTTATCTTCTTCCAAAACGTTTCCGCCTGCGCTGACGATCGTGACGGCTGCAAGTCCAAAAGGCTGCCTGATCAGACTCTCCTTGATTTTAATCGCTTGAATCCGCTGCAGCGGAATCGTGATTTGATGCTTTTCAATCAGCCCTCTGGAAATGACGATTTCTTTCTCTTTACGCACGACTGTAAAATTCGCGTATTTCAAAAGCATCCCGACAATGCTGAGAAGCCATGCAATGAAAAGGGCAACAAAAGCAGCTAAGGCGATGACAGTCGCTCCAGCGCTATTCAAAAAAGCAAAACGGTCATACAGCCAGTCCAAATCAAAGAAGTCGTCGACTTGAGTGAAAAAAGCGAATACCCCTGAAATAATGACGCCGATCCCGCTTGATGTTGACGCTGCAGTTAAAAGCTCCTGCCCGGTCATTTTGTACATCATTTGCGGTTCTTCCGCTGTTTCCTCCGCCTCTGCAGCAGTCTCTTCCTGCGGATCCGTGACATCGGCTCCAGTGCCTTCCACCGCTTTTTTCCTTTCGAAAAGCGCTTGCTGAATACGTTCGGCTTCTGCCTGGGTAATGGCGACCAAGGAAACTTCCGCTTCCGTTCCTCCGCTTGCCGTTTCGACTTGAAGCTTCACCAGCTTGAATATTTGCTGAATGAGGCCAGCGCTCGTGTTGATCGTTTGAATCCGTTCGATCGGAATATACCTTTTTTTCTTATTAATCAGGCCTTCCTCTATTCGCAATTCATCCTCTTCGATACGGTATGTAAATTTGCTCCACTTGATGATGCTCGTCACGACCAAAGCAATGAAAAACAGCACGGCCGCGGCGATCGCCAGCATTTTGACTGTGTGCGACTGATTTAAAAAAAGCACTACGCCAAATGGAATGATAAAGTTTTTAACGGTCTCAACAAGGCCTTTGATAAAGTTGAGAATGACGGCGGCGGGGTGCATGCGTCTCGGTTCAGACATCATCTTCAGTCACCCTTGCCAGCCTGGAAATGGAGTCCCTGAGCTGATCCGCCTCTTCAACATCCAGAGCGGGAATGGAATGGGTCGTCGCGGCTGTTGAAATTTGCACGGAGGCGAGATTATATTTTCTGAGGATGGGGCCCTGCGATGTATCAACATGCTGGACTCTGACCATCGGAACGATCACGCGGGTCACCACAAAGATGCCGTGCTGAATATCGATTTCGTTCTCATGGACTTCGTAGCGCCATATTCTGTGGCGGATATTCGGAATAATAATAATGATGACAAATGAAATCACCAGCCAAACGGCTGCTGACAAAATGCCGATCCATACCGGCCATTTAAATATCAACCCTGCGGCAACAAGGCCTGCTGCAGCCAGCATTAAAACGAATGATGTGATACAAGCTGTAATTCTCCAGACTTTTACGCCATCGCGGCTTATTTGATTTTTCGGCTCGCTTCTCAAAACTCGATTCCCCCAATCTAGTTCTATTTACGGTCTTAGGCTGAAAATGTTTCGGATAAAGACTTTCGTTTTTAAAAAAAGGCGAATCCGTAAAAAAGGATCCGCCTTTTGATTATGAATTATATGATTTTTTTTGGCGTCTGTCATTCGAAGAACGCTTTTTATCATAAGATGAACGATTGTTCTTTCCTCTGTAGCCGCCGCCGTCTCTGCGTTTTGATGAACGGGGGTGGTGACTTTTATTTCGCTTCGTTCTGAGCGGAGCCTCTTCCGTCAAACGGACAGGCGTGTTGTCCGGCTCTTTGGTCATCATTTTAATGGCAGCCGCAACAACTGTCACAGAATCATGGTCTTCCAATAATTCCGCTGCAGCCGTCATATAGAAGTTCAGGTTATTTTCCTCGATGATCGTCCGGAGGCGGTCAACCGTCACCTGCTGCTGTCCTTCAATCGCCTCATCTAGAGTCGGTGCTTTCATGCGGTCCATTTTGCGTTTTGTCGTCTGCTCGATGGCGCGGAGCATGTCTTTTTCGCGCGGTGTAATGAAGGTCATCGCCATTCCTGTTTTGCCTGCGCGTCCCGTTCTTCCGATGCGGTGAACATAGCTTTCAGGATCTTGCGGCACATCGAAGTTGTAGACGTGCGTTACCCCTGAAATATCAAGGCCACGCGCCGCAACGTCTGTCGCAACGAGCACTTCAATTGCGCCTTGCTTAAATTTCCGGAGTGCCACCATCCGCTTCGCCTGAGTCAAATCGCCGTGGATTCCTTCAGCTGTATAACCGCGCAGATTAAGCGCTTCTGTCAGTTCATCGACGCGGCGCTTTGTCCGGCCGAATACAATCGCCAGTTCAGGAGACTGGATGTCAAGAAGACGTGTCAGCGTATCAAACTTTTTGCGTTCATGTACTTCAAGGTAGAACTGCTGAATGTTTGATACTGTCATTTCCTTCGCTTTCACTTTCACGTGCTCCGGGTTGGTCATGAAACGTTCTGCAATCCGTTTAATTGGAGCAGGCATTGTTGCAGAAAACAGCAATGTTTGATGCTCAGCGGGCACATTGGAAAGGATGGATTCGATATCTTCGATGAATCCCATGTTCAGCATTTCATCCGCTTCATCAAGCACAACGGTGTTCACTGTTTGAAGACGCATTGTGCGGCGGTTGATATGGTCAAGCAAACGGCCAGGTGTTCCGACGATAATATGAGGATTTTTCTTAAGCGCGCGAATCTGGCGTCCGATATCCTGTCCACCGTAAATCGGCAGCACGCGAGCGCGTTTATCCTGTCCAATTTTATATAGCTCTTCAGAAACTTGAATGGCTAATTCACGAGTAGGTGCGATAACAATGGCTTGAATGTTAGGAGACTCGGGGTTGATTTTCTCAACAAGGGGGATGCCAAATGCAGCCGTTTTTCCTGTTCCCGTTTGCGCTTGTCCGATCACATCTTTATTTGCAAGGCCGAGCGGAATCGTTTGTGCCTGAATCGGTGTTGCCTCTTCAAATCCCATACGCTTGATCGCTTTTGTGAGATCAGAACTTAATTGAAAATCTTGAAACGTTATTGTCAATGTATTCAAACTCCTTCTGCTTACTGTTTCAGTAATCGTGTTTTATCAATAAAAACTGCCCTTTGTGCAAAGGACAGGTCCATACTTATGCAAAGCCCGAATTACTTTACATGTTATATTACCATTCCGTTATACGTTTTTCAACAAGATGAAAATGAGCAGTGTGCTCTCTCGCCGGTTCGGCAGCCATCTATAGACCCGTCCGCGAAACGTCAAGCCCGCCTGGTGACGTCTTTTACACATTGTAACACAGGCTTGTGCGGCTTTCGACAGCATACACTCATTTTTCCCTGCCCGCATCCCCGATTATTTTTTGCAGATTGCCGTTCAATTATTTATTTTTTTATGGATTCAATCGGCGTTTTTTTGAGAAACGCCTCAACGGTTTGAAAGAGGACAGCGGAGTTTTCTTCAAGGCAGACATGGTGCTTGGATTCCGGCAAGAGGCACAGCTCTTTCTCTTCGGAAGGTATGGTTTCATAAAGATAATACGCGCTTGACAGCGGCACGATTGAATCGCATTCCCCCTGAACAATGAGCACAGGGATCCGGAGGTTTTTCAAAGCAGGCTTTGTCATCTTGACGAGCTTGCGAAACTGAAATGCTGAAGACACCGGGGTGCTTGTCAGCTTTTGTTTGTACCTTTTGTAAAGCAGATTATCCTCAAGCTTGCCTCGCAAAGAATCTTTGATCACATTCTTCAAATCCTGGATCAGCTGTCCCGGGCTGATGTACTGGGCAGCCGCGCTCAACAGGACAAGGCGGCTGACCGGATATTTTCCGGCTAAATAGGCGGCAATCATCCCGCCCATTGAAAATCCGATTAAAAATACCGTATCACACGTTTTCAACAAACGGACAAGCTCCACTTCCGCGCAAGCGATCCATTCCTGAAAACAGACGCCTTTTAAAACCGGCATCTCCCCGTGCCCGGGCAGCGTGATCATTTCGACTCGCCAATCGGCCGTTTGTTTTAAATGAGAAGCCAGCGGTTCCAATTCATACGGTGCTCCGGTAAATCCGTGAATGCATAAACATCCTATCATGACCATTCACCCGTTTTCTTTTACTGATGATCACATAAAAAACGACTTTATGATTCAATGTTCCCTTACAAATCTTTTATAACATCCTCAAGACGCATGCCTCTGGACGCTTTGACAAGGATCAGATCCCCTGTATTCGCTTTTTCTTTCAATGTCTTTTTCAAACCGTCTTTGTTTTCCGGGTTGAAATGAAGGACGCGGTGTTCGGGAAAATGTTTAAGCGCCCCTTTTGCAATATATGCACCGAGATCCCCGTACGTAAATAAAAAGTCGATTGAGTCCGGATTGACTGCCTGCCCGATGTCTTCATGAAACGCTTTCTCTCCTTCGCCGAGCTCCAGCATATCGCCGAGAACGAGCATTTTCTTGCCGTATCCCTTCATCTGGTCGACAAGCTCGATCGCCGCTTTCATGGATGTCGGACTTGCATTATAGGCGTCATTAATGATCGCAACGCCGGCCCGTGTCTTTACAAGCTCAAGCCGCATACCGGTCACTTTCAGTTTCGTCAGCCCTTCTGCAATATGAGTCCTGCTGACATTCAGAAGGTCTCCGGCCGCAATCGCAGCTAAAGCGTTTTTCACATTATGCTTTCCGAGCACCGGGATGAAGAACCGGTTTTCGATCCCTCTGACGCGGAATGCCGTGCCCTCTTCCGTCTGCGTCATATCCTCAAGCTGATAGTCGAAAGCCGGATCCTCTCCAAACGTCTTTGTCTCGTAAAGCGGCTGGTTCAGCCTTTCGGCGAGCAGCGGTTCATCTCCGATATAAATGAGTGTGCCCTCTTTTGAAAGCCCATTGACAATTTCGAGCTTTGCCTCTGCAATTCCTTCTCTTGATCCGAGTTCAAGGAGGTGCGATTCGCCGATGTTTGTGATGACGGCGATATCAGGACGCGCCAGACGTGTCAGAAAATCAATTTCCCCTTTGGCGCTCATCCCCATCTCCAAAATGGCGATTTCCGTATCTTCCGGCATCGCCAGAATCGTCAGGGGCAGGCCGATGTGGTTATTATAGTTTCCTTCTGTCTTATGCACTTTATACTCGGTGCCCAACACAGCATGAATCATGTCTTTTGTCGTCGTTTTCCCATTTGAACCGGTCACGCCGACGATTTTCACGTCCAGCTGATGCCTGTATGCCTTCGCAAGCTTCTGCAGCGCTTCCAGCGTATCGTCAACTAAAATGACCGGCTTCCCTTCCGGAGGATTCGGTTCGCTCCGGTTCCACAGCACGGCTGCGACGCCTTCCTGAAAAGCCTGCTCTGCAAAAACGTGACCATTGAACCGCTCGCCTGCAAGCGGAATAAACAGTTGGTCTTTCGCCAGTTTTCTCGAATCGGTTGAGACGCCTTTGACGAGACGCCCTTCAAAAGCTTCATTCGTCAAAACGCCTTCCGACATTTCAGCAATTTCTTTTACCGTTCTCGTTATCATGTATGTCCCTCTCTTTCTCCAGCAAGGAAAAGAGACACTACCACAAATAAGGATAGTGTCTGCAGCTGTATATAAGGGCGAACCGCTTTCCCCCGGATTCGGTCCGCTCCATCCCGTTAAAATGTATGTTTGATCTGCTGTTTTTCTTCGTGCCGATCGATTGCCAAAGCGACAAGTTTTTCAATCAGTTCAGCATACTCAACCCCTGATTGCTTCCAGAGAAGCGGGAACATGCTGAACGGTGTGAATCCCGGCATCGTATTGACTTCATTGATCAGGACCCTGCCTTCGTTTGTAAGGAAAAAGTCCGCTCTCACAAGGCCTGAGCCGTCAATCGCCTGAAACGCTTTGACCGCCATGCTGCGCATTGTTTCGTATTCGTCCTCTGTCAGGGAAGCCGGAATAATCAAATCAGTGTCGCCGTCTTCATATTTTGCTTTATAGTCATAAAAATCTTTCTTCGGAGCGATTTCCCCCGCGACTGAGCAGACAGGTTCATCATTCCCCAGAACGCCGAGTTCTATTTCGCGTCCGATGACGCCCTCTTCAACGACAATTTTCCGGTCATATTGAAATGCAAGCCCAAAGGCTTGGTCAAGCTCTTCACGGTTTCTGCATTTGCTGATCCCGACGCTTGATCCAAGGTTAGCCGGTTTTACGAAGCACGGATAACCAAGCTCAGCTTCCACTTGATCATAGCTTTCTTCTTTGGAGTGACTCCATGTTTTTTTCACAAATGAAACGTATTTCGCCTGGTCAAGCCCTGCCTGTGCAAACAGATGCTTCATGACCACTTTATCCATGCCCGCAGAGGAAGCTAAGACTCCGTTGCCCACATATGGCACATTCAATAGTTCAAGCATGCCTTGAATGGTGCCGTCTTCCCCATTCGGTCCGTGCAAAAGCGGGAAAACAACATCAATCGAGTCTTCTTTTACATCAGCTTCGCCCGGAAACATATCGCGGTTCAGCAATGCCGGAGAAAATGTCTGGCCCGTCTGTTCAAACTGAAGCATTTTCACATTTGAAACCGGTTCTGTCAGTTGCGGCCCTCTCACCCACTCGCCTTTTTCTGTTATATAAATCGGGTGTATATCAAATTTTTCAGTATCTAATGCTTTCGTGACGGCCAGCGCGGTTTGCAGAGAAACGTTATGCTCCGCTGATTTTCCGCCGTATACCAATCCTAATCTTGTCTTCAATTCGTACTCCCCCCACTGGATTCATCTTTACTATCTTATCACTTTCCCGGGAAAATGATCTAATTATTTTAATACGGTCTAAAAACAGCATATAAAAAGCATTTGTATGTAAATCCTTTTCATTTTATATTAAAATGGCATTGAAAAGGAGAGGTTGCAATTGAAAAAAATCACAACAGAAGCACAATTTAATGAACTGATCCAATCCGATAAAGAAATCATCGTCAAATTTTATGCTGACTGGTGCCCGGACTGCACACGCATGAACATGTTCATCGGAGACATTCTTGAGGCTTATCAGGAAAATGACTGGTATGAGCTGAATAAAGACGATCTTCCTGAACTTGCCGATAAGTATCAGGTCATGGGCATTCCAAGCCTGTTGATTTTCAAAAACGGCGAAAAAACGGGTCACCTTCACAGCGCAAATGCCAAAACACCTGAAGAAGTGAACGAGTTCCTGGCTGAACATATTAGCTAATTCGTTTAAAGTTCTGATTTTTTGTCTGAACCGCAGGACATGGGAGCGCCCATGTCCTTTTTATACAAGACGGGACAGCAGCAATATTTGTTTCATAAAAGTGAGCTTTCATTAATAATTCGACACGAGTATTTCCCGGGAAACGAAAATGTCGAAATTTCGCAAAAAGTTCTTGATTCGTTTTTTATATTCAGGTAGAATGTTTTTTGTTCCTATTTTGCAATTATTTTTTCTAGTTGTGAAGCCCTTGTCGGCTTCTTTTTTTATATACGTTTTTGGATAATAATTCATATTTTTCAATTTTTTTCAATATTATTTTAAGGATGTCTCTTTACATTCGGTGATACTATTTAGTATAATACCCTTAATTGATAATGATTATCAATATCACTAAAGGTTGACGAGGTGATCACATGGCCCCTCAATTAAAGAAAGCGGTGGAAATGAGAAAGAAACAACTCATTCAGCGGCTTATCCAGCTTGGCATATATAAAAAAGAAGAGCGCCACCTTTACGAATTGTCTTTAAGCGAACTTGAAAGCGAATACCAATCCAACAAGAAAGGCGGATAATCATGTCAAAACGGAAGATTAAAACCTTTCATCAGCTTGTCGAAGAATATAAGAAAGAAATCGCCAAGAACCCGAAAGAAATGGAAGTCATTTATGACAAGATCGACCGCAGACACGAGAACCGCCTTTTGGCAATGTCTAAAGCAAAACAAACTTAAAAAAGAAGCCGCTCATTTTGAACGGCTTCTTTTTTACTATTCACTGAATGCAATGCCAGCAAGCTTGCCGATTGTCGCATCATCCATCGGCGGATTGTGGAGGCCCGCCCGGACATCGCGATAGAATCTTTGGAGCGGGTTCGTTCTCGCCAGACTCTTCGCTCCGACGACTCTCATCGCCCTGTCTACGACAGCAATGGCCGTATTCGTTACTGTATGTTTAACCGCTCCAAGCTCACCTGTTAAAAAGGCGCGGCGCTCCGGGTCATCATAAAGCTCTGCGACATGATACATAAAGTGGCGGGCTTTCATGAGTTCCAAATCGATTTCGCCGATATGGCGCTGAACAGCAGGCACTTCTTTAATCGGACCTTTCAAACTGTTCGGCTGATAGTCTTTTGCAAATTGGACGGCATAATCTCTCGCTGCTTGTGCGATACCTAGATAAACAGCCGGTATATGAAGCAGCCAGCCGTTGACTTTATCCGTTCTTTTACCCGCCAACAGCTCGACAAGCATGGATTCGTCGAGACGGACATCGGTCAGCACCAGATCGTGGCTTCCCGTACCCCTCATCGCCGCCATATCCCACGTTTCTTCTATTGCCAAGCCTTCCGCATCTTTATGGATCAAGAAAACGCCAATCGTTTGCTTCTCTTCAATCCAAGCGGTGACAAGAAAGTAGTCGAGAACCGGAGACATCGTTGTAAATGTTTTACGTCCGTTTACAATCCATCCGCCATTCTTTTTAACCGCATGGGTTCCGGGGCGTCCTCCTCTTGTCGGGCTGCCCGTCTGCGCTTCACTTGCAGCTCTGTTGATCAGCGCGCCCTTTAATGCTTCCTGTGAAATCGATGAAAACACATGCCGGTCCCAGCTGTTTCCTTCCGCCAGTTCTCCCATCACGCTCAAGTGCCAGCCGATGCTGAGAGCTGTCGGTCCGTCTCCTTTGGCAAGCCGTTCCTGAAACAAAAGCATATCGTAGAGTGAAATGCCTTCTCCCCCGTATTCTTTTCCGACCGTCAGCGCTGTGTAGCCTGAATCCCGCAGCTTTTGAATATGTTCTGCGGGAAATTGGGCATGTTCGTCATAATACGCTGCTGTTTTCTCAAATTCATCCGCCAGTTTCCCGATTTTACCGAGCCATTCCTGCTGCCTTTCCGTTTTCACAAATATTGAACACACACCGGCATCCTCCTGACCAAATTCCGATAGATTTAATAAGTATTATAGTTCGTTCACGGCTTGTTGTGCAAATGATACCCTTGGCAAAACAAAAAAGCGCACCTTCAGCGAGGTGCGCTTTTGACTAAACGGCTTGACCGCCGCGACGGTCAACCTTCATACCGAGATAAATCAGCATGTAGGTTAAGTAGCCCATCGTGATCGTGAGACCGCCGAAGAAGAAATCGGAAAAAAGCGGTTCTTCATATGCGGCGATTCCGGCCAGCACGACCCAGCTTCCATAAAGATACGCCATAAAGAAGCGGACGCCGTTTTTCAATTTATATAACAGAAACAAACCTGCGAGCGAAAAGAGCCCGAGCGCAAGTCTAAAATAGACAAGATGATCGAAATTAAAGGCAAAAGAAACAAATGAAAATGACAACAGCAATACAATCGGCAATGCCGTAATAAATTTTTTCATGGATGACTCATCCCCCATTCCCTTATCCTAAAATTATAATTTAGGATAGGAAATTCACACGGTAATTACGACATATTTCACAAAAATGTCATTCCTTTTGTCACACTTTAGACAAAATATTTTATACTTTCATATCGCGTTTACAAAAGGCCCACCACGCCGTTCCGAGAAAAAACACGAGATGGAGAAAGACGATGACGAGTGAAAACAAAGGCGTCATCCCGCTAAAAAGCGGCTTGGCCTCTCCGGCGTATTGCGTTAAATCAGTATTAGCGAACAACAAAAATTTACCGAGCGGTTTTTCCAAATACGACATGATCGTCACAAGCATTTTGGCGCCGTACAGCACGACGATCGACACCATGATGCTGAGCGCGCTGCTTTTAAACAATGCAGAGCATAAAAACGCAAAGGAAACCATCATCCATACTTCAAACCACTGCGTACCGATCATTGTCACCGTATTGATAAAGAGCGGCTCCGCTTTTTCGTCGAGCTTCACGCCGAAAAAGAGCAGACCGAATAATAAAGAAAATCCGTAGTAAATGATAAAGAGCCAAATGCTTGCGAGCACGCTCGTCACGTATTTTGAAACAAGAATTTTTTCTCTTCTGACAGGGCGGATCAGCAAAAATTTGATCGTCTTTTTATCATATTCAAAAGATATAATTGAAGCCGCCACCACAATCGAAAGCCCCTGCAAAAGGATATTCAGGTTTGGGGTGAATGAAAAATAGCCGATAAAATGATCCTCTGTCCCGGCGCTCATCAGGATTCTTTTCGTTATGAGCGCGAGGAGAAATTGAAAGACTGCGATCAGCGCCAGCGATACAAATGTTACTTTTCGCTTCAGCAATTTAACATGCTCGTTTTGAATCAGTTTAAACATCAGTATTCCTCTCTTCCGTTCCATTCGTCCGCGCCATATATTCATCCTCAAGAGACTGCTTAAACGGAGCGATCGAATAGACGTCAATCTCATTGGCGACAAGCTGTTGATTTAAAGCAGGAATTTGCGCTTTCGCCACCTTTACGGCGAGGAGACCTTTTTCGGCGTGGGCTTCGTATCCCTGGTCTTTCAGCCACTGAAGCGCTTTGTCATAGGGCTGTACCTCCAGCATCGCCTTTTCCTGCTTTTCATCCGCATCATTGAGGACGACGGTTGATTTGATTTTCCCTTGTTGAAGGATGACGACCCGATCGCACAAATCTTCCACTTCCTTCAGCAAGTGGGTCGCAAACAGGATCGCCGTTCCTTCTTCTTCGGCAAGCTCACGCAAGTGTTCGCGGAAATCTTTCATTCCCGCCGGGTCCAATCCGTTTGTCGGCTCGTCCAAAATCAGCAGCTTCGGCCGGTGAAGAATAGCCTGGGCAATACCGAGGCGCTGTTTCATTCCGAGCGAGTATGTTTTGACCTTGTCTTCTGCGGCATCTTCTAGCCCGACCCTGCTGATCACTTCCGCCAGTCTATCCCGACCGATTCCAGCGTGCATATTTGCATGGTGTTTCAGATTTTCATAGCCTGTCAGATACGGATAAAATTCAGGATTTTCAACGATGGCTCCGACCGACCGGATCGCTTTTTCAAATTGGCGGTCAATCGGAAAGCCGTTTATGACAATTGATCCGCTCTTCATTTTAATTAACCCGGTAATCAATTTGATGAGGGTCGTTTTTCCTGATCCGTTCGGTCCAAGCAGGCCGATGATCTCCCCTTCATCCGCCGTTAAGCGGATATCCTTCAATATTGTTTTGCCGTCTATGATTTTATCAACATTTTCTATATGTAAAACAGGCTGCTTTGTCATAGCCCCCTCCTCTTTCCCAAAAAAATAAACAGTGCCGAAAAGGCACTGTTTGATTATATCATTTTTGAGTTACACGGACACTTCACTATGAGGGGCTTCGATTTTGCCGTGTTTCTTTTCCGTTTCGGTGACGATGACTGCGCATGCTGCATCACCTGTTGTATTGACAGCCGTACGAATCATGTCCAGAAGTCGGTCAATTCCCAATATTAGCGCAATTCCTTCAACTGGAAGGCCAACTGTTTGAAGAACCATGGCGAGCATAATCAGTCCGACACCCGGAACACCCGCTGTTCCAATGCTGGCAAGCACTGCGGTGAGAACAACCATCAACAGCTGTGTCAGTGACAGGTCATTGCCGTACACCTGAGCGATAAAGACCGTCGCTACCCCTTGCATAATCGCCGTGCCATCCATGTTGATCGTAGCTCCAAGCGGCTGAACAAAGCTTGAGATCGGCTCTGGCACTTTCAGCTTTCTTTGAGCGACATCCATCGAAACCGGAAGCGTCGCGTTGCTGCTTGACGTACTGAACGCAACAAGCATAACCTCTGAAAAATCTTTAAAGAATGTGAGCGGGTTCCGCTTTGCCAAAAACGCAATCGCTGAGCCGTATGTGACGATGGTGTGGATGAACAGCGCCAGAATGACGACGATCATATAAAGCCCCATTGCTTTAATGGCGTCCCAGCCTTGACTTCCGATTGCCCCGGCAATCAAGCCGAACGTACCGTACGGTGCGAACTTCATGACGAGATTGACGAGATACATCATTAGATCGTTACCTTGTTCAACCACTTTGAGAAGAGCGTCCGCTTTTTTGCCGAGCATCGTAATTCCGAGACCGACCAAAATGGAGAAAGCAATGATTTGCAGCATATTTCCTTCAGCCATTGCCTGAACCGGGTTTGTCGGAATGATATTCAAAAGCGTTTCGGCAATGCTCGGCGCCTTCTCAGCTGAATATTCCGCTGCGCTTGTATCATACGTTCCGATGGTTCCCGGTTTGATGACCAACGCTAAAATAAGTCCGATAATAATGGCAATTGCCGTTGTAACTAAAAAGAAAGAAATCGTTTTGGCACCGATTCTGCCCAGTTTCTTTGGATCTCCAAGTCCTGCTACCCCTAAAGTGAGAGAAAAGAAAACAATCGGTACAACGAGCATTTTAATTAAGTTGAGGAAGATCGTGCCGAGCGGCCCGAATAAAAATGTATTAAGCTTGCTAAATACATCCGGCGAAGTGACGTTCAGTATAATACCGACGGCTGCACCGAGTAATAGAGCGATAATAATTTTTGTTGCTAACTTCATATAACATATCTCCCCTTTCCAAAAAAAGCCCATGAGAGATCTCCCATGGGCTTTTACCATTAAAATTGGTTCCACATGACTCTCTTCACGTTGATGAGGTTAGCTGACGGGTTCGGACGAAGAGATGTCCGTCTTTCAGTTCGCACGGGAACAGAAAAATTCACCCCAAATGATCGGGTCCCCCACTCCTACTAAAGGATTAAACGTGTGGCGCTATTTCGTTATATAACAGTTATACCTGAAAATTCGAAATATGTAAACCAAATTTTCTGATTTACAAATATATGCTATTTTCGGGTGCCCGCTGTTCGGCTTTTCTCTTGACTTGTGACATCAAGGATATCAAGCAGGAAAACAAATATCGGAATACCGATAATTAAACCCCAAATCCCTATGAAATGTTCAGAAAAAATCAGCACGATAAACGTGAAGAAAATCGGCAGCTCCGTCTTGGCGGACATCAGTTTCGGATTGAGGAAATAGGCCTCTATCGCATGGACGATCATGATGACCAATACCAGTGATACGATATAAGCGATTCCGCCGATACTGTAGGCGATAATGCTTAACGGAATAAGGGAGAGCACAACGCCTGCGACCGGAACCAGCCCGAGGAAAAACACCATGACGGCAAGGCCGAATAGCTGAGGAAAACCCATAATCGCGAGGGCAATGGTCGTCAATGCGCAATTGATGGAGGCGATAATAAACTGAGCCTCAAGCACCTTTCCGAACGTTCTCGTGAATTTTTTACCAAAGTAAGCAATTTCCTCGTAGAAAATAGCTATTTTGCTCGTCTTAAATTTATCCATTAAGCTCAAGACCTTGTCTTTTTCGATCAATAAGAACATGCTGAGAACCAATGACATAACCACCTGCAGGCCAAACGCGCTAATATCTGTGATATATGTATAGATAAAGTTAAGACCTTTTTCCAAATAGGATGTCAAATTGATATCGCCGAACATACCGGTGATCATATCGAGAAAAGGAATGCTGTCAGGGTGAGAAGCAATATACTTTCCTTGTTTGATCAGCTGCTGAATCTGGGTGACGAT
Source organism: Bacillus sp. BS3(2021) (assembly GCF_021043345.1). NCBI lineage: Bacteria > Bacillati > Bacillota > Bacilli > Caryophanales > Bacillaceae > Bacillus > Bacillus sp. BS3(2021). The sequence continues at coordinate 85,749 of NZ_JAJNDM010000002.1, forward strand.
CACGGGGTAATAGACCACACCGCCGATCGAAAGCGCGATGGCAAGAGCCGCATACAAACAGGAAATAATCAGTCTCTGGCTGACTTTAATAAAGCGGTTTAAAAAACCGCGGATCACATTTTCCAGACGGTTCATCAAAAACGTAAAGATAAATGTGAGCAATATGAGATTCATCATGCTGCGGAACAGATATAAAACTCCCGCCAATACAACAAAAACTGAAAAACGCCTGACCCCAGGATGCTGAAAAAATTTAATCAACGCTGCCATTCGGTACACTCCCACCAGTACTTTAGTCCTTAACTTTTAGCATTCAAACTTTTATAATTACAATTTGATGCATCATCTGTAAATTATATAACAAAACAGACCGGAAATCTCTTCAGAAGATCAATAATTAATAATATTTTAATATGAGCGCTCGTGCGGCAGCGGCAGGCATCTTCCATAAAAAAGGAGGGGCTGATGTTCAGCCCCTCCAGATTATTGACAAAATCCTAAAACGATTTTTAGTTTTAGGATTTTGTCATCCTTTCAGCGTGACCCTCAACCCTTGCAGTCTAGGAAGGCCGAGCATTGGAGCGGAGCGAATGTTGCAATTCGTGAGCACCGACGCGCAGGCCTGACAACGAATGCGAGGGTTTGTCGACACGCTGAGAGGGACTGTTTGTCAGCCCCTCTCTTCACCGTACATTAACCGCTTCTTCTTTGGCGTCCGCCTTTTTCACCGTTTTCTTGATAGAACTCCTTGTCATGGTTTCGGCTTGTGGCTTCTCCGCCTTTTTGACCGATCTCCTGGTAGAATTCTTTGTCATGGTTTTTGCTTGTGGCTTCTCCGCCCTTTTCACCGATTTCCTGGTAGAATTCTTTATCATGGTTTCGGCTTGTGGCTTCTCCGCCTTTTTCACCGATTTCCTGGTAGAATTCTTTGTCATGATTACGGCTTGTGGCTTCCCCGCCTTTTTCGCCGATTTCCTGGTAGAATTCTTTGTCATGATTTTTGCTTGTTGCTTCTCCGCCTTTTTGACCGATCTCTTGGTAGAATTCTTTATCATGGTTTTGGCTTGTTTTTTCTCCGCCTTTTCTGCCTGCTTCTTCCCTGCTCATTTTGTTGTTGTCATTATTGTTTGCCATTTTCGATTCCTCCTTTTGAAGTGTTATGGTTTTTACATTCCACATTTCAAAAAGAGTAAACACAAATAGCACATTCACGAAAGAGTCCGGGAATCATGCAATCATCCGCTGCCTTTTACCGTCCATTCCGGTACCGGAGCCGGCGTATTGTTCTGCAGCGTCTTAGATATCTCGGCAGGCTCTTCAAACAGGGTAATGTTGATGGATTCGAACGTACCTTTCTGATTCGTTCTTTCATATATTGCATCATGATGATCGGCCATAAAGTTCAAATAATCGCGCTTTGATTTCCAAAGCACGAGGACAAGGGCTTCCGGCCCGTTTTCTGTTTCCATCCATCCGCCCCACTGTCTGATGAATCCGCTGACGTTTTGCAGCGGAGCCCATTTGGCCTGCGCCTCGCTGAATGCATGAAGCTGTTGTCCGGCTGGTTTGCACCGTATCAGCTTCAGCACATTCCCTTCCGCGAACGGGACGGTTTCCGCATTAGTTTTTTCTATACAAAGGTTAACCGACCTTACATCAGCGCGCGTCCGGTGAATGACGCCTTTCGGAATCAGCAGGGAATCGTTCGCTTTCAGGACTTCTGCGGGACGGTCCTGAAAGTCGATCAACAGCTCTCCTTCCAAAACAATAAACAGCTCATCTGAGCCGGGATGGAAATGCCATACGTATTCGCCCTCCAAAACAGCAATTCGCATACAATGGTCGTTCACTTCCGAAACGGAAAAATTGGCGTGCTTTTCTGTGACTTTCTTTGTCAATTCAAGAAGACTCGTTTTGCGATCCATCAGCTTCACTCCTCTTTCATTTGATTTTCTCCCGAACTTATTTTACCATTTGACTTTTGAGCGTTCGCCTTTTAAAGTGTTGGATATTGGTGAAAAAACGGTTTGAACCTATAGAAGAGGTGTACATCATGCAAAATCAAAACGGAAAAGCTTCAGGGCTTTTGCCGCTGTTTTTATTTGTTTGTTTATTCGTTGGATCAGGCTTGATCACAGGCGATTTTTACAGCCTGCCAATCGTGGCCGCGGCGCTTGCGGCATCGGTTGTCTCACTGGCGATGAACCGTAAGGAGAAGCTCAGCCAAAAGACGGAGTGGTTTGCGAAAGGCGCCGGACACCCCGATATTATGATCATGGTGATGATCTTTATTTTGGCCGGCGCGTTTTCATCAGCCGCAAAGGCGATGGGGGCCGTTGAATCAACCGTTAATCTTGCGCTTTCGTTTGTACCGGGGCAGTTTATGGTTGCCGGTTTATTTATCATCGCTGCGTTTATCTCTGTGTCGATGGGCACGTCAACCGGAACGATTGCTGCGCTCGCTCCGATCTCAGCAGGGATCAGCGCCGAAATCGGCGTTCCGGCGGCCTATTCGGTTGCTGCGGTTGTAGGGGGCGCGATGTTCGGTGATAACTTATCATTTATTTCCGATACGACCATTGCCGCTGTCCGCACACAAAAGACGAAAATGTCGGACAAGTTTAAAACGAATTTCCTGATCGTCCTGCCTGCCGCGGTTGCCACGGTCATCCTGCTGATGGTGTTTTCAGCCGGAGGGCATCCTGCCGCACAAGCCGGGACTTACAGCTGGGTGAAGGTGCTGCCGTATCTCGGGGTTCTGATATTCGCCCTTCTCGGATTTAATGTTATGGCCGTTATTTTCGGCGGCATCGTGTTAGCCGGAGTAATCGGTATTTCCGACGGCAGCCTGACGCTTCATACGTATTTAACCGCGATCACCGAAGGCATCGGCGGGATGTCCGAACTGATCATTTTATCGCTTCTGATTGGCGGAATGGCGGAAATGATGAAGCGAAACGGCGGGATCGCATTTCTCCTTCAATTTGTATCGCGGAGAATCCGTTCAAAAAAAGGAGCGGAAGCGGGCATTGCCGGCCTTGTCAGTGCGGCAAACCTGGCGACGGCCAACAATACGATTGCCATTATTACAGCGGGGCCGCTGGCAAAAGATTTATCCGACCGGTACGGAATCGACAATAGGAAATCGGCGAGCATCCTCGATATCTTTTCCTGTGTGGTACAAGGATTGATTCCTTACGGCGCGCAAATGCTGTCAGCTGCACAAATCGCGAAAATATCGCCTGTCAGCATTCTTCCTTATTCTTTTTATCCGATTTTGATCGGCGTCTGCGGCATATGCGCGATTATCTTCAGACTGCCTCGCTTTACGGAAAAAGCGTAACTCCATGAAAAAGGCTGCCGTTATCGAAACGGCAGCCTTTTTATCACTCTGTTTCTGCGGCGTCCAGCTCCGCAAGCCTTTCCATGATCCTCCGTTTTTTATACATCATCATTCCTGTTTCGGCAACGCCGTTCACCATTGAACGGTTTGAGATTGCGCCAAAGAGGATGCCTGCGACGGGCACCATTTGAAACAGCTTTTTCCATCCGAAAGAATCGCGGTATGTATAAACAACCTCCCGCCAGCCTTGAATTTGCGAAATCATATTTTCCCGTGAGCCTGACTGTAGATGGTATCGGCTGAGTTCCTGAATGATCGCCCTTTTCCCGACAATATCAGCGGCGCTGAGCTGCAGGCATTTAATAATGAACATCCGCTCCGTTTTTTCTTTAGGATCGTAGCCGTAAGACACCGCGATGTCCTGTAATGTCTTCAATGAAAGGCCGAGGATGGCGGGAATATCGACGGCAAGCGTGAATAAGCCGCCGACACCTGTTGTCGCTCCTTGGACAGCCGCGGTATTCGCCCTGTTTTTTCCGAGGTTTTCACACATTTGATCCATCACTTCCAAAGGAGCCCTTTGAATATCTTCGACCGTTTCGATCGTTTCATCCGGGAGCTTTTTTTGAAACTGGCGGATCAGATGTTTTTCGGACGTCAAATATTGGCCGCCGTTTTGAATAAAGCCGCCGATTTCGTCGAGCAAGAGACCGATTTTATCTTGAATGAATGCCGGTGTAAGCTTGTCCAGAACCTTGAACGGCAGCCGCCCGATCCTTTCCCAAAACCACGCTTTCTGCTGCTCTTTTTCCCATTTTTCAATTTTTTTCAGTTCGTTTTCCAAATCTGTTTTATCGTTGCGCACAGAAGGTTCGCCCTCTCAATCGTGTTTTTTTATAGTATACAATGATTCACTTTATGAATCCGTGTTTTTTGATCGGCAGCCGGAGGGTAAACCTTTATGTAAAAGGAGGAATGATCAAATGCCATGGTCAATGGAAGACTATCCCGCTTCATTGAAACATTTGGACAAACCGGTAAAAAAGAAAGCCATTGAAATTGCGAATGCAATGGTAGACGAAGGATACGACGAAAGCCGGGCGATTCCGATCGCGACGAGTCAGGCGAAGGAATGGGCGGATAACAGGAGCAAAAGCGAACTCAAATCCTATGCGGAGGAAGCTGATGAAACGGTACGCGGTGACAGCGGTTCGAGCAGCAGGCCGGAGCTTGCGGAAAAGTGCGAGCATGTCATTAAACACGAAAAAGGCTGGGCAGTCAAAGCCGAAGACGCCAAGCGGGCCAGCGAAGTAAAGGATACAAAAGCAGAAGCCGTCGAACGGGCGAAAGAAATCGCCGAAAACAAAGGCACTGCCGTCATCGTCCATAAAAAAGACGGCAGTGTGGAGCGGAAGATCAGGATGAATTAACGGGGCGCTCCGTTTTTGGAGCGTCTTACTTTTTTCCCCGCCAACTCCAATACAGCATCAGCTGCTTTTTGATAGCCGCCGGCATCGCGGAGCGAGCGGCCGATTTTGGCGGCGCCGTCTTTATAGGAGCGGTTTTCAAGCATATCTTCAATCGTTTTTTGTAAAACAGCCGGAGAAAGTTCATTTTTATCAAGCTTGATCCCGGCCCCTGTCCGTTCCACCTGAGCTGCGACGAAAAACTGGTCAGCACCCATCGGAATGACGATGAGCGGCGTATCAAAATACAGGCCTTCATTTGTACTGTTCATGCCGCCGTGGGTGACAAATACATCGGCTTTTTTCAAAACCTCCAATTGCGGGATATACGGCCTCACGATAAAATGATCCGGTATGGTGCCGAGATCCGCGGGATCCGTTGATTTCCCAACAGCCATAACCACCTTGCCGTCAAAGTCTTTCAACGCTTCGATACACATATGATACAGCTCTTTTTGCTGATTAAAGATCGTGCCCATCGAGATCACGATGACGGTTTCCCCCTCCAGCTCAGCGAACGGGAAGCTGCCTGGATCCTGTCTGCTCGTAATCGACGGCCCGACAAACAAATAGTCATTTCCAAATCGCTCGGCATGAGGCTGAAACTCCCTGGAGGTAAAGACAATCGTAATGTCCCCCGGACAGGAGAATACGTCAAACGGCTTGTCGAGACTGACGGGGTACCGCTCACTTAATTCGCCAAGGGATTGCTTCAATTTTTCAAAATACGGCGAGCTTTCAAGGTCGCCTTGCAGGGTAAACGTTTTTGCGAACGTCTCGTCCATTGCAAATGTCGTACATAACGAAACGCTCGGCAGCCCAAGCATTTCAGCAATGATTTTCCCCGCCAAAAAGTGATGGTCATATATCACATAATCATAAGACTCGTCCCTGACTTCCTGGCAGATGAGCTGAACGATCTCATCGACTTTACCTGACATATTGTATATCAACTCGGCAAAGTCCATCTTTTCTCTTTCTTTCCCGGGTGATAAAGCCTCTCTGAAATCCGGGTATAAACGGACTTCCGCCCCTGTTTTTTTAATTTTTTCAGCGTATTCCTCAACTGCATAATAGACGATGCTTTCTCCTCGTCTTTGCAGCTCCTTTGTGACGCCAAGAGAGGGATTGATGTGCCCCTCTCCCGGGAAATTGATCATCAGTACATGTCCCATCACAGCTCTTCCTTTCTCATACGAAAATTTATATAAGGAAATTTACTACAAAAAGACAAATGAAGTAAAGAAATTTAATTAAGTTAATAATAAATAAACATAACTATATAACCATTTGTCTGTTTCTGCATATCTTTCCTTTAAATTTTTTTGCCATGCAAATGAGCGTATATTATTAGAGAAAACAGGCTCTTTATTACTTGACAGCCCCAATCAGAAGACGATTTTCCTTTTTTTAAAAGCAAATTAAAACACGGCCGATCGAGGCACAATACATCATAAGAAACAACCTACGGAGGTTTTGCCATGGATACGAAAGCAACCAGGATCGAAAAGGATTTTCTAGGCGAAAAAGAAGTTCCGGCTGACGCCTATTACGGCGTACAAACCATGAGGGCCGTGGAGAACTTTCCGATTACAGGCTACCGGATTGATGAAGAGCTGATTAAAGCTTTGGCAATGGTCAAAAAAGCGGCGGCTCTCGCCAATATGGATATTAAACGTTTATATAAAGAGCTCGGCGAAGTCATTGTAAAAGCGGCCGGCGAAATAGCGGAAGGGCTCTGGCACGATCATTTTATTGTCGACCCCATTCAAGGCGGCGCCGGCACTTCAATGAATATGAATACAAATGAAGTTATCGCAAACAGAGGTTTGGAGCTTTTAGGAAAAGAAAAAGGTGATTACTTCCATTTAAGCCCGAACACACATGTCAATATGGCCCAATCAACGAATGATGTGTTTCCGACAGCCATTCATCTGGCCACATTGAATCACTTAAGACAGCTTATATCGACGATGGAACATATGCTGGATGCCTTCCGCCAAAAAGCGGAGGAGTTCGATTCCGTTATCAAAATGGGCCGCACTCATCTTCAGGATGCTGTTCCGATCAGGCTCGGTCAGGAATTCGAAGCCTATTCCCGGGTCATCGAACGCGATATTCAGCGGATCAAGCAGTCTCAGCATCACCTCTATGAAGTCAATATGGGAGCAACCGCAGTCGGCACAGGTTTAAACGCTGATCCGAGATATATTCAAAGCGTTGTCGAACACCTATCAGATATCAGCGGCTATCAGCTGAAAGGCGCTGACCATCTTGTCGATGCCACACAAAACACGGATGCCTACACAGAAGTATCGGCTGCATTGAAAGTCGGCATGATGAACATGTCCAAAATTGCCAACGATTTGCGTTTAATGGCGTCAGGCCCGAGGGCAGGGCTTGCCGAGATCCGGCTGCCTCCCCGCCAGCCCGGCTCCTCCATCATGCCCGGCAAGGTGAATCCGGTGATGCCTGAACTGATGAACCAGATCGCATTTCAGGTGATCGGCAACGATCATACCATCTGCCTTGCATCAGAGGCGGGGCAGCTTGAGTTAAACGTGATGGAGCCCGTACTCGTCTTTAATTTGCTGCAGTCGATTAAAATCATGAACAACGGATTTCGCGTATTTACCGATTACTGCATCACCGGGATTGAAGCGAATGAGATTAGGCTGAAGGAATTCGTTGAAAAAAGCGTAGGAACGATTACGGCCGTCAATCCGCACCTCGGCTATGAGGCTGCCGCACGAATTGCAAAAGAAGCGATCGCCACAGGACGGTCAGTGCGCGAGCTGTGTTTGCTCCATGATGTTTTGACAGAGGAAGAATTGGATCTCATTCTGGATCCGTATGAAATGACGCATCCGGGCATCGCAGGCGCTTCGCTTCTCGAGGAATAGCCAGCCGTCTTTCTCAATATGCTTTCAAGCGTTTATAGACGCCCGAGACGGGCTATACATTTAATATAAATCAATTGAAAGAGGTGGAAAGACAATGTTAGGATTTCTCGTTTCTTTAATCGTAGCGATTGTCATCGGTTTAATAGGAGGCGCAATCGGAGGCCACGGTGCACCAGGAGGTATTATCGGCTCCATGGTTGTCGGCTTTATCGGAGCCTGGATCGGCCACGGGCTGCTTGGAACGTGGGGGCCTGATATTGCGGGATTCGCCATCTTTCCGGCAATAATCGGAGCCGCAATTCTCGTCTTCATTTTAAACCTAATCTTCCGCGGGAGAATGGGTTCTCAGGCATAATATCCGGCCAGCATCGCCCAAAAGCGGTGCTGGTTTTTTGTTTGGGCGAAACCGTTCGCGCATATACTATAACATCTTATGGTTGACAATTGATCATCGCGGGCATATGATGATGATATAATTTTTGCACTAAGGAAACTTTTATGCACAAGGAAAAATAACTGAGAATCTAGGTGAATCAAATGGTCAGTCACGATTTGTCCAAACACTCGCAAATATCAAAAGAAGCTCAAGATGCACTGGACGGAAAAAGCAAAGGCTTCAAAAGGCTGCTCCCTTTTTTGGGTCCGGCGTTTATCGCGGCTATAGCTTATATTGATCCCGGCAATTTCGCCACAAATATCGCGGCTGGTTCGAAATACGGCTACTTGCTTTTATGGGTGATTCTTTTTTCAAATATTATGGCTTTGCTGATTCAGTCGCTGTCTGCCAAGCTCGGAATTGCAACGGGTAAAAATCTGCCCGAAGTCGCCCGGGAAGAATTCCCTAAACCGGTCTCCATCGGCTTGTGGATTCAGGGAGAGCTTGTCGTGATCGCGACCGACTTGGCTGAATTTATCGGAGCTGCTCTCGGTCTCTACTTGCTGTTCGGCATACCGATGCTTGAAGCATCGATTATTGCAGCCGCCGGATCTTTCGCGATTTTGGAACTGCAAAGGCGCGGCGTCAGGCCGCTAGAAGCGGCGATAACAGGAATGCTGTTCATCGTCGTGATCGCTTTTGCCTTTCAAACCTTTTTTGCAAAACCTGATATCGGTTCGGTTTTGGAGGGCATGTTTGTTCCCCGCTTCGATGGTGCAGACAGCATCCTGCTGGCGGCGGGAATCTTGGGAGCGACCGTGATGCCGCACGCCATCTATCTCCATTCCGCTCTCACCCAGCGGAGAGTGATCGGAAAAACGGAAGCGGAAAAGAAGAAGATATTCCGGTTTGAGTTCATCGACATTTTAATCGCCATGCTGATTGCCGGAGCAATCAATGCGAGCATGCTGATCGTCGCCGCTGCACTGTTTTATAAGAACGGCATTTTTGTCGAAGACCTTGATGTGGCCTTCAGCCACTTCAGCAGCATGGTCAGTCCGCTTTCCGCCGTACTGTTCGGCGTCGGCCTGTTAATCGCCGGTTTATCAAGTTCGTCTGTCGGAACGCTTTCAGGAGATATTATCATGCAGGGCTTCATTAATTTCAGGATTCCGCTTTATTTAAGACGGTTCATTACGATGTTGCCGCCTATCGCTATTATTGCTTCAGGGGTAAATCCGACAACCGCTCTTGTCTTGAGCCAGGTCGTCCTGTCATTCGGGATCGCCTTTGCCCTTATCCCGCTTATCTTATTTACGAGCAATAAACGCATTATGGGGAGCCTGAAAAATGCGAAGTGGATAACAGCCGTCTCCTGGCTGATCGCCGCCTTAATCGTCGCCCTTAATATTTTCTTGATTTACGATACATTTTCTGGTTAAAGCCGACCTTGGTCGGCTTTTTTATATTATACTGAAGAAAAGGGGGATTCTGGATGTTTAAATTAATGGTGCGTGATGATCTTTATTTAAAAATGCTCGAACCAAAAGATGCCAAAGCAGTTTATATGCAGATCCAGCAGTCTAAAGATGTGTTGCGGAAATGGCTGTTTTGGGTGGACGGCACAAAGCAGCTGGAGGATACCGAAGCTTTTATCGAAGAATGCATGAAACAGGCCGCTGCGAACAACGGGTTTCAAGCGGGAATATGGCATCAAGGCCATTTTGCCGGAATCATCGGACTCCATTATATCAATTGGATCAACCGTACGACTTCGATCGGCTATTGGCTGGGGGAGCCTTTTCAAGGAAAAGGGCTGATGACTGATGCCTGCCGGGCGCTGATCGACACGCTTTTCAGCGAATACGATTTAAACAGAATTGAAATTAGAGCCGCTGTTCAAAACGTAAAAAGCCAGGCTATTCCGGAAAGGCTCGGCTTCACGAAAGAAGGCTGCCTCAGGCAATGCGAGTGGCTCCACGACCACTTCGCCGACCATTTCGTATACGGGCTCCTGAAGGAGGAATACCTCGCCCGCAGCAAATGAGTCCGGGATTTGTCACACGCATTTTACACTGCAATCTGGTATGATAGATAAAAAAATATGGAGTTTTGATTATGAAAGTATTTATACTGTTTTACCTATGGATTGTCCCGCTCGTCATCGGGCTGATATTTTTCCGGGTGACCCAGCGGACAAGCTTTAAAAAAAGGTTTTATCCAGGCTATATCATGATCGGTCTTGCTGCGGCTGTATTTGCCGTCTGTTACCTGATCGGACAGCCTTACCTCGGGAATTTCTTCGGCGGCACAATGCTGTTCGGCACCCTGCTGCCGTTCATGGCTGCCGCCATGAAGAAAAAGAAATAACGAATACCAAAAACCCCGGCTTTCCCAAAACATGCCGGGGTTTTTGATTACTTATTTTCTCTGTTTGCACCAAAACCCGCTGATTCACAAATCGGTTTTCAGACGACTGGGCTTTATTTGTTCACTAGATCAACGTCGATCACCTGATAGAAAGCGTTTTCAGTATCAGCCACATCCCAAACGGCCAATATCACATGATACCCGGAGCGGTCTTCTGGAATGTAAATTTGGTGAGATAAATGGCGGGATGCAGGGGAACCATCATGCGGAACGGTTCCAATCCGTTCGAAATCTGCACGCTTTAGCGGTTTGTCAGGATCCCAGCCTTTTTTGGTGATATAGTAGTGCCATTGGCTGGTGTTGTGGGGGGCGGTATATGTCCAGGTAAAGGTGTGTTCTCCGCCGGTCATGATATGTTTAAACCAGCGATTTTCCGACTGCTGATCAAGAATCCCGCCGAACAGTCCGCCCGCGGATGCTATTTGTCCGTCTGCCGGGCCGTCATGCGGAAACCCTTTTTTCGCTTCCAGGCTTTGCGGCTCATACATCACGCTTCCGCAGTTCAGATTGAGAAGTCCGTAAGCCTCACTGCACAGAGCCGCTCTGCTCCCTGGTTTTTCGACAAAACCATGAGCGAAGGCGTGCTGAGGAATGATTGACATCAACAGCAATCCGGCTGATAGTATGAAAGCTGTACTGAAGGTACTTTTCTTAAAATAATCCACGTTTCAATCCCCTCTCTTTTTATTGTGTTGAGACGGGTTTTGATGCAAAAAGAAAAAACGCGGATATCCCAATACTATCCATCAAATTTTAACATCTGAACATGATAAAGCCAAGGGACGATCTCCCTTGGCATCATACTAAAAAATCCTTTTTAAACTTTTTTTCAGCGGCGGCAAGTCGAGCTCTTTTTTCTCAACCAGTTTTTTGATCATATATTTGCTGTAGTTGACAGCTTGTGTATAAGATATTTTTCCCGGAAGCGGCGGTTCATCTGCTATGGCCACATCGATAATCGACGGCTTTTGTGATTGAAAGGCATTTTTCAAAGCCGGAATGAGCTCTTCGTGCTTTGTCACGCTGAAGCCCTTCCCGCCGCAGGCCTCGGCAAACTTGGCATAATCGACATTTTCGAGCGCTGTTGCATAATTAACATGCCCTTTTTCCTGCTGTTCATATTGAATCATTCCCAAGTTCTGATTATTTAAAATCACGACAACAATGGGGAGGTCATATTTGACAGCAGTCGGAAAATCGTGCATGGACATGCTGAAGCCGCCGTCTCCGCACACGGCTACAGCTTGGCGCTCCGGATTGGAAAGCTTTGCGGAAATCGCGCCTGGAAGACCGCATCCCATCGTGCCAAGCCAGCTTGAAATCAGAAAATCCTGATTGGTCATATTAAAATGGCGTGCCGTCCAAACCGTCACATTTCCGACGTCAACAGACAGGACCGCATCATCGGCGACTGCGTCCTCAAGCCTTGCAATCACCTGCTGAGGCTTGAGCGGTTCTGTCGCCACCTGTTCGTCTTTTTCAATTTCATAGCGCCACTTCCTCATATGTTGTATACAGCTTTCCAAAAATGCGCGGTTCGATTTCCGTTCAATGGTTTTCGTCAGTTCCATAAGCCCTTTTTTCGCATCGCAGACAAGGCCGGCGGTGACAGGATACCGTTTGCCGATTTTCGCCGGGTTGTTATCAAGCTGAATAGCCGGCGCATCTTCCGGAAGATAATCGCGGTACGGAAAAGAAGTCCCCAGCATGATCAACAGATCGCTTTCCTCCATCGCTTCATATGCGGGTTTTGTACCGATGTGTCCGAGATTCCCGAGCATGTGCGGGTGCCGATCGGGTACGACTCCTTTCCCGGGGAGCGTAACGATGATCGGTGCGGCCGCTTTATCGGCAAACTCGAGCAGCTCATCTCTTGCCGATTTCATTCCCTTTCCGGCTAAAATCACCGGCTTTTTCGCATGATTAATCAATTGTGCACACTGCATCAGCTGGCTTTGCTTCGGTTGAAGATCGCCTTCAATATAAAGCGCAGACGTATAAACCGGCTTCCGCTTAATCTTTTCCGCAAACAGATCATCGGATACGCTCAGTACGGCGACCCCTTTTTGGCTGTAGGCGGTACGGATCGCCTGATTTAAAAGGTCAGGCAGGGCTTCGGCCGAATGAACCTGCTGATTAAAGACAGCCACATCCTCAAACATTCGTTCAAGACCGATCTCCTGAAAGTAATCTCTTCCGATTTCATTCGAAGACACCTGCCCTGTAATCGCCAGCACAGGCGCCCCGTCAGCTTTCGCGTCATACAATCCGTTCAGCAGATGAACGGCACCCGGGCCCGCTATCGAAAGGCAGACGCCGATTTTACCTGTCAGCTTCGCATCAGCTGCGGCAGCGAGAGCAGCGGTTTCTTCATGGCGCACTTGAATGAAGCGGAGGCTGTTTTCTTCATGCCGCAATTCATCGATAAATTCGTTGACGCTGTCCCCCGGCATGCCGTAAACATGATCAATATTCCATTCCTTCAGCAGTTCTGCAGCTACTTTTCCTGCGGTTTTGTTTGCCATATCACGTCCTCCTTTGTTTCTTCCATACCACTTTTTCGCTGCCGGGAAACGTGATCCGGCATGCTGACGAAAGTGAAGGAAACCACGACAGCGGCTGTTTCATGCTTTGTGTTCCCAGCCGTACTCATCTCGCATAAAGATCTCTCCGCCACACTGCTGAACTTGAAGCCATGCCCGGTAAATCCGGCGGCACCTATCCTAAGCACCACTCCATGTATACATGATCAAATCTACTAAAAGGCTGCCACTCATTTTGATATGCCCCAGCGAAGTTAGACAATAAAATGTCATGAAGCGGTTAGACTGGCATGAGTCCGGAATTGTATGGCACTCATGCCTTTTCATTTGGTCTTCATCCTTTAGAGCAATTGCGGCGCAGTTCATTCACACAAGTGTTGAAACTTTTTTTAATATTTAAATTGTTATAATTTAGGTTCGGAGTTATAATTTAACAGAAATAAACCGAATTTGCATAGCATCGATGAAAGTTAAGATTGTTAAATCCTTCGTCAAACACAGGGGTGGTCGTGGCGGCAACTATTATAATCTGCTTTTATAAAATTTTTAGCATTTGATACTGGATTGTTTATCCAATCATCCTGATCTGTTGGGTCAGCAGCGCTCGTACGTATGTGAATCCACCTGTCATGCGGCATTGTATCAAGGTTACTCCATTTTAGAAGGACAAGCTGGTCTATTCTATTAATGCAGATACCACGACAATTTCAATCCGCTTGTTAAGTCTCCTCGGCACGTTAGATATTCATAATGCTGCAGATTATCAGTTTCAAGTGCTGTGGAAGCCATCTGTCTTCGAGATTCGGTTGTTGCGATCTGAAGGTAATTTCACTGAAACTATAGTCGAAACACTCAAATCTTCTTATCTTATTAACCGTATACTTCATAGTCTAAGTTTCGGGTGAAAAGGAGAGACGCGGATCGTCAAGGTAAAGTCCCTCTCTTTTATCAAAAGAATTTAGAATTGGAGGCATTTACATGTTATCAGAAATAGAAAAGGGGCTTGAGGGCCTGCGTGTAAAACTTGATCGTATTGATGAACAACTGTTGGATACATTGAAAGAACGTTTAGAATGCTGCATTAAGATTGGATTATACAAACGCGAGTATAATATTCCGATGATGCAGCCGCACCGAATTAACTTTGTCCAGGAACGGGCAGCTCGATACGCTGACGAGAATGGTTTAAGTCAAGAGTTTTTGCGTAACCTTTATGAGCTCATTATTTCTGAAACGTGCAGGGTTGAGGATATCGTAATTGACCATTCAGAAAATCGGAGACAGGACATTTCTTCAAGCCTGGCCGGCCAAAAAAGAAAAAGGGAGGAATTGTTTAATGGGGGCAGGGATACAAACACTTCTAATTGACAACTATGATTCATTTACTTACAACCTGTATCAATTGATCGGCGAAGTAAATGGCCGACCGCCAATAGTTGTCCGTAATGATATGGACTGGTCACAAGTGCCGATTGATGAGATTGACAACATCGTGATCTCCCCAGGCCCCGGTCGACCGGAACGGGTTGAGGACTTTGGTATTAATGCAACTATTATTCAAGAAGCTAAGCTGCCAGTCCTCGGAGTCTGTCTTGGACATCAAGGCATAGCTCATTTGTTTGGCGGGAAGGTGAACCATGCTTCTGAGCCTATGCATGGACGAACATCAGTCATTCACCATTCAGGGGTTGATATCTTTGACGGGCTTCCTCCTGAGTTCTCTGTCGTACGCTATCACTCCCTTGTCGTTACTGATCTGGGTGATGATGTGGAAGCAATTGCGTGGACAAAAGATGAGTTGATTATGGGGCTTCGACACCGCAATCTGCCGATTTGGGGTGTGCAATTCCACCCCGAGTCAATCTGCAGTCATTATGGGCGCGAGTTGCTTGCCAACTTTAGAGACCTGACTCCGAAGCGCACTGAACGATCAAGACCGTCTCCCAAATTAAAGGAGCCTTCCCATTCTAAAAGCGATTTCTACCGGATCCATTTTCGAAAATTATCGGGATTTCCTGACGCTCAGTTAAGTTACCAGACACTATTTGCTGATGCACCTCATGGATTCTGGCTTGACAGCAGCAGTGTCATCGAAGGCTTGTCACGATTTTCCTATCTTGGCGATGGTGCGGGAGAGAATGCTGAATATTTGACCTATAGAGTAGCAGAGGGTGTTGTAAAAGTACAACGTTCGGGTCAAGAGACGGAGTTCATTCAACAGTCATTTTATGATTATCTTGATGAGCAAATCCGCCGTCGGGCAACATCTACTCCGGAAGGCCTTCCCTTTGACTTCAATCTCGGCTATGTGGGCTACATTGGCTATGAGCTAAAAGCTGAAACTTGCGGGAGCAGCCGGTATCAATCTGAGATTCCTGATGCAGCCCTGCTTTTCGTTGACCGCATGCTTGTTTTTGATCATCTTGAACAGGAAGCCTATCTGTTGTGTCTTTCGACTGGGGATGAGGATAAGCAAGCACTCAACTGGCTAAATACGGCAGAGCGAATCTTGAATGACATTCCTGCTGCAGCAAACGATTCGGACAAGGATTCAGTCCTTACATCCGTGCCAGACCACAATATCCCAATCGAGTTTCGGCATAACCGGCCTTCTTATCTTCAACTGATCAACAATTGCTTAGAAGAAATCCGCAATGGTGAATCCTATGAGATATGTTTGACTAATTCCGCAACTGTTTATACCCCTATAGATCCTTGGATTACGTATACGCATCTGAGAAGAATCAGTCCGGTTCCCTATGGGGCATTTTTAAACTTTGCGGATGCAGCAGTACTAAGTGCCTCTCCGGAACGGTTCCTCTCAATCGGTGCTGATCGTATCGTTGAGTCCAAACCGATCAAGGGTACCCGGATGAGAGGCAGGACTTCTGCTGAAGATCACCAATTACGAAATGAGTTGCTAAGTGATGAAAAAGATCTCGCAGAGAACTTAATGATCGTTGACTTAGTCAGAAATGACCTTAACACTGTTTGTGAAATAGGATCTGTTCATGTACCTAAGCTTTTCGATGTAGAAACATATGCACCAGTTCACCAGTTGATCTCGACGATTCGCGGCACTATACGTCCGGACAAATCAACGGTTGATTGCGTCCGCGCTGCTTTTCCAGGCGGTTCGATGACCGGTGCTCCGAAAATTCGGACGATGGAAATCATAGACCGACTCGAGAAGGGCCCCCGCGGTGTCTACTCGGGCAGCCTCGGCTGGTTTGGACTGAGTGGAGCTGCGGATCTTAGTATTGTTATCCGCACAGTTGTTGTGACCGATGACAAGGCGACTTTTGGTGTCGGAGGAGCGATCGTAGCATTGTCAGATCCAGAAGAGGAATTCAAAGAAACTCAGGTTAAAGCGCGAGCTATGGTCTCAGCTATCGCAGCAGCGGAAGTCTCTGCAGTGGGAGGTTCAAGATGAGTCAGGAAATAAGGCAGTGTGTGATTGCGGGAGGAGCCGGCGGCGTTGGCGGGATGTTTGCAGACCTTCTTGAAGAATCGGGTGTTGAAGTATGTATTATCGATATGAATCCTCCTTCCGTTCGTCGACAATTCATGAAATGTGACATCACTGTTCCGACTCCACAGGCCAAAGATAAGATCCAAAAGGCCGACATGGTGATGCTCGCTTTACCAGAGACCGCGGCTCTTCAAGCAGTAAAAGTTGTCGGGGCGTTAATGAAGCCTGATTCTCTCTTGACGCACACTCTTTCTGTACAATCACCCATATTTAACAAAATACACGCTTTGGGTTTGCCTTTCGAAAGCATAGGTCTTAACCCTATGTTTGCTCCCAGCCTTAGTATCGTGGGTAGACCAGTAGCTGTCATCGTTCAAAACGATGGGCCTAAAGGAAGTCATTTGATTCAGATGATTTTAGATTGGAAAGGTCGTCCGGTGCTATTAGAAGCTGAGGAGCATGATCAATTGGCCGCGGCTTTGCAGGCACTCACTCATGCAGCGATACTCACCTTTGGATTGGCGCTCGCAGAATTAGATGTTGACATTGCAAAACTTGGTTCTCTTGCACCCCCTCCGCATGCAACTATGCTTGCGCTACTGGCACGGATTAGTTCTGGAACACCGGATGTGTATTGGGACGTCCAATCCGTGAACCACCAAGCAATGACGGCTCGTGCTGCACTGGCTGAAGCAGTTGCATCGTTGAATGAATCGGTGAGGGATCAGTCCGTATTCACCGAACTGATGCGTAAATCCAGAGAGGTATTTGGATCTGAAATAGCCCATTACCAAGATCTCTGTACTAGTATCTTTGAAGGGCCAATCGCACCAAAGGAGGGAAAGCACAGCCAAACCAATTCCCCGGTTAATTGAATTTTATAAACAACTGATTCCTTTGAACAGCTTTCCGGGACAAATAGAAGTATGAAAATGTCATGTAGATTCGCGACTTTTCCACTGACAAGTTCGCTAGTTTTGTGATATTTGGTCACATTAAAACAGCCTGCCGTTTCCGGCAGGCTGTTTGATGATTATTGATCAAGCTTCAGCTTCTTCAGCTGTTCGGCGAGCGCGTTGTTGATTGGCTCATCTTTGTTTTGCTTTTTCATGTAGGAGTGTACATCGCGTTTTGATGCTTTTGAATTTTTGTCTTTTGCCCTGCGCTTTTCGAAAACGGAGAGTTTTTCTCTGTGGCCGCAGACGCAGGCGAATGTCTGGCCTTCTCCGTGTCCTCGCAGTTCCATGCGCTTATGGCAGTTCGGGCAGCGGGCGTTCGTCTGTTTGGCGACTGTTTTGCGGTGGCCGCACTCCCTGTCCTGGCAGACGAGCATTGTGCCGCGTTTGCCGTTTACTTTCAGCATCAGTTTTCCGCAGTCAGGGCAATGGGTCCCTGTGATATTGTCATGCTTAAACGTTTGATTGCTGCTTTTGATTTCTCTGATCGTCTGCTTTGCGTACTCCTTCATTTCTTTGATAAAGGCGGAGGATTTAAGTTTTCCTTTCGCAATGCCTGACAGCTTCTGCTCCCATTCAGCGGTGAGGGCAGGAGATTTTAAATCTGACGGAACAAGCTCAAGGAGCTGTTTTCCTTTTGAGGTGATATAGATATCTTTTCCTTTTTTCTCGATCAGGAACGTGTTGAACAGCTTTTCGATAATGTCGGCGCGTGTTGCCACCGTCCCGAGTCCGCCCGTCTCTCCGAGAGTTTTCACAAGGTTTTTTTCTTCTCCCTGCATAAATGCGGCCGGATTTTCCATCGCAGACAGTAATGTTCCTTCATTAAACCGCGCCGGCGGTTTTGTTTCACTCTTCGTCTCTGTCAAAGACCGGACGGACAGCGTGTCGCCTTTTGCGAGTTTAGGAAGGGTTTGATCCTTTTCTTCCTCGTCATCATCTTCGTCTGCGAAATCGTACACCGCTTTCCAGCCTTGCGACTGAACGGTTTTCCCTTTTGCCGTAAAGGTTTCTCCGCCGATTTCGGCAAACACTTTAGTTTCTTCATATTCAAACGGCGGCATTAAAACGGCGAGAAAGCGCTTCGCGATCAAATCGTAAAGCTTTCTTTCCTTTTCGCTTAACGCGCCGAGCGCAAGCGGCTCTTCCGTCGGAATTATCGCGTGGTGATCGGATACTTTCGCATCGTTAACAAAGCTTTTATTGGCTTTAACGCCATGCTTTAAGATCCGGGTCACATGCTGAGCATAAGGCTTCACCTGCATGCCTTCCAAACGGTCTTTCAGCGTAGGGACGATGTCATTAGAAAGAAATCTTGAGTCCGTCCGCGGATAGGTGACGAGCTTATGCTGCTCATAGAGCTTCTGCAAAACGGACAGCGTTTCTTTTGCGGAAAATCCGTAGCGTTTATGGGCGTCCCTCTGCAGCTCGGTCAGATCATAAAGTCCGGGGGCAAAGCTTTTTTTCGCCGTTTTTTTCAAGTCGACGATAGCGGCCGGTTTGCCTTGCAGCGCTCCTGCAAGCTGTGACGTCACAGACGCGTTGAAAGTGCGGGTCTGCTTCGTTTTCTTGTCCTGCCACGTCAGCGTCATACCGTCAACCGCTGCACGCAAGCCGAAATAAGGGACGGGTTTAAAGTTCTTGATATCTTCCTCTCTTTTCGCGATCATCGCCAATGTCGGCGTCTGTACGCGTCCGCAGGAAAGCTGGGCGTTGAATTTCGTTGTCAGCGCCCTCGTCGCGTTGATGCCGACGATCCAATCGGCTTCAGCTCGAGCCACGGCTGAATGGTAAAGGTTTTCAAAGTCTTTGCCGTTCTTTAAGTTTTTAAATCCGTCTTTAATCGCTTTGTCTGTGACCGATGAAATCCACAGGCGCTTCAATGGCTTCGTAATCTTTGCTTTTTCGATGATCCAGCGGGCGACAAGCTCGCCTTCCCGGCCGGCATCGGTTGCTATGACGATGTCTTTGACGTCTTTTCTGATCAGCTGCGATTTAACCGCCTGAAACTGCTTTCCGGTCTTTTTAATGACGACGAGCTTTAAAGGCTCGGGGATGATTGGCAGATCTTCAAGCCGCCAAGACTGGAATTCCTTTCCGTATCCTTCAGGGTCCGCCAATGTGACCAGATGGCCGAGCGCCCATGTCACGATATAGCGGTCGCCTTCAAGATATCCGTTTCCTTTTTTATGACACTTCAGCACGCGGGCCAAGTCACGGCCGACTGAAGGTTTTTCTGCTAAAACGACTGTTTTAGACAAGTCCATCACATCACTTTCTTGTTCATGCATCCTTTTATTATAACAGATGATACAGATGCAGCTCTAATGTTCATGATTCCTTTATTTCAATTTCAGAAAAAATGACGTGTGTCACGGTTTGGGCATATGGTGATGTTTCATTGATAAACGCTTCGATCTGCGCCAGGCTCTCTGCATTGATTTTCAGCATATAGCAGGCGGCTCCCGCGATCCGGTAGCAGAATTCAATATTCGGGAGGCGTTCGATATATGCTTTAAACCTTTCGTATTCCCCGTTTTTCACCGTTGCTTCAATGATGCAGGATACGGGAAGGCCGACCTTTTGGTAATCGATGTCCAGCGTATATTTTTTAATGACGCCGAACGATTCGAGCCGCCTGACCCTTTCGGTCACAGACGGCGCGGAAAGGCTGATCTTCCTGCCCAGCTCCCGCATCGATAAACGGCTGTCTTTCTTTAATTCGGCTATGATTTTAAAATCGAGGTCATCAATTTTCATATGTAACTTTATTCCCTTCATTCTATTTCATCATTTTAATATTATCATGAAAATTCTTTCGTTCGAAATTCATTTTTCACTTCTGCTTATATATGATTATGAAGAGGTGATCATCATATGACAAGAATCAATTTTTCAGACAGAGGAGAGACGCCGTTTCAGCGGCTGCTCGGACACTCCGAAAGCCTGATGTCAAACTGGACGGCTTTAGCTGAGGAGCTGTCAGGAGACGGCTTTTTATCAAAGGAACTGAAGGAGCAGGTGCGCCGCGTGCTGGCTCAGGGAAACGGATGCGAATATTGCAAGGCAAAGGGGAAACCCGAGATCCCGAATCAGCAGAAAACGAGCTTTGCAATGGGGTTTGCAGAGGTCTTTTTGGCGCAGAGGGAGCACGTTTCAGACAGGCAGTTTGATGTTTTAAAAGAAGTGTTTTCAGAAGAAGAAATAACGGAATTGACCGCATTTATTTGTTTTACGACTGCCCAGCAATATTTCGGCGCTTTAATGAAGCTTCCGGCAGACGCATAAATCCAACGGAGAAAAAACCTGTCATATTTGTCCCCTTTTGGTTTATAGTATAAAGGTAGACTATCACTCCACAGGAGGTATACTATGCTGCAAACGCCGATTGGCCGCCTTCGGTTGATGGGTTTTATTGAAGGCATTTCGCTTTTAATCCTGCTGTTTATCGCCATGCCGCTTAAATATTGGGCGGATTATCCGATGGCCGTTACGATTGTCGGATCGCTTCACGGCGGATTGTTTATTTTGTATTTGTTTGTTCTGTTGTATGCGACTTTTGTGCTGAGGTGGTCTGTGAAATGGCCGGCTGCCGGTCTTGTGGCCGCATTTGTTCCGTTCGGCAATTTCCTTTATGACCGGGGACTAAAAAAATATGATCAGTAAAAACCGCCGGGAAACCCGGCGGTTTTTTTGATCACTCATTTAAAAAGCGTTTCAGCTCTTCCTTGTTTTGTTCAAGGTCTAAATCGAGGACCGCCCCGTATGTTGGATCGTCTTTGTTCGTGAATGATCCGTCAACCGGGAGCCTGAAGCTTTTGGTTTCTTTTACGCTTCCGAGCAAAAAGTCTTTGCCGAGGGAGAAGATGACGCCGTTCGGAATGTTTGTTTCAATATACGGATCGACGAGCCCCCACAGCTTCGGAAGCTGGGCGATATTTCCGATGCTCATCGCTTCTTTTTGAAGCTCTGAAAAGATTTCCTGCTGTCTTCTGACCCGTCCAAAATCGCTTTCTCTGTCATGCCTGAACCGGACATAGCCCAGCAGCCTATCACCGTGAAGAATTTGTTTTCCCGGCTGCAGTGTCATGCCGATTCCGTACGACATTTTTTTCGGAACGTCGACTTCGATGCCGTCAGGCGCCACCGCATCAACGATTTTGGCAAAACCTTTAAAATCGATGATGGCATAATAGTTAATGTCCAAATCAAAGGATTCTTTTAATGTTTTTCTGACGAGTTCCGGGCCTCCGTATGCATAAGCCGCATTGACTTTTTGCTTGTCATATCCCGGTATGTCGACATAGCTGTCCCTCATAATCGAAATCAATTTAGGCTGTTTCTGCTTTTTATTATAATGGATCACCATCATCGAGTCAGACCTTGAATGGTCTTCCCCTCTTGAATCGATCCCTAGAACGAGGATGTTCACTTCATCAAGATCAGAGCCTTCCCCGTTAAATTCAAACTGACCGTCTTCTTTAAAATCCCCGTCAGATTCGGATAAGCCTTTTTTGTATTCAAAGTAGGTATAACCCGCTGCTGCTATGATAACCAGCAACATTAAGGTAAACAGGCGCTTTATGATTTTTCGCCTTTTTCTTTTCGGTTTTCTTACTCTTACTCTAACCCTCTCCACTTTTATCACCGCCACACATAAGACTATCACAGGATCAAACAGCGGGCAATTAATAAAAGAAAGATCAAGCCGTCTAATCGTGTCGAAAAAGATAATCTTTTGTTTTCATTTGTTTCATTTCGAAAGAAAAATGATCGAATTTTGATCTTTTCGTCAAAAATCGACTACATCCACTTCGTCATCCATGCGATATAGTAAGAAGCCGGGATAAACAGAACTTGGGCAAAAATCGTCCCGGCCACCCTCGATGTTGCCATCGTGATCGAAGCCCATTTCAAATAGGTGTAGCTCCGCCTCCCTTTTGCTACGTCATCTGCAAGTACCGAAACCTTCGGATCGACAAACAGCGCCAGCAGCATCGTCGCCACCCCGTTGACAAGGCCGGAAGCCATCACCGCGGTCGTATGCCTTTCGGGCACGAGGACGCCCGCATAAAGAGCGGCAAGAACGCCGATTGTATAAATCGCCGTGATGGCCATGTTCAAGACAAACAGCCGCTTCGGTATGTAGCAGAACCGAAAGTCTTTCACATATTCCAGACTCGGTCTTCTCGCATAATGCTTGGCATGCTTGAAGATATTTTTTGAGAACGCCTTGCGAAACACTTGCAAAACGGAGCCGTTTTCCCCTGCCAAATGAACAATCGCTCTCGAAAATACGGCGACAAACGTCGGCAGAAGCAGCATTCCGAAAATTGTACCGACGGTTGAACCAAAGATTAAAAACCGAAATTGGCTGCCGACGAGGGAAAGTGCGTCCGCACCCGCAACATCGACAAGCTTCCCCGTCACAGGCTGCTGAACCATATTTGACATTCTTGAGACGATGACCATCACATTAAATAATGACAGCGCCGATGCGATAAATCCGACTCTCGCGCCTGACAGACGAGCGGCGTATGCGAGCGTTTCGATGGAATGGATCAGCAACAGAAAACAAAAAATCAATAGTACCTTAGATGTTAAAAAGTCCATTTCTCTTCCTCCAGTCTATAGGTAAGACTGTTTTCAAAACGCAAACGTTTCGGCAAATCAAAAACCGCCCCGGCAAAAGCCGAAGCGGTCTCAATTATCATATTTATTCGAGCAAATAATTTATCCGCTGCCAAAGGCGGTCATTTGAATTTCGTAAAAGATCAGCATCTATCGTTCCGAGTTGAAAGTAAACACCATGGAATTTCTGATACAAGACAACGAAAGCCCTACCTCTCATTCGTCCTTGCGGCTCCGAAGCCGCGCCAGTGTGAATTGTGAAACAAAAAGTCTTTTTTCCCTCTATCCTGTTAGGGGCGGGTCAGAGGAAGAAATCAGTATCTTCTAAGAAAGAAAAAAGAAGTCTACTTTCCATTTATTTGCTCTTTTGCGTGTTCCTGTTTTTTATTATACTACAGTTCGTCCTTGATGACAAACTGTTAAGCACAGCGCGCTACAGATCCAGCGTGACCGGGGTGCTTTCACCTTCATTCATCAGTCTGATTTCCGAAGGCTCAATCTCAAGCACGGTCAAGTTCGGATCGTCCTTTCCGTCAAACCAGCGCTCAAGCTTTTCATCCCAGATTTTGTCCTTTAAATCTTTAGAATGATTGAGCTTTGCCGTACCTGTGATTTCAAGGTATGCATCGCCTAATCCTTCGCCGTTATAACCCAACAGCACGTGGACGTTCGGATTGTTATCAATTTCTTCTGCCTTGTGCGTCTCATCGCTTGTCGGTGTATAAAGCGTCAGCCCGTCGTGGAAAAAGGTCATGTAGCGGGAATGAGGCTTGCCGCTTTCGACCGTTGCAAGCGAACCGATTTTATGATGATCGAGAATGTCGAGCACTTTGTTCTTCAATTGCTGCTGATCCATTTTAAGTTCCCTCCTTTGTATGTCTCCACTGTTACTTTTCCACAATGTCTTGTATATTAAACAATTGAACGGAGGTTTTTGACGTGAATATTTTCATATCGTTTGATGCTGAGGCTGATATGGGCTACATTGCTTTGACGGAAAACCGTGCCGGGTCTGCCGCAGCAACCGATGATATCGGCAATACGGCTTTGGCTGCAGACTTTGACCGCCATCAGCGGATGATCGGTGTCGAATTTCCGGGGAAGGCGGCTCCGGAAATAGCGCGGCTTGGAACGCTGACCGGCAGAAAACACAAACTTGAACCGGCTTTCCTAAACGGCGCCCGCGTTCATCGGTTTCGACCGACGTCACAGGAAGCGGTCAAAACACTTTGTGTGAACGGTGTTCAATTTTATTTTGCCGATCATGACGGACAACGCTTCATCGGCTTTGATGTGTTTGATCGGACGGAAAAAAGCGAATGAGATTGGCTCCCATTCGCTAAATTCTCGGGTCTGTAAACACATCGTGATCATCGGTGCTTGTTGAAGAAAACTCCGTAACCACAGCACCTTCACTCCCCGCTTTGAACCAATGTTTCGTATCCGGCGGAATCGTGTACTGTTCGCCGGGTGTGAGCTGAATTTCGTGCCAAACGGTGAAATGCTCGATATCCTCGTGCGGCGGCAGAACGGCCGGGACTTCCGTTTTTTCTCCTTCTACATACAAATACACTTTTCCGTATCTGCACCTGAATGTCTCTTCTTTCCCTTCCTGCCCGTCTACGGGAGGATGCCGGTGTTCGGGGCATGTTTGTTCAGGGAATAATACAAGCTCTTTGGCACAGTAGCGGTCTGTGTTGACATAGACGAACAGCTGAAGTCCCAGCTTATTCAGCTTATTTAAACCGTAGTCCATGATTTGGATGTTTTCTTTATCATCGTCGCTCAGCGCGATGCCCGCTTTCTCGTAGTATTCGATTACGTCTTCCTTTGTCACCTTCACACGAGCTTCCCCCTTTTATGTCGTGATAAAGTCTCCGCCGTTGACGTGGAGGGTCTGCCCTGTCATATACGAAGAATCGTCAGACGCTAAAAGCACATAGCAGCCCACATGATCCACCGGCTGACCTGGACGGCCCATCGGTGTATTTGTACCGAACTTCGCCACTTCCTCACCTGAAAATGTGGACGGGATCAGCGGCGTCCAAATCGGTCCCGGTGCAACGGCATTGACACGGATGCCGTCTTTGACGAGCGCCTGTGACATCGACCGTGTAAATGCATTGATCGCACCTTTTGTTGCCGTGTAGTCAATCAGCTGCGGATTGCCCCGGTAAGGGTTGATCGATGTTGTATTGATGATCGCGCTGCCCGGCTCCAAATAATCGATCGCTTTTTTTGTAAAGTAGAAATAAGAGAAGAAATTTGTTTTAAATGTTTTCTCAAGCTGTTCACTGGAAATCTCTTTAATGCTGTCTTTTGGATGCTGTTCGGCCGCATTATTGACAAGAATATCAAGACGGCCCAGCTCCTTTACAGTCTGTTCAACCGCGTCATTGCAAAATGCTTCGTCTCTGACGTCTCCGGGAAGCAGCATGCATTTGACGCCTTCTTTTTCAACCCGCGCTTTCGTCTCCTGAGCGTCCTCATGTTCATTTAAGTAGACGATCGAGATGTCCGCGCCTTCTTTAGCATAGGCAACGGCAACTGCCCTGCCGATTCCGCTGTCGCCCCCTGTAATCAGTGCGACCTTTCCTTTCAATTTATCCGTCCCTTTGTAATTTTCATCTTCATAGATCGGACGCGGGTTCATGACGCTTTCGATGCCGGGCTGACGGTCTTGCGTCTGTGCCGGCTGTCCGTTTGTCTGCTGATTGCGCAAATCCATTTGTGATTCCTCCCTTTAGCTGATATTACTAGACTTTTAACCGGAGAAATTTTTGTTTAAACATAACCGTGTGCGCGAAAAATGAAGAAAGCCCCGGGTGACCGGGGCTTTTACCACTCTTTATCCTGTATAAACCGGTGAAACAAAACGTTCAGCCTTCCGTACAGCTGCTCGCGGTCTCCGGTCTGGTACGCTTTTATACTTTCGTCACTTTCAATCATCGAAGAGCTGATCAAGCTCAAAATCTCGGAACCTTCCGGAGACAGATCGGCCGGCGCCAGCATGATAAGCATCCGCGTCATCTTCATGACGCTTCCGTCCATCCCTTTGATCTCGAACGGTTTGGATAGATCATAAGCTTTAAAGAGGGGAATCGCGGCCGCTTCGCTTTTTAAATGGAACAGTGCGAAGGTGGTTCCGGGAATGCCGAGGCCCCCCTGTGCTTCTCTTGTCATCAGCCCGCCGGCCATCTGCCCTGCATCCGTAACCAGACCTTGATCTTCAAGGGTGCTGCAAAGGCGTTTGACCGTATGTTCCAGGCTTGATTCAGCTTCCAGCGTTTCAACTGTAAAATGGCTCAGTAAATGTTGAATGCCGGCTGCGTAATGGCCGATTTTCCGCGCAATCTGAAGCATATCAGGAAACGGCTCCGGTTTTTTGGGAGCCATCCGCTTTTTCCGAAGGATGAGCGGGATTTTCCGGGTGAGCTGGTGTTTGATCTGTTTCACATCTTCTGTGTCAAGGAGCGGACTGACGGTGACGCAGTCAATGTTTTCATATGGGATCGGCACGGTTGAAACGATGATGTCATAGGCACCGGTATTTTTCGATTTCAGCTCCATCAGCGAGGATATCTCAAAGGAAGCGATTTCAGGAAGCTCTTTTTTCAGCCGCGAGGCCAGCATCTTTGATGAACCGATTCCGCTCGAACAAATCACGAGCGCGCTGATGTCTACTTTTTGTTTGCTCATCTCAAGCGCCGATCCAAAGTGAAGGACGATAAAAGCAATTTCTTCATCTGGAAACCGGATTTCCGGAAAAAATGTTTCGACGCCTTCCTCTATGGCCATATATAAGAGAAAATAATCTTTTTTGACCTGTTCTGTTAACGGATTATGCACCGACATCTTTTCTTTGATCCGGATGATCGCCGGTTCAAGGTGGGCGATTAATCCTTCATAAAGCGAATGGTTGCCTGTTAAATTCGTGCCCGTTTTTTGCGAGATGAAATCGATCAGCTTTTTCGTCCTGAGCGCGGTATCCAGCTCGATATCTTCCGCTCTGTAGTCGATTTTGAAGCTTTTGTTGGCACTTCTTAAATGCATCGTTATATAACCCGCCTCAGCTTCGGGGATCTTCACGTGAAACGCATTTTCAAGCTCCTTTGCAAGCGCAAGCGCCAGTTCAAACTCTTTCGTACGCTTCAAGTCCGTCAATTCTTCTTCATTCATATTAATCATTTCACCGAGCTGTATCCGCTCGATCGCAAACGTCAAGTGGACGACGAGAGCGATGTATGCACTGTCGGAAAGGGAAAGCCCATACTTTTCTTTCATCTGAAACAGCACTTTTTCCGCTTTCAGCAATTTCCCCCTGCTGACGACACCGAATATTTTCTCCGGCGCTTCGTTCTTGCCTTTAATATTCATTTCGATTGTTTCCAGAAACTGCTGAACATCGAGCTTGTCGGCCATCAAGTTTCCGACGATTTTTCGCTTGGCATCCTCCGGCCCCCTCAGCTCTATGCCGTAGCCTCTTTTTCTGATCAGCGACAGGCCGAACGGAGCGATCCACTTCTCCAGCTCGTCAAGATCGTTGCTGATCGTTGCCGTCGTCACCTGCAAGTCATTGGCGATTGTATAAAGCTTGATCGGTTCTCCCGCTTCAAGCATCGCGCATAAAATCAAAAGCTTTCGTTCATCGGCACTGTATTCGACATGGCTGTCCCGGGACAGATCTTCAAGAAGCCGCTGTTTGTCTCTGTAGACACCGACCAGTTTCAAGCCTTTTCCCGGCTGCTTATCAAGTTGAAGACTGTACTTGTCCAGAACGGATTTAACCGCTTTGAGCTCGCGGTGGACCGTTCTTGTGCTGACTTCAATATAGTCGGCAATTTCATTGACTTTGACATAGCGGTTTTGATGCAAAAGGTATTTCATCAATTTTTGTTCCCTTGCTGTCATATACATAAAACGCCGCCTCCGGTGTTGTCGTTTTTGCGGGAGTGAAAGGGGGTCCGGCGGTTGAAACGGTATCCCTATCATAAAACGCTGTTAAGAAATCTTCAATTCGAACTAATTAATTTTTTATTAAAATCTTCAAGAAGTGAAGAAACATCAGCCCACAGCTGATGTTTCTAGGTTGTTGACAAAATCCCAAAACGACTTTTTGTTTTGGGATTTTGTCATCCTTTCAGCGTGATTGAAAACCCTTGCAGTCTAGGAAGGCCGAGCATCGGAAGCTGACTTTCACAGGATGTGATGACGGCGGCGTTCAGGCAGGACGCCTGAGCGGTTAGCCGCCGATCCTTCTCCTATTCGTGAGCACCGACGCGCAGGCCTGACAACGAATGCGAGGGTTTCTCGACACGCTGGAAACATCAGCCCACAGCTGATGTTTCCAGGTTAGGTTGCATCTGCGCCGCCCTGTTCATACATTCTGTTTCGGCAGCCCCCGCCCGGCTGCCGAACTTTTCCCGATTCTATCTGAAACTATGCTTTCAAATGGCTGATCACCAGTTTGAATAAAGAATGATCCTCTTTTAGTCCGCATACATCTCGAAGCACGCCTTCATAGCCTTTTTCAGCGGTCATGCTTTGAAGCTGAACGGCTTCCGGATCATCGGCACAATCAAACTGCAGCGCCAAGGCAATACCTTCTGCAAGGCGGACAGGTTCAAAGCCGAGGTCGCAAAGCTTTCTGGCCGGGCCGACAAGACGGTCATCCCTGCCAAGCTTGCGAAGCGGCGACCTGGCCACACGGGTGACGTCGTCTGATAGGCATTCATTTTCAAAGCGCCCGATAATTTTTGTCATATATGCCCGGTGCTCTTCCTGTGTAAAATCGTATGTCTGAACAAGGTACCGGCCTGTTTCTTCAAGCGCGCCTGCTACCGTTTGACGGACCTCCGGGTGATGAATGGCGTCTTTTATCGTCTTCAAACCTTTCTTATAGCCGGCATACGCCGCCATGGCATGTCCGGTATTGACCGTAAACAGCTTTCTTTCGATGAATGGCGCGAGATCCGGTACATATGTCACACCTTCAATATCCGGCACTTTTCCGGCGAATTCCGTTTGATCGACGGCCCATTCGAAAAAAGGCTCCACCGTTACTTTCAACAGATCATCATGATGCTGGATCGGCACAATTCTGTCGACTGCCGAGTTCGGAAAACCAACTGAATCGCTGATTGCGGCGCGATCTGTTTCAGTTAAGCGGGCAAAAATCTCCTCGCGAAGATGAGCGCTGCCTCCGATCATATTCTCGCAAGCTATGATATTTAAAGGCTGTGTATTTAGTTTCATACGGCGCTTCAAACCTTCTGCAATCGGCTCTGCGATCAGCTTAAGAACCGCAGGGCCCACCGCTGTAGTGACAAGGTCGGCTTTCGCTATGAAATCATACAATTCGTCAAGCTGGGTCGCACTGTTGATCGCCCGAACCGGGCCAATCGTTTCCTGCTTCCTTCCGGCATCGGCCAATTCGACGATATAGCGGCCCTTGTCGTTCAGTTCCTTGATCACGGCATCGTTTACATCGGCGAACACGACATCATACCCCGATTTGCAGAGCAAGGCTCCGATAAATCCCCGGCCGATGTTCCCCGCACCGAAATGCAGTGCAATCATATTTGGTCACCTTCTTCAAAAACCGCCATTAACTCGTCTTCATTTTTCGCATTGATGATCCGTTCGACGTTGTCCGCTTCTGAGCAGACGATCGCAATCTTTGATAAAATGTCCAAATGCTCATCATTTTTCCCGGCAATGCCAAAGATCACTTTAGCGATATTGCCATCGCCGTATTCGACACCTTCCGGAAGCTGGATCACGGATATTCCGGAGTGAAGAACATCCCGCTTGCTGTCTTCCGTACCATGCGGAATAGCGATTGCGTTCCCCATGTAAGTGGAAGTGAGGCCTTCCCTCTCCAACATTTTCTCGATATAATCCGCGGTCACATAGCCGGCGTCAACCAGCGCCTTTCCGGCCAGCCTGATCGCTTCTTCCTGCGTTGCGGCAGATTGATTGAGATGAATGTTTTCTTTTGCAAGTACTGGTTTCATTGGGAAATCACTCTCTTTCATACATGTTGTGTGAGCCTGATTGACAGGCTCACGGATTCTCAAACTTTACTTTTTAAGCTGATTGATCAGTTCATCGTATTTTGGACTGTTAAGGAAATTTTCCACTGATATGTGTCTAGCGTTTGGAAGCTTCGCTTTTGCGCGTTCCGTTAAGTCTTTATGCGTAATGACGATGTCGGCATCTCCAGGCAGATTATTGATCGATGTATTGGATACGTCGATATCGAGTTCTGCTTTTTTGACTTTGTTTTTCAAAATCGATGCCCCCATCGCACTGGAGCCCATTCCGGCATCACACGCGAAAATGATCTTGCCGACATTTTCATAAGTTGCCTCTGATTCTTCCGCTTCATCAGCCGAAGTCAATGCAGAAACGGCTTGGCTCTTCTTACCTTTCATTTGCTGCATTTTTTCCGCTGCGGCCGTTAAATCTTCATCGCCGGCTTTAGACGTTTTCAAAATCAAAGAAGCTACAATGAATGAAACGGCTGCCGCGACGAGAACACCAAGGATCACACCGATGTGGTTGCCTTTCGGCGTCATCGCCAGCACCGCAATAATGCTTCCCGGTGAAGGAACAGCCGCCAGCCCCGCATTAAAGATGGAGAATGTCAGCACACCGCTCGCTCCGCCCGCTATTGCAGCCAGGATTAACAGCGGTTTCATCAGAATGTAAGGGAAATAAATTTCGTGAATCCCGCCAAGGAAGTGAATCACTGCAGCGCCAGGGGCGGTCTGCTTTGATGTGCCTTTTCCAAAAATCATGTAAGCTAAAAGAATCCCGAGACCCGGACCTGGGTTCGCCTCCAAAAGGAATAAAATCGATTTTCCTGTCTGGGCGGCCTGTTCAATACCAATCGGGCTCAAAATACCGTGGTTAATCGCATTGTTAAGGAAAAGAACTTTCGCAGGCTCTACAAAAATACTTGCCAATGGAAGCAGATTCGCATTGACGATCACTTCCACGCCGGCCGCCAATGTTTTGTTCAAGCCGAGCACCACCGGACCGATCGCAAGAAAGCCGAGCACTGCCAAAATGAAACCGAGAATTCCGGCTGTAAAGTTGTTGATCAGCATTTCAAATCCGGAACGGACCTTATCTTTGAAAAGCCTGTCCGTCAATTTCATCAGGAAGCCGCCCAGCGGCCCCATGATCATCGCGCCGAGGAACATCGGAATGTCCGCACCGACAATAACACCCATCGCTGCAGTCGCACCGACGACGCCTCCGCGGTGGTCGTACACCATCTTACCGCCCGTGTATCCGATCAAGAGCGGCAGCAGAAATTTGATCATCGGATCAACCAATGAAGCAAGCGCCTCGTTCGGCATCCATCCCGTCGGAATAAACAGGGCGGTAATGATCCCCCATGCGATAAATGCACCGATATTCGGCATGATCATTCCGCTCAAATAGCTTCCGAAACGTTGAATCTTTACTTTGAAATCTGGATTTTGTCTTTCTTCCATTTCATAACCCTCCTTTGTTGTCCTTTAAAGCCTGTGATAAAATAATGATGTCGAATAATGTCGGCTCCTTGTCTTTATATTAAAACGCTTACAGATGACTGCTCAATTGAAAGAAAACGGCACTTTGGCAGGAGCCGTGTGACAAAATTTAATAGTTTCATTTTTTAGTCTGGTTTCGGCTGCCGCGGCCGACTCGAGGAAAATAAAGGCTCGCTGAAGAATTGCATAAAAAAAGACCATTCCTGATTGGAATGGTCTTTCCAGATTGTTGACAAAATCCTAAAACGGTTTTCAGTTTTAGGATTTTGTCACCCTTTCAGCGTGATTGAAAACCCTTGCAGTCTAGGAAGGCCGAGCATCGGAGCGCAGCGAATGTTGGAATTCGTGAGCACCGACGCGCAGGCCTGACAACGAATGCGAGGGTTTCTCGACACGCTGAAAAGACCATTCCTGATTGGAATGGTCTTTCTTCATCATATTCAGCTTTTCAGCAGCCCGTAGCCCGCCGCTCGCAAATTTTCCGCCATCGCTTCATACCCTCTGCTGTTTGGATGTACGCGGTCAATTGACAAATATTCTTGTTCGTGTCCTTTAAAGACAGCATAAGTATCGATCACCTTGATTTGCGGAGCGGACTCGAGCTGTTTTAAATGCCTGTTAAAGCCGGAAATCCATTTGTCCGCTAATTCGATCGACGGAAAAGGGTTGTATAAATTGAGAAGACGGACGAGGTAACGCGTATCTTTGTCTCCCTTTATGTCTCCGATTTTCTCAAGCATGCCTGAGTAGTTTTTCTGACAGTGTGAGGAAGCTTCCAAAAAGACGTGTTCATCCTTTTCTTTTTCATATATCTCCAGCGATTGCAGAAGGTCATTGCCGCAGCCCGTTATCGTGATGACGTCCGCTTTTTTGACCTGTTCCATGATGAACGGCTCGTTCAGCATCGCCAGAATGTCCGACGTTTCAAGACCCGATTTCGCAAATACAAGCAAAGAAACGCATTCGTTCAAATCCTCTTCCATTTTCCTTTTATAGCGCTGGACAAACCCCGGCTTAAACAAACCTGCACCGACCCCGACGGTTAGAGAATCGCCGAGAGCCGTATATTGAAGCGTCATATCCTTTCCCCCTCCGGTATGCCGTTTTTTCGCGGCAGCTACCATATATGTACTCGGGAGAGGCTCGAAAGGATACTTTTCTTTTTTCCTAAAAACCTAACTTTCTCGAAATGTCAAGCGCCGCCTTTTTCACTCTTTCGGTCAAATAAGGAAGACGGTCTTTCTGAAAGCGGGCTTCAAACCCGGCGATGCTGATCCCCGCCGCGACTTCGCGCTTATGATTGAAAATCGGCGCGGCGATCGCAGAGGTATAATCTTCGAGCTCCGAATGACTGACCGTGCAGCCGCTCCGGTACGACTCATTCAAAATACGGATCAGCTCGTTCTTATCCCGGATCGTACCGGAAGCGATCGGCACCAGCTCTGTTTTCTTGATATAGGCATCCCGCTCTTCTTCAGGCAAAAATGTCAGAATGCTTCTTGCGCAGGCTCCGGCATATAAAGGGGACCGCCTCCCGATCGCTGTATAGAGGCGAACGGTCTGCGTGCCCTCAATTTTTTCTATATACATCGCTTCATTTCCCTGCCTCACGATCAAATGGACGGCTTCATCCACGTCATCGCGGAGTTCTTCCATGATAGGCAGAGCGATTTTTCGGATATCAAGCCTTTCTGAAACAAGGTGGCCGTATTGCAAAAACAGCAGTCCTAAAGCATACATCCCGTTCTCGTCACGGTCGAGAAAACCCATTTCTTCGAGAGAACAAACCATGCGGTAGACAGATGTTTTCGGCATGCCTGTCAGCTCAATCATGTCGCCCAGTGAGAGCCTTTCTCTCGTCAGGAACAGATTGAGCAGGGTCATAGCTTTGACAACTGTTTTGTTTTTATGTTCCATGCCTTCCCCCTCCTGATACACATCACACCTATCATAACATGTATTCAAGCTTCAATCGGGCGGAAAGTTCGCTGATTTTCGTCTCCCGTTCGATGTAAATGCGCTCTGCTTCCTGAAGGCTGACAAGCTGAAACTGTACCTGCTCGCCCGGCATCATCTGCGTCACCTGTGAAAAATCGGCGGATACGATATGGGCGATTCTCGGATATCCGCCCGCTGTCTGTCTGTCTGCGAGAAGAACGATCGGATTGCCGTCAGGCGGCACCTGAATCGTTCCGAACGATACCGCTTCAGAGATCATTTCCAGCGGCTGAGTGAGTTCGAGCGCTTCTCCTTGAAGACGGTACCCCATCCGGTCGGATTTGGCCGTCACCCGGAATGTATCCGCGAAAAAGCGTTCTTGCGATGATGAGGTGAAGCAAGCGAACTGATCGCCTTTGATGACACGAATGACCGGATTCTTTTTTAACGGGAGAAAATATTTGCGGTCGACAGCCCACTTCGGAGCCCCAAAGCCTAAGCCATCGCCATGGTCTGCAAGCTTTCTGTACATCGCTTCCGACAACGGCGTCGGGCTGCCTAGCGATAACACGTCTCCCTTTTGAAGCGCCCTTCCTTGAAAGCCGCCGAGCCCTGCTCTGACATATGTGCTTTTGCTTTCCATCACAGGCGGCACATCAATCCCTCCGGCCACCGCCATGTATGCACGGCTTCCGCGCTTGCACATGCCGAATGTCAACACACTGCCTTCTTTGATGAAAACCGGACGCCAAAGCGGGACTTCTTCGTCATTTACCATCAGTGAAAAGTCAGCGCCCGTCACCGCTATAAGAGCCGGTTTTTGAAAGCGGAGAGACGGCCCCGGTCCCATCAGCGTCACTTCAAGTGCAGCTTCGTTCTGGCTGTTCCCCGCGAGGAGATTGGCAATCCGCAAAGAATCGGCATCCATGGCCCCGCTGACAAGCACGCCGTATTTTTGAAAACCTGCGCGGCCCAAGTCTTGAACCGTCGTCATCAGACCCGGCTTTAACACTTCTATGCTCAAGATTTTCCCTCCTTCAGCGCGTGATACTCCTCTTCTGTCACGCTGACAAATTTCACGATATCCCCTGCTCTCAGAAGGCTCGGAGGCTGTTCATAAGGCTTGAATAATTCAAGCGGCGTATTGCCGATCAGCTGCCAGCCGCCCGGCGTTGAAAGGGGATAGACGCCTGTTTGCATGCCGGCGATTCCCACGGAGCCGGCAGGAATCGAAGTCCGCGGAGAGGACCGCCGCGGCGCGGCTATCTTTTCAGACATTCCGCCTAAGTAAGGGAAGCCCGGCGCAAAGCCGATCATATAAACGAGGTACTCACCCGAGGTGTGAATATCGATGACTTCCTGTGCAGTCAGTCCGTTGATGTCGGCCACTTCCTCCAAATCAGGGCCGAAACGGCCGCCGTAACAAACCGGAATTTCCACCGTACGCTGATTTGTTTCTTCTTCCATTGTGAGCTCTTGGAGATGATGTTCGATGAGGGCTTTTACCTTTTCATACGGAGAATCAACAGCCTTGCCGCTCTCCATCTTGCGGTATACTTCAAACGGCTGATAGAAAACGGTCACACTCGTGAAAGCCGGCACACACTCAATAAAACCGGGAAACGGATCGTTTTCAATCCGCTTTGTCAGTGCACTGACGACACGATGCGTCTGTTCGCTTATCCCCTCTCCGAGCTGAATGATAACCGCGGAGTCGCCGAGCGGGGACATTGTCACATTCGATAGATTTTTCATTCTGTTTCACCTTGCCTTTCATCCCCTTAAATCAAAAATCAATACAGATAAACCACTCTGTATTGATTTTGAGATCCTATAACACGCCAAATTGTTCGTCCCGAACATCGGTAACCAGCATATGGCCGGGCGAATGCGTGATCATCAGCTCCGGCTTTACGTGCATGGCGACGGCCTGAGGGGTGACGCCGCATGCCCAAAATACCGGAACTTCTCCTTTTTTTATCGTGACCGCATCGCCGAAATCGGGTTTTGCGATGTCTGTTATACCGATGGCTTCAGGACTGCCGATATGGACAGGTCCTCCGTGAACAGCGGGAAACCTTGATGTAACCTGAACGGCACGCACCGCCTGCTCTTCCGGAACCGGCCTCATACTGACAACCATCGGCCCTTGAAAACGGCCTGCCGGGACACAAGGAATATTCGTTTGATACATCGGAACATTTCGCTTTTCTTCAATGTGTCTGACAGGGATTCCGTTATTGATTAACGCTTGTTCAAACGTAAAGCTGCAGCCGATTAAAAAACCGACCATGTCGTTTTCCCATAAAGAATGGATATCGGTCACTTCATCCGCCAATTCGCCGCGCCTGTATACGCGGTATTTCGGAAAATCGGTGCGGATATCGGCATCCGGCGCCGTGATGGACGGAACCGGAGATCCGGGATCTGTGACATCGAGAATCGGACACGGCTTTTGATTGCGCTGGCAAAACAGCAAAAACTCAAAAGCGAGCTCTTTTTTCAAAATCACCAGGTTTGCCTGGGTAAAACCCCCGGCCATCCCGGCTGTCGGACCCGTTATTTCGCCTTTTCGAATCAGGGCCCTGACTTCGTCAGGGCGCATTTCATTTACATGACGCAACGATATCATCCCCATAACTTAGGAATTTCTTTGATTAACGTATAGCCTCCCATGACCGCCATGACAATAACGACCAGAATACCTGGAATTGTAAGCCAGATCGGATGCCTGTAGTCGCCGACGATATTCTTCTTATACGCGCCGATCAAAAGGGATCCGAGTGCGATCGGTAAGATTAAACCGTTTAATGCGCCGGCAAGCACGAGAAGGTTGACCGGCTTACCAATTGTTACAAAGCAAATCGTTGATACGATAATAAAGACAATAATAATGCCGCGTGAATTCTTTTCAATTTTCGGAGAAAACGTTTTAAAGAAAGATACGGACGTATAAGCAGCGCCGATTACAGATGTAACAGCAGCTCCCCACATGACGAGACCGAAGATTTTGTAGCCGATATTTCCCGCAGCAAGCTGGAAGACAGAAGCCGGCGGGTTATCCGGATTAATGTGCAGGCCTTTTGAGACGACTCCAAGTACAGCAAGGAAAAGCGCAATTCTCATGACAGATGTGATCAAAATGCCGGAAACAGAGCTTTTCGTTACTTCAGGAATCGCAGCCCTCCCTTTAACACCCGCATCAAGCAAACGGTGTCCGCCGGCAAATGTAATGTATCCGCCGACCGTGCCGCCGACAAGCGTCACAATCGCAAGAATGTCGATATTATCAGGCATGATCGTTTTTGTTACTGCTTCTCCAACCGGAGGACCGGTCGTAATCGCAACGTACACCACTAATAAAATCATGACAAAGCCCGCGATCAGCGTAAACCGGTCCATCGCTTTTCCCGCTTCTTTAATGACAAAGATCAAAACCGCGATCGCGGCGCTGATGATCGCACCCGTCTGCGGTGTAATGCCGAATAAAACCTGGAGGCCGAGACCGGCGCCTCCGATATTGCCGATGTTGAAAGCAAGCCCGCCCAGAACGACGAGAAATGCGATGACATAGCCGAGTCCCGGAAAGACGAGGTTGGCGATTTCCTGCCCTCTTTTTTCAGAAACCGCAATGATTCTCCATACATTGGTTTGAACGAAGATATCTAAAATGATGGAAACGAGGATGACAAAGCCGAAGCTTGCAGCCAAGCTCTGTGTAAAGACTGTGGTTTGCGTTAAAAATCCCGGCCCGATTGAGGATGTGGCCATTAAAAAAGCGGCGCCCAAAAGCAACGTCCAGTTGCTTGATGACGCTTTTGTTTTTTTATTTTGTTTCAAATGGTATTCCTCCTTTTGTCAACATCATGTAGAAAAAGCTTGTATTTTAATATCTGCTGCTCTGAGTTCACGGCGGATTTTTTTCGCAAACTGAAGCGCGTGTGCACCATCTCCGTGAATGCACACCGTATCTGCTTTAAGGCTGACATCCGTTCCTTGCAGGCTGCGGACTTTGCCTTCTTTGACCATGCGGATCACCTGACCGACGGCTTCATCATCATCATGAATCAGCGCATCATTCTGGCGGCGGGAAGTCAGCGTTCCGTCTTCCTGATATGTACGGTCGGCGAACACTTCGTGAGCCGTTTTCAAACCGGCTCTTTCACCGGCAAGCACAAGTTCGCTTCCCGCCAAACCGAATAAAATCAGTTCCGGGTCTGTTTGATAAACTGCACGCGCGATCGCATCCGACAGTTCCCGGCTTTGCGCCGCCATATTATACAGTGCGCCATGGGGTTTCACATGCTGCATGGTCACACCTTCGGCCTTTAAAAATCCTGAAAGCGCACCAATTTGATACACGACAAGATCGTATGCTTCTTCAGGCGTAATCGCCATATTGCGGCGCCCGAATCCCGCTAAATCGGGAAGTCCCGGATGCGCGCCGATTTTCACGCCTTTTTCCGCCGCCATTTTGACGGTTTTGCGCATGACGCCAGGGTCTCCGGCATGAAATCCGCAAGCGATGTTGGCTGATGTAACAAATTCGAGAATCTCCTCATCGAGCCCGATTTTATAAGCGCCGAAGCTTTCTCCAAGATCGCAGTTTAAATCAACTTGATTCATCAAATCCCCCCTATATATTGATGCACATTCGGTCGAATTTTAGTATATCCCTCATTTTGTTCCGATTTTCGGAACCTTAATTCCGAATAATCAAACTTGAATAGATTATATCAAGGATTTGCCCGCTTGGCATCATATTGTTAGAAAACCTCACATAAAATAAATCATTTTTCCTAAAAAGTTTTAGCTGAAAAACCTGATTTCACAAGGTTTTTTCAACTTGCTTCAGTCCATGAATATTTTTTATTTTGCACAAAAAAAAGAGCCGTAAATCGGCTCTTTTTTCGGCTAGGACAATACCCAATGCCTGATCGCTTTTGCGACTCCGTGTTCGATATTGGAATCCGTGATCCAGTCTGCGGTTTCTTTGACGATTTCCTGGGCGTTCCCCATGGCAACGCCTAAACCCGCTTCTTTGATCATGGCGATATCATTTAAACTGTCTCCGACCGCCATCACGTGTTCCATCGTAAAGCCGAGGCGCTCGCATACTTTTGCCAAAGCGGCCGCTTTATTGATCCCGATGGCGTTGACTTCAATATTGGTCGGGCTTGAATTGCTGACTTCCAATTCTTTGTTCTTTTTCAGCTCTTCCAGGACCCGGTTTCTGACGTCGTCATCCGGAATATCAAAGCCGAATTTCAGCCATTCATACGCCTGAATATCCTCAGGAAACTCGCCTCTCCACACTTTATCGACGCTGGCGGCCCAGAAATCGGTGTTGTGCAGATTGCGCAAATCCCACATCATTTGGACATGATCGGGATGAAGCAGCTGACGCTCGACCAGGTTGAAAGACGAATCCCAAATTTCACTGCCGTTTGCCGTGATCAAAAAAGAAGACAGTTCGAGCGACTCCGCCAACTCCCGGCACGTCATCAGCGTGCGGCCGGTACTGAGCACGACATAAATCCCTTTTTCCTCTGCTTCTTTAATCGCATTTCTGTTTTCATCAGAAATGGTCTGTTCATCATTTAATAGTGTTCCATCCATATCCAGAGCTACTAGCTTCACATCGATTCGATCTCTTTGACTGACTGACACGATATTTAAGATACCTCACTTTTTTTAGGCTTTTATCTATTCTAATATAAAAATCGGCCAGGACAAAGAAATCTTAAACGAGCTGTTCCGCCGCCCGTGCGATATGCTCTGCGGTCAAACGGTAATATTTTTTCAAATAATCGATCGTCCCGACCTGTCCGAAGGCTTCATGAACCCCGATTCTCTTGAGCGGAGCGGGATGATGTTCACTCAGCACTTCCGCGACTGCGCTTCCCAATCCGCCTATGACATTATGGTTTTCTGCCGTGACAATCGCATTCGTTTTTTGTGCATAGCGAATCACGGTTTCTTGATCGATCGGCTTGATGCAATACATATCGATGACCGCTGCATCGATCCCTTTTTCTTTTAGCAGTTCTGCCGCCCGCAAAGCTTCTGCGACCATGATGCCGCTGGCAAACAGCGCCGCATCGCTGCCGTCTTTGAGAACTTTTGCTTTTCCGTCTGCAAATGTTTCATGTTCATCATAAAGTCTGACCGCCTTTTTTCTGATCGTCCTGATATAGTGAATGCCGTACTCTGCCGCAGCCTTTTTGATCAAAAATTGGAGCATTGCTGCATCGCTCGCTTCATAAACAAAGGCATTCGGGATTAGCCGGGCGAGTCCCAAATCTTCAAAGGCCATGTGTGTTCCGCCGTTATGTTCAGCCGTAATTCCCGAATCTGAACCGAGAATCTTGATGTTTGTTTTGGCATAGGCACCTGAAACAAACAGCTGATCAAAGCAGCGTCTTGTCGCAAACTGGGCGAACGTGTGAACAAACGGGATTCTTCCGGTTAACGAAAGCCCGGCCGCAATCCCTATCATATTGGCTTCCATAACCCCGCAATTGATCACTCGCTCGGGAATGCGCCGTTTAATTTTGTCCATGGAAATCGAGCTCATCAAATCCGCTTCCAACGCCACGATGTCCGCGTTTTCCTGAGCCAGTTCATAAACGGCCGAGCTGTATGCCTGCCTCATTTCGACAGCATCCAGCTTGATATTTGCTGCCGCCTCATTCATGCCCTCACTCCCTTTTCTTCAAGCGTTATCATGATCTTTTCGATTATGCGATTTTGTTCATCATTCGCTCTAATGTGGTGGCTGTTCTCCATATTTTCAAAATAAGGGATGCCCTTCCCCTTCACCGTATCAAGGATGACGGCAACCGGCCTTTCCCGCTGGGCTTCTCCTCTTTTGATCGCTTGATAAATCGCATCCGGTTCATGTCCGTTTACCCTTTCGGAATAAAAACCGAAGGCTGAAAATTTGCTGACAAAATCCAGCGGATCAATAATATCTTTAGTCGGACCGTCCAGCTGTTGTTTATTATCATCCACAAACACATAAAAATTGTGGAGCTTATGGTGTGCCGCGAATTGGATCGCTTCCCAACATTGACCTTCATTCAGCTCCCCGTCGCCGACAATGACAAAGGTCCGGTTAGTGCGTCCTGAAAGCTTGTGCGACAGTGCGACTCCTGCCGCAGCCGAGATCCCCTGGCCAAGCGACCCGGTCGTCATATCGACTCCCGGTGTTAAATTCCGGTCAGGATGCGACGGAAGAGCCGTGCCGTTTTGGTTTAGCGTATAGAGCACATCTTCTTCAAAATAGCCGGTAAGATGAAGCGCTGCATACAAGGCGGGGCCGCCGTGCCCTTTTGAAAGAATAAAAAAGTCACGATCTTCCCACGACGGATTGGCGGGATCTATTTTCATCACCTTTCCATATAAAACGGCCAACACATCGGCGATTGACAAGCTGCCTCCATAATGCCCAAAACCGAGGTGATGAAGCTGTTTCAGTGTCAGCAGCCTGATTTGGTCACGAAAACGTTCCATATTGATTTCCTTCACTGACATCATTGCCCACTCCTTTATGCTTCAGCTTTATGATCGGACTTCCCCGCCTTTCCGCGTTTAAAGCCCAGTAAGACCGCACCGGCCACTACCGTTGCAATTCCAATTACAACTCCTCCTGCCCCCAGCAGTTTCAACGCATGCCCAAGCACGATTCCTGTCGCGGCAAAGTCGGTATCGGAAAATGTCGTATTGGCAAAGCCTAAATCACCCATGACCGGCAGCAGAAACACAGGGAAAAACGTAATGATCAGACCGTTGACAAAAGACCCCAAGACCGCTCCCCGTATCCCCCCTGCAGCGTTTCCGAAGACGCCGGCCGAGGCCCCTGTGAAAAAGTGGGGAACCACTCCGGGAAGAACGATGACGGCTCCGGCTGCTCCGAGAATCAACATGCCGGTGATGCCGCCAATGAAGCTGCAAAAAAAGCCGATTAGTACGGCGTTTGGTGCGTACGGAAAAATGATCGGACAATCCAGTGCCGGCTTGGAATCCGGCACAAGTTTGTCAGATATGCCTTTAAAAGCCGGAACGATCTCTGCGAGCACGAGTCTGACTCCCGAAAGAATAATAAACACCCCTGCCGCAAATGTGACCGCTTGAATAACGGAGAAGACAAGGTAATGTGTACCGCCGCTCAACTCGCGCTCCACATAGCCCGCCCCTGCAAATAAGGCAATCAAAACGTACAAGATGGTCATGGTGAGCGCAATGCTGACAGAACTGTCCCTTAAAAATCCGAGGCCCTTCGGAAACCCGATTTTTTCAGTCGAGCGCGAGCCCTTGCCTGCTGCTTTGCCGATTAACCCGGACACAGCGTAACCGATTGAAGAAAAGTGGCCGAACGCGACCTTATCATTGCCGGTTATCTTTTTCATAAAAGGCTGAACCATCGCCGGAAACACACTCATTGTCAAGCCGAGCGAAACCGCTCCGACGCCGATCAAAAACGGACCCTTCAAACCCGCCACCGCCAGTATGACGGCGATTAAACAAGCCATATACAATGTGTGATGCCCCGTCAAAAAAATGTATTTTAATCTGGTAAAACGGGCGATTAAGATGTTGGACAGCATCCCGAAAAACATAATCAGCGCTGTCGCCGTCCCGTATTCGTTGAGCGCCATCGCGACAATCGCTTCATTGTTCGGAACGACGCCGTTCACATGAAAGGCGGCTTGAAACATCTTTCCGAACGGCTCAAGCGAACCAACAAGAATACCCGCCCCGGCTGAAATCACGATAAAACCTAAAAACGATTTCGTCGTCCCTTTCACGATTTCATTGGCCGGCTTTTTTTGAAGCAGAAGACCGATAAAAGAAATGGCTGCAATTAATACAGCCGGCTGGCTTAACACATCCATCATCAGCTTTAGCGCTCTTTCACCCATTTGCAGTTCCTCCTTTTCTGTGATTAAAGCACTCCTTTTTCCTGCAATGTTTTAACCAGTTTTGTTTTCAGTTCATCCATGTCTATAATGCTTTCAAGCACGACGATATCCCGCAGGTGGGCTGCTCCTTCCGCGATATCTTTGGCAACGACAAACAAATCCGCTTGATCAGGAGACGCTGAGCTCAAATCCGAATGATCCACCTCGATCTCCATTAACCCCATTTCCTGCAAAATATCTTTAATATTCATTTCCAGCATAAAACTGCTTCCAAGTCCTGATCCACAAACTGCCAATATCTTCATGTTATCCCTCCTGTTTTTAATTGGATGAATAGGCTTCGATTAAACGTTTGATATGATCCAACGACTCGGTTTCCTTTAAGGAGTCCTGATTTTCTTTATTGCTGAGAAGCCGGGTCAGTTGGGAAAGCGCCTTCAGATGTGTCGTATGGTCAACCGCCGCAATGCAAAACAAAAGCCTTACCGGATACTGTTCATCATCCAAAAAATAGACCGGCTCCTTCAGTTTCAGGAGACTCATTCCCACCTTTCGGACGCCTTTTTCAGGTCTTGCATGAGGAACGGCAATCTCGGGGCCGATGATCATATAAGGTCCCATCTTTTTGACATTGTCGATCATGGCATCTGTGTATTCCTTCAAGATCACCTCCTTATCAAGCAAAGGCTTTGCCGCTGTTTGAATCGCTTCTTCCCAGCTTTTGATTTGGTCAGCCATTTGAATGGTTTCATCTGTCAGCAGATCTTTCAGCACTGGTCGTTTCCCCCTTGTTTCCGTCACTTTTTGAATAAATATAATATTTTTCAATGCTTCTCTTAGGCCTTTTTCGTCTATGATTTTGGCGTGCTTCTTGAGGATGTGAAGAAATTCGTCTGTCAAAAGCTCCTTTTGCTTCACGCCGAACAGTTCCTGATACACTTCATTGACAAGCCTGCTTTTTTCAGCGGGCGTCATCAGCGGCCCGACCATGTAGTATCGTTTTTTGGTTTTAAGCTCAACGGTGGAAAACACGGCATCATAACGGTCAAAGACGTCAGGTGTGAATGCCTGCAAAGACATCGCCTTCTCAACGACAATCTCTGAAAATAGCGATTCAAGCTGGCGCCTGACCATCAAGGATGAGCTGACACCGCTCGGACAAATGACGACAGCTGTCTTTTTCGATGATCCGGACTGTACCGGCTGCTCAAGCAATGCACCAAAGTGAATCGTGATAAAGCCGATTTCTTCTTCTGGAACCGGTTTGTTCAGCAGCGCTTCAAGGTGCCGCATCAGCTTTTGAACGATGGTAAACAGTTCTTTGTGCTCTTTCTTAATCTTGCTGAGCAGGGGATTGTGAATCGGAATGCGGTATTTCATTCTGAAATATGCCGGCTTCAAGTGCCGATAAAGAGATTCCGCCACCTCGCGCCTCCTCGGAAATGTGATGCATGCTCTTGATTCAAA
Source organism: Bacillus sp. BS3(2021) (assembly GCF_021043345.1). NCBI lineage: Bacteria > Bacillati > Bacillota > Bacilli > Caryophanales > Bacillaceae > Bacillus > Bacillus sp. BS3(2021). The sequence goes on from NZ_JAJNDM010000002.1 coordinate 129,744, forward strand.
TTCAAACACAAGCTTTTCACACAGCTGATAAAGCGGATCATGCGCCGGCTGTTGTCCAAATGAAAGCCCGAGCAGCTGGATCAAAATGTAGCAAAGTTCGGTTTCATAGACGGGAATCCGAAGTTCATTCACAAGCCTTACGGCTGCGTTTTTCAGCGGACTTTGCTTTAAAAGCTCCCCCTCCTCCTGGTGAAAACGAACAATTTTTCCTTCGGCCACTCTGATCGAATACATCATCAGAAAGTAAACAAATTCATTGAGCCTTTCTTCAACGAGTTGAATCCTGTATTCTTTCGAGACAAGTTCAACCGCTCTTTTCGTTTCTTGTTGTGTGTGATCGCACGAGCCGGAAACTTTTAAAATATAATGAAGGATTTCTTTGCCGTAAGGCTTTTGCAGAAAATAAGAAAGGTGGTGCATGACAGGAACTCTTTTATCAAACTCGCTTCCTATTAAATGATAGCCGCGCTGTCTTGTATATCTGATCGCCACCAAAAACGGAGCCAGCGTCTCATTCGCTTTTTTCACATCATTCATGACCGTATTTTTGCTGACCTGCAATAACTGTGTGAGATGAGCGGATGAAATCGGCTCCCTGCGGACAAACAGGAACATGTACAAGGCTTTGATCCGCTCTTCCTGTGTAAAAATAAACGAGCGGCCGATGTCTGAACAGGCTTCGGAGAACCGCAATTCAAGCAATTTTTCCGGAACGGCCAGCCGGTTTTTTCTTTTATATTCGATTTCAGGCAGCTGCTTGCCGGTCAGCCAATGATTGATTTTGTCCAGGTCATAGCAGATTTGCCGTTTTGATAATTGAAAATGATCAATCAGCTGATGCATGGTCGCTTCTCTGACACGCAGCAAATATTGAAGCAATTGAGCCGGACGTTTCTCGTTGATCATTTTTGCGCCCCCCCTTATTGCCATCATATAATAAAGCGTTTTCATTTTGTTTGCCGATTGGGTACAATTCATGGGACTTCCGATCTTCAAGATTGGTCTGATATCCTTCTTTTTATCGTACAAGCATGAAAAAACCTCTCAAAAGGTGTTGAGAGGTTTTTTTCTATCAATCAGCTGTCATGCCAATATACTTTCATCAAATCTTCCGACCACTTCGGCTGTATGATTTGCCCTTTCGGAAGAAACTCTTTCATTACCGGTTTGATATCGATTACAGGTGTTCCGTCAATCGCATCCAACCCTTTCACTACAAGCTTGCTCCCGGATTTTTCAAGGAGTGTCACAACGGTTGCGCCGAGCCTGTTGGGTCTGTTTTTTCCCCGTTGGGCGAAAATGCCTGTCTCAGGATAGTTTTGATTGTTTCTCGGGCGCCTCGCCTGATATTGTATTTGATCCTCTTTTACTTGATGAAAGTAAAAGATAATGTCCAAATGAGAAAATGCTTCGATCCCTTTTAAAGCGTCCGGATGAATATCTTCAGCCAAATTAATTTCAGAAATCACATCGCCCCAATGATCATCCTGCGGCACAGTCCGCAAGTTTTTCACAAACGCGACAGGCTTTAATTCTATCAATTTTATCCCCCGCTTTCACTTCGCTTCCATAAAAATCCCGATCTCCGCTTTCGCTGCCGGTTTTCCGTTTACTGAGGCGGTTCCGTTGCCGAATAAAAACCCTCTTTTAAAGCGGGAAACTTCAAAATAAAGATCAAGTTTGTCTCCCACAAAGACCTTGCCGGTGTATTCAGCTTTTTTCACCGAAGACAGAAAGCCGATCTCAGCCGGGTCTTTGAGCGCAGTAAATGCAGCGGTTTGAGCCAGCGCTTCAATGATAATAGAAAATGGCATTTCCTTTTGGTTTTCCGTGATAAACCAGTCGTTTTCCGTTATGAATTTATATCCTTTCACCCATTTTCCCGGCTCGCTCTCAACAACACGGTCAATGAATAGAAACGGGTATCGATGCGGCAGTAGAGAATTGTTCACGCTGATCATCCTTTTTTACATGATTATACCGCAGTTTCATTTTTTTCTCTTTTATTTAACGCGATGACACAGAATGAAGCTGCTGAACGCTCAAACATTCCACCATGACAAAAAGCCGGGGTCTAAGCCCCCGGCTTTGCTTCATCAATTCGATTTCAGATTGTCCGGGAAGACGGTCAGATCCACTCCCCATAAATTCGGCAGAATGTAGAACACAGCTCCGACGATTAAAATCAGTGTGAAAATATTAATAACAAAGCCGGTTCGAACCATCTCGCTGATCTTCAATTTGCCCGATGCGAAAATAATTGCATTCGGCGGCGTGCCGACCGGCAACATGAAGGCGCAGTTTGCCGCCATTGCAGCAGGCACCATTAATGCGTACGGGTGAACATTCAGCGCTAAAGCGAGCGAGGCCAGTACAGGCAGAATCATAGTCGCCGTAGCCGTATTCGACGTAATCTCCGTCAAAAAGAGAACCAATGCCGCTGAGATAACAACAATGACCACAAAGTTAAATCCATCCAATACCGTAAGCCTTCCGCCGATCCACTCGGCGAGACCCGTTTCTTTAAAACCGGTCGCGAGCGCCAAGCCTCCTCCGAATAAAAGGAGAATCCCCCACGGCAAGTCCTTCGAAACCGACCAGTCCAATACCCTGCCCCCTTTATTGAGCGAAGGGATCAAGAAGAGCAATGAAGCTGCGAATATCGCAATCATTGTATCGTCAATACCGGGTATTTTGTCATCCCATAAAAATGTCCTCGTCACCCACATAAACGCGGCAAACCCGAAGACAAGCAGAACCATTGTTTCTTCAAAGCTCATCTTTCCGAGCTTTCTTTTTTCTTCGAGAATCAATTCTTTTCCGCCCGGAAGCTCCTTCATCTTGATCGGATGCGCCACTTTCGTCAAGTACAGCCATACCGCTACAAGCAAAATGACAACGACCGGAACGGCAAAAGCCATCCAACCACCGAAAGACACTTCAACTCCGTACAGCTTCTTAATATTGGCCGCCAAAATAATGTTTGGCGGTGTGCCGATTAGCGTACCGAGTCCGCCGATCGTCCCCGCATACCCGATGCTGAAGATCAGCGCTTTTGAAAATTTCGCTTCTTCTCCGGCTAAATCTTTTCTTTCAGATTTCATGACGGCTGATACCTGATGAATGATAGCGGTTCCAATCGGAAGCATCATCATGACAGCGGCCGTATTTGAGACCCACATGGACAAAAACCCTGTGGCCGCCATAAACCCGAGGACGATCCTTGACGTGCTCGTTCCCACTACAGAAATGATATTAAGCGCGATCCGTTTATGAAGATTCCAGCGCTCCATCGCAAGTGCAATCAAAAAGCCTCCTAAAAATAAAAAAACGATTGGATCGCCGTAGCTTGACGTGACAGCTGCCCCTTCCAGCGCCCCGGTCAGCGGAAGCAGCACGATCGGCAGCAATGATGCAGCCGGAATCGGAACAGCTTCCGTAATCCACCATACCGCAACCCACAACGTGGTCGCCAATACCATTCTTCCTTCATGGCTCAGACCCTCGGGAAAAAAGAACAAAAGGACGGCGAAAAACAATGCAGGACCTAGCAGCAGTCCGATTTTCTGAGGCGTTTTATAGCTCGGCGGCTTTTCTTCCTTCATGGTTTGCTCCGACTTGATCTTTAAATCAGCATCTTTTCCCGCCCTGACAGGCATGGCGAACAAAAGCAGCCTCTTTGCTTCCCGGTGTGATCTCCAAAGCATATCCCATGCTGACACAACGCTTGATTTCATCAAAAATCCCCCTTCCCCTCTATCGATAAAGCGCTTACAATAGTAAATAAAAAGTAAGCTGCCGACTGTCGACAGTTATAACTTAATTATAACGGACAGCTAATGGCAGTCAACACTTTTTTGTCACAAAATACTCAATATTATGGTAATTTTAGGTTGATGGTATTTCTCTCTTTTTGCTAGACTATTAGTGATTTCCGCAGTGAAAAATAAACGAGGTGAACAGCGTGAAGTTTTCCATACAACGTGCAGTCTCTTATCATGATCAAGTCCATCATTATTTAAAAGATATGATTATTAAAGGAGGATATCGACCCGGCGAACGGATCTACGAATCCAAAATCGCCAAGGAGCTGCAAGTGAGCCGCAGCCCCGTCAGGGAGGCGATTCGGACACTTGAACAAGAAGGATTATTATCGATAGATGATAAATCAAAAATTACAGTTTATGAACCGACAATCAAAGACCTTGAAGAAATATACCAATGCCGCCAGGCGCTCGAATCCCTGGCCGTTTCATTGGCAACCCGCCTTGCTTCAAATGCAACACTGGAGCTCATTTCCGAAACGCTCTCTGAAGCGCGTAAGCACCAGGAAACCCAAAGTCCGGAGTCGGCCAATGCACTTCTTCGCCTAAATACGCAATTTCATGATGTCATCATCGAAACGAGCGAAAACGAACGCCTGCAAAAACAGCTGCTTGATTTGCGGTCGCTGACCTTTTTCTATCGGAGCAAAAACCTTGAAAAACCGGCGCGCACCCTTGACATCATCAATCAGCACGAGGAGATTCTGCGTCACATGCAGGACAGAAATGACGCCAAGGCTGCCGAATCAATGAGGAAGCATATAGAGGCAGACCTTTGCTATTTAAAAGAGGTGTTGTTCGGAAGCAGTTCCGCACGCTAAAAAAGCAGGGTTACCCCTGCTTTTTTCAGCTCTGGCAGACAAATTCGGCTGTGCGGTTGATCCCTTTGATGATATCAGGAAGGCGGTCGCGTTCATTCACAATATGAACGCGCTGAAACCCGGCGGCTCCAGCCTTCTTCCCCGCTTCTTCCGTGAGGCAGACCGCCTGCAGACGGGCAGCCGTTTTTTCCGGATGGAGGCCGATTGTCTCAGCCTCGTTTACGAACAGCTCGACGCATGTTCGATTGGCAAAGATCACGATATCAACAGGAAACTCCTCGATCTCCCGTTTAATGATCGATGTAAAGCGGCTGTCGATCATCCTGTCATGTGTAATCAATACCTCACACCCGGAGTGCGGTTGATTTTGCACGGCTTCCCGGCTGCCGATCAGCAAACAGCTGTCCGAAACCGGCATTTCCGCCTGCAGAAAAGCGGAAAATCCCCGTTCTTCAAGAGCTGCTTTTACATGCAGATCTGAAGCGTAGAGCCGGCCGCGCATTTCCCTGACATCGATCTTCAAAGCGGCAAGCCGGCTGAAAAATCTGCGCAGTGACGCACTTGAGGTGAACAGCAGGCTGTCAAAAGAAGCAATTCGATCTAAAACTGTATCGTCAGGCACCGTTTCGAGTGATTTCCATTTCGGCCATTCAACAACTTCAGCGCCTTGTTCACGAAGCGTCTCCACCGGGACTCGTTCTTCTTCACAGCTTTTGACCGCCATCATGTTCAGCCCGATCAAAGGCTTTTCTTCAAACCAGCTGTTCTGCCTGAATGATACGATGTCGCCGATGACGATGATCGCGGGATTTTTAATTTGTTGCTCGGTTATTTTTTCCCTGATATTCTGCAATGTCCCTTTAACGCTCCGCTGCCGGCCCCATGTGCCCCATTGGATGACCATCGCGGGAACAAGGGGAGACTTGCCGTGTTTCATCAGCTGCTCGCATATATAACCAAGGTTTTTGATCCCCATGTAAAAGACGAGGGTTTGGACGCCTTTGGCCAGCCCTTCCCAATTCATTTCCGGTTTGCCCGATTTATCATGGGCGGTGACAACGGCAAAGGATGAAGCGAAATCGCGGTGGGTCACAGGCAGTCCGGCATAAAGAGGCGCGGCGATTCCCGATGTAATGCCGGGCACCATTTCGTACAGGATGCCGTGTTCGCTGACGGCTGCCGCTTCTTCTCCGACTCTGCCGAACACGCTCGGGTCTCCTCCTTTCAGCCGGACCACTTTGAGGCCTTTCAGCCCCTTTTCAATGAGCAGTGCATTGATTTCACTTTGTTTCATATAATGGCGGTCCGGGAGCTTGCCGCAGTAGACAAATTCACATGATGCTTTTGCATGCTCAAGCAGCCGGGAATTGACGAGCCTGTCATACAATATGACATCCGCCGCCTCGATCAGCTTTCTTCCTTTTAATGTGATCAATCCTGAATCGCCCGGTCCGGCCCCGACAAAATATACTTTCCCATTCCCCATCAACTGTCATCCTTCCATCTGCCGATTCTGTGAACGCGTGTTTTTTTAATAAAGAGGGAGCACATTCAGCGACCCTTGAGGCTTTTGACAATACATGTCTTTGAGCCGTTTAATAAACGATATACAAATCTTCGCCTTCAACGACCGTTTCGTATGTCTGAACACATCCTGTATCAGGCTCTTGGACTTTGCCATCTTCAAGGCTGATCTTCCAGTCGTGCATCGGACAGAAGACGAATTTGCCGCTTACCATTCCTTCGGCAAGAACGCCCCCTTTGTGGGGGCAGCGGTTTTCAATCGCGCGGACATTGCCGTTTGAAAGCTTGAATACCGCGATTTCCTTGTCCTCGATAAGCACTGTCTTTCCAAGCTGATTCGGCAAATCCCCGATCTTCGAAACAAACACCTTTGTTAAGTTCTTGTTCACCATGTGAATTCCTCCTCAAGTTGATTTCTCATTTTAAGAAGTGACAACATTTTCGAATAGCTGTTTTGTTGTCTTTTCGTCTTCCAAAAAGTCTTTCCACGGGTCTTTATGGACAGACAGCGCTTGATTGATGCGGTCATTCAGCTCTTTGCGTTTTTCTTTATCATTCAATACGGATTGGACGTGGGACAAGCCGACACGTTCGATCCAAGCAGATGTCCGTTCTAAATAGTTGGCTGTTTCACGATAGTATTGGAGATACGCGCCTGTGATTTCGATGACTTCTTCAGCCGTTTTGACTTTCATTAACAGATCGCCTGCGCGCAAATGCGTGCCTCCGTTTCCGCCGACGTAAATTTCCCAGCCACCGTCGATGCCGACGACACCGATATCTTTAATGCCGGATTCGGCGCAGTTTCTCGGACAAGCGGAAACCGCCATTTTAATTTTGTGAGGCGTGTAGAGCCCTTCAAATTTTTTCTCAAGGTCAATTCCGAGGGCCATTGAGTCTTGCGTGCCGAAGCGGCAGAACTGTTCGCCGACACACGTTTTTACGGTTCTGAGCGTTTTTCCGTAAGCAAATCCTGAAGGCATGTCAAGATCAGCCCATACTTTCGGAAGATCTTCTTTTTTGACGCCGATCAGGTCGATCCGCTGGCCGCCGGTCATTTTCACTAGCGGAATTTCATATTTGTCGACGACATCAGCGATGCGCCGCAAATCATTCGAATTGGTAACCCCGCCGTACATCCGCGGTACAACTGAATATGTGCCGTCTTTTTGAATGTTGGCGTGCATCCGTTCATTGACGAAGCGGGATTCTCTTTCATCTTCATATTCCTTCGGATTGATCATGCCGAGGTAGTAGTTAAGCGCAGGGCGGCATTTGGAACAGCCTTCCGCCGTTTTCCAGCCGAGCACGTTCATGACTTCTTTCGTATGGGTCAGCCCTTTTTCTCTGATTTCGGCCACGATTTCGTCTCTTGACAGGTCCGTACATCCGCAAATCGCTTCTTTTTGTGCTGAAGCATCAAACTCTGAGCCGAGCGTATGCTGAAGAATCTCAGCGACAAGCGGCTTACATCCTCCGCAAGAACGTGATGCGCCTGTGCAGGCTTTAATTTCATCCGTCGATGTGCAGCCCTGCTCTTTGATCGCCTGAATGATCATTCCTTTCGAAACGCCGTTACAGCCGCATACGATCTCATCGTCGCTCATCGCAGCGGTCAAGCTCATGCCTTCTTCCTGATTCAAAGGCTGCAAGATTGAAATTTTAGAAGTATCTGAAATATCTGCTCCTTTTTGAATCATGGAAAACAGCCTGTTACCTTCGCTGCTGTCTCCGAACAGTACGGCGCCGATCACCTGATTGCCGCGCAGAACGATTTTCTTGTAGATTCCGTCCTGTTCGTCAAACACTTTAAGCGCTTTTTTGTCTTCTCCGTCATCCTCATTAAAATCACCGGCAGAAAAGACCTCAACACCGGAAACCTTCAGCTGGGTTGATAAAACAGACCCTTCATACGGAGCTGTTTCAACGCCGCAGATTTTTTTGGCAAGCACTTTCGCCTGTTCATAAAGAGGCGCGACAAGTCCGTAGGCAATGCCTCTATGTTCCGCACATTCTCCGACAGCATAAATGTTGGGAACTTCGGTTTCCATGTAATCATTGACGACGATTCCTCTGTTTACCGGAAGGCCGCAGTCTTTGCCGAGCTGAACGTTCGGCTTGATTCCGACCGCCATGACGACCAAATCGGCTTCAAGCATTGAGCCGTCTTTGAATTTTAAGCCTTCGACACGTGTTTCTCCGTAAATTTCTTCTGTCTGCTTTTCCAGCAAAAATTTCATGCCCTGCTTCTCCAGCTCTTTTTGCAAAAGCCGTCCTGCGGTTGCATCAAGCTGACGCTCCATCAAATATGGCGCGAGGTGGATAACGGTAACGTCCATGCCAAGGTTAAGAAGTCCGCGCGCTGCTTCCAGTCCCAGCAATCCGCCGCCGATAACGGCTGCTTTTTTGTACGTTTTGGAAGCTTCGAGCATGATATCCGTATCCTTGATATCACGGAATGCTGTTACACCTTCTTTATCCGCTCCGGGCAATGGCAGAATAAAAGGGAGAGAACCTGTCGCCAAAATCAGTTCATCATACGGCTGGACTCTTCCCGCATCCGTGATGACGGTTTTGGACTCCGGATCAACTTTAACGACTTCTTCCCCCGTATACAGCTGAATCCCGTTTTCTTCATACCAATCCCAATCATTCAGTGTAATGTCCTTAACATCCGTATCTCCTTGAAGCACTTTGGAAAGAAGAATCCGGTTATAGTTTGGGTGCGGTTCGTTTCCAAAAATCGTGATCTGAAACTCTTCGCTTGAAATTTTAAGAATTTCTTCAACGGCCCTGACCCCGGCCATACCGTTCCCTACCAGGACTAGCTGCTTTTTTTTCACTATGATCCTCCCCTTTTTCAAAACAATTCACTATACGCCCTAAACAAGTATTCTGTTTACATCTTTAAAACTATCACAAATTATAGTTAATTTTGTAAACTTTTTATGACTTTTTATGACAATTTATTCACATAATTGTCAACTGACGGACGAATTTTTACGGAGCAAACCTTAAATCCCGGCATTCTGCAAGACGGATCGAGCGTTTCCGCTATCAAATCGTTCACATTTTGCGAATCTGCCCAATGCATCGGCACAAAAATGGTATCCGGCCTGATTGCTTCCGATAATTTGCTCCTGACAATGATGCTGCCTCTTTTTGACTCCACCCTGACCAGCACCCTGTCGCTAATGTTGTATTTTTCCGCCGTTTTCGGATGAATTTCCATAAATGATTCAAAGTGTCTGGCCTTGAGTGCAGCGCTCCTTCTCGTCTGTACTCCGGTTAAATAATGAGACATCACCCTTCCGGTCGTCAGATAAAGGGGATACTCTTCAGTCGGTTCATCTTTTTTGATCATTGGTTCGTTCGGGACGACGCACATTTTCGCTTTTTTGTCCGGGTGGGCAAAGGATGATTCAAACAGGCGCTGTGTCCCGGGGTGTCCCTGTTCGGGACAAGGCCATAAAATGCCGCCTTCCTTTCTCAGACGTTCATAAGTGATGCCCGAATAGTCGGCAATTCCGCCGCGGCTCGCTTTTCTTAATTCATTAAAAACATCCTCTGCCGATCGATATGAGAAATAACGGCCTTTTCCAAGCGCAGCAGCAATATCGCAAATCATTTGCCAGTCATGCCTCGTTTCACCGGGGCACGGTTTTGAGGCTTCCCTTAATGTCACTCTGCCTTCCAGATTGGTCATCGTTCCTTCGTCCTCGAGATAGGATGATGCGGGGAGAATGACGTCCGCGAGTCTAGCCGTTTCAGAAAGAAACAAATCAACGGCGGCAAAAAACTTTAATTTTCCCAAAGCGGATTTGACAAAGCCTGCGTTCGGACTGGATACAACAGGGTTTGAACACATTAAAAACATCCCGGTAATTTCGCCTTCATGAACTTTCTCCATCATTTCATAGGCGGATACACCTTTTCCTGGAAGGTCTTCAGCTTTTATGCCCCAAACATCCGCAATATAAGCGCGGTCAGCTTCGTTTTCAATCGACCGGTACCCTGGCAGCTGATCTGCTTTCTGGCCGTGCTCCCGCGCCCCCTGCCCATTTCCTTGTCCGGTGACGGCGCCGTAGCCGCAAGCAAATTTGCCGATTTTCCCAGTTGATATTAGAATATTCAGTAAATTTCTGACGGCAGCCGTTCCGTCCGTTTGCTGTTCAACCCCTCTTGCCGTGAACAGCATTCCCGTCTCCTCACGGGCAAATTTTACTGCAGCTTTTTTAATCTGCTCGATTTGTATCCCGGTTTTGGCCGAAATGTCTTCAAGTGATAAAGACGCCACATGGCGCTTGACCTCTTCAAAACCTTCAGCTCTCTCTCTGAGAAAAGCTCCGTCTGTCAGCTGTCCTTCAATGATGACTTTCAGCATACCGTTTGCGAGCGCGGCGTCTGTCCCCGGCTTGATTTTCAAATGCAGATCGGCGATCTTGGCCGTTGCCGTTTCGCGGGGATCGATGACAATGATGTAGGCCCCGTTTTGCTTCGCTTCTTCAAAATACGGCATGATCGTCGGCTGGCACTCTGCGATATTCGTACCTGCGAGGATGATGACCCTTGCATGGGGGATCTCGGAAAGGGCATTTGTCAGCCCCCGGTCCATTCCAAAGGTTTGATTTGCAGCTGTAGCGGCCGCCGACATGCAAAGCCTGCCGTTGTAGTCAATATGCTTCGTCTTCAAGGCGACGCGGGCGAACTTCCCCAGCAAATACGCTTCTTCGTTTGTAATGGACGCGCTGCCGTATACACCCAAAGCATCGCGGCCATCTTCATGCTGGATCGCTGTTACTTGCTCTTTGATGTACTGAAGCGCTTCATCCCATGTCACACGGACGAAGTCGCCGTTTTTTTTGATCAGCGGATGGGTGATCCTCTCCGAATGAAAGGCATGCTGGTGGGCGTTCATCCCTTTCATGCACAGCCGTCCTTTTGTCGTCGGATTGTCTTTTCCGACCGCCGTGTATTTTTTTCTTGTCACAATTGTCTGTTCAATGAGCTGCATTTTGCACTGCATGCTGCAAAATGGACATTGGGTGTCATACGTTTTTTCGGATTGCACTTCTTTTTGCTTCGTGCGAAAGTACTTTAGCAATCGTTCTGTCAATTCACATCAGCCCTTTTATCGTTTCTTGCTGAGCCAGCCGCTTCTCTTTTTCAAGCCGTTCGATCAGCTGGCCGCGAAGTCCGTTGTCAAATAAAACTTCCCGGATATGAATGATGCCGGCGCGTTCAATCCAATGCCCGACCTTCTCGAGATAATTTGCTGTTTCACGGTAATATTGAAGCAGGCCTTTCATGAATTCCCCCGCTTCCTCCGCCGAGTCGGCTACTGAAAGCAGCTCTCCCGGAGAAGCATGCTGGCCTCCTTGGCCGCCCGCATAAATCTCCCAGCCCCCGTTTACTTTGAGAAGTCCGATGTCATGAACTGAAGCGTACACGCAATCATCCAAACAGCCCGACACCCCGATCGAGACCTTGGCCGGAATGAGGAGGGATTCTGCTGCTTTTTCCAAGTCTGCCGCCAATGTTTGTATCTGTGGTTCGCCTCGTGAACCGCATGTGCACGTTTTAACCGCGGCGATCCCATGCTGAGGCGGCGGGCAATGCGGCATGCCGAGTTCTTCTTTCACGCGCTCTATATACTCCGGCTTGATACCAGCAAGCTTTAATCTCTGATGGTGTGTCATGTACACCTCTTGTATTTGATACTTTTCAATCACTTCTGCAATGCGCTTCAGCTCTTCGGCATTCGTTCGGCCTCCGTACATTTGCGGAATCATTATATCCGTCTCCTTGTCGCGCTCCTCATAGATGATGTCCGGACGGATCATTTTTAAATAGTAGTGAATCGCGGGCACGCAAATCCGGCAGCCGCTGCTGTTTTTCCAGCCGAGCGCCGAGATGACTTCGTGAACGGAAGAAAGATTTCTTATCTGTATTTCGTTCACGACTTCATCTTCCGTGAATGAAGTGCAGGCGCACATCGGCTGTTCCGCCGCAGATACATAATCATCCTGTTCAGCGGTATGGAGCAGCAGTTCTTCGACTAACGGCCTGCAGCCGCCGCATGATCCGGAAGCATTTGTACAGCCTTTGACCTCCTCGGCCGTCTTTAAACCGTGCGTCTGTATGGCTTCCATGATCGCGCCTTTTGAAACCGCGTTGCATTGACAAATCGTTTCACTAAGCGCCATAGAAACGACTGCACTGTCTTCTTCAGATTGAAACAGCTCTTTTTTGACAACGGTAATATCTCTTTGTTTGATCATGCTTTCCAACAGCCGTTGGCTGCCGCTCGTGTCTCCGTATAAAATCACGCCGGCCATTTTATCCCCTTGAAAGACGGCTTTCTTATAGACTCCTGACACTTCATCTAAAAGTTTAATAGCCGTTGTCGAGTCGTCTTCTGTGATTTTCCCTGCGGAAAAGACGTCGATGCCGGACATTTTTAAAGCTGCGGACTGGACGGAACCCTGATAACCGGCACATTCGAGCCCGCAAATATGTCTGGCCAGCACTTTCCCCTGTTCAAACAATGGCTTGACTAGACCATAGACCGTTCCGTTATGCTCCGCGCATTCACCGACGGCGTAGACATTTGGAACATTTGTCTCCATATAGTCGCTGACGATGATCGCCCGGTTTGTTGCAATACCGCTCGCCTTGGCCAGTTCGATATTCGGTCTGACACCGGCAGCCATGACGATGAGATCGGCGCTGATCTTCGTCCCGTCTTTAAACCGCACACCCTTGGCGCGGGATCTTCCTAAAATCGCCTCTGTATCTTTATCCAAATGAAAATGAATCCCTTGGTGCTCCAGCTCTTTCTGGAGCATGGCAGATGCCGGCGGATCAAGCTGGTTCTGCATGATGCAGGAAGAGTGGTGAATCACATCAACCTTCATCCCGAGGTTTGCCAACCCTCGCGCCGCCTCAAGGCCCAAAATTCCCCCGCCGATAACGGCCGCTTTTTTAAACCGCTTTGATGCCTTTATCAATGCCCGGCAATCGTCTATTGTTCTAAAACCATATACCCCTTCTTTGTCTGCACCATGAACCGGGAGAATAAACGGGGAAGAGCCCGTCGCAATAATCAGTTTGTCATAAGAGATTTCGCGGTTTTGATCTGTCGCCACCGTCTGTTTAACCGTATGGATTGCGACAGCCGTTTCCCCTGTATAAAGGGTAATCCCGTTTTCTTCATACCAGCTCCGGCTTTTTGTCATCACATCGTTCCAATCCGTTTCTCCCTGAAGGACAGAAGACAGCAGAATCCGATTATAGCTGAGGTGTGGTTCGCTGCCGATGATGACGATCTCAAACTGGTTCCCGCCGTGTTGTAAAATTTCTTCGGCCGTGCGAACTCCGGCCATGCCGTTTCCTATTAAAACCAGCCTTTGTTTCCCCATTTTCTCCCCTCCTCTCTGCAGCTTTGCTCTGGATTATTATTTCACATTGCATCGCTAAAGCGTTCAAACCTGTTACATTTCCTGACAAAAAATTTTAGAAACAGGACGGTTTGACCAGTACTCATTGATGACGATTTAACGGCTTTGGCCGCCGATGTTAAAGTTCAACATTTTATCACATTTTTTATCACGTTCTGCTTGTTTCTTTTCCTGCAATCTACTAGGCTTATAAGTAAAGAACATAAGGAATGGAGGAGGAGAATGCTACCGATTAAAAGAAGACAGCAGATATTGGCGTGGGTCAAAGAAGAAGAATCTCTGCGCATTTCAGAAATTTCGAAAAGGCTGAACGTCTCTGAAATGACCGTTTACCGCGACATTAAACCGCTTGTTGAAAACGGACAGGTCATCAAGACGGCAGGCGGAATCACGCTAAACAAGCCGAAGCAGCAGCTTGGGCAGCTTTGCGTCGTGTGCGGAAAAGGGGCAGGCTCGAGGCTTTCCGTGCAAATTGTAAAAAACGACAGTCAAATTGAACAATTTTGTTGTGCCCATTGCGCAATGCTTCGCTATGAGAAAGTGAAAGATGACGTCTCACAGATAATCTGCAGGGATTTTTTGCTAGATACGACGATCAGCGCCAAAGCCGCCGTCTTTTTGCTGGATACGAATCTTCATTTGAACTGCTGCGAGCCGCAGGCGATCCCTTTCGCTTCTGAAGCGGATGCACGGAAATTCAAAAAAGGCTTTGGCGGGCAGCTGTTATCGTTTGACGATGCCGCGCTTCTCGTCCAGAAAACGATGAAGAACAGCTGCTGCAGCCTGAAGACGTGAAATTTTGTTAAAAGATTGGATGAATGTGATGAAAAGAGCAACACTCTGGACAGTTCTCGCTGTTCTTTGTATCATTCTGCTGCCAAAAGCCGCTTTTGCTCACGCATATATCGTAAAATCAACTCCCGCTGAAAATCAGGAGCTGAAAAAAGCGCCTGCAGAAATCAAGATCGAATTCAATGAAGCGATTCAGAACGGGTTTCATTCGATAACGGTCAGAAATTCGTCGGGTGAGCGCGTTGATTCCGGCAAAACGGAAATCGATCCGCAAAACGCCAAAATCATGACCGTCATGCTGAAACCGAAATTGAAGGATGATATCTACTCGGCCGAATGGAGAGCTGTATCCGCAGACGGGCATCCCGTATCAGGCACGATTCCTTTCAGCATCGGAAACATTCAAGGCGGGCTGCCGAAAGATCAGCAAAAACAAGCATCAGGCCTGCCGGCAGCCGATACCGTCATGGAACGCGTCCTTTTGTATACCGGTTTCTCCCTGTTCATGGGGGCCGCTCTCTTTCAGCTCGTATGGTACCGCCCTGAAAACGGCTGGCCGGGTGGCAAACGGCGCCGTCTGAAGCGGATCAAGAATGCGGCGCTCTTATTGACAGGGGCCGCCATCATCATTCAGCTGCCCCTGCAAACCAAAGTAAACGCGGGCGTTTCCTGGATCGGGGCTTTCCAGCCTTCGCTTTTGCAAGAAACGCTTCTGAATACGACGGGCGGAATGCTGTGGCTGATCAACATCGCCATCATCGCCTTGCTTGTTTTTTGTTCGAACAGAAAAGGTCTGAAGAGCGCGATCTTGAGCCTGTTCCTTTTTGCCGGACTTTTGTTCGTCAAATCGCTCGACGGCCATGCCGCTTCGACGAGCGCCGGCTATATGACAATCGCGATGAACTTCATCCATCTGAATACCGCTTCCATTTGGACGGGCGGACTCGCGATGTTTGTGCTGTTTTTCGGAAAAGACTGGCTGAAGCCTGACAAAAGTTTAATATGGGAAACCATTCGGCGCTTCTCGCCATGGGCGCTCGCTTCTGCAGGGCTTCTGATATTCTCGGGCCTTTTCAACAGCTTCTTCATTGTTCACACACTGGATAACCTGCTAGGGACGGCTTACGGAAAAGCGCTCCTTGTAAAAGCGGCCCTCGTTCTTCTCATGATCGGACTCGGGGCATTACACTATTTCCGTTTTAGAAAAGCGCCGAAACAGCAGGGCGCCCGTTCGCTGAAGGCTGAATGGGCGGTCGGACTTCTCATCCTGGTGACCACGGCTGTTTTCACCAATATTCCAAGTCCGCCCGCGCCGCTGCCGCAGCCTTTCAGTGAGACGAAGCAATTGACGGAAGGAAACACGCTGTCGCTCCGAATCAGCCCGAACATGCCGGGCTCAAATGCGTTTGAAGTCACAGTCAGAAACAGAAAAGGAGACGTCGTCAAAGATATTCAAAAAATCGAATTAACCGTTGAGAAAACCGGGCTTTTCGGGGATGACAAGGAGAGCACGTTCAGCCTCAGCAAAAATAAAGACGGCGTTTTTCAAACGAAAAATTTAAATTTAAGCGAAGACGGCATCTGGAAAATCCGCGTTCACGGGTTAACGGCGTCATTTGAGGAGATCAGAACGGTTTTCAATGCAAAAATTAATAAAAAGGAGTTTTGATTATGTTTAAAAAAACATTATGGCTGGGTGCAATCCTAGCATCATTTTTGCTTTTCTCCGTGCCTGTCAGCGCACATGTCACGGTAAAACCGGCAGAATCAGCAGCAGGCTCATGGGAAACATACACCGTCAAAGTACCGGTTGAAAAAGACAACGCCACAACCAAGGTCGTTCTCAGCATGCCAGACGGTGTTGAATTTCAGCAGTATGAACCGGTGCCAGGCTGGAAAACAAGCACTGAAACCGGTAAAAACGAGAAAGTGACAAGGGTGACGTGGGAAGCCGAAAACGGCGGCATTCAGCCTGGTGAATTCCAACAGTTTACTTTCACCGCCAAAAACCCTGACAAAGAACAAAAGGCCGCCTGGAACGCTTACCAATATTATAAAGACGACACGATTGTCGAGTGGACCGGCGATGAAAACGCCGATACCCCGCATGCGATCACAAGCATTGTCGATGCTGCAAAGCTCGGGCACGAAACGGTTGACGCACACGGCGCTTCAACGAAACAAAACACAGCCGCAGAAAACGAAGACGGTCAAGCCGGACAAGGGATTCAAACCGCTTCCCTCATCCTGTCGATCCTCGCCGTGCTTCTTGGGGGTGCTGCGCTGCTCTTGACAGTGCGCAAAAAGAAAGCGTAAAAATGAAAAGCTGTCGGGAATATCCCGACAGCCTTTTTGTGCCCATTTCAGTTCGAATCCCGCACGATCTGATAATACATGCCCGTTTTTTGGTCGACCACCGCCTCTAAATGAAGCCCGTCATCAGTCTCAAATGTTCCATTCAGGCGAGCGGCATCCCCTGTATATAACGTGTACTTGCTTCCCTTAGGCGTTGTGAACGGTGAAGAAGCTTCCGCACTCTCCGTTTTCGGGTGATCCGATTTTACAATTGCGTAATTTAAGTCGCGGTACCATTGATATTTGCCGTTTTCCCGTTTGATGTGAGCGAGGCAAATTCCCTCTCCCTCCGAATCGCCGAATCGAAAAACGACGACTTGTTCGCCGTTTAAATCGATTTTGTCTATAATATCGTCTTTTGTGATGTTCTCGTAACGAATACCGTCCTCAATCGCTTCCTGTTCGCTGTTCACCCATTTGGTTTGTTCATCATTTTCTTGGGCGCTCGCACAACCCGCAACCAAGATCGCCAAAAATAATAAAACTGTTCGTTTTTTCATCCGCTTCCTCCGACTTTAATTGTTTTAGGGCATTATATGAATTCGGCCAGCGTTGAAAATATCCTCTTTGCAGGAAAATTTCCAATACGGTGATTCAAAAATTAACAAACTTATCTTACAATAGAAAAAGTTCTGAATGATTGAGTAGGGAGAGATCGGAGTATGAAAGTATCGATTCTGTTTGTCTTGCTTGCGGCCATTTTATGGGGAACGACGGGAACAACCCAGGCGTTCGCGCCTGAAGAAGCGGCGCCTCTTATGTTCGGCGCTGTCAGAATGGCGGTCGGCGGCATCACCCTGCTCTTGTTCGCGGCTTTGCGCGGTCAATTAAAACGCAGCGGCTGGCCCGTTAAAACGCTGATTATCGCAGCATTGAGCATGGCATTTTATCAGCCTTTCTTTTTTTCAGCTGTCAGTCTCTCAGGGATCGCCGTCGGAACGGTCGTCGCCATCGGCAGCGCTCCGATTATCGCCGGCTGCCTCGAATGGCTCGTGTTCAAAAAAGTACCCCAAGCGAAATGGTGGATCGCAACGGCTGCAGCGATAGCAGGCGTATCCTTGTTATTCATCCCTTCCGCCTCATCGGGAGGGAGCTTTCTCGGCATATTGCTCGCACTCGGCGCCGGTCTTTCCTTTGCCGTCTATACGCTGACAAGCAAAAAGCTCCTGCAACAGCAGAAGCCGGAGGCTGTCACAGGCACCGTGTTCTTTTTAAGCGCTGTATTGCTTGCCCCGTTGTTGTTTCTGTACGATTTGAGCTGGATCTTATCGGTTCAGGGATCGGCTGTCAGCCTCTATATCGGCGTCATTGCAACCGGTGCCGCGTACCTGTTATTTACGACAGGATTGGCAAAAGTACCCGCCTCAACAGCGGTGACCCTGTCGCTGGCTGAACCGCTCACGGCGTCGCTTTTAGGAACCGTGCTTGTCAAGGAATCGCTGCCTCTTGTTTCCTGGGCCGGAATCGCATTGCTTCTGCTGGGCATTTTTTATATTTCCTATCAGCCCAAAAAGAATAAAATGAACGCTGAACAAGTGAAAGCGTAAAAAAACCGCCCGTGGATATGCGGGCGGGTTTTCATGTTGTCTTGTTATTCATCCAAACCGATAGACAAATATTTTGTTTCCAAATACGGCTCGATGCCTTCCTGTCCGCCTTCGCGTCCGATGCCGCTTTCCTTCATGCCGCCGAAAGGCGCCTGAACGGTTGACGGTCCGCCATCATTCCAGCCGAGAATGCCGTAATCAAGATTTTCGGATAAATAGATGCCGCGGCGGTAGTTTTCCGTAAAGAAGTATGCCGCTAAACCGTAAGGCGTATCATTGGCGAGCTTGACTGCTTCGTCCAGCGTTTTAAAAGTCGTAATCGGCGCAACGGGACCGAATGTTTCCTCATGCATGATCGTCATTGAAGGATCAACATCCGTCAGCACTGTCGGGTGGACAAAGTAGCATGATTTCTCATCATCGCTTTCATATTCGGCGCCGATGAGAACTTTTGCCCCTTTATTCACCGCGTCATTAATTTGGTCAACTATTTTTTGGAAGCCGTTTTTATTGATGACCGGGCCGATTGATACACCTTCTTCAAGTCCGTTTCCGACTTTCAGCTTGGCGACTTCCGCGCGGAGTTTTTCTGCAAATTCATCCTTAACCGATTCATGAACGATCAGACGGTTTGCACAGACGCACGTTTGTCCGGCATTCCTGTATTTCGACAGCATCGTCTGTTTAACGGCGAGGTCGATGTTGGCATCTTCATCAACGATCAGCGGAGCATGGCCGCCGAGCTCCATTGACACATGCTTCACCGTCTCGGCGCTGTTTTTCATTAAATGTTTGCCGACAGGCGTTGACCCGGTAAACGTAATCTTGCGGATCAGCGGATGGCTTGTAAAAATAGAACCGATCTCTTTTCCGTCGCCGATCACACACTGAAGGACGTCTTTCGGAATGCCCGCTTCGTGGCCGAGGCGAACGAGCTCAAGCGCCGTTAAAGGCGTGTCAGGCGCCGGCTTGATGATAAAAGTACAGCCCGCCGCCAAGGCTGGCGCCGCTTTTCTCGTGATCATCGCCGCCGGAAAGTTCCACGGGGTAATCGCCGCAACAGGACCGACCCCTTGGCGCGTGACGATGATGCGCTTGTTCGTCACAGATGCGGGAACCGTTCTTCCGTAGATGCGTTTTGCTTCCTCCGCATACCATTCGATATAGCCTGCGCTATATATGACTTCTCCCTGTGCTTCAGCGTACGGCTTGCCGTTTTCAAGCGTAATTAATTTTGCCAGCTCGTCCTTCTGCTCCACAATCAAATCGAACCATTTTTTCAGTAAGCCCGCTCGTTCTGAAGCCGATGTTTTCGACCATTTTTGAAATGCTTCATGCGAGCGTACGACTGCCTCTTCGACTTCCTTTGCAGATTGCTGGGGAACCGATTTGATTTTTTCTCCAGTCGCAGGATTATATACTTCTAGCATGCTGGTCATGTTGAATCTCCTCCCCTTTACGTTTTGAACTGCTGTTGTATAAAAGAAAACCGATCAATGTCCATCCTGCCAAGATCAGCCACTCATACGGCCATGTGAGCGCGGCCGGCATGCCTGGCAAATAAAAGGCAAGAAAGATAACACTTAAGAGGATAGCAGATATACCCGTCGTTTTCCACTTATTGATTTTATACGGCCTGTTTAAATCCGGCTCTGTCTTTCTCAGCTTCATGAATGCAATCGACACGATCAAATATCCGACTATAATACCTGTTCCCCCTGCATTGACGATCCAAACAAGGGCAGGGCGCCCGAGCAGCGGTGCAAAAAATGCCAGCGCTCCCAGAAACAAAATCGCGTTCGTCGGCGTTTTATACTTCGGATGGATGAAACCGAACCATTTCGGCACCATGCCTTTTTCAGACATGGCAAACAGAATGCGGCTCGCACCGATAATAAATGCGTTCCAGCTTGTAATGATGCCGGCGACTCCGCCGAGGACAAGCACCGTGCCGAACAGCTGGTTCCCGAGCAGATTGACCATGGCATCCGCGGTCGCCAAAGAAGTCGTTGCAAGCTCGCTTTCTGACAGTCCCATCGTCACGCCGAAAACAATCAGCAAATAAAACACGACCGCACTGACGATCGAAATAATCAAAATTTTGCCGATGATTTTTTTCGGGGCATTAATTTCAGCCGCAACCTGAGGGATGACGTCAAATCCGACAAACAGAAACGGAATCATGACGAGGACGGACATCATCCCGGAGAATCCGTCTTTAAAAAGGGGCTGCATATGTTCAACATTACCGTTTACCAAAGCGCCTCCCAAAAGGAGAAAGCCCGTGGCGATAATCGCGATCGTAAAAACCGACTGAAAAATCGCGGCCGGCTTGACGCCGAAGTAATTGAGCGCGGTCAGGACGACCGCACCCCCTGAACCGATCAACACCCAAGTGACATACACGTCCCAGCCGCTAAGCGACCAGAGAAACCCTTGATGTTCGACAGGCAGGACGTAATCGATGACAGTCGGCAATGCGACCGCCTCAAATGTGATCACCGAAACATAGCCGAAAAGCACACCCCAAGCGGCGACAAAAGCCGTTTTCCGGCCAAACGCCCTGTAGACGAAAATCAAGCCGCCCCCCGTTTCAGGGATGGCAGAAGACAGCTCCGCGTATGTTAACCCGATTAAGATGACCAGTATGCCGCCGATGATAAATGCGATGGTGCTGCCCAAAAAACCGGCTGTCGAAATCCAGTCGCCGGAAAGGACGACCCAGCCCCAGCCGAGCATAGCCCCGATTGCTAAAAATAGCACATCCGTCTGCGACATCGTTTTTTTCATTTGCTGTTTACCCATCTATATCCGCCCCTTCCTTTAGAAGATGTCAAACTAGAGCTGTTTCAGCGCTTCTTCGATGATGCCGAACCCTTCCTCAAGCAATTCATCAGTAATAACAAGCGGAGACAGAAAACGGATAATGTTGCCATTGATACCTGCCGTCAACAAGAGCAGGCCGTGTTCATTGGCGTACTTGGCAATCTTGGCCGCAGCGGCTTTGTCCGGCTCCCGTGTCTTTTCGTCCCGGACAATTTCAAGCGCCGCCATCGCGCCAAGTCTGCGAACTTCCCCAATCTGCGGATATTTCACCTTCCATTCATGCGCTCGCTCTTCAATGGCTTTGCCGATTTCTTCAGAGCGTTTGTTGAGCAGTTCCGATTCGATAATATCGAGCACTGCCAAAGCGGCTACGCATCCAAGCGGACTTCCGGCGTATGTGCCCCCGAGTTCCCCCGGATCCGCCGCATCAAGCATTTCCGCCCGGCCGATGACACCGCTGAGCGGAACACCGGCAGCCAGCGATTTTGACACCGTCACAAGATCAGGAACGACATCAAAATGCTCAATCGCAAAATATTTGCCTGTTCTGGAAAAGCCTGTTTGGATCTCATCGGCGACAAAAACGATGCCGTGTTTTTGACAGAAGGCTGCGACATGCTGCACAAACCGTTTGGAAGGAATAATAAATCCTCCTTCTCCCTGCACCGGCTCCATGACAACGCAAGCGACCGTCTCCGGAGCAACAGACGAGACGAAGAAATCGTCAAATGCCTGAATAACCATGTCATCGTAGCTTTCATCAGTCATCCCTTCAGGTTTTCTATAGTAGTAAGGAAACGGCGCCTGATATACTTCAGGTGCAAAAGGGCCGAATCCGAATTTGTATGGTTTTACCTTGCTCGTCATGCTCATCGTCATGTTTGTGCGCCCGTGGAATCCGCGGGTAAAAGAAACGACTGCTTGACGCTTCGTATATTTTCTGGATATTTTCACGGCGTTTTCTACGGCTTCCGCCCCCGAGTTCAGGAAAATCGCTTTTTTCTCGTGTGAGCCCGGTGCAAGCCGGCAAAGTTTTTCCGCCAATTCGATATAGGCCTGATACATCATGACGTTAAAACCCGGATGAATGAGCTGTTCGGCCTGTTGCTTGACAGCTTCTACAACTTTCGGATGTGAATGCCCGACATTTAATGTACCGATCGCCCCGGCAAAATCGATAAAACGGCGCCCGTCAATATCGTATAAAACGGCCCCTTCCCCTTTAGCGGCCAGATGACGGTTTCCGTTGGAGACACCCCTTGCCACAAATTGATCCCGTTTGGCCTGCCAATCTTCCGTTGTGAATGCTTTTGTGTTCAGACTCATAAAAAATCTCTCCCCCACTCTTATTTCTTATAATTCTGAATATTTTTTGGTATGATGAAAAGTACCAATCATTAATTTTCAATGGTACCAGGGGGGAGGCGCTATGATTACGATACCGATTGACCGCTCCAAGGATGCGGATTATATTTATCACCAAATCTATCAACGGATTAAAGAAGAAATTTTCAGCCGCAATCTTTTGCCGGGAAAAAAACTCCCTTCCAAGCGCGAGCTCGCCGAAGCATTGAACGTCAGCATTAATTCGGTCAACGCTGCCTACCAGCAGCTTCTGGCAGAAGGTTATCTTTATTCACGTGAAAGAAAAGGCTTTTTTGTAGAGCAGATCGAAACGTTCCATGCCAGCCGCCATCCCGGCCCTTTTCAATTGGAAAAAGAACTGGTTGAAAAGCCGGCAAGCAAAGACGGCTGGATATCGTTTTCCCATATGAGCGTCGATACGGCGCATTTTCCATTTAAAACATGGCTTCGCTGTGAACAGAAAGCGGTTTCTTCTCATGTAAACGAACTTGGAGAAATGACGCATCCGCAAGGTGTCTACGAAGTGCGCCAAACGATCGCACGGTTTATCGCTTTAACGAGAGGCGTCAAGTGTCACCCCGAACAAATCGTGATCAGCGCAGGCACGCAGTCCTTAATTCATACGCTTCAGGATCTTCTCCCCGCCTCAGCCGTCTATGCGATGGAGGAGCCGGGATACAGCCGCATTTATCGACTGCTGAAAAATGAAGGGAAAGAAGTGGCCACGATTCAGCTCGATCATAAAGGAATGCGGATCAGCGAGATTCACCGTCTGAATCCGGATGTTTTATTTGTCACGCCTTCACACCAGTTTCCAACAGGAATCATTATGCCGGTATCGAGAAGGATTCAGCTTTTAAATTGGGTTTCCGACGGGGAAAACCGCTATATTGTGGAAGACGATTATGACAGCGAATTCAAATACGGGAGCGATACGATCCCCGCCCTGCAAAGCCTTGACCGCTCTGAAAAAGTCATCTATATCGGCACGTTTTCAAAATCGCTTCTTCCGGGTCTGAGAATCAGCTATATGGTACTGCCGCAAAAGCTGCTGAAGCGATACAGAAAAAGGCACCATTTCTCGATTCAATCGAGCAGCGTTTTAACACAGCTCGCCTTGCAGGAATTGATCGAATCGGGGGAATACCAAAAGCACATCAAGAAAATGAACCAGATTTACGAAGAAAAGCGGACAAGGCTGATCGGAAGCCTTGTCAAAACCTTTAACGGCCGGGTGAAAATTAAAGGCGAAAGCGCAGGCCTTCACTTTGTGGCCGATTTTGAAACAGATAGAAGTGAAGAAGAGGTTTTATCAAGAGCAAAGGATAGACGGGTCGAGGTTTACGGCATGAACCGGTTTACGTTAAAGAAAGAGCAGACAAAACATGAAGGAACAGTATCGCTCGTGCTTGGATTTGCTAAAATCGCTGCCGATCAGATCGACAAAGGGACTGCCAAGCTTTATGAAGCGGTATGCGGTGATGAGAAGTTTTAAAAAATACCGGCAGGTTCGCTCCTGCCGGTATCAACTTGGCTTTAGAAAGCCAACGTCTGCCCGTTTACCACCGTTCCTTTTCTACCTGGAGAACCGCCTCAATCAGTCCCGGAAACTGCTCCTCCAATTCCCGTTTGCAGAGGGAGTAATAATGATGCTTCCCTTCAATGCGGACTTTGAGCAGCCCCGCTTCTCTCAGCACCTTGAAATGGTGGGACAGCGTAGACTTTGCGATATTGAGATTTGTGCATGTACCGCACGTTTTCTCGGCTGTGTCAGCCAGGGCTTTGACAATCTCAAGCCTGTATGGATCACTCAAGGCATGGAGAACAGATATTAACTTCATTTCATTTGTTTTCATGGGTTAAATGTATCATAATCCTAACTTCAAGACAATTCGTCAAGAAGGCAAATAGGTTGCCGCCAAAGCAAAGACATGTTACGATGCAATTGTTCGATGATTTTCGAACAATCAATTCAATGTGTATACAACGTACACGCAAAGGAATTCTAAATGACATGACGGAGGTTTGAACCGATGATCGTATTGCAAGCCTATATGAAAGTAAAACCAGAAAAACGCGACGCCTTTCTCGAAAGCGTACAACCGCTGCTTAAACATTCAAGAGCTGAAGCCGGCAATGCCCAATACCAGCTGTTTGAAGATACCGAACATGCCAATACATTTGTCATGCTTGAGCAATGGAAAGATCAAAACGCAATTGACGCCCATAATCAGACAGAGCACTTTCAAGCTTTCGTTCAAGCCGCGGGCGACCTTTTATCAGAACCGCTGAATGTGGTTAAAACGCACACACCGGATTAAAGAAAGGATGACGTTTAAATGAATGAAGTATTGAAATCATTGACAGACCATAGATCGATTCGCAGCTATACAGATGAGTCCGTGAACCCTGAACAGCTGGACAAGATCATTCAAGCCGTTCAAGCCGCACCGACTTCAATCAACGGCCAGCAGGTCACCGTGATTACGGTTCAAGATGAAGAACGGAAAAAGAAAATCGCCGAATTGGCCGGCGGACAGGTCTGGATCGAGCAGGCCCCCGTTTTCCTTTTGTTCTGCGCGGACTTCAACCGTGCGAAAATCGCCCTTGAGAAAAACGGCGAAACGCTTGCGATCACAGACGGAATGGAATCCGTGCTTGTCGGAGCTGTCGACGCAGGCATCGCTCTCGGTACGGCCACAGCGGCCGCTGAATCGATGGGGCTTGGCACTGTGCCGATCGGCGCTGTCCGCGGTCGTGCAGAAGAGCTGATCGAGCTACTCAATATTCCCGAATACGTCTTCCCTGTCGCAGGGCTTGTCGTCGGCCATCCGGCGGACCGCTCCGCGAAAAAGCCGCGACTTCCTGAACAAGCGGTAAGGCACAGCGAAACCTATCAACCTGACTTAAAACCGCTGATCGACGCGTACGATGAAGAAATATCCGAATACATGACAAAACGGACAAACGGACAGGAAACAAGAAACTGGTCTCAGGGCATATCCGCTTATTACAATAAAGTGTATTATCCTCACATCCGTGAGATGCTTGAGAAACAAGGATTTAAACTCAAATAGATACTTTAGGCTATCGGTGATCGATAGCCTTTTTTCATGCGTTCCATTCCACATTTCGATGAGCATCGAAGGTCTTTACCTTTACACTATGTAAAAAAGGAGTGGAACACATGAAACCATTTGCAAAATATAAAGCATTTCTAGACCTCCATCATCAGTCAGGCCCGTTCGTTCTGCCGAATGCCTGGGATGCGGCCAGCGCCAAAGCGTTTCAAAACTGCGGTTTTAAAGCAGTCGGCACAACCAGCGCCGGAATTGCCATGTCCCTCGGCTATCCCGACGGCGAACATCTCCCTTTTGAAACATTGCTTTCCGTCCTGAAAACCATCACGGATGCCGTCGATATTCCCGTCAGCGCAGATCTTGAAGCGGGTTACGGCCAATCACCGGAAGCAGTTGCTGAAAACGCAAAAAAAGCCGCAGCGGCCGGCGTTGTCGGTATGAATATTGAAGACGGAACGAAAGACCCCTGCCGGCCGCTTTGTGATGCAACATTAATGGAAGAAAAAATTGCGGCTGTCAAAAAACTGAACCTTCCTGTTTTGATCAATGCCCGCACGGATGTATACTGGTTCAATGCAGACGCTCCCGGTTCCCGGCTTCAAACAGCCGTCCGGCGGGCAAATCGGTACAGACAAGCAGGCGCGGACTGCATATTTATCCCCGGAGCCAATGATACAGGCACCATTGCCGGGCTGAGAAAAGATATACCCGGACCACTCAACGTACTGGCCGGCTCACACACTCCCTCTTTACAAATTCTTTCCGAACTGGGGATCGAAAGAATCAGCTGCGGATCCGCCCCGTTCAGAGCCGCCCTGTCACTGGTGAAAAAGATCGGTGAAGACATCATCACCCGCGGCTCCTTCAGTCATATGACGGACGGAGTCCTTTCATACGGCGAAGCTGCCGATTGGATCAGCCTTCATCGTAACCCAAAACAAAATCGTTGACCTAAACAGTTCGGTCTGTTAATATTTCATTTATGAAAACTCATGGGTTTTTTCGTAACCCATGAGTTTTATCATTGCGAAAGAAGGAGCCGGAATGAACGAAAAAAGAGCAGCAGTCTTAAGGGCCGCCAAAAAGCTGTTTGCCCAAAAAGGCTATCATAACGTTGCAATGCAAGCGATCGCTGAAGAATGCAAAATGTCAAAAGCATCTATTTATAAACTGTTTCAATCTAAAGAAGATCTTCTGCTGGCATTGATCAAGTTCAGAAAGCATGAAATGCTGAACAAAAGCGCCATCATCAATACGGAAACCTCGCTGACGCCAAAAGAAAGACTCGCTAAAAAAATCGCTTTGGAGATTACGGAATTCAGGGAAAACCGCCAATTTATCAATTTCCTCTCCAATGAGGGATCGTCTCCCGATACCGCGGTATTTAAAAAGCATCTGAAAGAAACAAAATCGCTGATCATCAGCTGGCATAAAGACTCTATCATTCAAGCGTACGGCGAAGAGGTGGAACCGTTTATATGGGATATCGTCATCATTTTCCACGGTTTGATGAGAGAATTCCTGTTTTTAGTCGGCACTGGAAAAGCACAGCCCGACGTTAAAACGATTCCGCCATTCATTATGTCGGTTCTGGATCTCTTCATAGAGAAAAAGCTGAACGAAGATCAGAAAAGTTCATTAAATGAAGACATTATTGCCTCCTATACGAATTTCTCATCATGCTGGGCACCGCCCAAAAAAGAGGAATTGCTTGAAGACCTTTTGCAAAAACTGAAAAACAAGATTTCCTCGCTGCCACAAGACGACGTTTCCGTGACAGAATTGCTGTCTGCCGCAGATTTGCTGAGCGAGGAGCTTTTCGCCAATGAGCCCCGCACGTATTTAATTAAGGCTCTCCTTGATTACCTTGGAAAAATCGAGGCGCTCCAATGCGATGTTTCACAAATACAAACAATTAGTATCAAAGAATAAGAGGGATTGATATGAACACAGGAACTGAACAACAGACATACAACAGAAATATCATCGTAGGTTTGCTCATTGCAGGGGCGTTTATCGCGATCTTGAACCAAACGCTTCTGGTTACGGCACTGCCGCATATTATGGCAGACTTAAACATAGACGCTACAAAAGCTCAATGGCTGACAACGGCGTTCATGCTGACAAACGGGATTCTCATTCCGATTACCGCCTTTTTAATCGAAAAATTTTCGAGCCGCGCGCTCGTCATCGCCGCGATGAGCATCTTTGTGGCGGGAACGGTCGTCGGCGCAGTTGCGCCTAACTTCCCGGTTCTCCTTGCGGCGCGAATCATCCAGGCCGCGGGTGCGGGAATTATGATGCCGCTCATGCAGACGATCTTTTTAACGATTTTCCCGGTTGAAAAACGCGGGGCTGCAATGGGTATGGTCGGTTTGGTCATCGCATTTGCACCGGCCATCGGACCGACATTGTCAGGCTGGATCGTCGACAGCTTTACATGGAGATACTTATTTTATATTATTCTGCCAATTGCCCTGATTGATCTTGTGCTTGTCATCTTACTGATGAAAAACGTTACGAAATTGAGAGAAACATCAGTCGACATCTTATCTATTATCCTGTCCAGCCTGGGTTTCGGCGGTTTATTGTACGGCTTCAGCAACGCCGGATCAGAAGGCTGGGGAAGCAATACCGTTTTAATTTCCTTTGCAGTCGGTGCGGTCGCTCTGTTCTTCTTTATCTCTAGACAATTAAGAATCAAAAGGCCGATACTCGAGTTTCGCGTTTTCCAATCGTGGACTTTTACGATAACAACGCTCCTCGGTATGATCGTTTTTGCATTAATGATCGGTACTGAAACCATTTTGCCGCTGTATACGCAAAACGTCAGAGACGTGACAGCTTTCGATTCCGGTCTGATGCTTCTGCCGGGCGCGATAGCAATGGGTATCATGTCGCCGATCATCGGCCGGATTTTTGACAAGATCGGTGGAAAAGGTCTTGCGATTATCGGTTTTGCCATCTTGCTGCTGACGTCGATCCCGTTTGCGGATCTGCAAATGGATACTTCGCTGACATTTATTATCGTCATTTATACGCTGCGGATGATGGGCACTTCCATGATTATGATGCCTCTCACAACCGCTGGCATCAATGCACTTCCGATGCATCTCATCCCGCACGGAACAGCGATGAACAATACGATGCGCCAGATCGGCGGTTCAATCGGCACGGCCGTTTTGATTTCCGTCATGAGCAATTCAGCCAAAAACGCTGCCGCATCTAACCCGTTAAATGCGCTCATTCACGGCATGAATTCCGCCTTTATCGTGGCCGCTGTCTTGGCGCTGATCGGATTTATCCTTTCGTTCACATTGAAAAAGAAGCCGCAGGCCGACAAACAAGGCCAGCCGGCGCGCTGATCCTGACACGCCAGTTCAATCAAACTGGCGTGTTTTTATATGGTTTGATATATTTGATCCCTTGCAGCGTAAGAAGCATGAAGACCTGCTCTGCGTCTCCTTTCATATGAAATGAATATCATTCGAGTTCTTCTCCTGAACAGACAAAAAGGCTGCCGGATACACCGGCAGCCTCGCTCTTTTATTTTAATCCATTTTCAACTTCTGTCACCATTTCAGATACGGACTCAAGACCTCCGCCTGACAGGTACCAGTAACCTGGATCAAGATATGTGATATGGCTCTTTTTATAAGCTTTTGTTGATTTTACAATTTCATTTTCAATGACTTCTTTTGCTGTTCCTTTTTCGCCGATGGCAGCGCTTCGGTCGATGACAAACAGGTAATCAGGGTTCTTTTCAGAAATATACTCGGAAGAGACGCTTTGGCCGTGAAGGGAAGCCTCGATGTTTTTGTCGACAGGTTCAACGCCGAGCACATCATGGATCAAACCGAATCTTGAGCCGCTTCCATACGCGCTGATTTGTTTATCGCTTGTTAAGACGACCAATCCTTTGCCGCCTTTTTCTTTCGCAAGCTTGTTGGCTTTCTCTACTTTATCATCGATTTTCGCAAGAGCTTCTTTGACAGCATCTTCTTTACCGAAGATTTTTCCAATATTTTCGGTATTTTCTTTAAAACTGTTCATGTAGTTCTTCTGGTCAAGCTCGATGTCGATCGTCGGTGCGATCCTTTTAAACTCGTCATACTGCTCAGACTGTCTGCCTTCGATGATGATCAAATCGGGGTCAAGCTCTGCAATTTTTTCAAAATCAGGCTCTTTTAGTCCGCCGACGCTTTCGTATTTACTGTCTTTGTATTTTTTCAAGTAAGACGGGAGGGTTTGTTTCGGAAGGCCGACAACGCGATCGCTCAAGCCAAGCTCGTCAAGCGTGTCAAGCATTCCGAAGTTGAAGACAACGACTTTTTTCGGGTTTTTCGGTACATCTGTTGTACCGCTGTTATGTTTAATTGTGACGGTTTCTTTTTTAGAGGAAGATTTTGCATCTGTATCAGCAGCTTTGTTTCCGCAGGCGGATACGACAAGAACGGTTATCAATGCCATAATCAATAAAGATAGTTTTTTCAATTCAAGTCACCTCATCATTTAAAATATACACAGATTTTTTGGTCTCCGATTTGTTGGATCGGAATGTCCATATCATAGATGTCTTTCAGCACCGGCGTTTGGATAATGTCTTCCGCCGGCCCCTCTTTTACAATCCGCCCGTTTTTCAGGGCTGCGATTCTGTCTGAATAAACCGAGGCAAAATTAATGTCATGAATGACAATGACGATCGTTTTACCGCGATTTTCGACAAGGTCTTTCAAGAGCTTCATTATCTCTACTGAATGTTTCATATCGAGGTTATTTAATGGTTCATCAAGCAATATATAGTCGGTATCCTGAGCGATGACCATTGCGATAAAAGCACGCTGGCACTGGCCGCCGCTCAACTGATCGAGGTGTTTATGCTCAATCTCTCTCAGCTTCATATAATCAATCGCTTCGTCGACATATGCCCAGTCCTCTTTCGAGAGCCTTCCCTGTGAATAAGGAAATCTGCCGAAACTGACGAGCTCCCTGACAGTCAGCCTGATGTTGATCTGGTTGGACTGCTTTAAAATGCTGATTTTTTTGGCTAAATCATTGCTTTTGTAAGCGCTGATTTCCTTGCCGTCAATCAGCACTTTTCCGGCGTCCATTCCGATCAGCCTGCTGATGATGGACAAAAGCGTGCTTTTCCCCGCTCCGTTCGGTCCGATGAAGGACGTGATCATTCCTTTTTTTATCGTTAAAGTCGTGGGATGAACAACGGTCTGCTCTCCGAATTGTTTCATGATATCTCGTACTTCTATCATCATTTACGCTCCTTCAGCAACAGGTAAATAAAATAAATCCCGCCGATAAAATCAATGATCACAACAAGCGTCACCGTTAAACCAAACAGTTTTTCAACAATGAACTGGCCCCCGACAAGCGCAATGATGCTGAACAAAACCGCTCCGGGAATCAGGACGCTGTGCTTATACGTTTTAAATACTTCCCGCGCCACATTGACGACGAGCAGCCCCAAAAATGTGATCGGCCCTACAAGTGCAGTAGACACGGAGACGAGAACGGCGACGACGATCAGCATTTTCTTCACCGTCCGGTCGTAATCGATTCCGAGGTTGACGGCTTGATCCCTGCCGAGCGAAATGACATCAAAGTACGGATTATACCGCCAAGCGTAAACGAGAATCGCCAGAATGATGAGCGAAGCAAGCATTAAAATGTCCGTGTTCAAATTGTTGAAGCTGGCAAACATCTTGTTTTGAACAACTTGAAACTCGTTCGGATCGATCAGCATTTGCATAAAGGATGACAGGCTTCTGAACAATGTGCCGCATACGATTCCAACTAACAGCAGCAAGAAGATGTGCCTTCCCCCGCGGCGAAACATCAGGAAAAACAACACAAATGAAAAACAGACCATCAAACCGGTTGACAATAAAAAATTGCCGTTTTTACCAAGATCGGCAAGTTTGGCTGCACCGAAAAAGTAAATAATCCCGGTTTGCAGCAGAACATAGAGAGAATCGAGTCCGAGAATGCTCGGCGTCAAAATTCTGTTGTTTGTGATCGTTTGGAAAATCATCGACGAATACGCAATGGCTGTACCGACAACGATGATCGCAAAAACTTTGGCAAACCTCCGCGGAAGCGCATATTCCCATACAGACGGCAATCCGTAGAACAGAAACAAGCCGATGCAGGCTGCCGCTATCACGATGAGTATAAGCATTTTCTGTTTATGACGCATAGGCTTTTCTCCTTAAAAGCAAGTAAAGAAAAACGCCGCTCCCGATGATGCCGACCATCAAACCAACCGAAATTTCGTACGGGTAAATGACGAGACGTCCCGCTATATCGCAAAACAAGACGAAAACGGCTCCGAGAACCGCCGTATGAGGCAGGCTGTTTTTCAAATGATCTCCCCTGTAGATGGACACGATGTTCGGGATGATCAATCCCAAAAAGGGAAGCGTGCCGACCGTCAGGATGACCACGGACGAAATAATAGATACGATGATCAATCCGATATTGACCACCCGCTTATAATTCAATCCAAGATTGATGGAAAAAGACTCCCCCATCCCGGCCAACGTAAATTTATTGGCGAACAGATAGGCAATGATAACGAGCGGTATACTCAGAAATAAGAGCTCATACCTCCCCTTCATGACCAGCGAAAAATTCCCTTCAAACCATGCATTGACGTTTTGAATGATATTGTACTGATAAGCCATGAAAGTGGAGATGGCGCTGACAACACTTCCGAGCATCATACCGACGAGAGGGATGAAGATCGCATCTTTGAACTTGATTCTGTCCAAAATTTTGACGAACAAAAAACTGCCAAACAGTGCAAAAACAAAGGCAAACAGTATTTTAACCACAATTCCTGCAGACGAAAAAAGCACGATCGCAATGATCACACCGAGCCTCGCCCAATCCATCGTTCCAGCGGTGGTCGGTGAAACAAATTTATTGCGCGTC
The DNA here is from genome assembly GCF_021043345.1 of Bacillus sp. BS3(2021). Classification (NCBI taxonomy): domain Bacteria; kingdom Bacillati; phylum Bacillota; class Bacilli; order Caryophanales; family Bacillaceae; genus Bacillus; species Bacillus sp. BS3(2021). The sequence continues at coordinate 162,286 of NZ_JAJNDM010000002.1, forward strand.
AGCTGCTGCATGATCAGCCCGCAAATGCTCAAGCTCATTCCCGCAAGCACGATGCTAATCAAGCGCGGAATTCTACTTATGTAAAGCGTTTGAATTTCGTCCTCGTTAAAGCGGAAAAGATCAAGAGGCGAAAGCTCCTTAACGCCGATGAAAATCGAGCTGATTGAAAGAATGATGAGCATTAGCAATAAGTATCGTAATTTCATGCTGCAGTAGCCTCCTTGCACAACAAAGCAAACCCCTCCGCCGACGTTAATGATTATCATTATCAATAAGAGTCTTCATATATCTTACCATTTTTTCTGACATAGTCAATAAGATTAATAGATACAAAGGTTGAAACCATGCGATTTCCCCATCTTTAGTCCTCCTCAAAAATACATTTGTTCATTCCCGAAAGAAAAACCTTGATTCTTCTTGTAAAAAGCGCAATAATTAAGATTAAATTTATTTCGAAAATTTAAACTTTGGGAGATGTAACAAATGAAAGTCGTTAAATTTGGGGGCAGCTCGCTCGCTTCAGGGGCTCAGCTAGAGAAAGTATTTCAAATTGTCACTTCTGATCCGAAAAGGAAGGCCGTCGTTGTATCAGCACCCGGAAAACGGCACCCCGAGGATACGAAAGTAACGGACCTTTTAATCGAATGCGCCGAACAGTACTTATCATCAAAAAAAGCGCCCGATCTGGTTGAGGCGATTGTCGGACGATATGCCGATATCGCGCTTGAGCTCGGACTTGACGATGTCGTGATCGACCGGATCCGGGCCGACCTGCTTCAGCTGCTCGAAGGTGATAAAACAAATCCGGAACGGTTTATCGATGCGGTCAAAGCAAGCGGCGAAGATAACAATGCCAAATTGGTAGCGGCTTACTTCAGGCACCAGGGAGTTGAAGCGCACTATGTCAGTCCAAAAGACGCCGGGCTGTTTGTGACGAGCGAGCCAGGCAACGCACAAGTCCTGCCCGAGTCGTATGACAATCTGTTTCAGCTGAGACAGCAAAAGGGCATCATCATCTTTCCCGGCTTCTTCGGATTCAGCCGGGAAGGCGAAGTCATGACGTTTTCGCGGAGCGGCTCTGACATTACAGGTTCCATTTTAGCGAATGGATTGAAAGCCGAGCTGTATGAAAACTTCACTGACGTTGACGCCGTTTATTCTGTCAGCCCGGCGATCGTATCCAACCCGAAAGAAATCCGCGAGCTGACATACCGGGAAATGAGGGAGTTGTCGTATGCAGGCTTTTCCGTCTTTCATGATGAAGCATTGATCCCTGCTTTCCGGGCGCGCATACCGGTTCAGATCAAAAATACAAACAATCCGGACGCGGAGGGGACAAGAGTTGTCACCACACGCGACAATACGAACGGACCTGTCGTCGGGATCGCCAGCGACAGCGGATTTTGCAGCATTTACATCAGCAAATATTTAATGAACCGCGAAATCGGCTTCGGACGCCGCGTTCTGCAAATCCTTGAAGATGACGGACTGACGTATGAACACATTCCATCCGGCATTGATGATATTACGATCATTTTAAGGCAGGATCAAATGGATCAAGCAGCAGAAAAACGGATAATCAAACGGATTAAGGAAGAACTGGATGCCGATGAAGTGACGATTGAACACAATATTGCCCTGATTATGGTCGTCGGCGAAGCCATGCGCCATAACGTCGGAACGACGGCAAGAGCGTCAAAAGCATTGTCCGATGCGCGTGTCAACATCGAAATGATCAACCAGGGCTCCTCGGAAGTCAGCATGATGTTCGGCGTTAAGGAAGCTCAGGAAAAACAAGCGGTTCGCGCGTTATACCAGGAATTTTTCGCAAAAGTTCTCGTTTAAAAAAACCCCTTTTTTTATGGGGTTTTTTTGCTGTCAGAAAATATACCCTTCCCTAAAATTGCCTGCCTTAAATTCATTCACAAAACCGTTTTGAAAGCCGATATGTAAAGTAAATAAACTGATGGGAGAACACTTATGAATCTGTTGAAAAATATAAAAATCAGAAGCAAACTATTTGTCATCATTATCATTTCAGCGCTGGCTTTGTCGATTGTCGGCATCCAGGGGATAGGCGGGCTGAACAAGCTTTCCAAAGGTTCAGAGATCATCTATCAAGATCAATTGGTTCCCAACCAGTTGTTTGCAAATTTAAAAGCGAACAACCTTGATATTGATACGTACAAATTCGAGCTGATGGTGACGAAAGACAACGATCGAAATGAAACATTGCAAAAACACATTAAGGAAAAAAACGAAGAAAACAGCACCTTAATGGAAAAAATCGATCAGCTGAAATTAATGGACAACGTCTCTAAAAAATACGAAAATTTCAAAACCGAATACAAGAAATTGCAAGATATCAGCAGCGAGATGCTCAGCTTGGCGGTGAAGAACGAAAATGATAAAGCATATGACGTCTATCTAAAAAAGATGGAGCCTCAAAGAGAAACGGTCAACCAGCTCATTGAAGACATTCAAACCTTAAATGCTGATAACGCCAAAACAATCTATCAGCAGGATTCTAAAGAAGCCGGTTCAATCATCACGCTTCTCATCATTGTCATTGCTGCAGCGCTTGTTTTATCCATCTCGATCGGCCTCTTAATGACAAGGCTGATCACAAAGCCGATCAAAGACATTCAGGCGCTGTTCGCAGAAACCGAGCAAGGCGATTTTACTGTCAAAGGAACATATCAATCGAAAGATGAATTGGGATTGCTGACATCATCATTTAACAAAATGGTAGGAGGCGTCCGTTCGATCATTGAAACGGTCGGCGAAACGTCGCACCAAGTTGCTTCTTCATCACAAGAGCTGAGCGCCAGTGCGGATGAAAGCACAAAGGCGAGCGAATACATCTCAACAACGATCCAGGAGCTTGCAGTAGGCTCCGATCAGCAGGTGGAAAGCGTTGAAAACAGCAGAACCGTTATTATGGGAATGACCGAGTTTGCCGGAAGAATTTCTTCAAATGCCGAAAAAGCGGCCGCCACCGCTGACCAGACGGCGAAGATGTCGCTTGAAGGCACGAAAGCCATTGATAAAGTGAGCACTCAAATGAAGTCTATTAATGAAACGGTCGTCTCTCTCTCAGAAGCATTTAAACATTTAACAGAGCGTTCCAATGAGATCGGAAATATTACCGAAGTGATTACGAGCATCGCTGAACAAACGAACCTGCTTGCTTTAAACGCGGCCATTGAAGCAGCCCGGGCGGGAGAACAAGGAAAAGGCTTTGCCGTCGTCGCGGATGAAGTCAGGAAATTAGCCGAGCAATCGGCCCGCTCAGCAGAACAGATTACAAGATTGATTACGATCATTCAAAACGATACGAAGCAGACGATGAACTCGGTCATTTCGGCAACCGGCGAAGTCAAAGAAGGACTTGTCGTCGTTCATGAAGCGGGAGGCGCGTTCCAAAAAATCGAAAACTCGATTACGGAGGTCGTCACACAGATCAATGACGTGACAAACTTGGTGAAAAACCTGACAGCCGGCGCAAGCGAAATCGAAACCGCCATTTCCGGCGTCAAAGAAGTAGCCGAAACAGCAGCGGGAGGCACGCAAACGGTTAGTGCGGCAACTCAGGAGCAGCTTGCTTCAATGGAAGAAATCGCCGCCGCATCACAGATCCTCGCGCAAAACGCCGAAGAGCTGCAGCACCTGATCCAGAAATTCAAAATTAAAGATTAACAAAACCCGCCAGACGCTGTCTGGCGGGTTTCTATTCATCATCATCTCTCGCTGTCAGCGGCAGACGGATGATAAATTTTGTTCCTTTGTTTTTCTCACTTTCAATCTCTACCGTACCGTTGTGCAGGGCGACGAGCTGTCTGACGATCGACAGCCCCAGCCCGTATTCTCCGTAAGGGGTGTTCGTCCGTGATAAATCTGCTTTATAAAAACGATCCCAAATGTTTTCAATATCCTTTTCATCAATGCCGATTCCGGTATCCTCTATTTCGATCACCGTCTCCTTATAGTCTTCCCGGCCTCTCAGCCAAACGGTTCCGTTCGTTGTGAATTGAATACTGTTTTTCGTAATATTGACGAGTATCTGGATGAGCCGGTCGTAATCGGCATTGACCATCACATGATCCTCCACATCGAGGATCAGCTGATTCTGTTTCTCCTCAGCCTGAAGCGCCAGCTGCTCTTTAATGATTTCAAACACTTCGATCAGCGGATAATGCAGTTTTTGCAGTGTAATCTGATTGGAACGGATTTTTTCATAATCAAGGTTTTCGTTGACGAGGCGAATCAGCCTTTTTGTCTCCTCCGTAATCAGCTTCATACATTTATCCTGCTGATCTTCGGGTATCGTCTGGCTGTTCATCCCTTCCACTAAACCGCTGATCGTCGTCAGCGGCGTCTTCAGCTCATGTGAGACGTCAGTGATAAACTGCCTTCTTCGCTTTTCAAGCCGGTCGATTTCTTCGCTTGAGCTTTTTAACTTGCGGGCCATAATGTTAAAATCGTCACCCAAATCACCGATCTCATCCTTATTGCGGTTTTCGATATGGATGTCATAATCTCCGGCGGCGACTTTTTTCGTTGCATCGCGGAGCTTCTGAATGCGGGCGACATGGAATTTGGACGTCAGCCAGCTTAGAAGAATAGCGACTAAGATAACACCCGCCGCCGTAAAGAGCATAAAGCGGTTCATGTCGCTGATCATTTCCTCGGTCCCGCTGATCGGAGCGGTCAGCAGAATGCCTCCCTGAAATTCATTGTTGACGATGTTGGGCAGCGCCACAACCGATACTTCCTCATTAAAACGGTTAAAATCGGTTTTGACGACTACGGCCTTTCCATCTTTAAGCTCTTTCCATTCTTCATCACTGAGCAACAGCTTTCGCGGCCGCAAATCGGCCGGCGTCATCAAGACCTCTTTCTTTTCATTAAAAAGAAAGAAGCTGATCTTCCTGCTTCGCAAAATTTCCTCAAACGGCTTCATAATGGCCGGCGCGCCTTTTGGCCGCATCTCCATTTCGCCCATGATGCGATAGCCGTAAGAAGACAGCTCATCGACTTTGCTTTCGTATGCAAAGTCTTTGACAAAGTGGGAAAACAGCGCCCCGGTAATGAGAAAAGCCATGATTAATATAGTGATGTGACTGGCCAGCAGCTGATAGAGATACTTAATCTTCATCGAACTTGTACCCTACTCCCCATACGGTATAAAGAAACGGCCGCGAGTCGCTGCCAAGCTTTTTTCTCAGCCTTTTAATATGAACATCAACCGTCCGCTCGTCTCCGTAGAATTGATATCCCCAAACCTGCTCAAGCAGCTGCTCCCTTGAGAAAACCTGTTTTGGACTTTGCACCAGGTAATACAATAAATCGAACTCCTTAGGCGTCAAATTTTGAATTTGAACGCCGTCCAAAAACACTTCTCTCGTTTTTTTATTGATTTTAAAATGTTCCGTTTCAAGCGAGTCGCTGTCAGCGGAATCCTGCCGGCCGGCGCTTTGATACCTCCGGCTCACCGCTTTGATTCTCGCCACAAGCGCCAAAGGGCTGAACGGCTTTGTCACATAATCATCAGCTCCGAGCTCAAAACCGAGCACCTGGTCTGATTCCGTATCTTTTGCCGTCAGCATTATAATCGGAACCGTGCTCTCTTCCCTGACCTTTTTGCAGATCGTGACCCCGTCCATGGACGGCAGCATGATATCGATGATCAACAAATCCCAATCATCCGATTTAAAACGGTTATATCCTTCAAGTCCGTCATGGACGAACTCTGTTTCAAATCCTTCTTTTGCAAAAAACATTTCTGTCATTGTACATACGCTTAAATTATCCTCAATCATTAATATTTTCATCGTCAATATGCCTCCGCTAGACAAACGTTAGATTCATTTTACACAGGGCTCAGCCATTTCTCAATTCCATTATGAACATTTAAAGGACTGGCAACAGTTTGGTCATAATTTATTCATAAGTAGCGGCTAAGATGAAATCAAGCATAAGGCAAAAGTCCTGTTGCCGTTTGACTTCGCAGCCATAATAAATGAAATAGATACGGAGGAATCACGCGTTATGAATTTTTTCAAACGAGCCTTTTGGAGCATGAAAGCGAAAAAAGGAAAAACACTTTTACAATTGTTTGTTTTCACGATGATTTGCGTGCTCGTGCTGACAGGAATTACGATCCAGTCGGCGGCCGTGAAATCGAGCGAACTGGCAAGGGAGCAGCTTGGAGGCAGCGTCACGCTCAAAGTTGACAGGGAAAAAATGATGAAAGAACAGCAGGAATCAGGAGAACGGAAAAGGTTTGAATCGACCCCCGTTTCTGTTAAATCAGCCGAGAAGCTTGCGGGCCTTGACCATGTCAAAAGCGATAACTACATCTCCTCTACGTCTGCTTTAGCGGACAATTTCGATCCGATCGAAAGCGGTGACGAGGATTCTTCGGCCTCAAACAGCGAGCAGCCGGCCGGACCGGGCGGCAATGAACAGGGCGACCGGCAAATGATGCAGGCTGACGTATCAATCGAAGGTGTGACAAGCACAGCCCTTGTCGACGAATTTTCCAACGGGACGTCCAAGATCACGGAAGGCCGTGCTTTAACAAAGGATGATGTGAATAAAAAAGTCGCCGTGATTGAAGAAACGCTTGCCGAAGAAAACGCTCTGAAAGTCGGCGATACGATCAAAGTCAAAGCGAGCAGCGATGAAGCTACAACGATCAATTTGAAAATCGTCGGAATCTATCAAACGACTTCATCCGGAGACAATCAAGCGCAAAACTTCGCCTTTTTAAACCCTTATAACAAAATCTACACACCATATACGGCGGCATCGGCCTTAAAAGGCGACGATTATAAAAACGCGATTGATGAAGCGGTCTACAATATGGACGACGCCTCCAACATCGACACTTTCATTGCGGCTGCCAAGAAAACAGGCATTGATTTGGATACATTCACATTGGATGCCAATGATCAGTTGTACCAGCAGATGGTCGGCCCGATTGAAAATGTCGCGTCCTTCTCGAAAAATGTCGTCTATCTCGTCACGATCGCCGGAGCGGTGATCCTCGGACTGATCGTCATGATGTCAATCAGGGAGAGAAAATACGAAATGGGCGTTCTGATGGCGATCGGTGAAAAACGCTGGAAACTCATCGGACAGTTTTTGACCGAAATCTTAATGATCGCAGTGCTTGCCATCGGCATCTCAGCATTAACCGGCAGCTTGATTGCCGGGCAAATCGGGAACCAGCTCTTGAGCCAGCAAATCGAACAAACGTCAGCTAGCCAGTCTGCAGGCGGAATGATGGGCCTTGGCGGCGGAGGCTTCTTCGGACAAAGGACCGCCCAAGTCTCGGCCATTGATCAGCTTGACATTCAAGTATCCTTCGGGGACTTGATGGCACTCGGCGGCATCGGCCTTTTAATCGCGCTGTTCGCGACGCTCCTTCCGTCAATATCTGTTTTAAGGCTCCATCCGAAAACGATTTTAACAAAACAAGAATAGAAAGAAGTGAAGATCATGGGCACTATTTTAGAATTTCAGAATGTCGGCTATTGGTATAAAAATCAGGATCAGCCTCTTTTCGAAGAGATCAGCATTCAATTCAGCCAAGGGCTTTTGTATACGATTGTCGGGACTTCCGGCTCCGGCAAAACCACCTTTTTATCGCTGGCAGGCGGACTTGATGTACCAAAAGAGGGAGACATCCTGTATAAAGGAGAAAACATTTCAAAAATCGGGCTGACCAGCTTCCGCAATCAATATGTATCGATCGTCTTTCAGTCCTATAACCTGCTCCCGTATATGACGGCTCTCCAAAATATCACGTCAGCCATGGAAATTACCGGATCTCAGGTCAAAAACAAAGAACAATACGCTTTGGAGATGCTCGAAAAAGTCGGCATCGGCGAAAAGCAGGCAAGACAGAAAGTATTGACATTAAGCGGCGGGCAGCAGCAGCGTGTCTCCATCATCAGAGCGTTCTGCTGTGACACGGACTTAATCGTCGCCGATGAACCGACCGGCAACTTGGATGAAAATACATCAAAGGACATCGTCCGGCTCTTCCAAAACCTTGCCCACCAAGAAAACAAATGCGTCATCATGGTCACCCATGACGAACAGATCGCAAAGGTATCCGATGTCAACATCCGGCTTTCAAGAGGCGGCTTTACCGTCAAAGACCGCAGATCAGCAGGATAAGGGGAACGGCATGAGCCGTTCCCTCAGATTGTTGACAAAATCCCAAAACGACCTTTTGTTTTGGGATTTTGTCATCCTTTCAGCGTGATTGAAAACCCTTGCAGTCTAGGAAGGCCGAGCATCGGAAGCTGACTTTCACAGGATGTGATGACGGCGGCGTTCAGGCAGGACGCCTGAGCGGTTAGCCGCCGATCCTTCTCCTATTCGTGAGCACCGACGCGCAGGCCTGACAACGAATGCGAGGGTTTGTCGACACGCTGGGGGAACGGCATGAGCCGTTCCCCTTCTTTTATGATGAAGCAAAAGCTTCTGCAGCCGCCGCCAAATAATACGATAGGCCGGTTTGCTGATTTTCAAGCATCCCGCGATGAAAATCATCTTCGATAAAAAAGCGTGTCTGCGTCTGAAAATCGCCGGGCGTGATCCCCAAAAACTTAAGGTGCCGTTTAATGGCAGTCTTTACTTGTTCATGGTCGTGTTTGACTCCATCTCTGAGCGCTTCGGCCATTCCATTCATAAAACGGGCTGCCTCTTCAGCTTTTTCATTCATTTCTTCCGCGATGACCGGTTCTCCTCTCAGCAAATCGACATCATATGCCTCCTTCAAATAGCGGTTTTGTTCAGCGAGTGCGTCCTCCCATTCCCTGCTGCTTGAAAACCCTTTAAACATGCTTGATTGATCCATTGCTTCTCCTTTCCCGGCCTGCTGAATCGAGAGATCGATCGTAGAAATAAGCTGTTTTATCCTGTCCAAACGGGCAGTAAAAAGACGTTTCTGCTCAGATAAAATCGTCAGTCGATCAGCTTCGCCGTCCAGTATTTGCTTAATTTCCTTGAGCGGAAATTCGAGCTCCCGATAAAACAAGATATGCTGCAGCCGTTCCAGCTCTTTTACCCCGTAAAGGCGGTAGCCGGCATCCGTCACCTCCGCGGGGCATAAAAGGCCGATCTTATGGTAGTGGTATAGCGTTTTGATCGTGATATTCGCCACCCCGGCCACTTCTTTTACCGTATAGAGCATCAAACTTCACCTCGTCTGTCATGTTAAAGGGTGCCCTAAGGGCGGGGTCAATCCATTACACGGTCTTTTTTTTATTTTTTTTCATTTTCGCATAAGCGACCAGGCAAATAAAAGCAGGAAGGATCACCTGCATCGGCAAATGGACATATAAAGGAACAAACTCGATTCCTTCTTTTACATGCTCCGAAATATTGCTGGCAATGGAGACAGATAAAATCAAAATGATAATGCCGATGACATGAACGATTTTGGAGGGTTTTTTAAGCTTGAATAAGACGGTCACGCCTTCGGTTACGGCATACATGAAAATGCTCATCTTAAAAAAACCGCCAATCACCAACACGAGCATGAAAAATACATCAAGCCTGTCCAGAAATTCGGCGACTTGAATCGTCTGGATCGTACTCAGCAATGGGAAGCGCGACCTCATATTGAGGTCGACGCCAAGCACGCTGATGTTCAATGCCACATTAAAAGCCAGGATGATGCCGCTGATGGCGATTCCCAACAGCCCCGCTTTTTTTGCCTGTTTCTTTTCTTTTAAATACGGCAGGATCAATGTAAAGACGATAATTTCTCCAAACGGAAAATACAGCGTTTGCGTGAACACGGCATGGAACATCGGACCGGGCCCATTTCCAAAAATAGGCAAAAGCTCTTTCGGTTTAATCAAGCCTGACGAAACAATTAAGATGAGGCCTATGACAGCGAGCCAAAACATGATGCCAAACAGCAGCTCGCCTGAACGGGCCAGGACCTCGATTCCTTTCCTCACGGTAAAAATACAAACTGCAATCAACAAACCATTCGCGAAGATAATCGGCGTGTTCGGATAAGCCGACGTCAGCAGCATTTCGCCAAAATCGCGCAAAACCCTTGCCGCAATATAACAATAATAAACAATGTAGATAAAAGACAGGCCCCAGCCAACCGGTTTTCCAAAAATACTCATCAGCGTTTCATAGGGAGAGGCGTCGGGATTCACCTGGTAGAAAAAGTGGTGCATCATAAACAAAGCCAGCCCTCCGACTGTTCCGAACAAGATCGCGATCCAGGCGTCCTGTTCGGCAGATTGTCCTGGAAAAATCAGCAGAGAGCTGCTGAGTTCAAACAGAACAATCAGCACGAACAACTGTGCAGCACTGATTTTTGCTTTCTCCATTTAAAGCCCTCCTCTCTCTTTCATTCAAGAACGCCCTTCGTGATGATTCAAAATGTTCGGGTTGTTCCTTAAACCTGTTCTCCGTACATATGCGTTAACCGTAATGTCGACATCTGTATGAGGAAAATACCGATTGCTCCATTCGCCCTCCATCTTTTTCCACACTTTTGGGTGGTTGCGATACACAACGTCACCGAATTGCAGAACATCCGTCTTGTTTCGCTTAACAACGTCAATGGTATTCTGCAATTCATTTTTCAGCTCCTTTGCCACCTTCCTTTCGATGTCGCTCAGCACTTTTGGATCATCCAGGTGAATCGGCACAGTGGTTTCGCCGATGTCCCCTTCCATGTCTACTTCAACCGAAATCGCCGGTTTGCCGTTTTTAAGATGTGATCTGATTTTTGTTTTTTGGCGGATGACATCAAATGTGACGGCGTCTTTTTCGTGATTCAATGTAGTTGTCAAATACGTTCTGCTGATTTTATTGCGCAGCCATAAAACGCCCCGCGCGGTTTTGCCTTCAAGCCAGTTGACGAGCTTGCCCTCTTTAATGACTGCCAGCCCGTCCGCTTCGACTATTGCCTCAGGAGATGTAGACTGCACGTTTTCCATCTTTTCACCCTTCTCCTTGTTTCCGGATACTTTAAAAGAAGTAATAATCGGGTGCTTTGCCTTCGATGTCAAGCACTTGATGACATCCTGCACGCTCGTCTTTATATGTTCTCCCAAATGCTCTTCAGTAAATTGCAGTGTTTTGTTTACTTTATTTGACGGGATCTTATCGATCGGCGTCAGCGTCCGGATGAATGTTTTCGCTTTTTGGCCGCGGGAAATAATAATCGTCGCCGTTGAACGAAAATCGGTGTCCCGGTCAAGAACATCAAGAATTTTAATCAAGCCTTCTTCCTTGGCGAGTTTTTCATCAACAACCACGAGGTTCGTGTGGGAGTAATAAATTTCCCTCGACATTTTCGCCGACGCGTGCCTGCTCATTTCCGTCAGATTATTGCCCGTCACAGAATAGCTTGAAACCGGCGGCCTGTCTCCTCCCTGTCCGCCTTGAAGGCCTCCTGTCACATTGATCGGATTGACGATCTGATAGCTTAATTCGTAATCTGTATTTTTACCTTTATCAATACCGATGGCGGTGATCAGCAGCAAATCTGTCAGCTCTCTTTTATCCCAGCATCCTTGAAGAAGAACAATGGCGGCCAGCAGGAGCACAATCTTAAGGCTTCGTTTCATTTGGATCACCATCTTCTTGTTTTGTCTTCATATCGCCTGATTCCGGCGGATTGGGTTTCTGGTATTCTCCTTGACGCACCTTATTGTCATTGCCGATCAGTTCAGGCCGCTTCTCATGTGTCCACCAAGGCAAACGAACGATGGAGTCGCCCCAGTTTTTCAGAATAAACGGCGCAAAAGGAGTCATATATGGAACACCGAACGAACGGAGGCTGCATAAATGGACAAACATGATGATCAGTCCAAGAATAATGCCGTAAAAACCCGTCGTCGCCGCGGCTAATATGAAGAAAAACCGAACCAGCCGGGCGGATATCGCCATGGCGAAGGAAGGTGTGGCAAAACTTGAAATCGCTGTGATCGCTACGACGATGACCATCGCCGGCGACACAATCCCCGCCTGAACAGCCGCCTGTCCAATGACGATGGCTCCCACAATCGAAACGGCAGAACCTATCGCTTTCGGAAGCCGGATGCCTGCCTCTCGCAAAATTTCAAACGAAATTTCCATGATCAGCGCTTCCACCACAGCCGGGAACGGCACGATTTCACGCTGCGCGGCAATTACGATCAAAAGCTCTGTCGGGATCATTTCCTGGTGAAACGTCGTCGCACCAACGTAGACGGCAGGTGCAATAAGCGAAATAAAAAAGATCAACACGCGTAAAAAGCGGATGAACGTCGCAATGTCAAAGCGTGAATAGTAATCCTCAACAGATTGAAAAAATTGAATAAAAACGGCAGGGACAAGCAGGACAAACGGTGTACCGTCAACAAAGATGGCGATTCTTCCTTCAAGCAGATTCCCTGCGACCATGTCCGGCCTTTCGGTATGATATATCGTTGGAAAGGTCGTAAACACAGCGTCTTCAATAAACTGTTCAATATACCCCGATTCAAGGATGCTGTCGATCTCAATGCCAGCCATCCTTTTTTTGACTTCTTTCACCGTTTTCGGGTCGCACACCCCGTTGATATACATGATCGCCACATCGGTTTTTGTGACGCTTCCCATCGTCATTTTTTCAACCCAAAGATTCGGGTTTTTAATGATTCGGCGCACCAAAGAAATATTCGTGTCGAGAGATTCGATAAATCCCTCACGTGAACCGCGGAATGCCTGCTGATTTTCAGGCTCCTTGATCGAACGCTTTTCCCCGCCTTTCGTGGTCGTAATAACCGCTGTTTCCGTTCCCTCGGCCAAAATGATCGTATCCCCTGCCATCAACGATTCAAGCATCTTGTCCAATCGCTTTTCTTTTTCGACACCGCCCAGCGCAACGGCATCACCTGCAATCGTCTCAAGAACATCCCGTCCGTACTCCTTTTTCGCTAATTCTTCAGAGCTCATGATCGATTCCAGCAAAAAGTCATGGATGGCTTTCTCATCTGTAATGCCGCCGACATAAACGACGGCCAATTCGATTTTCTCGTCAGCGCCCGTTTTTAATTTGCGGATGACGACATCTGCGCTGTTTCCGGTTATTTCTTTAATCACGCTCAGGTTTTCGGCAAGCAAGGGACGCACAAACCCGGATACATTTACGGTTTCCGGGTTTTTATCTCCGCTCATAAGAGATTCTTGTTTGTTATCCTTTTGATGACGACCTTTAAAAAAGAATGGCATGGCTGTCAGAATCCCCTTTTCGTTTTTCATATTTTTCCTTGCAAAAGCACATTTATACTATTCCCGGGGGAATAGTGCTTTATGAAAAGAGAAAAAATAACGGGGAACGGAGAGTGGTGAAAAGTTGAAACTGATCGGAATCGGGCTTTTATTATTTGTTTCCTTAGAGACTTTTGCTGTCATGCTTGATGTATTTCAAGGCATGACCTTGCAAAGAGCCGTAATAAACTCCCTGACGTTTGCCATCTTAGAGGTAGGCGAGTGGATCATGATCCTTTTATTTTTGTTTATCATTTTTCTCGAAGCCTCGGCGAACTTCCGCAAGAAGAAAAAAAGGACATAAAAGGCTCCCTATCAAAAGGGAGCTTAAACTTCAATATTTCCATGAACGGTATCTGTCTCGTGAGAATGGATCATACCTTTTACAACCGTATTGCCGATGATCAGCGTTTGCCTGGACGTATTGGTTTGAATTGCCGTCACTCTTGCAGCGGTATTGCTGCGGAGCGTGTTGTCGAGGATCGCCGAGTTCGACGATTGGTCGAGATAAATGAGGATAGCCGGCAAGGACTGCCTGCCGAGCGTGATCGTATTGCCAATAATCTCGTGTGTTCCGCGGGTGAGATACAGCGTGACAATCAGCGGTGAATCTTCGATGTCGTTTCCGATAATTTTTGTATGCTCATTTGTCGAGCAGTATATTGGAAAGTTTCTGAAGCGGGTGAAGGTGTTTTTCCGAATGACTGCAGAAGCCGTATTTGTGACGGATACGGCATATGACTCCGGCACCGTTTGAAAGCCGGCCGGCGAAATAAAGTTTCCTTCTATCACAGCATTTCCTTGCGATATCCAGATGCCTCTGGAGAATTGCTTGATGACGTTATCCTTTATTTGGACGTCATTGCCTGTACTCCTGACCGCAAGTACGACATTTGCGATCTGATTGCCGGAAAACGTTACATTGTCTGATTGCGTGATGCTGAGAGCGGTGCCGGACCTTTGCTCAGGCACGTCGTTTTCGATATTATTCCCTTCAATGAAGATTTGCGACGCTTGATAAGCAAGAATTCCGGCATTTACAAAATCACGGATTTGATTTCCCGTGGCAAAAACGCTTTTTCCGCGGATATCGATGCCTGTCGTAAAACCCGAAATCAAATTCCCCTTTATAACGGCATCGCTTCTTGCTTCCAAAGCCCCTACACCGAGGCCGTTAATTCCGATGCTCTGTCCGGTGGATTCGGGGTTTTTCTTGATGATATTGTTTGCAATCGTCGTACTCGTCCCGTATCCGTATGAAATGGTACCGTCTGCGATATTGCCTTCGATGATGACAGAAGTGCCGTTGAAATTGGAAATGGCATTGTTGACATTGCCCTTTAACACGTTGTTTCGGATGATGACATTAACGGGTTCTTCATAGACGATGTTTCCTTCACTGTAGCCTTCTATATCAATCCCAAAACGGGGAGCCGTGCCGTTGCCTGTCCCCGCATCTGCAATTTTGCATCCTTCAACAAGAACATTGTCGCACCCTGTGATCGACAAATTATTTCTTCTGGAGCGCCTGATTTCACAATTGGTTACCTTAATACGCTTTGACGGCTTATAGCCGTCTCCTCCGTTGCTGATAATGATTCCGTCTCCTGTAAAATCGGCTATTCTCACATGTTCAATAACGACATTTGACGCCCCTTCGATACAAATTCCGAATCCCCATTCATGGGTCGGTCTCGGCGCCGGTGTATATGTGTGTTCATCCCTTTCCCCAATGATGCTGCCTCCGGATATTTTCACATTGGATGTTCCGCCTATATAAAAAGCAACGTATCCCCATGAGCTGTTCGGTTTTACCTTGATGACGGTCTCCGCGTCCATCAAAATTTCAATATTGCCCGGAACATTGATGCCGGCTCCGCGAAACGGAGCACGCGGGTCGCTGTTTTTCGTCCCGTCAATCAGGTACGTGCCGTTCGGTATCCATACCGTGTTGTATCCCATCGACTTTGTCCATACCAAACATTCGTTGATCGCATTTGTGGAGTCTGTTTTGCCGTCGCCGACAGCACCGAACTTTGTCGCGTCAACCACTGTCATTCTCATTTCCTCAGGTTGCTGCTGCACGCTGTTTTCAGCCTCCTTTTGTAAAACGGTTTCCGATATATATATGCCAATCTAGTAAAATCCGCTTGTACATAAGATAGGTAAAATTTTATTAAAAAATCTTTTCATCTAATTTTTTTTCCAAAAGTTTTTACTATCCGCTTGTAAAGCGCTTCACAACTTGTTGCATTAGCGATCAAAAATTCAAATCGATTGAAGGTGTATTGACACGAACATTATATAAGAATATGATTTTTATAATAGACATAGAAAGAGAAGGAGTATTGCGAATGTCAAACCATCAAAAAGAAACTTTTCAAAACATTCCGCAAAAGGGGTTTTTTGGACATCCCCGCGGACTCTTCACTTTATTCTTCACTGAATTTTGGGAGCGTTTTTCATACTACGGTATGAGAGCCATCCTTATCTACTATTTGTATACAGAGGTGTCAAAAGGCGGCCTCGGGTTTGATCAAACCACAGCAAACTCGATTATGGCCGTATACGGTTCCCTCGTCTATATGTCCGGCATCATCGGAGGCTGGATAGCGGACAGGCTCCTCGGAACTGCAAACACCGTGTTTTACGGCGGCGTGCTCATTATGTTCGGACACATTCTTTTGTCATTCCCGGGAAGCGTCCCCGCGTTTTTCATCAGCATGTTCTTGATCATCATTGGGACAGGCCTTTTAAAACCAAACGTATCAAGCGTTGTCGGCGAGTTATACAGCCCTGAAGACACCCGCCGCGATTCAGGTTTCAGCATCTTTTATATGGGGATCAACCTTGGCGGATTTCTCGCGCCGATTATCGTCGGCACAGTCGGCCAGACATACAACTACCATCTCGGCTTCAGCCTTGCTGCCATCGGCATGCTGTTTGGGCTGCTGACCTATTTGGCGACACGGAAGAAAAACCTCGGACCGGCCGGAAGAACGGTACCGAATCCGCTGACACCCGCTGAAAGAAAAATGGTATTCGGACGGATTGGAATCGGTGTTTTGGTGATCGCTGCCATCTTTGGCTATTCCGTCTTTATGGGCTGGATGACAATTGAGCTGTTTACGATGATTGTCAGCTGTCTCGGTATTTTGATCCCGCTGATTTATTTCATCGTTATGTTTAAAAGCTCCAAAACGACGAGTGATGAACGTTCCCGTCTCACAGCTTACATTCCGCTGTTTGTCGCATCGATGATGTTTTGGGCGATTCAGGAACAAGGCGCCAATATTTTAGCCACCTATGCAGATAAACGCACTCATTTAGAATTTTTAGGTGTCCAATTGCACTCATCTTGGTTCCAGTCGCTGAATCCGTTGTTCATCGTTGTGCTTGCACCGGTTTTCGCATGGATTTGGATGAGGCTCGGCAACCGTCAGCCCTCAACGCCGACGAAATTTTCACTCGGCTTGATTTTAGCCGGACTTTCATTTGTCGTCATGATTTTCCCTGCTTATATCAACGGCACTGAATCGCTTGCCAATCCAATGTGGCTTGTGCTCAGCTTCCTGATCGTCGTTCTAGGGGAATTGTGCTTGTCTCCAGTCGGGCTATCCGCAACGTCAAAGCTGGCTCCTGCGGCATTCTCAGCGCAGACGATGAGCCTGTGGTTCCTGTCAAACGCTTCTGCACAGGCTATCAATGCACAGATCGTCAGATTTTACAGCGCTGATACAGAGATCGCCTACTTCGGAGTCATCGGCGGCGTATCCATCCTGCTCGGCATCATTTTGATGTTGCTGTCACCGAAAATTCAGAAATTTATGAAGGGTGTCAATTAAAAAGCAACAGGCGATACTCCTTTTCTGAAGGATTTGCTTCTTGTCCGGTGAATAACTGAATAACCAATCGGTGCAGGATGGGAGGATAAAATTTGGAGATCAAAAAGACGGCAAAGCCCGGGTTTGCCGGTGTTGGTTTTTCACAAACCGTTTCATTCGAAGAATCCCGGGTGAAAAAGCTCCACGGCGTCATTCAGCAGCTGAAAGACCGGCGCGGAGAAATAGTCGGTGTTCAAGAAGACAGCGGCATGTGGGCCATATCGGATCATCACGGCGAAGGGGAATTCACTTTTTATATATTAATGGAGACGGAGAACCTCCCTGAAACCCTTCCGGAAGGAATGATCAGCTATCAGGCGCCCGCTCTAACATATGCTCAGACAAGGCATCCGCAGCATGAGCGGCCTGAAGTGACTTATCAAAAAGTATATCAATGGATCAAAGATCAAGGTCTTCGTTTAAATTGTGACGCTTTTACACAATTGGAATTTTACCCGATGGATGGGGATTTAAACGAACTTGCGTTTGAGATATACATTCCGATTCATTGAGAGATAGCGATGTTAAAGGCAGCCCCCGGAAAAAATTCCGGGGGTTTTCTTTGGGTTTCGTACTCTAGAGTATCGGCGGTCTTTTTTAGCCATCACTTTTAACAAAAGTTTACATACCCTCAAATGATAATTTTCATTGGTTTGCTAGGATAAATGTTATGAAAAGGAGGTTAATATATGAACTTTTACAAAACGCTCGCTTTATCAACACTCGCAGCATCCTTATGGTCTCCCTCATGGAGCAGTCTCCCCCATAACGAAGCTGCGGCTCACAAAGAATTCACGGTGACTGCCGATGCAGAGACAGAGCCGGTGGATACCCCTGACGACGCGGCAGATGACCCGGCGATTTGGGTTCATCCGAAGCAGCCTGAAAAAAGCAGGCTCATCACCACAAACAAAAAGTCGGGCTTAATCGTCTATGATTTGAAGGGAAAACAGCTTGCAGCCTATCCGTTTGGCAAATTAAACAATGCCGACCTGCGCTACAATTTTCCGCTCGATGGCAAAAAAATTGATATTGCCGGGGCCTCAAACCGGTCAGACGGCAAAAACACGGTTGAAATTTACGCCTTTGACGGCGAAAAAAGCAAGCTGAAGAACATCGTCAATCCTCAAAAACCTATTCAAACCGATATCCAGGAGGTATATGGCTTCAGCCTGTATCACAGCCAGAAAACCGGCAAGTTCTACGCCTTGGTGACCGGAAAGAATGGAGAATTCGAGCAATATGAACTGTTTGACAACGGAAAAGGACAAGTCGAAGGCAAAAAGGTCCGCTCATTCAAAATGAGCTCTCAAACAGAAGGGCTTGCGGCAGATGATGAATACGGCAAAATGTACATCGCCGAAGAAGACGTTGCGATTTGGTCTTTCAGCGCCGAGCCGGACGGAGGAGATAAAGGAAAAATCGTCGATCGTGCCGACGGACCGCATCTAACCGCTGATATTGAAGGGCTGACGATTTACTACGGAGAAGACGGAGAAGGGTATTTGATCGCGTCCAGTCAGGGCGATAACCGCTATGCCATCTATGACCGGCGCGGAAAAAACGACTACGTCACCGCTTTTTCAATTGAGGACGGCAAAGAAACCGACGGGACAAGCGATACCGATGGAATCGACGTCATCGGCTTCGGCCTCGGCAAAACATATCCATACGGCATCTTTGTCGCCCAAGACGGCGAAAATACGGAAAATGGACAACCGGCCAATCAGAACTTCAAAATTGTCTCCTGGGAAAAAATCGCCGACGCGCTGGACGACAAACCTGATATTGATGATCAGGTCGATCCTCGAAAACTGAAAAACCGAGCCAAATAAGGACGGATCCGCGGGTATTTTCCGCGGATTTTTCACATCCCTTCATGTTAAGATAACAATTAATGGAGGGATGGTATTGCGTCTAAATCTTTATGCTGTAGTGTTTATCATGTTGGCTGTTTTATCAAATGTCGTGCTTCTCTGCGTTTTCGATCAAGGTGTGTTGGCGTATACTTCAGCTGTCATCTTCCTGCTCGCTGCTGCATTTTGCACGAAGCGTCGGCCTGAAGAATGAGGATTCCTAGGCTTTGCGGCTTCTCCGCAAAATGCTCGTTCCGTATGGAACCAGTTTGAGAGCGCCTTTTTTCCGGGTTCCTTTTAAGACGTCCGTATATGTTTCTTCCGGAAGCGAGACCGTGCGGTTTTCCGCTGTAAAATTCATCACGAAAATATAATCGTGGCGGCCGTCTGTGCGGAGCTGGGCGGTGACGCCTTTCGGAAGCTCTGTATCGAGCACTTTGGCAATCCCGCACTCTTCAATGAGCCTCGATATAAACGCCTCTTGGAACGCCGCCTCATTCCTTGAAGCGATATAGTAGGCCTTCCCGTCTCCGAACAAATTGACCGTCAGCGCGGGCCGGCCCGCGTAAAAATCTTCCCCGTACAGAGCGAGCGCTTCGGCTCCTTCTAAATGAATCAGGTCGCAAAGCTCGCTGGTTTCATAGCTCCCGCTTAACCCGAGCCGGTTATCTGCATCCATCACAATCGTATTTTTCTGTCCGTCATGAAGCGCATCGATCTCCTCAGACCAAATGCCGAGCGTTTTTCTTAAGCCTCCAGGAAACCCTCCCAAGAACACAAGATCATTCTCATTGACAATGCCCGACCAATAAGTGGCGACAAATGTACCCCCGTTTTGAACGAACTGTTCAATCCTTTCGGCGGTGCCTTCTTTCAGCATGTAGAGCATCGGGGCGACCAAAAGCTTATAGCGGGAGAAATCGGCCTCCATATGAATCACATCAACCGGTACACCTTCACGCCAAAACGGTTCATAAAACGATTTGGCTGTCCGTTCATAATGCATGCCGATATTGCGCGGACCTTGGGCGTCTTCCAAAGCCCAGCGATTCTCCCAGTCAAATATAATCGCGGCCTCGGGTTCGACTGTCGTTCCTGCGACATCCTCAAGTTTTTCGAGCTTTTCCCCAAGTTTTTTTACTTCCTGGAAAACGCGCGTATGCTCTGATCCCGCATGATCAACGACTGCCCCGTGAAACTTTTCGCTTGAGCCGCGGCTTTTCCGCCATTGAAAATACTGAACAGTGTCCGATCCGTGAGCGACTGCCTGTAATGATGACAATTCGTGCATACCGGGGCGCTTCAGCTTGCTGACGTCCTGCCAGTTCGTCATGCTCGGCGTACTTTCCATCAGCATGAACGGCCGGCCGCCTTTAAGAGACCGATTGATATCATGAACAAAAGCAATATCGGCTCCAAGCCGGCTGTCTTCCTGCCGGCTGTTGTGCCATGCCGGATAAGAATCCCACGAGATGACATCAAGCAAGTCGGCGAACTTCCAATAATTCAATCCGGCGTATGTTCCCATAAAATTCGTCGTCACGGGCAGGTCGGGGTTAAAAGAACGGACATGGGCAATTTCATGCCGGCAAAAATCAACCGTCTGATCCGTGACAAAACGCTTCCAGTCCAAATTCAAACCGTGAACAGCATCCTCGCCGTGCGGAGCCGGCGACTCGATCTCGTCCCAATCTGTATAGGTGTGGCTCCAAAACGATGTCCACCATGCATGGTTAAGGCGGTCCAGCGTTTTATATTTCGCGAGCAGCCACTCTCTGAACTTATCTTGGCAAAGTTCACAATGACACTCTCCGCCGTATTCATTGGAGATATGCCAGCCGATGACAGCCGGGTGATGCGCATAGCGCTCCGCAAGCCTTCCGTTTATAATCGCCGTTTTCCTGCGGTAGACAGGCGACGTATAGCAATGATTGTGCCGCTTTCCGTGAAGGTTTCTGATCCGGTTGCGCTCCGTTCTCAGCACCTCGGGATACTTTTTGGACATCCAAGCCGGTCTGGCACCGCTCGGTGTAGCCAAGAACGCATAAATTCCGTTTTCCTTGAAAGTATCAAGAACCTGATCGAGCCAATCAAATGTAAACCTTCCTTCTTCAGGCTCGAGCGAAACCCATGAGAAAATGCCGACAGACATCACATTGCAGCGGGACAGCTTCATCAGGCGGATATCTTCTTTTAAAACGTCCGGATATTTAAGCCATTGATCAGGGTTGTAATCGGCTCCATGCAATAGTCGGGGAACTTTCCGGCTGATCGGGGGATACGGTTTGACCATCGTAAAGTTTCATCCTCTCTTCCTCGTTTTCATATGACGCGGAGACAGACATTAAACGCTTACAAAAACAGGTTGTTAGATTATATACTCTGTTTTCTTCCCTCTTTCCTGCCTGGTGGATGAATTTTCCTGTACGATTGAATTTATCTTTCTTTATTTGTAAAATATAATCTATCATTAACATTTTTAACTTTATTTCCATACACTTGACTAAATCAACTATTTTATTATAATTGATTAAAGCAACGATTTATAGAAAGAGAGGTTTTGAGATGACAGAAATCAATCATTCTATCACATTAAAATTCAGAAAGTTCAATCGATTCTACACGAATGTGCTCGGTTTTCTGAATGAACATATTTATGACAGCCCTTTTTCATTGACGGAAACCCGGATATTATTCGAAATTCACAATACGGCCGATTGTACAGCCAAGCTGATTCAAGATACGCTCGGCCTGGACCGGGGCTATGTCAGCCGGATCCTGAAGCGGTTCGAAAAGGAAAATATGGTCTATAAAAAGAGAAGCGAGGAGGACAGCCGCAACCACTATATCTATTTAACAAGCTTCGGCGAATCCATTTATAAGAAGCTGGAGGCAAAAGCCAATCAGCAAATCGAATACATGCTGAAGCATATCGACGGCCCCCATCAGGAAAAGCTGACGGAGGCGATGAATACAATTGAATCCATATTGTCAGAACACCTGCCGCCCGAAAAATCGGACGTTTCCATAAGAGATTACTATATATCGGACGATATCAAACTAATGATCGAAAAACAACGTGCGTTTTATGCGGAGACACACGGCTGGGACGATTCATTTTTGGATTACCTTCACGAAACATTTGATGCCGATATCGAAAACATCTGGATCGCAGAGAGCGCCGGAAGGTTTGCGGGATGCGTCGGGCTCGTCAAACATCCCGGCAAAACCGTACAGCTCAGATGGTTTCTGGTCGATGCCGCTTTTCGGCATCAGGGAGTCGGCACGCGCCTTTTGAAGCATCTCATCGATTATTGTAAAGACAATCAATTTGAACGGATTTTTCTATGGACGGTAAGTACGATGGCTGAAGCGCGGCCTTTGTATGAAAAATTCGGATTCAGACTGACGGAAGTGAAAGACGAGACTTTATTATGGGGACAGCGGCTCCGGGAAGAACGCTGGGATGCCGAGTTAGGCTGACGAAATGGAGGATCTATGAAACGGAAAATACACTACGCCTGGATTATCGTTTTTGTGACGTTTTTGACGCTTTTGGCCGTTCAAGGAGTGCGCCTTTCTTTCGGGGCCTTTATTCAGCCTTGGGAAGAGGAATTTTCAATGGACAGGGGCACGATTTCGCTTATTTCCATGCTGAGCTTCATTGTCTACGGTGTATCCCAGCCGGTAATCGGCAGGCTTGTCGACCGGTTCGGGCCGCGGATCATTTTATCTCTCAGCACGCTTCTGGTCGGCTTGAGCATCTTTTTTACATATCTCGTGACTTCTCCGTGGCAACTGTTTATTTTGTACGGAATCATCGTTTCTCTCGGCGTCGGCGGTGCGTCGAATGTCGCATCGACCGTGATCGTGACCAACTGGTTCACTGAGAAGCGGGGGCTTGCATTCGGCATTATGGAAGCGGGATTCGGCGCGGGGCAGATGCTGCTTGTCCCTGGATCGCTCATGTTGATCCACTGGTTTAACTGGAAAGTGACCGTTATCGTTCTCGGATTGTTTTTAGCTGTTATCGTATTTCCGATCGTCATCTTGTTATTGCGGAATCATCCTTCGGAAAAGAATGTACAGCCGATCGGCGGCACTCAGGGCGGCGAGACAAAAGAAGAGCCGGACGCCCAGCCTAAAAAGATTCCATACAAAGCCGTTTTTCTCAAAAGGACGTTTTGGTTCCTCGTCTTGCCGTTTTTCATTTGCGGATTTACAACGACGGGGTTAATGGATACCCACCTTATCCCTTTTTCGCATGACCACGGGTTTTCAACCGAAGTAACAAGCGCCGCTGTCAGCCTGCTGGCCGGGTTTAACATCATCGGTATTTTGATTTCCGGCGTCGTCGCTGACCGCTGGAGCAGCCGAAAAATTTTGTGCTTTTTATATGCCGTAAGGGCGCTGTCACTTATCATTCTGTTGTCGAGCCACAACTCGGTCCTCCTGCTTTGCTTCGCGGTTTTGTTCGGTTTGGTCGACTTTGCGACCGTCGCCCCGACGCAAATGCTCGCAACCCAGTATTTCAGGCAGTACTCCGTCGGGTTCATTCTCGGCTGGCTGTTCCTCAGCCACCAGATCGGTTCGGCGCTCGGCGCTTATTTACCCGGCGTCTGGTACAGCCAAACAGGCAACTATAACCTGTCTTTCTACCTTTCAATCGTTATTTTGGCGGCAGCAAGCATTTTGAACATCCTTCTGCCGGAACCTAAAAAAATAAACCCCACACTGAATCAGGAAGGACGTTCAGTCCAGCAATAATGAAAAAACCTGTTTTTGATGTTCAAAAACAGGTTTTTCTTTATCAATTAAGAAGTTTTATTCTTATTGTAAATATCAAATGCAACGGCAATCAGAAGGACGAGGCCTTTAATTGCTTGCTGCCAGTCAATGCCCAGACCGAGCAGCGACATACCGTTGTTCATGACCCCCATGACAAGGCCGCCGATGATGGCCCCGCCGATCGTGCCGATTCCGCCGTAAGCTGAAGCACCGCCGATGAAGCAGGCCGCAATGGCGTCAAGTTCAAACAGGTTTCCTGCTTTCGGAGTGGCCGCGTTTAAACGGGCGGCAAAAATCAATCCGGAAAGAGCAGCTAAGACGCCCATATTGACGAAAACCATAAAGGTAAGCCGTTTTGTTTTGATTCCTGAAAGCTCGGCTGCTTTTTCATTGCCGCCGATTGCGTAGATTCTCCGCCCGATGACGGTTTTTTTCATAACGAATGTATACCCGGCGATTAAGATGAACAATGTGATCAAAATGAGAGGTATGCCTTCGTACGTCGCGAGAATGTAGGTAAAAAGGTTGATAATGGCGATGATAAAAAACACCTTAACTGCAAACAGACCTTTTCCCTGCAAGTCAAATTGGAATTTCTTCTGCATGTTTCTCTGCTGAAGCTGATACACGAGATAAAGAATCGACACTCCCGCTCCGGCGACAATCGTCGTCATATGGAGCGCGCCTCCGTTCAGCCAGTCCGGGATAAAGCCGGACGCCATTTTTTGAAAGGACACGGGAAATGGAGCGATCGATTTCCCCTCAAGCACGATCATCGTGAGTCCTCTGAACAATAGCATTCCCGCCAGCGTCACGATGAAGGCCGGAATCTTGACATAAGCGATCCAAAATCCCTGCCAGGCGCCGATTGCCGCTCCCAGAAGCAACGACAGAACGACCGCCGCAAACAGCGGCATATCGTTTTCGATGATCATCATCGCGGAGACGGCGCCGACAAAAGCGGCGACTGAACCGACTGATAAATCAATGTGTCCCGTAATGATGACGAGCATCATCCCGATGGCTAAAATGAGAATGTAGCTGTTTTGCAAAATCAGGTTCGTAATGTTCAGCGGCCTCAGCAAAATTCCGTCTGTCAGTATTTGAAACAGCAGCATAATAAACACGAGCGCAATGACCATACTGTATTTCCGGATGTTCTGCTTATACATGTCGCGAAACAGCTGAAAGTAACCGGGCTGAGCGCGGTCTTTATCCGTTTGCACCGGTGTCTGCATACGCCTCTCCCCCTCTCTTCATGCGGATGGTCATATATTTCATCAGCTTCTCCTGATCAGCTTCTTCTTTGGAAAATTCAGCAGTGATTTCCCCTTCACACATCGTATAGATTCTGTCGCACATCCCCAGCAGCTCGGGAAGCTCCGAAGAAATCATAATAACCGCTTTACCTGCTTCGGCAAGCTGATTGATGACGCCATAGATTTCGTATTTGGCGCCGACATCGATGCCGCGCGTCGGTTCATCCAAAATTAAAATGTCAGGCTCCGCAAAAATCCACTTGCTCAGCATGACCTTCTGCTGGTTGCCTCCGCTTAAATTTCCGGTCCGCTGGCCGATGTCGGGCGTCTTGATGTTCAATTTCCTGCGAAAATCCTCCGCTTCATGTTTTTCGCGGCGCTCGTCCATCACCAATCGGCTCGACACCTTCTCCAGTTTGGACAGCGTAATGTTTTCTTTAATGCTGTCATCCAGAATCAGACCGTTTCCTTTCCGGTCCTCCGTCACATAGACGATGCCGTTTTTAATGGCTTCTTCAGGGTGGCGGATGTAAAGCTCCCGCCCGTCTTTTTCGATTGTGCCGGAGATGTTTTTTCCGTATGATCTTCCAAAGATGCTCATCGCCAGCTCCGTCCTTCCGGAGCCCATCAAGCCGGCAATTCCTGCGATCTCGCCTATTTTGACGGAAAGGGCCGCCGTGTTTACCACTTTGCGGTCCTGTTGAAGAGGATGATGAACTGTCCAATCCTTCACTTCAAAGATGACGTCCCCGATCTTGGCGCTTCTGGCAGGATAGCGGTTTTGCAGCTCTCTGCCGACCATGCCTCTGATGATCCGGTTTTCGGTCAATTGCCCGCTTTGCACATCAAGCGTTTCGATCGTCTGTCCGTCTCGGAGCACGGTAATCGAATCTGCGACGTTCGTAACCTCATTTAATTTATGGGAAATCATAATTGAAGAGATCCCCTGTTTTTTCAGTTCGAGTAAGAGCCGCAGCAGATTCTCGCTGTCCGCTTCATTTAAAGCCGCAGTCGGTTCATCCAAAATCAAGAGCTGCACCTTTTTTGCCAGCGCTTTGGCGATTTCAACAAGCTGCTGCTTTCCGACGCCGATTTGGGAAACAAGCATATCCGGAGATTCATGAAGCCCGACTTTTTTCATTAACTCGAGCGTTTCCAGCTTCGTTTTTCGCCAATTGATGACGCCGCGGCTCGCCTGTTCATTGCCCAAAAAAAGGTTTTCCGCAATGGAAAGCTGGGGGACGAGCGCCAGCTCCTGGTGGATGATGACGATCCCCGCTTCCTCGCTTTGCTTAATATTTTTGAATTGGCATACTTCCCCTTTATACAAAATGTCGCCCGTATACGTACCGTACGGATATACACCGCTCAGCACCTTCATCAAAGTCGACTTGCCCGCTCCGTTTTCACCACAGAGGGCATGGATTTCGCCCGCTTTAACGCGGAGGTGGACATTGTCGAGCGCTTTGACGCCGGGAAACTCCTTCGTGATGCCTCTCATCTCCAAAATGCAATCGGACATCGGATCACTTCCCTAATTCCGATTCTTTATAGTAACCGCCGTCAACGAGCACTTTTTTATAGTTCTCTTTATCGACGACGACCGGCTCAAGCAAATAGGACGGAACGACCTTCTCTCCGTTGTCATACGTCTTTGTGTCATTGACTTCCGCTTTTTCGCCTTTTAAGACGGATGTCGCCATCTCAACGGCTTTTTTCGCCAGCTCTCTCGTATCTTTGAAAATGGTTGAGGTCTGCTCCCCTTTAATGATCGAGTTCACGGAAGCAAGCTCCGCATCCTGTCCCGTAATAACCGGCAGCGGCTTCTTGTCCGATCCGTAGCCCGCACCTTTTAAAGAGGAAATGATTCCGATGCTGATCCCGTCATACGGTGAAAGCACCGCATCAAGCTTCGCTTTTGTATAATGCGCGCTCAGCAAATTGTCCATCCGGGATTGCGCGGTTGCGCCGTCCCACCTGAGCGTCGCACCTTGCTCAAATGAAGTCTGGCCGCTCAATACCTTTAATTTGCCCGAATCGATATAAGGCTTCAAAACAGACATGGCGCCGTCAAAAAAGAAATGCGCGTTGTTGTCGTCCGGCGATCCTGCGAACAATTCGATGTTGAACGGCCCTTTTTTGTCTTTTAAGCCAAGCTTTTCTTCAATATATTTCCCTTGGAGTTCTCCGACTTTATGATTGTCAAATGTCGCATAATAGTCGACATGTTTGCTGTTCATAAGCAGCCGGTCATAGGAAATGACTTTAATATCCTGCTTATTTGCTTTTTCAAGGACGTCGGTCAGCGCTTCCCCGTCAATCGAAGCAATGACGAGGACATTGACGCCTTTTGTAATCATATTTTCGATTTGTGAGACTTGGTTTTCAACGACATCTTCCGCATACTGCAGATCCGTTTTATACCCGAGTTTTTCAAACTCTTTCACCATATATTTCCCGTCATACACCCAGCGTTCCGATGACTTTGTCGGCATTGAGATTCCGACGTAGCCTTTGTCTCCACCTCCGCTCGCCTGATTCCCCGAACAGGCGGAAACAATAAGACAGAAAAGCATTGCAGTGATCAACAGCCAGCATTTTTTCATGCTTGGTATCCCCCTTTTGATTTCTCCCATCATGAATCATGCCAACTGTACCATGTCTTTCGAAGGTCCGTCTTTTGAATTAATTAACTATTTTTATAAAAATCAGACTTTTTTAAAGCGCTTACATTACAATTTTCTCCCTGTTCGTTCAATTCCCGACATGCGTCGGTACTGATTGGGGGATACTCCCATCGTTTTTTTAAATACAGTGCTGAAATAGTGCTGTGTATCATACCCCGTTTGTTCGGCAATATCGTGAATCGAAAGAGGGGTTGTCTCTAACAGGTGAACCGCTTGGTCTATGCGCATCTCGGTCAAAAGCTGAACAAATGTCATGCCGAGCTCCTTCTTCATGATCCTGCTCAAATAGACGGGCGAGACTTGAAGCGCATCCGCCGTCTGTTTTAAAGAAAACTCCCTTTCAGTGAAATGCTTTTGCATATATTCTTTGGCCCTCGTGACAACCGGCGAGATATTAAATGCTTTCGAGACTTGCTGTCTGCAATACTGATAGCATTGCGCAGCTGAGCGGCCGTTTTCAGCAAGCTTCGCGAAGCAGACGGCGGCGCTTGCCTGCATTTCAGCTTCGATCATCTCTGCAAGCGCCTGCTGTTCAGCTTCTGTAACAGAGCGCCACAGGCAGGCGGCAATCAGGCGGTCTCCATCGAAAAAAACGGCTTTATCCGGCTCATCGATAAAGAAGCGTTCTACTTTTTCTTTCAGACTGTCAGCTTCAGACGGCTTGTTCCATACATGCCCGGCCGCGATGACACCGAGCGTCTCAGGATAGCGGGCCGGCAGACGCAGGCATTCGAGCTGCCGGTAAACGTCTTCTTCCACTGCCCGGCCTTCGATCCAACTTCTGAAAACATGCTCTTTCAGAAGGCCCAGGTTTTGTTGAATATGCTGCTCGGCAAGCTTTTGCTCGCTGAGCTTCTTTTTTTCAGCTGCCAGCGACAAGCTGATCTTTTCGAGCACTTGTTCCAGATGAGCGGGATCGACCGGCTTTAACAAATAATCATCGACATTCAGCCGGATTGCTTCTTGCGCGTATGCAAACTGATCGTAGCCCGTCACGATGACAAAGCGGCACTGCGGCAGGGCGCCGCGGAGCTTTTTCATCAGCGTGATTCCGTTGACGATCGGCATATTCAAGTCGACAATCAATAAGTCGATGCCGTGTTTGAGAGCGAGCTCAAATGCCTCCTCGCCATTCTCCGCTTCAGCCGACACCGACATTTGATAGCGCTCCCAAGAGACGGCATCCCGTATTCCTTCCCGAATCCACGGTTCATCATCGGCAATCAGTACGCGCCAACATTCACTCAAGGCTTGTTCCCCCTTTTGTTAAGATTGGGAGCCGTATTGTGACGGCGGTTCCGGCTCCTTTTCGGCTTTGAACCGTTAAACCGTACGGCTCGCCAAATGTAAGGGCGATCCGTTCATGGACGTTGATCATGCCGTAGCCCGCTGTATCATCCCTGTGTTTGAATTGATCGGTTATTTGCTTTAGCGTCTCTTCATCCATTCCGGCTCCGTCATCCTCGATTTTGATAATCAGCGAGCCGTCTTCCTCCATGCCTTTGATCGTAATATGACCCGGCCCCTTTTTTTCTTTAATTCCGTGATAAATCGCATTTTCGACAATCGGCTGAAGCACGAGCTTTAATATCAGGCGGTCGTCACAAAGTCCGGTCATTTCGATTGAGTAGTTTAATTTATCGCGGTATCGCGCTTTTTGGATTTTCAAATAGTTTTCAACATGTGCAAATTCATCAGACAGCGGAATGATATCTTTCCCTTTGCTCAAGGAGATGCGGAACAGCTTGGATAAAGCCTGCACGAGACCGCTGACCTCTACCGCTCCTTTCTTCCTCGCCATCCAATTGATTGTATCCAGCGTGTTGTAGAGAAAATGAGGGTTGATCTGCGCCTGCAGCGCCCTTAATTCGGCTTCTCTTTTTTGGCGCTCTTGTCTTTCTGTGACCGACATCAGCTCCCTGATTCTCATCATCAGGCGATTGAAGCTTTTTCCCAAAAGCCCGATTTCATCTTCCCTTTCCTCCTGATAAAATGTTGAAAAATTCCCGCTTTCCGCCGTTTTCATGACAGCATTCAGCTTCAAAATCGGCCGCGACATGGAATGGGACAAATAATAGGAAGCAGACATTCCGAGAAACGCCGCCGTCAGTAAAAACAAAAGCACATACAAGTGGATTTCCTTCACTTCGAATACGGGTTCACCCGCTTTAAAAACGCCGACCGTTGTCCAGTTCGTAAAGGAAGACGTCTCATAAATGAATTGATATTCCTCTCCCTTGATCCGCTTCGAAAAATATCCGGACCGATCTTGACTGAACCACTTTTTCGGCAGAAACAGCTTTGAGGTCTCCGGTGCATAAATATTGCCGCCATTTTCATCCATGATCATCAAATAACCCGTTTTCCCCAAGCGGATATTTTTTGTCGCTTCTGCGAGGACGCGCAGCTTCAAATCGATGAGCAAAACACCTTTCACACGCTGTGTCTCAGGATCGATAACAGCTCTGACGGCAGAAACGACCTCGTCTTCTCTGTAGTGCACATGGCTTCTGATATTCCGGTTGACAGGCTTTCCGATCATCTTGAAAATCCCTTCATTAGCTACAGCCGCCAGATACCACGGTTCTTTTGTCAAATCTGTCGGCGTCCGTTCATACATCTCATTGCTGATCATCTCACCCTTATCATTGACGACGAGAATGCCCGCGGCTTCGGAATATAAAGAAGTCAGGCCCTGCAAAAACGTCCTTCTCTTATAATCCGCCTCTCCATCCTCCTTTTCATGATTAAAAAATGCTTCCATTTCTTCATTCATTGATATTAAATATGTCAGGTTTTGCATGTGGCTGACATATACTTCAGCCGTCTTGTTCACTTCGCCGATCAGCTGCAGTGTTTGGTCGATCACCTGTTTTTCAATAATATTTTCAACGGCCCATCCCGATAAAATACCGAGGCCGATCGTCGGCAGCATGCTGATTAGTAAGAGAAGGCTGATCAGCTTATGACGGATCGGCGCATTGTTGATCAAACGTTTAATCATTCGCATAATAGGCTGCCACATTTTCTTTCGTTATGATCGTAATGCCTGTATCGATCGCTGCCGGAAGCGGGCGTTCATGCTTCAAATGGTGATTTGAGAAAAACAGCATGTGCAGCGACCAATAGCCCATTTGCCATGTGTCCTGACCCATTGTCGCGGAAATCGACCCGCTTTTGATGCCGTCCAGCGTTTTCTTGTCTTTATCAAAGCCGATAATACATACTTCCCTTTCAAGTCCCGCCGCCTTCACAGCCCGGGCCACACCGTTCGCTCCATTGGCTTCTGTCGTGAAAATCCCTTTAATGGATGGATTTTTTTCCAGAATCTTCGCTGCTTCTTTTTTCGACGTCAGCTCATCCCCTTTTCCGTCCAAAACCGCGGCGACCTTCATGTTCGGGTATTTTTGCTTGATCGTTTGTTCAAAGCCCTTCGTCCTTTCCTGGTGATTGTACTGCCGCGGCTGGGTAATGATTGCGGTTTCTCCCTTTCCATCTAAAAACTCGGCCATTCGCCTTGCGGCCTCAGCACCCGCTTTCATATTATTTGTGCCGACATATGTAGAGGCTTTGCTGAGCGGGGCGTCTGAATCGAATAAAACGAGCGGAATACCCTGCTCATGCGCCTTGTCAATGACAGGGTTTAAAGCTTTGGGATCTATTGCCGAAAGTGCGATCCCCGCCGGCTTTTTTGCAATGACCTGCTCAAGGACGGTCGTCTGCTCATGGACATCATAATGGGCCGCCCCCCGATACTCGACAGAGACGTTGAAAAGCTGCGCGGCATCCTCAAAGCCTTTCAGGCCGCTCTTCCAATATTCGATTCCCGATTGAAACGTGACCATCACATATTTTTCGGACAGACTTCCGGCCGCCGGCCTTTTGCTTGCTTCTGTAGATCCGGTTTTATCGCCCCGGGAGTAGTCGTAGACATACAGAAAAAACAAACAAAGCATCACGGCATAAACAACTAACAGCTTCTTCATCTTCATCCCCCTGTTGGTCAGAGGACAAGACAGCGTTTACAATCTATCATGAAGTATATATTTGGCCGCATATTTTTCTTAGAATCCAGCTGAGGCATCCTGACAGAAATTTCGCCCGTCCCCTTTTTCATCACAAACAGACAATTTCCCCCCTTGTTTATATGAAATATCTAATCTATTTGACATTTTGCCCGAAAAACCTTGTTTAGTGTTCGACAAGATCGCCTCTTTCTTAAAATTACCTTAAAGTTTGTGAAACAAAAAATAAATATCACAAAAAACACAGCCCTAGGAACCACGACTTTTGTCCTTGAAAGAAAATGGAGAAATGTGCAAAATCGCAGTCATAATAAGGAATCTCCTGCTCCACCGCTTGATTCGATCCTTTAATCACGGTACATTTTTCCTATTCAACTCATTTATACCATGTTGTAACATTAATAAGGTCCTTTAATGAACGGATCCCAACAGGTCATTTGAATCAAATTTTCCGGGAGGTGGCAGTAACATGATCTGGGAAAAAACAGTTTTATACGGGCTGCAAGGTACACTTCTCATCAAAAAACAACAGCTCGAACAACTGAAAAATTGCCAAACTGAATTAGAAGCAGATAAAAAGGAATTTGACGATTCAAAAGACAGCATCAAAAAGCCCGAACTGTCGCCGACAACATGGCAGGGCAGCCTTGCTGATTCTTTTAAAAATGTTAGAAGCGATATGAAAACGGCCTACAATGATATTTGCGGAAAACAGTTAAATGAAGTGTTTAAACAATTAAAAGAGAAAATCTCTTCCTTAAATGATGACATTGATTCACTAGGTAAGGATATCAGCTCATTAAAAACGAAAATTGAAAAGCTGGAAAAAGAAGAAAGAGAAGCCCGCCGATAAAGGAGTGATTACGATGGGTCAAGAAATCAAAGTCAAAACAGGCGAAGTCAAACAGGCGCTCTCGAAGCTGAAGCATTCAGCCCAAGCTGTAAAACCGAACGTGCCGACAGATATCAGCGGCAAAAACAACCTTGACGTCGTCAAAAAAATCGAAAGCATGAACAAAGATTTGAAAAGCCTGACAAAAGCATACGCTTCGGCTCTCGCTAAACAGATTGCGCAAACCGAACAGGCTGTCAACGCTATAAAAGACGCCGACAAAAAGCTGTCGTCATCGATCAAAGCCAAGTAGAAGGAAGGGACTACGCATTGAAAACTCTAGATGTTCAGGCTTTTCAAACCGGCCTAGACAAAACGCTGACCGAATTAAAAAACCAGACTGACGAGATTTCAAAAGTCAAACAAAGCGTCAAAGGTCTCACCTCCCTTGACGACGCCTTAAAAGGCGCGGGCGGTGAAGCGATCCGCTCGTTCTATGAAGAGTGCCATACCACTTTTCTTCTTTTTTATGAATCTTTTATTTCCGACTATAAAGGACTTTTAGAAAAGACGAAAAGCGCACTTCATTCCCTTGAACCGAACCAAAACGGCTTTATCTCGCAAAGCTTTCTTGAAAACGAACTCCATGACGGCGTCAGTCAAGCCGAATCGCTGACAGGCAGATTGACGTCAAAAGCCAATATGACTATTCTAACGGTCAAAAACATCGTCGACCTGCCCGACCTCGACGATTCAGCCGTCAACGAGAACGCCAAAAAAGCCCAAAGACAAATCAGCGAGACGCTTGAAAAGCTTCATACCTTTGACCGCGAACAGACAAATGCGCTAAAAGCGGCGAGGGATGACCTCGACACAATGAAGCAGTACATCCAGCAGCTGGAGAGGATGTATACGGGGCCGAAGATTGAAATCTCGGAATATAAAAGCGGTTCAATTTTAAAAAGTGAATTAAGCGACAGCGAAAATCTGGATGATTTTACAGACAGTCCAATGAAGAAAATGTTGGAAAAGGTTAATCAAAGCACCAATAATACAAGTGCTGAAAATACAGAAGAGGTCAAAGACAATTCAAATGCGCAAGATGAGGACATTTCATTCGATTTTGATAAAAGTGGACTTTTAGGATTTTATGGTACTGGAAATGTTCAAGGTTCTTTTGAAACAAATGAGAAAAAAATCAAAGCGAATTTTGGATTTAGTCTATTCGACACAAATAAAGCATTTAGAGACAAAGGGGAGCCTGAACACCAAAGTTCATTTAAGGCAATTGATCTGGAGTCAAAAGCTGCTTTTCCAAAAAATCAAAACATACCGAAATATCTTTTAGCTGGTCAAATGATTGGTGCTAGTGCAGAAGGTAATCTAGCAGACATGGAAATTGGACATGAAAAGTTTCCAGTTTCGTTTGAAGCTAAAGTCGGTCACGCTCAGTTAGATGCAAATGTATCTGAATATAGTGCCTCTTTAGGAGGAGAAGCAAGTGTAGCCGAAGCTGAATTAACCATCACCCCTTTAAATTGGTTAGGTTATGAGCCATTAAAAGAATGGTTTGGTATTGACATAGATCCCTATATTGGTGTAGGTGTATCTGTAGGTAGTGTAGGAATTGGAGGCAGCTTTGGCCTACAAAATGAAATTTATGCAGCAGATGGTGTTGGCGTGTCTTTCAAATTTGGTGCTAAACTAGATGATGAATAAGGAGGGTCTTGATGAATAAAGATTTTTTAGCTAAAAGAGTGAATTCAGCTATTATTGTTGCATCAATCTTTGGGCCGTTTGTATGGTTGTGTATGTTTTCAGCTTTAATTTGGATCACTATAGAAAACAAACTCCCATTTCAAGCCTTTATTGAATTTACAATATTGATCTCAACGTTTTTTTTGTTATTGCCAATATGTTTGCTTATTTACAGAAAAAAAGTTTTATTTAAAAAACATCCTCATCTCGTTAGACAAAAAAGTAATCGTTAGGAGCTTAACAGATGAAAAACATAAAAGAGTATTCCTGGTTACCGATCGGCAGCGTAGTCAAATTAAAAAAAGTGGAAAAACTAGTAATGATTTATGGTCGACACCAGATTCAATCTTCAAGTAAGGAAAGATTTGATTACGTTTCAGTGCCTTATCCGGAAGGAAATATAACCGAAGATTTCAATCTATTTTTCAATCAAAATATGATTGAAGAAGTTTTATTTAAAGGTTTTATTAATGACGAAGAGAAGATTATTCAAGAAAAGTTAAACGAGAAAAGAAAAGAGTCTTTAGACAATAATGAGGTGTAAACTTGTCTAAATTTTTAGAGAAGCGAAGAAATAAAGCTATCTTAATTATTTATTTTATTTTTATATTTTGCATTACTGTGTCTACTTTAGCGGTACCCGTTGAGTGGAAAGGGAAGTTATTTTTGTTTTGTTTTAATACTCTTTCAGCCACTGGGTTCACTTTTATTATTTACATTGTTATGAATAAAATAATGAAAGACTAGTTTAACAAACATCCCTTTCTCCAGGAATGCCTTTCATATAAAAATTAAAATCAAAAGTGGCTTTACATCTAGAAATCCCCGTCAATATTCAATAGCCGAAAAAAAGCTGAGATAACCTGCAATATCGTACAAATACCAGAGCCATATGGGAGCCACTGAAGTTGTATGTTCTTTTTGTTATCTTGTATTATCCCAAGAACCCAATTACGTTTTGTTCTGTTATAACTTTTTATGTATCACCGCGTCTTTATTAATTTACGTGATTGTGATTTTAAGTATGGCTACATTACCTTATCGTTTTCCAAAAATGATGATATTGATTCGTTAGGTAAAGATATCAGCGGCAAAAAACAACCTTGACGTCGTTAAAAAATCGAAAGCATGAACAAAAATTCGACTTAAATCTATCAAAAAATGGTTGGTTAAACAGGAGGGAGTATGACACCCGAAATTTTCGTCGAATATTCAGAGTACCTATTATGCGCTATTTTAGGTGCTCAATTTGGTTACGGGTTGCTATTGCTAATTCTCGGAAATCTAATAGTAAATAATTACGAACGTGGAACATTTGAAACGCCTTCAAATTTGTTCAAAAAAACTGTTAATTTTTATACAAGACTCTTTTTCGGTGCTAGTTATTTTGTATATAAACGGCTTTACAAATATAACTGGTTCCTGAGAAAACTATATTACGCCCTTTATCTTCTGGGAAGCGGAATTCTAAGTATCATCATCTTTTATATTTTATCTTTTATTCTCCACTTCATTTTCAGGGTTTAATTTTTTTACAAGGATGTGAAAACAATAAAACATCTCATCACATGTACATCTGAAGAACTAGCAATACTCGTCACGCTATGCGATTATCCGGATTTAGCCAAAAGTATTGCAGAGGCATCTTTAGGAAAAAATTAAGAAAAGAATGGGATGCAATTGCAGTCAGCCGCAACCATCAATCAGCTTATTTTAAAACAATACTGGAATGAAGAAAAAAGCGCAAAGGATGAAAATCCTCTAACTGAAGATGAAAAAGTTCATCGTCTCCTACGTAAATTCGGAATAAATGATCCGCTGTTCCAGTCTTGACAATCAAAACACTTTAATGCTTCACCATTTTGAAAATGAAACATGGCTTTTCCATATGATGACCGTGACATCATACATGAATTTGCGTATGCCGACGAGCAGGAAATCGCCGAGTTTATTAAAGACTATTATTACTTTTCAGCTCACGAAGAGCATGTCCCTTTAAAACTGCGCCTTTCAGATAAGTGCTTGATTGGTTGAGTAATAAAAACATGACAGAAAAGGTCCGGAAAAGAAAGTTCTTTTTCACCGGAGGAAGAACATAGCTTTAATCAACTGATAGCCGATCTTGAAGCTAACCAATGGCCGCTAAACAATAACAATATCTCACATATTTACATCCCAAGCTTAAACGATGGACCATTTTTGCAAAACATCGTCTTCTTTATTCCTTCTGCTCAAGGCGTCTGGGTTGCTCAATATGATGAACACAATGAAAAACCTGTACATATTTCATTAAAGACAATTGAACAATGGTATGAATTATTAAAAGGGCTGGAGTATACGGTATCGTTTAAAAATACATAATTATTGATTTCACAAATGAATAAATTTCAAAGCATCTCATTCGGGATGCTTTCTCTTAAGCTAATTTTCAAATTCGGAGCCCTGACAAATTTTATTTTATAGCTTTCATCAGCCGAAATACACGATCCGAATGGTCTGTTCTTTCACATCAATTGATAAAAGGCAGGTGAACACCTTGCTGAAATTAAAAGGAAATCCTAAATACAGGAATTTACCTTCCCGCATCATAACCCATTTAGCATCTAAAAGCTGTGATAAAGATGCTAAGTTAAACATGCTGTGGATGATTTTATTTACTGATTTAATGTGCGGCGTGCTGATCATAGCGATAGGGGAAACATTTTTCACGGCTATATCATTACCTTTTATGACGGGTATTAACATATGGACAGTCATTGTCCTGTTTTTAAAACAGAGTGATCGGAATGATTTGCATTTCACCATATATATGGGGGTAGCTGGCGCTGTATGTTCTTTTTGTTATTTTGTCTTATCACAAGAACTCGTTTACGTTTTGCTCGGTTATGACCTTGTATTTATCATCACGTCTTCATTTGTTTATGTTGTTGTGATTTTAAGTATGGTTCTACATTACCTTATCATTTTCCCAAACTATAAAAAAAAGACAGACAGTACGACTTTGGTAAACTGCTTGTGTTTATTTGGAATAGTCGCTTACATTGCGGCGTTTTTCTTCCTGCATTATTTTGAAGGCGGAGCTACCTATTTTATGAGTTATACCTTTTTGGCATTTACTTTCTTTTTTTCTTTTATGGGGGTTAAATTCATTCATAAATTCTTTTTTATCAAAGCCAATCAAGACTTGATCGATAGACGTTTTAAAAATGGAACATACAGCCCGCGACCGAAAATCATGACCACCGAACAGAGCAATCGCCGGAACACAAACATGATTGATTTACGAAAAAAAAACAGATCACAGCTAGCTACAATTGTATTCCTTTGCTTTTCAAGAGATAAGTATCGTTTGACCAAGAAAAAGGAGCTTTTTGATGAAAAACGAAAAAAATTTTCTATATAAAAAAATAAACGAAGCAATGATCATCTTCTCTATTTTATTTCCTGTAGGGGGTATCTTTTTAGTCATCATGACGATATGGGCGGTAGGAGCAAAAGCACCTTCAGAAATTCCCTTGTTTGTTTCAGTTATCAGCTTATTTTTTTTCGTTCCTCCACTCCTATTACATATCTACAGAAAAAAAGTCTGGCTGAAAAAATACATGCAGAATTATAAAAATTCAG
The DNA here is from genome assembly GCF_021043345.1 of Bacillus sp. BS3(2021). Classification (NCBI taxonomy): domain Bacteria; kingdom Bacillati; phylum Bacillota; class Bacilli; order Caryophanales; family Bacillaceae; genus Bacillus; species Bacillus sp. BS3(2021). The sequence goes on from NZ_JAJNDM010000002.1 coordinate 200,286, forward strand.
AGGAATAAGCGGAGGAAATTAAGTTTTGCTGAAATTAAAAGAAACGGTTGCATACAAAGATTTACCTACCAATATTCAGTCTCATTTGACAGCTCCCATCAGCCGGGAAACGAAATGGGGAATGGCGTGTTTTATCGTGTTGATGCTGGATATTTTAAGCATATTACCTGTGCTGGTGAACAAAGTAGATTTTTTCATATTCGCCGCTGTTCCTGTTGCTATCCTGATCAATATATGGATGATCATCATGAATACCAAAAGCATGACCGGATATCATCATCACCTTCAATATGTTCGTTTTATGGGTGTATCATTCAGCGGGATGTCATATTGCCAGTTGATCACAGCGCAAAAAATGATGGTTTCTGCTATCGGTTTTCATGTACCGCTGATCAGTCTGTCCCTATTCATTTTTGCCGCCTTTATCTTCCTCGTCATCCGGTATTACCTGGTTGTTTTCCCTGAAAAAGGAACAAGGGAGACAGCAGCTCCAACAAGGATGCTCCTGGCAGCTGTTCCGGCAGGCGGTTTTGTAATAAGTCATGCCGTTTTGCGAGTTTCCGAGTCTGCCGTTTATTTGTTGATGAGTACCGTCTATCTGCTTATGGCTTGTTTATTTTCTATGATGGGGGTCAAATTCATCCACAAATATTTCTTCATCAAAGCGAATCAAGACATCATCAGACAGCATAGGATTTAAGGCACAAGGAGAGGTCATGTTTGAAAGGCAGAAATAAAATCATTCTCTCAGTTTATTCCCTACTTGCAGCAATCGTTATTTTGACCGGCCTTGTCAAACCTTCAATGAACTGGAAGGAAAAGCTTGCCGTCATCGGCTTTATGTTCGTTTCAATTTCTTTATTCGCCTTCATCACTTATGTGTTCATAAATAAGCCGAAGAAAGATCAAAGCGCGCCCCGATGCAACATCGTCGCGAAAATCTTTTGGAAGAAATACAGAAAACCGTTCACGCTCTCTTTCTACTTCGTCGGCATCCTGATTGTGGGAACATCCGTGTTTTTCATGCCCGAACTCTCACTCGCTTGGAAATCCGGCGTGTTTGCAATTTTGTTTGCCGTGATATCTGGCGGCTTTTTTACTGTTTATCAAGCGGCGAATCAAATGCTGAACCGGTCTTGTTTGGAAAGAATGCCTGACGAAGAATGAGAAGCTTTTTTTAGCAGAAAAAAAAACGCTGGAATCCGCCATTCATAAAGGAGTAATGATGTCACCAGAAACTTTTGTTGAATATACCGAATATTTCATCGCCGGTATGTTGGCCGCTCATTTCGCTTACAGTTTGGGTTTTTTAATCATTGCGAGTCACATGATCATTGAATATGAAAAAATGGTCTTTTTAAAACCTGAAAAATGGTCCCATAAAATCACAAATACATTCGTTTTTCTTCTTGTCGGCACCGGTTACTTTGTTTACAAACGGCTATTAAAATACAACTGGTTCCTGAGAAAACTGTATTTCGCCCTCTATCTTCTGGGCAGAGGCATTTTAAGCATCATCATCTTTTATATTTTTTCTTTTCTGATCCATCTCATTTTCAGCGTTTAAATCATTTACGATTGGAGAGATCCGAATGTCTAAATTTCTACAAAAACCAAGAAACAAAGCTATCTTATCCGTCTACCTGTTTTTCGTTTGCGGCTCCGTTCTCAGCTCTGTTCTGAATCCGGTGATGAGTCTGGGAGAAAAGCTGTTTATCCTCTGTTTTAATATTTTCTCGGCAACTTTATTCGCATTTCTCATTTATGTGCTGCTAAATAAACTGATGAAAGATGAAGACCGCAAACATCCGGCAGCCCCCGAAAAAAACGGGATTAATCAAGTAATTTGGAAAAAATACAAAAAGCCGCTGATCCTGTTTGTTTATTTTGGCGGCGTGTTTTCCGTCTGCGCTGTTATTCTTCCTATGTCGATATATACCGTTGCTGAAAAGCTCGTGATCCTTTCGATCGCGATTATTTTTATTACAATTGGCTGTATCTTGGCTTATAAAGTGACGAATAAGATGCTGCAGAAATAATTGAAAGGACCATGGTTCGCCATGGTCCTTTTCTTCAGTTCCTCAGCTCCTCCAGCGTCTCTTCCCACCGCCGCAAAACCGCCGCTTCATCCTTCAGCTCAATCTGAACGCCGGAGATGATATCGGCGTATTTTGCGATATCTTCCCGGGCCGCTTCGACGGTGCTGGCGAAGCGCGCTCTCGGGTGTTTGGCGTCTTTTAATTCGGGCAGTTTCTTTAAAGACAGCCGCACATAATGTGCTTTGCCTTTCCAGCAAGTGACGAAGAGCGCCCGGCCTGTTCTCGCGATGTTCGCGGTTGTCGTTGTGCCTTGCCAGAGAGCCAGGCGGATGTCGGTTTTGTTCAAGGCGAGGATTTCGCCGGCGCTGATCATCGCTGTGTGCGGCCAGCCTTCTTCTGTAACGGTCTGGAGCATCATTGCTTCGCGCCGCTTTCCGGCGAGTTTCTCTCCGTTTAACAGCTGAAATAATTCGTTTGATAGCTGAGCCATGCCGGATGCCTCCCTTTAGATTTTCCGATCTGGAACCGCTGGCACTTGTACGGCTGTTTCGACTTCAGAAGGGTCGATTTTAAAGGCCGGATTGTATTTTTCAGGATTTGTGATCGTCTCCGGCTCCGATGATCTCCAAGTGAAAAAGCAGTGCTGACATTGATAAACTTCCCAGGCTCCTTCAACGGGTGACTTGCTGACGGTTTCCGCTTTTTTTAATTCGCAGCGCGGACATGTATGCATGATGAAACACTCTCCTCTTTTATTGATTTAGCAAATTCATTAGTTTCGCTTCCCACTCTTTCGTTCCTATAGGGGAATCGAGCGGTTGTGAATAGTGTCCTCTTGTTTCCGGGGCCACAGGTGTTGTCGCGTCCAAGATCATTTTGTGGGTGATTCCCGCCGGTTCAGAACCCGGGTCAAGCGCCAGAACGGATAAATCCGGGATAATGACTGCATCGTGTTTTGGATGCATTTTCGTTGAAATGGCCCACATCACTTGCGGGAGATTAAACGGATCGACGTCTTCGTCAACGAGGATCACCATTTTGCAGTAGCCGAGGCCGTGCGGCGTCGTCAGCGCGCGCATACCGACAGCTTTGGCGAATCCGCCGTAGCGGCTTTTCGTTGAGACAATGGCGATCAAGCCGTGTGTATACATCGCGTTTACCGCGACAATTTCATTCGGATAGGCCTCTTTTAGCTGCTGGTAAAGCGGCACACATGTATTAATGCCGACCATGTAGTCAACCTCAGTCCAAGGCATGCCTAAATAGAGGTGTTCAAAAATCGGGTTGTTGCGGTGGCAGACGCGCTTGATTTTGATGATCGGCATGCTTCTTCCGCCTGAATAGTGGCCGGTAAACTCGCCGAACGGGCCTTCATACTCGCGTTCGCCCGCCAGGATCTCACCTTCGAGAACCACTTCCGCGCCCCATGGGATATCTAAGTTAGACAGTTTTGATTTGACGATTTTATAAGGTTCACCTTGCAAGGCCCCTGCCATTTCGTATTCTGATTGATCGTATAAGAGCGGTGTGGATGCCGCCGTTGCAATGACCGGTTCGCAGCCGAGCGCAATCGTGACAGGCAGGTTTTCGCCGCGCTCTTCAGCCTGACGCAGGTGGATTGCAATATCATGCTGCGGGACGGGCTGAATGCCGAGACGGTCTTTTCCTTTTACCTGCAGTCTGTACATGCCGACGTTTTGTTTGCCGAAGTGTTCCGGATCCTCGACATCTCTGGAAATGACGCATGCCTTGTCTAAATAAAAGCCACCGTCGCCCTGATTGATGCGGAAGAGCGGCAGAATGTCAAACAGGTTGATGTCTTCTGTGATGTCGTTTTCGTGAAACGGCGCTGTCTCCTCTCTTTGCACTTTTACAGGAAATTGATCATAGCGGCGTGCGAATTCAAAGAACTGTTCTTTGACCGGCGTGTCTTTCGGAAGGCCGAGCATTAACGCGTGGTTCGGCCAGGAGCCGATGACATTCAGGGCGATTTGGGCATTGTTATAGCCGTAAATGTTGTTGAATAAAAGAGCGGGTGATTTGTCTCCGAGGTTATTGGCGGCGCGTGCAGCGGCACCCAAATCGGGTTCCGGCTTCACCTCTTCCTGAACTTCAAGAAGCTGTCCTTCTTTTTTCAGCGTGTTTAAAAAATCTCTAAAATCTTGATAAGCCATTCTGTTATCCTCCTTATTTCTTCTGTTTCATTCCTTCCCAGCGCTTCGCTTCAGACAGATGGATTCCAAATTGGTCCAGCGTCCGGAATACGATATGGTCGACCATTTCGGTCAGATTTTGGGGATGATTATAAAAAGCCGGCATCGGCGGCAGAATCACCGCGCCCATTTTTGTCAGCTCAAGCATGTTTTCAAGATGAATCTGGTTCAGCGGCGTCTCCCTTGTTAACAGCACAAGCTTTTTCCGTTCCTTCAGCATGACGTCCGCCGAACGGGTCAACAGGTTATCCGCTATACCGGTGCGAATGCCCGCCAACGTCTTCATGCTGCACGGTGCGACAATCATTCCGTCCGTTTGAAAGGAACCGCTTGAAATGCGGGCCGCCTGGTCTTTGTGGGAATACGTAAAAGATGCGAGCTTTTCTACGTCTTTCATCGTATATCCCGTTTCGTGCAGAATCGTTGCCGCTGCCCACGGAGAGATGACTAGGTGTGTCTCTGCGTCGGTTTTCTTCAGCCACTCCAGCATCCGCACGCCAAATATCGCGCCGGTCGCGCCCGTAATTCCGACGATGATGTTCATATACGCCCCCCTTTCCCTCTTGGTGCTTCAGTTAAAATGATACGCCTCTATTTACCATATTGAAAATATCTGTTAAATCTATATATAATACTTTAAAGGTATAAAAAGGAGTGCCGAGAAAATGGATATTCGCCAGTTAAAGTACTTTGTTACGATCGCACAGGAAGGAAAGATTACAACGGCGGCGAAACGGCTTCATATCGCCCAGCCGCCCCTCTCCAGACAGTTGAAGCAGATGGAAGAGGAGCTCGGAGTCGTTTTATTTGACCGGAACAAAAAGAAAAACTTGACGCTGACCTATGAAGGAGAAGTGTTTTTGAAAAGAGCAAAAGAAATCCTGCACAAGCTTGAGGATTCCATCTTGGAGGTTCGGGAGCTGCGTGAAGAAGTCAACGGAACCCTTGCCGTCGGTTCAACGATTTACTGTGCGGCTCTATTGCTCTCAAAAGTCTCGAAGATCAGGGAAATGTACCCGAATTTAATGTTTAACATTTGGGAAGGTGAGCCTTCACGGCTGAGCGGGCTCTTGGAAAACCGGCAGATCGATGCGGCGGTCACGACAACGCCTTTCCACAGCAAAAATATCGAAGCAAAGAGCCTGCCGGAGGTCCCATGCAAGCTCGTTCTTCCGGGGAATCAGTCGTATGGCTTAAATGGGGAAGCCGGAATGAAAGAAATTGCCGGTCTGCCGCTGATTCTGCTCAGACCGTCGCACGGAAAAGGGATTTATGATGAGGTCGTCCATCACTTTCAATCATTGGACCTTGAGCCGAGGGTCGTCTGTGAGTGCCATGATTCTACAACGCTCCTCAGCCTTGTCACCTCGGGATTCGGAGCAACGATTCTGCCGCTGTCCATGCTGCCGGCGCATTTTGCGCGTCATGTTCAGACATTGGAGATTCAAGACAATCCGTTCATTCTGCAGCCGTCTGTCGTTTGGCGGGCCGGCAGTTTTCTGCCGAAGCCCGTAAGAGAGTTTTTGGCTTTATTTTGATAAAAAAAGAAAAGGCATCATACCGATGCCTTCTCCTTTTCATTGGTTACAGCAGCTTCTTCCCTAACAGCGATTCGATCAGTTCGACGGCCGCCTCACCGGTTTTATTTTTATGATCAAGTATCGGGTTGACTTCAACAAACTCGGCAGAAGTAATGATATCTGCGTCATAAAGCATTTCCATCGCCAAATGGCTTTCCCTGTAGCTGATGCCTCCGACGACAGGGGTGCCGACTCCCGGAGCGTCGCTCGGATCAAGACCGTCCAGATCGAGGCTCAGATGAATGCCGTCGCAATTTGCTGACAGATACTCGATCGTTTCCTCTATCACTTTCGTCATGCCGAGCCTGTCGATTTCGTGCATGGTGTAGACTTTCATGCCGGTTTCACGGATATATTTGCGCTCTCCTTCATCAAGCGAGCGCGCACCGATGATGACGACATGCTCCGGCTTGACTTTCGGCGTATAGCCGTGGAGGTTGACCAGCTTTTCGTGGCCGACACCGAGACTTACCGCCAGCGGCATACCGTGGATGTTGCCTGACGGCGATGTCTCCAGCGTATTTAAGTCGCCGTGTGCGTCATACCAAATCACGCCGAGCTGTTGATAATGCTTGGCTACCCCCGCCAATGTCCCGATGGCTATGCTGTGGTCTCCGCCCAACACGAGCGGGAAGCGGCGCTGCTCGATAACATTGTCGACGATATCGGCCAGCTTGCGGTTTCCTTCGAGTACGGAAACTAAATTTTTCAGCCCTTCGTCTCCTTTTGGCTGATCGCGATTGATCGGCACATCGCCCAGATCATCGATATCATAGCCAAGCTCGGTCAGACGTTCCACGATATGAGCGTAGCGAATCGCGCTCGGTCCCATATCCACACCGCGCCGCGCCTGTCCCAAGTCCATCGGCATTCCAATCAGAGAAACTTGCTTATTCATCAATAACCACCTCATCGTTTGTTTTGATAGATCAATGCTTCTTGTCGCTCAAGACCCTGGCGTTTTTTCACAAATACGTGATAAACAAAGTAGCAGGCCGACATGAACAAAATCCCGCAGTACAATGCCATCCTCTGCTCTGAATCAAAGGCAAGGCTCACAAGGACGGCGCTGTTTAAAATAAATCCCGTCAGCGGCAAATAAGGGTAAAGAGGCGTTTTAAATTTCAAGTCTTCAACCTTACCGCCTTCTTTAACATATCTTCTGCGAAATAGCAGCTGTGATACCGTAATCGTGATCCAGCCGACTTGTGCGCTTAAACCGGCTAGAGACAGAAGCCAGATGTAGAGCGTTTCCGCGGCAACTACGCTTGAGACGAGGGACAAACCCGCAAAACCGAGCGTGATCCACAGCGCATTCATCGGGATCCCTCTTTTATTGACCCGGCTTAAAGCCTGAGCGGCCATTCCTTCTTTCGCAAGGGAGTAAAGCATCCTCGTCGATGCGTACAAACCCGAATTCGCCACCGATAATAAAGCAATTAAAATAACAAAGTTCATCAGATCGGCGGCATACGGAATGCCAATTTGTTCAAATACGACAACGAACGGGCTTTCAACAACCCCCGCTTTTTCCCATGGAATCAACCCCGCCAGGACAAATACGGACAGGCCGAAAAACACGAGTGTCCGCCAGACCGTCTGTTTGATGGAGCGGGGCACCGTTTTTTCCGGATTTTCGCTTTCCCCCGCCGCGATCCCGATCAGCTCTGTCCCTTGAAAGGCAAAGTTGACGGTGATCATCGTGATAAAGATCGCGCCGAATCCGTTTGGAAAAATTCCGTCTCCAATCAGATTGGAAAAGAACGGTGCAGCCTGTCCGTCTTTCATATCGATAAATCCGAACATCGCGCCTCCGCCGAGGATAATAAACAGAAGGATGACGATAATTTTAATGCCGGACAGCCAAAATTCCGATTCCCCGAAGGCTTTCGCCGATAGCGCGTTAAGCGAAAAAAGCAGCAGACCGAAAATCAAACACCATATCCAGACGCCGACATCGGGAAACCACCTTTTCATCAGCTGCCCCGCCGACAGAAATTCCAAAGCAACCGTAACCGACCAGCCGAGCCAGTAGATCCAGCCGACGGCAAATCCTGTGGCAGGCCCGATAAATTTTGTCGCGTACGTCTGAAAAGAGCCTGAAACCGGCATTGCCACTGCGAGCTCCCCGAGGCAAAGCATCGTAAAATACATGATCATTCCGCCCGCTAAATAAGAAAGAATCGCGCCGATCGGCCCGGCTTCATTGATCGTATATCCTGTTCCAAGAAAAAAGCCGGTTCCGATGACGCCGCCAAGCGAGATCATAAACAAATGGCGTGATTTCATCGTTCTTTTCAGTGTATATTGTTCACGGTTTTCATGGTTCAAACCGCCTTCACCCCTTCCGTTTCCATTCTCCCTAATGTCATCTCCCCCTATGACATATAGACTATTTTTTAAATCTTCTGAACATTTTCCTGATATTTCAATTTTTGACAAACTTCGCACATGCGGCGAAAAAACGGGCTGAACAATCCCCTTATTGTTCAGCCGTCCGCTTTACTTCGACAAAACACGGGTAATCTTTTCAATCGCCCAATCCAAATCCTCATTTGAAATAACAAGAGGAGGCGCAAAGCGAATCACCGTTTCATGCGTTTCTTTGCAGAGCAGGCCTTCTTCTTTCAAACGCTCGCAATACGGACGCGCCGCCTCGGTCAGCTCAACCCCAATGAACAGCCCTCTGCCGCGCACTTCTTTGATTTTTGGATTATCGATTTGCGAGAGCTCCTCTTTAAAATATTCCCCGAGCTCCAGCGACCGTTCAGCGAGCCGCTCATCTTCCAACACTTCAAGGGCGGCGATCGATACGGCGCATGCAAGCGGGTTCCCTCCAAAAGTCGACCCGTGTGAGCCGGGATTAAACACGCCAAGCACATCCCTGTTTGCAGCAATACACGATATTGGGAACACGCCGCCTCCGAGCGCTTTTCCTAAAATGTACATGTCCGGTGTGACATCCTCCCAATCAGAGGCGAACATTTTGCCTGTTCGTGCAAGCCCTGACTGTATTTCGTCAGCGATAAACAAGACATTGCGTTCTTTACAGACTTCTGCAGCCTGTTTCAAAAAGCCTTCCGGCGGAATGACAATACCCGCTTCACCCTGAATCGGCTCAATTAAGAAAGCGGCCGTATTCGGTGTGATCGCCTGTTTCAGCGCCTCCAGATCCCCGTATGGAATCAGCTTGATGCCAGGAAGCATCGGCCCGAAACCACGTTTATACTCTTCTTCTGATGAAAGCGACACAGCCAGCATCGTCCGGCCGTGAAAATTGCCTACACATGCGATAATTTCAGCCTTATTGTCCGGAACGCCTTTTACATCATAAGCCCAGCGCCGGGCTGCTTTAATCGCGGACTCAACCGCTTCCGCTCCGGTGTTCATCGGCAGAACCATATCTTTCCCCGTTAATGAAGCGACCTTTTCATAGAAAGGACCAAGCTGGTCATTGTGAAAAGCTCTCGACGTCAAGGTGATTTTGTCGGCCTGATCTTTTAACGCCTGGATGATTTTCGGATGCCTGTGCCCTTGATTCACTGCGGAATAAGCGCTCAGCATATCCATGTATCGGTTGCCTTCCGGATCTTTCACCCACGCGCCTTCCGCTTCAGAAATCACGATCGGCAGAGGATGATAGTTATTCGCGCCAAAATGTGCGGTTTGCTTCATAATTTTCTCGGACTTTGATAGAACCGTCATTCTGATTCCTCCTTCTTATTTTTGGACATACATGCCAGATGTCGTATTTTGTTTCACACTATTTTATATGCAAGGATCGTGCCAATCTTAAAACCGCAAATTTTCAGAACATTGCCTGTATAATTCGCAAAAAATTTTGCGGTTTTTATTCAAAGGTGCAAAAATAAATGCATATTTTTTTGCACCCTTATCAAATCTTCACTTACAATGGAGAGACAGTTACGAACAAAGGGGGATGTCACTTGCTGAAGAATTATGATTTACTCAAGCTTATTTTTCAAAGAATTATAGATGAAATCGATATCGGCTTGCATGTCGTCGACGAAAACGGCACATCTGTTGTCTATAACAAAAAAATGAGCCAGATTGAAGGGATGGATGTCAACGATGTGCTCGGCAAAAACGTGCTGGACGTGTTTACCTTTGCCAGCCAATATGACAGCACTCTCCTGCAGGCGCTGCATCACGGGAAAACGAACAAAAACGTCAAGCAGACCTACTTCAATAACAAGGGCCAGGAAATTACGACCGTCAATCATACGTTTCCCATTATGGAAAACGGGAATACGAAAGGAGCGGTTGAGATTGCCAAAGATGTCACAAAGCTTGAACGGCTGATCAGAGAAAATATGAACAAAACAGAAAACACAAAGTATACGTTTGACAGTCTGATCGGCGTCAGCCCGGCGTTCAAGGAAGTCATTGAACATGCAAAGCGGGCGACCCGGACCTCTTCCTCCATTCTCATTGTCGGCGACACCGGAACCGGAAAAGAACTGTTCGCCCAAAGTATACATAACGGAAGCCAGCGGTCGACTGGCCCATTCATCTCACAAAACTGCGCAGCCCTCCCGGAAAGCCTCGTCGAAGGCCTTTTATTCGGCACGGCCAAAGGCGCATTCACGGGTGCCGTCGATCGCCCGGGTCTTTTCGAACAAGCAGACGGCGGCACACTTCTCCTTGACGAGATCAATTCTTTGGACTTCAGCTTGCAGGCAAAGCTTTTGCGCGCGATTCAAGAAAAAACGATCAGGCGGATCGGCGCTTCGAAGGATACTCCGATCGATGTCAGGATCATCGCGACGATGAACGAAGATCCAGTCGACGCGGTCAGCGGGCAAAGACTGCGAAAAGATTTGTATTACAGGCTGAGTGTCGTCACCTTGTTCATTCCTCCATTAAAAGATCGAAAGGAAGATATCATGCCGCTCACCCAGCATTTTATCGACAAATACAACGCATTGTTCCAAATGGAGGTCAAAGGTTTTGAAGAAGAGGTGCAGCGGTTTCTGCTTTCATACGATTGGCCGGGAAACGTCAGAGAACTTGAACATTTAATTGAAGGCGCCATGAATTTGATGTCTTACGAAGACAAACTCGAGCTGACGCACCTTCCATTGCAATACAGGACAAAACCAGCGGCAAAAAAGCAGCTGCCGCAGCAGGGCTATGATCTGTTCGCCCCGCTTCCTTCCGTCTCGGCAGCTCCTTTGAAGGAACAAATCGAGAATGCCGAAAAGTATTATATTCAAAAAACCGTTAAAAAATGCAATTACAATGTGTCCCAAGCGGCGCGGGTTCTGGGGATCAGCAGGCAGAGCCTGCAATACAGGCTTAAAAAATGGAAGATCCGTTTTGATCAGGAATCAGAATGATTATCACTAAAAACGAATTTCTTGACTCATACTAAAAAAGGTTTATGCTTTACTTTTGTAAGACCGTTAAGTACAATCATATCAACTAAATCCAATCAGAAAAGTGGGGAATAAAATGAAGAAAGCAATATTCGCTGTATTACTGACGCTGTTGATCACCGTGATGGCCGCATGCGGCGCGTCAGGGGACAATTCCAAGGATAAAAACGCAGCAGGCGACAGCCTCTGGTCTTCAATTAAAGATAAAGGCGTTTTGACCGTCGGTACTGAAGGAACGTACGAACCATTTACATTTCACGATAAAAAAACAGATCAATTAACAGGTTATGATGTCGAAGTGATGAAGGAAGTCGCCAAGCGCCTCAACCTGAAAGCTGAATTTAAAGAAACGCAGTGGGACAGCATGTTTGCCGGCCTCAACTCCAAGCGTTTTGACGTCGTTGCCAACCAAGTCGGGAAAAAAGACCGTGAAAATCAGTATGATTTTTCCGATTCATATACAACTTCCCAAGCCGTCGTTGTCACAAAAGCGGACAACAACGATATAAAAGCTGAAGGGGACGTCAAAGGGAAAAAAGCTGCACAATCTTTGACAAGCAACTATAATGACCTTGCGAAAAACGCCGGCGCTGAAATCGAAGGCGTGGAAGGAATGGCTCAAGCGTTTCAGTTGATTCAGCAGGGCCGTGTCGACCTCACCTTTAACGATAAACTGGCGGTGCTGAACTATTTGAAGACATCAGGAAACAAAAACCTGAAAGTCGCTTTTGAAACAGGCGAGCCGCAAACTACGCATTTTGCTTTCCGCAAAGGAAGCGGCGAGCTGGTTGACAAGTTCAACTCCGCGCTGAAAGACATGAAAGAGGATGGCACACTCGCGAAAATAGCGAAGAAATGGTTTGGCGAAGATGTTTCTAAATAATATACAAGCGGCGGCCATCGGCGCGGCGATCCCCTGGGATCTTGTGCGTGAATCATTTTGGCCGATCTTTTTAAGGGGAATCTATTACTCGATTCCCCTTGCCATTCTCTCTTTTATATTCGGTATGATCATCGCATTGATCACGGCGCTGGCGAGAATGTCCAAATCCCGCATTTTAAGAGCGGTTTTCGGCATTTATGTCTCAGCGATCCGCGGAACGCCGCTGCTCGTTCAGCTATTCATTATTTTTTACTTGTTTCCAGCATTTCAAATCACGATTGACCCGTTTCCGAGCGCGATCATTGCCTTTTCATTAAATGTCGGCGCATATGCTTCGGAAATCATCAGGGCTTCCATCCTTTCCGTTCCGAAAGGGCAGTGGGAAGCGGCTTATTCGATTGGAATGACTCAAAAAACGGCCCTTACCAGGGTCATCCTGCCGCAGGCTGTACGCGTGTCGATTCCGCCATTATCCAATACATTCATCAGCTTGGTTAAAGACACATCGCTTGCGTCACAAATTCTTGTTGCTGAATTATTCCGGAAAGCCCAGGAAATCGGGGCCAGCAATCTAGACCAAATTTTAATCATTTATATGGAAGCCGCATTCATCTATTGGATCATCTGCTTTGTTCTCGCGCTTGTTCAGCAGCAGATTGAACGGCGATTGGACCGGTATGTGGCCAGGTAAGGAGGGAAATAGACAATGCTTGCGATCAAAGGGCTGAATAAATCCTTCGGCGAAAACGAGATCTTAAAAAAAATCGACCTGAACATCGAAAAAGGAAAAGTGATCGCCATCTTAGGGCCTTCCGGTTCCGGCAAGACGACGCTGCTTCGCTGCCTGAACGCTTTGGAAATTCCGAACCGCGGCATTCTTTCTTTTGACGATTTTACCATCGATTTTTCCAAGAAAAATAAACCGGCTGACCTCCTTCGACTGCGGAGAAAGTCGGGAATGGTGTTTCAGGCCTATCACCTGTTCCCGCACCGCACCGTGCTTGAAAATGTGATGGAAGGGCCGGTAAAAGTGCAAAAGCGCAATAAAGAAGAAGTCAAAAAGGAAGCCGTTCAGCTTCTGCAAAAGGTCGGCCTAGAAGACAAAATGGACCTTTATCCATTCCAGCTTTCCGGGGGACAGCAGCAGCGCGTCGGGATCGCCCGCGCTCTGGCCATCAAGCCAGAACTGATGCTTTTTGACGAGCCCACATCGGCGCTTGACCCCGAGCTGGTCGGTGAAGTGCTGAAAGTCATGAAAGACCTTGCAAATGAGGGCTGGACGATGGTTGTCGTCACCCACGAAATCAAATTCGCGCAGGATGTCGCAGACGAAGTCGTCTTTATCGACGGCGGCGTCATCGTCGAACAGGGTCCGCCTGAACAAATTTTCTCAGCCCCTAAGGAAGAACGAACAAAACAGTTTTTAAACCGGATTTTGAATCCTGTATAAACATGACCCCCTGATCTGACAAGATCAGGGGGTTTGTCATTTTTTACGTTCAATCAAATCTCGAATTATTTTGCTAGAATGACGAAGTCCTGTGGATTAGACCGGATGAAAGAACTAATTCTTTTCAGACTGCCGGAAACGATCCCTTGAAACCGCTCGTATAACTCATTCATTGTATCAGCATTATGCCCATTAATTTCAATAACCTGCTTTGTATCTTCGAGTAGCTTCAACAGGTTTTCATCACCGAAATAGCGCAAAGCCCCGGTCACACCTGTCCAATATCCCGGTGCCTGCAATAAATAGGACACCCAGGAGTAAAACTCTTGGGCGGAGTCCTTTGCATGGTCATAGAAAACCCTAAACATGCACAGGGCCTGCTGACTCCTGTTCAAACTAGTAATCGCTTCTGATTTTGCCGCGGCATCCTTTCCACGAATACTTAGTAGGGTAGACTCAACACATACCCATCCGAGCCTCTCATCGCTTAATGTATCAAACTCCGCTTGTGTTATCGTTACTAATGTCATTATCCACATCCTTTCTTTTGACTTACACAAATGTTAATAAAAAATTCACTCTGCTCTTACGATAGATAAAGCAGTTTCTGTAACTTCCATTATAACAGTCATCAACTGATGATTTTCTGTTTGCTCTGCTGTTCCTTTTTGTTGTTGCTCCTGCTGCAGTTGCCCTAAGTAGTTCATACCTTGTGATATGGCTCCCCAGAATTGCATAGCCATAAGATTTACACTTCCTTGCCGTATCGAACCTTGTTGCATGCCTTGTTCAATGACCGAAGCGATGGGTTCAATAAATGCTTTTACCCATTCAAAAGGAGAAAGCTGTTCTTCGGTATACAGCAAATGAATGTCTAGACTGATTCTCATGTAAAAACGTGAAAGGGCTGGTTCCTTCAAAACCTGCATGCATACTAATCGTGCATACTCGCTTAATAATTCCAAAGGAGGCCTATCCTGCTGAAAGTGAGACACCGTCTTCTGCTTGGTCTGGGCCATTATATCCTCATACAATTCACGGAACAAGGTTTGCTTGTTCTTAAAATAGTGATACACCAACCCACGCGCCAGGCGAGCCTGTGCTGCAATGTCGCCAATTTCGGTAGCTGAGTACCCTTTTTCAGCATACACCAAGATGGCTGCTCGTAAAATTTCCTGTTTCCGCTGTCTTCGAATTTCTTCATTCTGTTCCTTTGTACGTGGTGACAAGAAAAAAACCTCTTTTCATTGACATTCATGTCAATCAACATTATAAAAGAATATCGAGAAACTGTCAACAAAAGGAAATACCATTGCGGTCTCTTGGGCGTTTAGTAGCTTCGGTAGTAAAAGGAATCAACTCGACCGTCACTGCTTCCGATTGATAAGTAAAACTCGCCCAACCGCGACGAAATTAAACTCTTTATTGTCAAGTCTCTGCTAGTAGAAAACCTCTACACCTTCCCTAGGAATCCGTTAAGAAGTTGAACGGTTCGAATAACGCTTGAATCAAAGATTTATTTATTCATTTTTTGCCGCCTCATTTATTCAAACTGAAAAAGGTTTGTCGACACAACAAAACAGCCTGATCTCTCTGGATCAGGCTGTTCTTTTTTATTCTGCGGCCAGTTTAAACTTGGATGCCGCTTGATTCAATTCTTCCGACAAAGCGGAGAGCTGCTGAATGGCCGATGCGATTTCCTGCATGCCGGCGCTTTGCTGCTCCGCTGCTGCCGCGACTTCCTCAGAACCTGCCGCCTGCTCTTCGGTAACGGCGGAAATCTGCTCCATCGCAGCCGAAATGTTTTGATACGATTTTTCGACTTTTAACAAAGACTGAAGCAACTGATCGGTCCGTTTGGCAAATTGAGAAATCCCCTTAAAAATTCCTGAAAAGTTCTCGTATGTGCCATTGATTAATATTTGCCCTTTGTCAACCGCTGCGTTTCCTTCCTGAATGCGTTCCATGACAAGCCGGCTGCTCTCCTGCGTGCCCGCCACAAGCTGGGAAACGGATAAAGCGGCATCTGCCGAGCGTTCAGAAAGCTTTCTGACTTCTCCCGCTACAACAGCAAAGCCCTGGCCTTCTTCACCGACCCGGGCGGCTTCAATTGAAGCATTGAGCGCCAGCAAATTCGTCTGTTCGGCAATAGAGGAAATCATTCCGATGACTTTTTCAATTTCTTCGGTATGGTTTTGCATCTCTGCTGCTGCTTGTTTGGACTCTTCCATCACGTTTTTAATCGTCTGGGTCTGCCGCAATGTTTCTTCGACAAGCTCCTGTCCGGTCTTGGAATCCTTGCTGACGCCTTCGGCAACGTTCTTCATCTCGTTCACTTCTTCTGTGACGTGTGTAAGCTGATGATCGATTTCGGCAGCCGATGTGTGGCAATCCGAAACGGACGAGACCACTTCGTTGATCCCCTCGCTCATGCTGTTCATCGATTCAGCCACCTGGGCCGCGCTTTCGCTCGATTCAGCCGATACATTTTTCAGCTGGAGACTCGTCTTGGATACCTCTTCAGAGGAAGCTGAAATTTGTCCAATCAATTGTTGTAAATTTTCGCTCATCCGCTTGAACGATTCGGCAAGCTTTCCGGCTTCATCACGGCTCTTGACAGAAATGTCGGCCGACAGATCGCCGTCGGCAATTTTTTCTGATGCCTTCATCAGCTGCCTGATCGGCTTCGCGATAAAAGAACCGAGAAAATAGGCCATGGCCATTCCGAGCAGCAAGACAAATGCTGCGATCGCAATTGTATACCACTTCGCTTTTGCAGCCGTCGCCGGAATCACGGAAGCATCAAGATCGATCCCCAAAATTCCCACCTTTTCGCCGGAGCTGTTCTCAAGCGGCTGAAAAATCGACTGGTGAATGCCGTATTCATCCTCATACACGTCGCTTACCGTCTCTTTGTTTGTCGTTAAGGCTTCTTTCATTTCAGGAGAAAAACTGTAATCCGTGCCGAAATCATCGGACGTATCCGACAGCACGAGAATCCGCTCCTTCCCGCCCTCATTGGAAAGGATATAGATATTTTCAAGATTGTTTTTCTTTTTCAGGCTGTCCACAGCCATTTTTGTCTGCTTGTAAAGCGGATTGTCCGCAGAATCGATTTCAAGCGGATTCCCGTCCAGACGTTTGATTTGGTTTTCAGCAAGATGAATATCGGTATAAAGACGGTTTTGGAACTGCTGTCTCAGCTGCTCTGACAAGTCTTTGCTGATATAAGTAAACACAGCTGAAAATGATGCGATCGTGATTAAAAGCACTAAGGCGACGCCAATCATAATTTTGACTGAAATGTGTTCTGTTAGCTTTTTCTTCAACGTTTTCATCGTCTATATCCCCTTTAATTTGTCATGAGAGATCCATGCTCCCGGCAGACTTCCTCAATATTTTCTTTTAAATAATCGATAATTCCCGGGACATGTTCAGGCATGGTATACGGAGAAATGACGAAAAATTTGCTGACGCAAAGCGGTATCTCAGTCCCTTCACAGGATTTCACAAGCAAGTGCTTTTTCGTATCGCCAAAAAACATCTTGTCCCTTTTTGTTCCGAGCTTTTCAAATAGTTTTTCAGTGAGTGCATTGTTTCTTTCCAGCTCTTGAATGGTGCATGCTCCCGAAATTTCGTCTTCAAATCTAGGGGCACCTTCAGGATAAATGCGAAACAGCGTAGACATGCCGAAGTTGTCCGGGTTCACAATATCGGCCTCCGGAATCTGCTGAGAAAGCTGTTCCCTAAAATGCAGGTTGACTTCAAGAAACTGTCCGAGCAGCTTTTGATAGCCTTCATAGCCAAATGCCATCAACGCGCTGTACATACTGATCGAACTGGCCATGCGCGAACATTCCAGCGTGTAGCCCGTATGGTAGTCCCCATAGCCGCGGTGGCCGACATACGGCGTCTCATCAGGATCCAGATCGATCCGTTTTAAGTCATTGCGATCTTTCACAAGAAACAGGCTCGTCACATAAGGCGTCTGTCCGAGCTTCTGAAAATCAAAACAAAGCGAATCGGCTGCGTGCAGATGCCTCATTTTTTCCTGAATCGGCTTGATCATGCTAAGAACACCGGGACTGAAGGATAAAGCGTTCTCATTCAGATCGTACTCATTAAAAAAGGCAAAAAATCCTCCCAGGGCGGAATCGGCGTGGATATGCGGAACCGGCAGCCCGAAGCTTTTCGCCGTTTCTTCAGCCGCACGGCGGACAGCGCTCACATCATCGATGCCGATCGCATCTGTCGTTCCTGTTGTAGCTACGATATAAACGGGAATCCCCCCGGCTTCGCAGACTTGTCTAAGCTTCGCCCGCAAATCTTCCGTATCCATGGAATGGTCGAGATTTGTTTTGACTTTAATTAAATGATCGCTCCCGAGTCCTGCGGCTTCCATTGACTTATACAAGCTGTAATGAGCCGCTTCAGAACAAAACGCGTAGAAATTGCCGGGAACCCCTTCTTTCAGCGATGACGGCGCCATTTTGGCAATCGCGATTCTGAGGCCGCTGTATACCGCACCTTGTCCTCCCCACGTCGTGTAGCCTCCGCTTGTTTCGGCATCATACCCCGCAAGCTTTGACATCATCGCCGTAACTTTCACTTCCGCCTCCGCTCCGGCTGGACCGTACACATCCCACAGGTTGTTCCCATTGACCATGAACGTCGTAAGCATGCCTAATATCCCCGGGATGCTCGCCATCGGCAGAATGTTTGTGAAAAAGTATTTGGTATGATACGGATGGCCGTGCAACAGCTTCAACAGCTCTTCGTTGACCTCTTTCATCGGCGCACCTTCGTTCGGAATCCGGCTCTCTGCGACCAGCTTTTCATAAAAGAAGCCCTCACGGTTCTTCTCGCCGCCAAGGTTGACCTGATCTGGATTTTTCAGCTCGTCCACTCCCTCGATCAGCTGTTCGATCAATGATAGGAATTCATGTCTTTTCGCTTCATTTCCGTCCTCGCTCGGAAACCATTTCTGTACATCCGGTGTATTGCGTTGCTGCATGATTTTCTCTCCTGCCTTGTCTTTAATATTTCGGAAAAAGTTTTCACTTGCCATATCGGTATAATATTCCTATATTTTTAGGCCTTCGCTCAAAAAGTTCATGAAATTGTTTAATCTTTTACATTTTCTTTTAAATAAAAAAACTTCTTAACGATATATTAAGAAGTTTTCGAAACATTTGAGCGCTATTTCCGTACAATAGAATGATAAATTCATATTGGAAAGGATTTCTTTAAAATGAAACAAGAAAATGAGAAAAAAACATTCAGTATGAGAATGCTGCTCAATATGGTCGGCCTATTCGTCTTTACCGGCATGATAGTCAGCGCATATACCCAGGCTTTTTACTTGGATGAACATCTCGAGATCTGCCGCTTTGTATACATGACGGCAAGAGAGTGGAAAGAATTTTTTTGTTTGTGTCCGGGACGGCCATCATCTATTTCGTTTTGGCAAATGTTCTTTCATTCAAGAAAAAACGCTGAAGAAAAGCTTAGTGCTTTCGTCTTCTCCATTCCTTCGTTTCCTCTTTAAAGGCAAGATACAGACAGACGATCAAGGCAATGATCAAAGCAATCCAAACGGGCATCGCCAGAAAAGGTGCATAGTTCAATATAAGCAACAGTGCGAGACAGGCTAAAACGGAAAGACAGATCAGCCTTACTAAAAAAATCAACGCCATTCCCCTCCTTTTTTCATAACATCTGCTGTTTTTTCCCTGCAAACTGCTGAACCGCAATGACAGCAAAGAGCCAGCCTACAAGAACGGACCAAGCGCTCGGTTCGCCCATTGGCTCTGTCGAATAGAACTGGCAGATGATGCTTCCTCGAAAGAAACAAAAGGGTCCAGGACCCTTATCAGACTCTGAATTTCTCCCCTCCACAATGGAAAATGTATCTCTACAGCTATCATACATCATTTTCATCAATTGGAATATAATCATAATTATGTAAATTGAAGAGCCGCATTCCGAAATCCGCATTTATCCGTTCTGAAGAATGTGATACAATGACAATCGATTGTTTTTTTGAAAAGAGGGGAATCCATTGAAGCGGGAACTTGTTTTGCGCTGGCTTTTTTATTTTGTCGGATTGATTGTTTTGTCTTTTGGGGTTTCTCTTACGATTGAAGGGAAAGTGCTCGGCATCGGTCCTTGGGATGCATTTCACTACGGGTTGTATATGCTTTTGGGCCTTACAGTCGGCCAATGGGCGATTATTGTCGGGGCGGTTATCGTAGGTTTAACGTCCTTATTTACAAAAGCATGGCCGAAAATCGGCGCCGTGCTTAATATGCTGTTAATCGGTATTTTTATAGATTTCTTTACTTATATTCTTCCAGACCCGGAAACGTATATTTCAAGCACTGTCGTATTCGTGATCGGCGTCATTTTTATCGGTTACGGAGTCGGCATTTATGTGTCGGCAGATCTTGGTGCGGGTCCGCGCGACTCCCTGATGCTTTTGATTTCCGAGAAAACGGGCTGGAACGTTCAGTGGGTCCGCAACGGAATGGAGCTGACGATTTTACTGATCGGCTGGCTGCTCGGCGGGCCGATCGGCATCGGCACTGTTTTAACCGCCATTTTAACAGGCCTGATTTTGCGGTTTTCTTTGCCTCAGTCCAAACAGCTTTTAAAAACAGCTATGACAGGAAGGCGCATCAGAGCTGCCAAGCCTGTACATATGTCGCTGAAAAAAAACGGATGAGCGTTTCATCCGTTTTTCTCGTTCAGATTATTTCTGTTTTACCACCGGTATCCAAATTTCGGTGATATGGTCTTGCGCCATAATATCCCCGTCCTCAGGATAGGCTTCAAATTGCGGCGCGTTCGCCAGTTCATAGCCCGTCGCCGGAAACCATTCTGAGAAGATTCTTTCCCATGTGGCTTGAACAGCCGGATTGACGGGACCGATGGCCTCAAATACGGCCCAAGTTGCGGCGGGAATCGATTTTCCGACACAGCCGGCAGGCGTATCGGCGGTTGTTTTTTCGACCCCGATGACATAATTGAACGTATCGGCTTGATCGTTAAAATCCATGCAGACGCCAAGGAAGCCGAGCGGGCCGATATCCGGCTTTAAAGAATCGGTAAAGCCGTTGTGATTTAATTCGTTCCAAAAAGCCGGAATGTCCTTTTTGTTTTGATCATCCTTCACCGTAACCTCCAACGCTTTGCCGATCACCTGAAACGGTTCTTTTTCAACAATCTTGTAATTCATATCCTCCACTCCCTTTATTTGAATATGAAAGGATAGACGCGGAAATGCCCTGAGCGTCCTGCCTTTTTCACGGGCCTGTGAAGGGCTGATACCGTGAAGGCGGCTGAATGCCTTTGAAAATGATTCCGGTGTGTTGTAGCCGTATTTAAAAGCAGCATCAACCACTTTTATATGTGAAGCAGCCAGCTCCTGCGCGGCGACTGTCAGCCTTCTTTTCCGAATGTAATCGGCAAGGGTAACACCCGTCAGCATGTAGAACATCCGCTGATAATGAAATTTCGAACAGTATGCGATTTGGGCGATTTCTTCGTGTTTCAGCGGCTGATCCAAATGCTTTTCAATATAATCGATGCTTTCAGCCAAACGATTCAGAATGTCCATTGTTTCCGCTCCTCTCATTTACAACGATACTTCATGCCAATCAGAAATTCCGGTCATTCCGTGCGTTGTTGTGACAGGAGCCGAACAGCCATTTGACGGCTTCCGGAAAACGCTTCGCAAACCTCTCAAGCCGATGTGAGCCTCCTTCATCAATGACAAACTTCAGTTCTTTTTCGAAGGCGGCGCTTTCGGTTAACAGGCTGAAGGCTTCCTTCGTCCTCGGTATCATCTCCTTCTGCAGATTATCCCTGTCTGCTCCTTCCATGCTTCCAACATCCATATAAATGCGCAGATGCTCATTTTCAAAGCGGTTATTCTTCATAAACTCGGTCATTCCTTCAAACCAGAAAGACCCTGACAAAGATCCGATTTTCCCAAATGTCTTAGATGCTAAATACGCCGTGTAAACCGAGATCAATCCGCCGAACGACTTTCCGATGATTCCTGTATGTTCACGGCTTGGATTTGTTCGGTAGCGCCCGTCGATATAGAGCTTGAGCCGATTGGCCAAAAAAGCGGCATATTCGTTGCCCTTCCCGCCGTACGCCCGTTTATTCGGCAGCAAATGCGGTTTGGGAAAAGGCGTGTATTCGCTTTCCCTGTCTTTCGGAGCCACTCCGACCAGCAGCAATTCCGGCACTTCCTGATTCGAAAACAGCTTTTCGATTGAGGGCAAACTGCCGCTGTGTGCCGGATCGAACAAATCGCCCAGATCGTGTACGTATAGGACGGGATAGCGGTTATTACTGCTTCCGTATGAAGGAGGAAGATAGATCAAAAGCTCCCTCCCGAAGTATGTATCTTTTATCAATGTTCCGTCTATCATGTTCATCACTCCATTCTGCACAGGTATCATGCCTATCTTTCCTGCTGCCTGTTTGCTAAAATGGAAGCAGAAAAAATATCATGTGAAGAGGTTGCATTTGATGAAGATTTACGCCGTTTATATGGATCAGCTGCCGGAAGCCGGCCAATTTAACCGAATGATGGCCATGGTGTCTGAAGAAAAGCGCAAAAAAGTGGGCAGATACAGATATCCCGAAGATGCCAGCAGGACGCTGATCGGGGAAGTGCTGGCGAGGCACATCATCAGTGAAACGTTTCATTTACCGAACGATCAGATCCGTTTTACGGAAGGAAGGTACGGCAAACCGGCTGCTGAAGGTCTGAACGACTTTCATTTCAACATTTCCCACTCCGGAAACTGGATCGTGTGCGGAGCTGGCACCAAGCCGATCGGAGTTGATGTCGAAAAAATCAAGCCGATCAATTTCGACATTGCCGAGCGGTTTTTTTCTCCTTCAGAGCACCATGATCTCATGGAAAAGGACGACTCAGAGCGCCTGTCGTATTTCTATCATTTGTGGACGATGAAAGAAAGCTTTATCAAACAGGCGGGAAAAGGCCTGTCTCTGCCGCTTGATTCCTTCTCCGTCAAACTGAACGAACAAGGACGCGCTTCGGTGGAAACTCCCCCAGGCTATCCGCCTTGCTATATCCAAGCCTATGAAATTGACCCAGGCTATAAAATGGCGGTGTGTTCCGCCGCACCTGAATTTCCAGACCGCATTGTGATGAAAAGCTGCGCTGAACTGTCAACGCTTTAAAAAGTTCCGCTCTAAAAATAAGCGGTTTCCACCGCTTGCCGCAAGCGGTCGATGCCGCGGCGGATGTCGTCTTCCTTTACATTGGACGTATTGATTTTTAATAGATTTCTTTTTGGAAAGGCCGACATATAATGAGCGTTTACCGGTTCGAGCAGGACGTTCCGTTTTTGTAAGCTTTTGATCAGACGGGACGCCGGGATCGTCCGGTCCAATTCGATGTGGGTGTGGATGGCCGGATGGCCGTGTGGATGGAATTCAAGCACATCCCCCAGTGACGCGGCACATTCTTTTAGCAGATCATGCAGAAGGCATGATCTTTTTTGATAGGAAGAACGGATCTTTTGCTTATGCTTTTCAAACATCCCGCTCTTCAAATAGATCTCCAAAGCGGCCTGAGACAGCATGGAACTGTCAATGTCGAGCAGCTGTTTGTACCGGTTGAACACATCTGTCAGAGAATCGGGCAGCACAGCGGCTCCGACCCGCAGACCCGGAAAAATAATCTTGGAGAAACTTTTCAAATAAATGACGTGTGAAGAAACGTCATAATAATGTAACGGGTCCGCCTTTTTATGATTCTCCAAATCTCCTAAAAAATCATCCTCGGCGATATAGACGTCATACTTTTCCGCCAGCTTGACGATGGCCATTTTTTCCCGTTCCGTATAGGAAGTCCCGAGCGGATTGTGGAATCTCGGCATCGTATAAAAGAATTTGATGTCTTCGGTTTGGAAAATTTGCTCCAGCTCGTCCATATCGATGCCCTCAGCGGTTCTCTCGATGCCGATTGCGGGTATGCCGTGAACTTCAAGGTATTGAATCAGTAAATGATAGCTCGGCTGTTCGATCAGAATTTTCCGCTTCCGGTTGGGAAAAGGCATTGAAGCGAGCAGAGCGAGGGCCTGCTGCACGCCTGATGTAATAAAAATGTGTTCCTCTTTCGCAAACACCTGGCCGTTGGCAAGCTCTTTTTGTATGGCCTCGATTAATGACGGAAGACCTTTCGGCGTCCCATAGATAAACAGATCGTTTTTGTATGTGTCAATGGCTTTATTGATGCAATGCTGAAAATCGATGTATGGAAAGACATCAGGATCAGGAGCAGATGCTGAGAAATCGATCACAGCCTTTCCCGGATTTGGTCGCTGATTCGTTTTTTTCACGACGTAATAGCCGCTTTTCGGCACTGAGTAGATGAGGTGCTGTCTCTCCAGCTCGCTAAACGCCCTGATGACCGTGCTTTTGCTTACTTTGAAGCGTACGGACAGCTCGCGGATGGACGGCAGCCTGTCCCCTTCCTGAAAGGATTTGTCTTCGATCATATCCTCCAATTCGTTCATCAGCGCTACATATTTGTGCATGTTCGTCTCCTTCGCCAATCTGTAACGGTACAGATTCCGTTTTTTTGTATTGTATCAGATTTCGCTTCCGTATAAGATGACAGAAGCCGGTAAAATATCTGTATTGCATGCATACTTTAACGGAGATGATCGACTTTGAACAAATCTGCTTATGCGGCAGCTTTGCTCTATGCTTTTATCATTGGGTTTTCTTTTTTCTTTGTCAAATTGGCTCTCACTGCAGCGAATCCGGTCGATATTCTGGCCCATCGCTTTACGGTCGCTTTTTTGGCCGCGCTTTTTCCCCTTCTGCTTGGATGGGTAAAGATTGGCATCAGCATGAAAGATGCGCTGAAGGTACTGCCTTTAGCTTTATTTTATCCTGTCATGTTTTTTGCTTTTCAAGTGTTTGGGCTCGTCTACACGTCTTCGTCTGAAGCCGGCATCATTCAAGCGGCGATCCCGATCTTTACGATGATATTCGCCGCTTATTTTTTAAATGAACGGTTTACGAAGCGGCAATTCTTTTTCACCGTCTTGTCAGCGGCGGGGGTGGCCTGCATCTTTATGATGAAAAGCGCAGGCACCGGAAGCTCCGATTTGAGAGGGGCGGCGCTGATTTTGCTTTCGGCGCTTTCATCGGCGGGCTACAGTGTGCTCGCGAGAAAGATGACACGCACCTTCAATTCGCTTGAATTAACATATGTGACCACTGGTGCGGGATTTCTCTTTTTCAACGGCATCGCCGGGATCAGTCACATGGCAGACGGCACGCTGAGCGGATTTTTTGCTCCCTTCACTGATCCGGTGTTTATTCTTTCGGTTTTGTATTTGGGCGTGTTGTCATCGTTTGCGACATCATTTTTATCTAATTATGCTCTCTCAAAAATAGAAGCTGCGAAAATCAGCATGTTTAATCATCTGGCGACACTGGTGACGATTTTGGCTGGGATCATATGGCTGGGAGAATCACTTGAATGGTTTCACTTCGCAGGAACGGGGATGATTATTGCCGGACTGATCGGAGCGACGATGGTCAGGCCGGAAAGTCGGCTGAAAAAAGGCTAAAAAACGGAAAATCGGCTGTTTCAACACACCGATTTTCCGTTTTTCTTTATATAGCCGGGCCGGCCTCCTTGCGGCTGGCCGCGGCAATCGTTTTGATCTTCGCGGCTACTTGTTCCGTTTTTGCTAAAAGATACATATGGCCGCCTTTGAAATAGTGGAAATCGATCGTACGCGCCCACTTTTTCCAGCCATGCGCATCCTTCATGCATTTCTCATCGCGATCTCCGTTCAGGATATGAACAGGCGACATGAGCGGCGTATGATCCGTATGGCAGAACGTCTCAAGCGCTCTGTAGTCCGCTCTGAATGACGGCAGGAAAAAGTTCATGACTTCCCTGTTATCTTTCAGTTGTTGGGGTATTCCGCCAAGCTGGATGAGATGGTCGAGAAATGCGTCATCATTTTTGTGAGACACTTTTTGCCGCTGAATATGAGGCGGCTGAATCGCTGAAATCACCGCAGCTGCCGGAAAGATGCCTTCTTGTTCAAGCTTTTGCGTCAACCTGTAAACAACCATCCCGCCCATGCTGTGGCCGAACAGTACGAATGGAGCGGAGAGCCTCGGCTTGAGCGCCGCTATATACAGATCGACGAGTTCTTCCAAATTGTCGACAAACGCCATTCGATTTGTTCCGTGTCCAGGCGGTTCGATGGCCAGTACTTCAAAATCTGCTTTTAAATGTTCATAAAGCGGTCTGAATGATGCCGAATATCCCCCGGCAAACGGGAAACAGATCAACTGCGTGCCGCTTGCCGGCGCTCCAAACTGCTTAATGATCTCGTTCATTTATCATGCCCCCCCCCCCCGATTACAGCGGCACGTTCGCCCAAAATCTGTCTGATCAAATCTGCATTGGTTTTGACAAAGACGTCCGCGAGCATTTCATCATGTCTTCCAACACCTTGATATTCATCATAAGAAGACTCCGTTCCTTCTTTCCACGTCGAAAGCCATTCCGGGAGCGGTTTCGCGTGCTCTGATTTGATCAAGTGAATCTCGCAGCTGACCGTTCCTTGATGGACAAGATTAACAAAGTAAGAATAATAGGCTGCCATCTTTTTGGCGATGCCATCGGCAACCGTCTTGATTTTCATATATTCATTGTCCTTGTTGGCTTCCATCAGAGCAGCTGTATCAGCTTCAATTGACCGCCCTTCTAAATCGCTGACACCGTTCTTCATATATGAATCGATCATCAGCAGCTTTTCGACTTTCCGCCCGTTCTTTTCGAGTGTTTGCGCCACTTCAAAGGCGAGTCCGCAGCCGGCCGAATAGCCGATTAATGTCAGCGGCCCTTCAGGCTGAAGGCCGGAGATGGCTTCTGCGTAGCGCACGGCGCGGTCATCGCTTTCTATAAAGTCAAACGCATGAATCTTGTATTCCGGCATTTGTTCGGCCAGTTTGCCGTACACGATGCCATAGCCGAGGACAGGCGGGAATGCGAACAAATGGCGGGTGCTTTCCTGATTGAAGACGGTTTTTTTCACGTCATCCGTATGTCCGCCCTGGTCGATATAAGCCGCGAGGCCCTCGATTGTGGGCATTTCAAACAACACATTCACCGGAACATCGATAGCGAGATCTTTCAGCATCCGGGAGGTGACAGCCATAGCTTTCAATGAATGTCCCCCGATTTCAAAAAAGTTCTCGTCTATTCCGATCTGCTGTCTACCGAGAACCTCAGACCAAATGATCGCAAGCTTTTCTTCC
This sequence comes from Bacillus sp. BS3(2021), assembly GCF_021043345.1. Classification (NCBI taxonomy): domain Bacteria; kingdom Bacillati; phylum Bacillota; class Bacilli; order Caryophanales; family Bacillaceae; genus Bacillus; species Bacillus sp. BS3(2021). Next base: position 227,194 of record NZ_JAJNDM010000002.1, read on the forward strand.
GTCATATTGCGAGGTGCACGGTGCTCTGTTGGATTCGGCCGGCCATCTGCTTCAGGAAGAAGGCGGCGGTTGACTTTTCCGTTTGCGGTGAGCGGCAGCTCTTCAAGCATGATATATGCATCCGGCACCATGTAAGCCGGGAGATTCCGAGCCAGTTGGCGGCGAACCTCCTCGTTCGAAACCACAGCTCCCCGCACCGGGACGACATAGGCGGTGAGCGCCGCATCCCCATTCCCGCTTTTCTTGGCGATTACAACGGCTTCCTTTACGCCTTGACAGCGCATCAGCTCCTCTTCGATTTCACCGAGCTCAATTCGGTGGCCGCGGATTTTCACTTGATCATCGATCCGGCCGATGAAGTCGATATTGCCGTCCGGCAGCCAGCGGGCCAGATCCCCTGTCCTGTACATCGTTTCACCGCTGTTGAACGGATGCGGCGCGAATTTTTCCGCAGTCAGTTCCGGCCTGTTTAAATAGCCGCGCGATACCCCTGTACCGCTCAGACACAATTCACCTACCGCTCCAATCGGTTGAAGCCGGTTATTTTCCGTCAGAATGTATGCATTGGTTTCGTTTATCGGCTTGCCGATCGGAATGGAAACCGCGCTGTCCTCAATGCGGTTGACCGGATAGAACGTCGCGAAGACGGTCGTTTCCGTCGGCCCGTATACATGAATGATCCTGTCCGGTCCCATGGCGGCAAATGCTTTCTTGACATGGCTGACAGATGAGCGCTCTCCGCCGAACAGAACTTTGCGAATCCCTTTCATCCACTCTGTTCCCGCATCGACCAGGAGGTTGAACAGCGCCGTTGTCACAAACATGACCGTGATGTTTTCCTTCTGAATCGTTTCTGTCAGCTTGCCGATATGGAGAATCGTCGCCTGATCGGCCACTACCAGCTTTGCTCCGTTTAAAAGCGCGCCGTACACATCAAATGTGAAGCCGTCAAACGCATAGTTTGAAAGGGACAGCAAGGTGTCTTTCTCGGAAAGGCTGATGTAGTTTGTCTCTTTTACAACTCTTGTAATATTGGCATGGGTCGTCAGATTGCCTTTCGGTTTTCCCGTTGTGCCTGACGTATACATGATATAAGCAAGGTCGTCCGGTTCGGCGGCAATTTCAAGGTTTCGCCCGCTTTCTGCAGACACCGCCGGATCGTCGATCAAGATCGTATTCTGATGAAAAGAAAGCGACGCCGCCTGTCCGGCAAGCTCTTCTTGTGTCAACATGCAAACAGCCCCGCTGTCCTCCAGCATATACTGAATCCGCGCTTCAGGATATTCCGGGTCAATCGGCAGATAGGCGCCCCCTGCTTTTAAGACGGCGAGTATTGCGATGACCATTTCCGGCGAACGGCGGAACAAAAGAGCGACAGGTTCGCCGCGGCCGACGTTCTTTTTGCGCAAAAGATGCGCGACCTTGTTCGCCTGTTCGTTCAATTCCCGATATGTCAGCGTCCGCCCGGCCGCTGATACCGCGGGTTGTTCCGGGAGCGCTTCAGCACATTGCTCAAACCGTTGCGGGATCGTCAGCCCAGTTTGCTTCCGTTGGACTCGACCGTTAAATTCATGGAGAAGGCGCTCTTTTTCCTTTTTGGATACGACACAAATGTCGTCAAGCGGCTGCTCCGGATTTCTGATGATCTCGCGAATAGCTGTCAATAGCTGTTCTTTTAGCTGCAAGATGAAAGATGGTTCGAAGACATTCCTGTTGTATGCGAGTTTCAGCAGCATTTCTTCACCCGGTGAAGCAAGCAAATTCAGATCATAATTCGATTTTTCGAAAACGGTGATATCATCCATTGTGAAGCCGAGATTTTTTTCTTCGTGCTGTTTGTTGGCTTCTTGCAGCGGATAATTTTCAAAAACGATAATGTGGTCGATCAAGTTCGGCGCTGCTATATGACTTTGGATATCATAGAGCGGCATATATTGATGCGGCTCAGCTTCAAGCGCCTGCTTCTGCAATTCAGCGACCAGCTCTGTAAAGGTCGTTTGCGCGCCAAAGGTTACCCGTTTCGGGACGACATTGATAAACAAACCGACCATGTGCTCGACACCTTGAATGTCAGCGGGGCGGCCTGACACAACTGTACCGAAGATCAGATCGCGGGATCGCTGATAGCGGCTGAGCAGCACCGACCACACCGCCTGAAGAGCCGTGCTCAACGTGGTATGATGCGCTTTTGCAAGCTGTGTGAACACTTCTGTATCTTCTTTTGGAAGTGTAAACAGCAGTTCTCCCGGCTGATTGCCGGCTTGCTCCGGTTTTTTCCGCTGTTCGCTGAATGTCGTCTGCCCTTCGAATCCGGCTAAATGATGTTCCCAGTAAGCCAGCGATCTTTGTTTGTCCTGACTTTCGAGCCATTTAATATAGTCTTTATAAGGTTTGACGGGCCCGAGGCTGTATAGCCTGTTTTCGCGGAGCGCGTTGTACACTTCAAACAGTTCCTGTACGACGATCCCGAAGCACCATCCGTCCAGAAGAATATGATGATAGCTCCACACCCATTCGTAACGGTCCTGTCCCTTTTTAAAAACCGCGGTTCTCATCGGAATGTCTTTTGAGAGGTTAAACCCTTTTTCTTTATCTTTTCGTTTATAATCTTCGATTCTCTCATTTTGTTCTGCTTCAGAAAGTCCTGATAGATCAATTTCTTCTGCCTGAAACGACCTTTCCTTTAAAACGACTTGAACCGGACGTTTCATTTTTTCATGAACGAAAACGGTTCGGAATATATCATACCTGCCGATGATGACATTCATGCTTTTTTCCAATATATCTTTTTGAAAAGAGCCTTTCACCTGCATGCTGATTTGTTCAATATAAAAGCCTTGTCCCGGATGCAGCAGCGTATGAAAAAGCATCCCTTCCTGCATCGGCGACAAATAGTATATGTCCTGGACATGTTCTTTTTTGAACTGGCTCAAAATCGTATCCCCCTTTCATAGGCTCGCCCGCTTAACAAGCGGGCAAGTCCTCGGTGTTTATTTCAAGTTTTCTTCAAGAACGTCAAACAGGTCGCCCATTTCTTCCATCTCAAGATCGCCGGCAGAAAAATCACTCGGTGTAAATTCGCGCTCCTCTTTAGCTGTACAATGGTCGATCAATGCCGTTAGGGAAGCTTTGAATCTGTCCATCAGCCCTTGTACGGTCTGTCTGTCATATTCCTCTGTATTGAATGAACATGACAAGATGAATTTTTCCTTGCTGATGATACCGCTGAAGCTCAGCGCATAGAGCGCTTCAGACCTTTCAGAAACCTGTCTGCCCATATCATAAGAAGAAGGTCCGAAGAAATCGGTCTGCACCTCCCTGTCGATCTGCCCCAGGTAGTTAAAGCTGATATCAGGCTTGATCGAGAAATCGGCACCGGCTTTTTTCCGGTCTGTTAAGTAGCGAAGGATGCCGTAGCCGATTCCTTTGTCAGGAATGCGCCGAAGGGTTTCTTTGACGTTTTTAATGGTCTCAGGCAATCCTGCCGCTGCTTCGCTTTTTAAAATAACCGGATATTGCGCGGTAAACCATCCCGCCGTTCTCGAAATATTCATCCCCAGAATGATTTCCTCCCTGCCGTGCCCTTCCATATTGATGCAAATATTGGAGCCGTTCGTCCATTCTCTGATTGTCAGGCTGAGGGCGGAAAGCAGGATGTCGTTGATATCCGTTCCATACGGCTCATGCACTTTCGTCAGCAGCAGACGCGTCTCCGCTTCGCTTAATTCAAACGTAACAGCAGAAGTGTTTTCCGCTTTTCTTTCTGCGGCAGCCCGATCTTTCGGCAGCTCGCAAATGCGCTCTTGTTCAAGTCTGCGCCAATAATCGGCCGTTTTAAGAAAGCGTTCGCTTTGTGCATATGCCTCAAGCTCTTTTGCCCAGTCTTTAAACGAATTGGTTTTGTCGGGGAAGACAATGTCATGCTGCTGTGCGGCTTGCGAATAGCCTGATGCAAAGTCTTCCAGCAGAATCCGCCATGACACGCCGTCGATCACCAAATGGTGAATGACGATCAGCAAATGGTCGCCTTCCGCAGTCTGATACTGTTCTGCCTTTACAAGCGGCCCGTTTTCGAGATCAAGGCTTGCCTGAAGACGGTTTGCCTGGGCGGCGATTTCCGTTTCAATGTCAGTGACATATCGAAGGTCAACCACTCGAAAGGCGAACGAACGGTCGCCCGGCCCGCGGTTATACTGAATGAGGCGGCCGTTTTTCTTTTGATACACCATGCGCAAGGCATCATGATGCTCTGTCAATGTCGCCAATGTCTGTTCAACGAGCTCCGGGTCAAACCCTGAAGGCGCGTGAAGCATAACCGACTGATTCCAGTGATGCTCGTTCGTAAATTTGCGTTCAAAGAACCAGCGCTGAATCGGCGTCAATGTGACTTCCCCTTCGACAGGTCCTTGATTGATCGGTTTAGCATCGGCCCATTCAATATACGAACTGATCTCTCCGATCGTCGGGTGCTGAAACAAGTCCTTCATCTCCAGCTTCCATCCGTGCTGCTGAAGCCGGCTTGCCATTTGAATTCCTTTGATCGAGTCCCCGCCGAGCGCGAAGAAATTGTCTGTGATCCCGATTCGGTCTATACCGAGAACCTCCTGCCAAATGTCCGCCAACAGCTGTTCCGTTTCTGTAAGCGGCGCTTTGTATTCGGCTGTCTGCGCTTCGACGTCAGGCTGAGGCAGCGCCCTTCGGTCGACTTTTCCGTTCGCCGTAACCGGAAGCTCTTTAAGCTGCACCCAGAATGACGGTACCATGTATTCCGGGAGCGTCTGCGCCAGCTTCCGGGCGAGGCTTTCTGTATCAAGCTGTTCATTCGCAACGACATAGCCGCACAGCGCTTTGTTGCCGCAGGCGTCTTCGATGTCGGTGACGACGGCTTCCTGCACTTCGGAGAGCCGCGCGAGCTGGACTTCGATTTCAGAAAGTTCGATCCGGAAGCCGCGGATTTTCACCTGCTGGTCGATTCGGCCGATGTACTCAAGCCGTCCGTCTTCCAGCCATTTGACCGCGTCCCCCGTCCGGTACATGCGCTCGCCCGGCACAAACGGGTCTTCCGTAAAACGCTTCGCCGTTTCCTCTGGCTTGTTCAGATAGCCGCGCGCAAGCCCGCGGCCGGCGATGCACAGCTCACCCGCGACACCAACGGGCTGGACTTCGTTGTTTTGTCCTAGCACATACGCCCGCGTATTGGCGATCGGCTTTCCGATTGAAAGCATTCCTTCATCAGGATCAATCGCCGCGCTCGTCGCGACGACCGTGTTTTCCGTCGGTCCATAGTTGTTGACGAGCGTGTAGGAGCGTTTTGCGATCCGTTTCAGCTTGTCTCCGCCCGTAAGCAGCACGCGCAGCGACTGGTTGTCCAGCTCCATGAACTGTTCGCACAACTGTGTCGGCAGGAACGTGATCGTTATTTTGTTCTCTTCAAAGTATTGATTTAAGCGCGTAATATCCATTCGGATCGCTTCATCAATGATGTGAAGCTCCGCTCCGGCGATCCAATACGGGAACATCTCCCAGACGGAAGCGTCAAAGCCGAAGCCGGCATATTTCGCGCTTTTGTCGTGTTCGGTGACCTTAAAGGCGTCATTATGCCAATAACACAAGTTTACGAGCGACCGGTGTTCGACCATGACGCCTTTCGGCTGGCCGGTCGTGCCCGATGTGTAGATCAAGTAGGCCAGGTTGTCAGACTGAGCTTGCGCGTTTGGATTCATGTCATCCTCTGGATAAAGCTCGCCGTCCAGAATGGAGCCTTCTCTATTCAAATCGATCACGTCTCCGGTAAATGTGTCTGGCACCGTTAATCCGCTTTGCGTCAAAAGCAGCTCTGCTCCGCTGTCTTTCAGCACGTATCCGATCCGCTCGGCCGGATAGCTAGGATCGATCGGCACATAGGCCGCTCCCGCTTTCAAAATTCCGAGCACGCCAGCGGCCATTTCAAGCGAAGGCTTGACCATGATCCCGATCCGCTGTTCAGGGCGGGCCCCTTTTTCGATCAGCAGCCGAGCCAGGCGGTTCGCCCGCGCGTTCAGCTCTTTGTATGTCCACTCCACGCCGTTGTACACCGCTGCCCCGCGGTCAGGCGTGCGGAGGACTTGCGCTTCGAACAGCTCATGGACCGTTTTGTCCTCCGGCACATCAAGCTTCGTCTCATTCCAATTTTGAACGATCCGCCGTTTTTCCGCTTCATCCAGAAGCGAAAGCTCTGAAAGGCGGGCATCCGGGTTTTCGGCAACCGCTTCGAGCAGGTTAAGCAAATATCCGCTCCAGCGTTCAATCGTTTGTTTCTGAAACAAATCTGTTGCATATTCGAACTGAAGGCCGATTTCATGATCTTTTTCAAAAGCCCCCAGTGTCAGGTCGAACTTGGCAGCAGCATGTGAAATCTCATACGGCTTGATTGTCAGACCGTCTAAATCGAGCGTCTCTTTATCAGGATCTTCCGTTGTCAGCATGACATTGAACAGCGGATTCCGGCTCATATCGCGCGGCAAATCAAGCTTGGCGATCAGCTCTTCAAACGGATAGTCCTGATGGTCGAGGGCTGCGAGGCTGTTGTTTTTGACCTCTTCCAAAAACTCGCTGAATGATGCTTGATCAGGTACATGGTTTTTCAGCGCCAACGAATTGACGAACATCCCCGGCATGTCTTTCAGATCAGCATTCGTTCTGCCCGCTGCCGCTGTACCGACGACAATATCCTTTTGGCCGGCAAGGCGGCTTAAAAACAGGTTAAAAACGGCGAGCATCACAATATTCAGCGTCGTGTTCGTTTCCGCCGTCAAACGGCGGATTTTAAGGGCGGCGTCTTTTGATGCTTTAAAGCGAACCCGGTCACCGGCAAAGCTTTGGACAGGAGGACGCGGAAAGTCGAGCGGAAGGCTGAGTTCCGGAACGCTTTCCTTAAACTGACGGAGCCAGAAATCTTCCTGTTTCCGAATGTTTTCTTGCTGGTCAGGTTCTTGCTGCCACACCGCATAATCCTTGTAGTGCAGCTTCGGCTCAGGGAGCGAAGCGCCTTTATAAAGCTGAGCGATTTCTTTGACGAAAAGGCTTCTGGAAACGCCGTCCGCAATAATATGATGTGTATCAATCAAAAGCAGATGGCGCGTAGAGCTGATGGAAAGCAGCTCGGCTCTGATCAGCGGAGCGGTGCTGAGATCAAACGGTCTAATAAAGCGGTTGATTTCCGCTTCTGCGTCCTCTTCACGAATATGAATAACCTTTAAGTCAATGTCCGCTTTTTCATGCACAATTTGAACGGTACGGCCATCGATTTCAATAAATGCGGTTCGCAATGATTCATGGCGGTTCACCAAGTCGGCGAACGCCCGTCTTAAACGATCCGTATCAAGCACGCCTTCCATCATGAGAACAGACGGCATGTTGTAGCCCGTTCCGTTCTTTTCAAAATGGTGGAGGGCATACATCCGTTGCTGAGCGGATGAAACCGGATACCAGTCGCGTTTTTCGGCAGGCTGAATCGCGCTTTGTTGTGACTGTCCTTCGGATGCTTCAATACTGCGGGCGAGCAAGCCGGCGGTCGGACAATCGAACAACGTTTTTAGCGGTACTTTTTTTCCGAGCCTGGATTGGATTTCCGCTGTCAGCATCATTCCTTTTAATGAATGTCCGCCAAGATCGAAGAAATTGTCGTCAAGTCCGACCTTCTGAACGCCAAGCACCTCTTCCCAAATGCCGCAGAGGGCTTTTTCAATTTCGGTTGACGGCGCTCTATACGAATCGCTTCGTCCGTTTAGACCTTGCGGCTCCGGGAGCGCGCGGCGGTCCACTTTTCCGTTTGCCGAAAGCGGCATTTTATCCACCGTTACGAAGTATGACGGGATCATGTACGACGGCAGCCGCTCGGAAAGACGCTCTCTCAGTTCGGAAACCGGCAGCTGTCGTTTCGCTTGAATATAAGCGCACAATTCGTCTAACCCCGAGTCAGTCGTAAAGGAAAGAACGATAGCCCGCTCTATATCATCAAGCCCGTTAAAGGCTTCTTCGATTTCTTTCAATTCGATTCTGTAGCCGCGGATTTTCACCTGATCATCCGTCCGCCCCAAAAATTCAATCTCTCCATTCGGAAGACGGCGGACGAGATCCCCTGTCCGGTACATGAATGTGCCCGGCGTGTAAGGATTTTCGACAAACTTCGCAGCCGTGAGTTCCCGGTTGTTCACATATCCTCTTGCAAGCCCGCTTCCCGTTATATACAGCTCGCCTGCTGCTCCGGCGGGAACAAGCCGGTGGGAGGCGTCCAATACCAGTGCTCCGGCGCCCGAAATCGGCCGTCCAATCGTCGGACGCTCGGCGAATTGTCCGATCATGTCCGGCTCGACCGGTTTAGCGATTGCTCCGATCGTCGTTTCCGTCGGACCGTAATGATTGATGAATCTGGTGTCCGGATAGCGGGAATGGAACCGCTCCACATCTTTCGGATTGATTTTTTCTCCCCCTAGTACAATCAGTCTCAATGACTGAAGCCCCTTTGTCAAAGCGAAGCTTTGCGGCTGAACGACCGTATGGAAAAGCGACGGCGTCAGCTTCATATATGTGATCCCTTGTTCACCGATATAATGAGTAAATGCCTCCGGTTCTGTATACGTTTCTTTCGGGACGATATGCAGCTCTCCTCCGGCAAGCAGCACCGGGAAAAAGCTCGTGTATCCGAGATCGAACGCATAGGAAGACAAAAGCATCGTTTTATCCGAAGCTGACAGGTGCGCCTCACTGATAAACCAGGAAACATAGTTTGCCAGATTCCGGTGTTCGAGCTGAACACCTTTCGGCCGGCCAGTCGTTCCGGATGTGTAGATGATGTACGCCAAACTCGCTCCGTCCGTAGTTGGATGCGGCCGTTTATTACTTGCCATCAGCGTGTCTTTTCTGACATCTATCAGTCTCCCGGTATACCAATCCGCAAGATCCACTTGATGGGAAGGTTCTGTTAAGAGCCAGCGGACTCCGCTGTCTTCCAGCATATATTGCACCCTGCTCGTCGGCATTTCCGGATCAATCGGCAAAAAAGCGCCTCCTGATTTCATTACACCGAGAATCGCTGCTGCGACCTCTGCAGAACGATTCAGCATAATGCCGACAACATCGTCTTTTCCGACGCCTTCACTGCGCAGCACATTTGCGATCTGATTTGCTTTTTCGTCGAGCACGCGGTATGTGAGGATCGTTTCCCCGCAGACAACGGCCGGCTGATCAGGCATTTCGTCCGCCTTTTCTTCAAACTGTACATGAAACGGCCGCTCCTCAAGGCGCTCCGCCTGGCTGCGCCTCGCTTCTTCGAGCAGAAGTGCGCGCTCTTTGACTGAAAGCAGTTCGATGTCCCTGAGCTTAATGCCGGGGTTTTCGCAGATTTTTTTAATCACATTTAAGAAGTGACCGCTCCAGCGCCTAATCGTTTCTTCTTTAAATAAGGATACGGCATAGTCAAAACTCAAACCGATTTCGCCATCATGCTCCACAGCCTCAAGCGACAGATCGAACTTCGCCGTGCGGTGGCGCACCGAGTAAGACGAAATCTGCAAATCTCCGAGTTTCAGCGTCGGGACCTCCATGTTCTGCATGTTGAAAAAGACGCTGAACAGCGGATTTCGGCTTGTATCCCGCGGCAATGGCAGTTTTTCAATCAGTTCTTCAAGCGGATAATCCTGCTTGGCAAAGCCTTGAAGACTTGTTTCTTTGACTTCCTGCAAAAACTGCTTAAACGTTTTTTCTCCTTCGGGACGATTGCGGAGCGCCAGCGTATTGACAAACATGCCCGGAATGTTGTGCAAATCCGGATGGGTTCTGCCTGCCACGGGCGATCCGACGATCAAATCATCCTGTGACGCATACTTGGAAAGCAGGATATTAAATGCAGCCAACAGGAACATATAAAGTGTCGCATCAGCTTCAGAAAGCAGCTTTTGAATGTCTGCCGTCAGTTTTTGATCGATTCCGAAGACGACACGGTCACCTTCAAAGCTGCGTTTTGACGGCCGTGGAAAATCGTACGGCAGATCGAGAACAGGCAGCTCGCCTTTAAAAACGTCAAGCCAATACTGTTCTTGTTCTTTCAATTTCTCCTGATGCTCCGGTCCGTTTTGCCACACAGCGAAATCTTTATAGTGGAGCTTAGGGGCAGGCGCCTCTTCTCCGTGGTAGAAGCCGGCCAGGTCGCGAATCAGTATGCCGGTGGAGCTTCCGTCCGTAATAATATGGTGCATATCGATCATCAGCAGATGGCGTTTTTCTTCAAGCTTCACGAGCTCCGCCCGGACGAGCGGCGCCTTATTCAGCTCAAACGGCTGGATAAATTCTCTGATCGCCGCTTCGGCTTCCGCTTCTTCCGCCACTGATTCCGTCAGGTGAAAAACCGCGTCTTGATGGATGCTTTGAACGATTTCTCCATCGATTAATTCGAACGATGTCCGCAATGTTTCATGGCGGCCGATCAAGGCCCGAAACGCGGCTTCCAAACGCTCCTTATCTAATTCGCCTTCCAAAAGCAGAACCGCCGGCACATTGTAGCTCGTGCTTGCTTCTTCGAGCTGATTGAGGATGTACATGCGCCGTTGGGCGGACGAAACCGGGTAATTCGGACGGGATGGTGCCGGCGTAATCGAAGCGGTTTCCTCTTTTGTTTCTCCTTGAAGAAATTCGGCCAGCTCTCTGATCGTCGGTTTTTCAAATAATACTTTGATCGGCACCTCTTTTTGGAGCTGCTCTTGTATTTTGGCAGTCAGCATCATCGCCTTCAGCGAGTGTCCGCCGATGGAAAAAAAGTTGTCATCGATTCCCGGCTGCTTGATGCCGAGAATCTCTTCCCAGATTGCCGCCAGAATTTCTTCCGTTTCATTTTTGGGCGCTTCGAATCTAGCAGTCTCTTCAGCGATAGCAGCCGGAAGCTGACGTTTGTCAACCTTTCCGTTGGCTGTCAGCGGCATGCTGTCGAGTTCGATCAAATGGGCCGGAATCATATACTCCGGAAGCGACCGGGACAGCTCTGTCCGTAGCTGCGCGGCCGGCCTCGTGCCAACGGCAGTGTAATAGGCGCAAATCTCATTTTCTCCGGCGTTGTTTTCCCGAATGACAGCGGCCGCTTCTGAAATCCCCTCAAGGCGGGCTAAAGCCGCTTCAACCTCGCCTAATTCGATCCGGAAGCCGCGAACCTTCACTTGATGATCAATCCGGCCGAGGAATTCGATATTCCCGTCGGGAAGCCATTTTGCCAAGTCGCCCGTACGGTACATCCGCTTCCCTTCGGCAAAAGGATCGCCGACAAACTTTTCATCTGTCAACTCAGGCTGATTCAAGTAGCCGCGCGCCACCCCGTCTCCGCCGACACACAGTTCACCGGGCACGCCGATCGGCTGAAGCGAGCCGTGTTCATCAACGATATAGGCGGTTGAATTTCCGATCGGCTTTCCAATCGGGATCGTCCTCCCATATGCTTGATCGATCAAAAAACAGGTCGAAAATGTCGTATTTTCGGTAGGCCCGTATCCGTTCCAAAGCGACAGTTCCGGTGATTCGCGTTTGACTCTGTTGACGATTCCCGGAACAAGGGCATCTCCGCCGATAATCAGATCGTTCAAGGTTGCAAACATTCCCGGATCCTGCTGAGCAAGCTGATTGAAAAGAGGCGAAGTCAGCCACATTGTTGTGATTCCGGTTTCCTTCAGAAACATGTTGAACCTTTTTCCATCAAGGAGCGTCTCTTTCGGGACGGGATAAAGGGTTCCTCCGTTTAGCAGTGCGCCGAATACTTCAAATGTACTGGCATCAAAGCTGACAGCCCCTGTCTGCGCCATCTTCACGCCGCTCTTCAGCGGGATGTAGCCCGCATTTTTGACAAGGCGGACGATATTGCGGTGTTCGACCATAACGCCCTTCGGCCTGCCCGTCGATCCGGATGTATAAATGTAATAGGCAAGATCTTCGGGCTTGTTGACATGTTCAAGGTTGGCGGCATCTTCTTTTTCTTCATCCATCGCATTTACGGCGAGCACCTCATACCCTTCCAGCGAAATCTGCGTACTGTCTTTTGTAAGGACGATCTTTGACCCGCTGTCTTCGAGCAAAAAGCGAATCCGCTCTTCAGGATATCCGGGATCGATCGGCACGTACACGCCGCCTGCTTTCAGCACCGCCAGCATGCTGACGGCTGCTTCAAGCGACCGCTCCATCATAATGGCGGCGGCATTTCCGTGCATCAAGCCTTTAGCTTTCAGTCTTCTCGCGAGCTGATTGGCTTTCTCATTCAGCCTGCGGTAAGTCAGGCTTCTTCCGTCAGCGGCAACAGCCGTTTTGTCAGGAGACGCTTTAACCTGTTCTTCAAACAGCTCCGGGATCGTCTTTTCTCTTGGATAATCGGATTTTGTTTGATTAAAAGCGAGCAGCGTTTGTTGCTCCTGTTTTGATAACATGGCGGCGCTGGCTGCTTTTGACTCGGGATTTGCAATCGCCTCTTCTGCAAGTCTCGTTAAATGCCCGGCGGCCTGCTCAATGAAAGCCGCATCAAAAGCCGCACCGTTGTATTTCAATTTGATCGTCCACTCAGCTCCCGGATAAACGATCAAATTAAAGTCGTAATTCGTTTGTTCAAAAGCTCCGGCAGCCTTGATGGAAAAGCCGAGCCTCTCATGAATCGTTCCGTTTTCAAGCTCCTTATCAAGCGGATAGTTCTCAAACGCGACAAGGTGGCTGATCAAGCGGCCGTCCAATGCCGATTGCTTTTGAATCTCATAGAGCGGTAGATAGTCGTACCGCTCCGCGTCAATCGCATGCTGCTGTGCTTGTTTGAATAGCTCGGCAAACGATACGTTTTGATCGACCTTTAAACGGACAGGGATCGTGTTGATGAACAGCCCTGCCATATGCTCGATTCCGTCAATTTCCGACGGGCGCCCGGACACAACCGTGCCGAACACCACATCATCGGTTCTGTTATATTTGGCAAGAACCGCTCCCCAAATCGCCTGAAAAAGGTTGGGAGCTGTGACATGATAGCGGTTTGCCGCCTGTTGAAGGGCATCCACCATATTCTTGTCCCAAACAAACGTAAACTCCTCGTTCCGGTACGATTCTGAATCCGGCCGCGGTTTGCCGCCGGGAATGACGCTCGGACTTTCTAAACCCGAAAGGCGGTGTTCCCAGTAGGATGCCGCTTCACCCTTATCCTGCCGGCCGAGCCATTTAATATAGTCCGCATACGGTTTTCCCTGATCAAGCGGAACCGTCCGGTTTGCTCGAAACGCTTCATAGTTTTGAAAAAGGCGTTTCATTAATATCCCCATGCTCCAGCCGTCCATCACGATATGATGGTTGCTCCAGACGAGAAGGTACTTATTCCGGTCAAGCCGAAAGACCGCCGTTTTAAACAGCATGTCTTTCGCCAAATTAAACCCGGCAGCCTGTACCTCTTGTTTATACCGGTCAATGCGGTTTGTTCGCCTTTCCTCATCCAAGTCCGCAAGATCCTCAAATTCCACTATTGCCTGCCGTTCAGCCAGGACAACCTGGCGCGGTTTTTGCAATTGCTGGTGAACAAAAACCGTTCTGAGAATATCGTATGAACGCACGAGCTGATTCACGCTTTTTTCAAAGATCCCCAAATCAAATTCCCCGTCTATGAATAGCTCCAACTGTGTGAAGTAAGAGGAAGATTCCGGATCAAGCATTGCGTGGTACAGCATCCCTTCCTGCATCGGTGTCAAAGGATACACCTTTTGAATCTTTTGTTTCCCCATAAGGCACCTCGTTTTTTTGTTAGAAAATCTCCATTAATTTATCTAATTCTTCAAGCGTGAGTTCGTCATCTCCAAGATCGCTCGGGGTCAGTTCGCCCCCATCCCGCTCTAAGCAATGATCGATCAATTGCAGCAAATAAGTTTTAAAGCTTGCGGCGACAGCGGCGACGGTGCTTTCTTTATATTCGAGTGAATGATAAGCGATTGACATTGTCAAAATGCCGTCTTCGATATAGCCGACGATGTCCAGCGCATTCGGTTTTTCCGTTTCCGGGCTGAGCGGGTCGCCGGACGGCAAGATGGATCTCGTGAACAGACCCGAATCCGCCATCTCTGTAAACTGGCCCAAATAGTTGAAGCTGATATCATGCTTGATCGGCTTCGCCTTTTTGCCTTCTTCGGTCAAATAACGATAAATGCCATAGCCGATTCCTTTATTCGGAATGTGGCGCAATTCTTCTTTGATCTGTTTGATTTGATAGCCGATATCCCCTGAATGGCGCATTTGAATCAGCGCCGGGAACTGGCTTGTAAACCAGCCGACCGTCCGGGAAATATTCAAGCCGTCTATGATGTCCTCCCTGCCGTGTCCCTCTAAGCAGATGATAAAGTCTTCCTGCCCCGTCCACTCTTTCAGCGCCAAGCCCAACGCCGTAAGCAAAATGTCGTTCATTTCCGTGTTATATGCTTCATGAACTTTTGTCATCAACTGTTCCGTTTCTTCTTTTGAGAGGGAAAACTCAGCCGTTTTCGTATGGCGCATCCGCTCGTCCTCTGCTTCATCGTCTTTCGGGAGCGCTGCCGTCTCCGCCTGTTCGATTTCCTGCCAATAGCCGATTTCTTTTGCGAAAGCTTTTGACCCTGCATATTCTTCCAGGCGAGCCGCATATTCAGCAAAAGAGTGCGTCTTGTCTTGAAGAATAATCGGCTCCCCTTTTTCAGCCTGGGCGTACCCGGCGGCGAAATCCTCAAGGAGGATTCTCCATGAGATTCCGTCCACAACGAGATGATGAATAACAATGAGAAGATGATCGCCTTGATCCGTTTTAAAGATCGCCGCTTTCAAAAGCGGGCCATCGGTTAAATCGATACTGCTTTGAATCCGGTTTGATGCCTTCAACACGGCAGCTTCAAGTTCAGCGCCCGATACATTGAAGCGGATGACTTCAGGGCGAACCGCTGTTTCTTCCAGCCCTCTGTTGTACTGAACAATCCCGTCTCCATTTCGTTGATAAACCATGCGAAGTGCGTCATGATGTTCGATCAGCTTGCTTAAAGCCTTGCCTGCCGTTTCCGGGTCGAATCCCGTTAAAGCGTGAAGCATGACCGACTGATTCCAGTGATGCTCGTTCGTAAATCGGCGCTCGAAGAACCAGCGCTGAATCGGCGTCAATGTGACTTCCCCTTCGACAGGGTTCTGATCGATCGGCTGATCGTCAGCCGCTTGAACATAAGCACTCAGCTCTCCGATCGTCGGGTGCTGAAACAAGTCCTTCATCTCCAGCTTCCATCCGTGCTGCTGAAGCCGGCTTGCCATTTGAATTCCTTTGATCGAGTCCCCGCCGAGCGCGAAGAAATTGTCTGTGATCCCGATTCGGTCTATACCGAGAACCTCCTGCCAAATGTCCGCCAACAGCTGTTCCGTTTCTGTAAGCGGCGCTTTGTATTCGGCTGTCTGCGCTTCGACGTCAGGCTGAGGCAGCGCCCTTCGGTCGACTTTTCCGTTCGCCGTAACCGGAAGCTCTTTAAGCTGCACCCAGAATGACGGTACCATGTATTCCGGGAGCGTCTGCGCCAGCTTCCGGGCGAGGCTTTCTGTATCAAGCTGTTCATTCGCAACGACATAGCCGCACAGCGCTTTGTTGCCGCAGGCGTCTTCGATGTCGGTGACGACGGCTTCCTGCACTTCGGAGAGCCGCGCGAGCTGGACTTCGATTTCAGAAAGTTCGATCCGGAAGCCGCGGATTTTCACCTGCTGGTCGATTCGGCCGATGTACTCAAGCCGTCCGTCTTCCAGCCATTTGACCGCGTCCCCCGTCCGGTACATGCGCTCGCCCGGCACAAACGGGTCTTCCGTAAAACGCTTCGCCGTTTCCTCTGGCTTGTTCAGATAGCCGCGCGCAAGCCCGCGGCCGGCGATGCACAGCTCACCCGCGACACCAACGGGCTGGACTTCGTTGTTTTGTCCTAGCACATACGCCCGCGTATTGGCGATCGGCTTTCCGATTGAAAGCATTCCTTCATCAGGATCAATCGCCGTGCTCGTCGCGACGACCGTGTTTTCCGTCGGTCCATAGTTGTTGACGAGCTTGTAGGAGCGTTTTGCGATCCGTTTCAGCTTGTCTCCGCCCGTAAGCAGCACGCGCAGCGACTGGTTATCCAGCTCCATGAACTGTTCGCACAACTGTGTCGGCAGGAACGTGATCGTTATTTTATTCTCTTCAAAGTATTGATTTAAGCGCGTAATATCCATCCGGATCGCTTCATCAATGATGTGAAGCTCCGCTCCGGCGATCCAGTACGGGAACATCTCCCAAACGGAAGCGTCAAAGCCGAAGCCGGCATATTTCGCGCTTTTGTCCTGTTCGGTGACCTTAAAGGCGTCATTATGCCAATAACACAAATTCACGAGAGACTGGTGTTCGACCATGACGCCTTTCGGCTGGCCGGTCGTGCCCGATGTGTAGATCAAGTAGGCCAGGTTGTCAGACTGTGTACCTGCCTGTGGGTTCACCTCATCGTCTTTTGTGATTTCTTCGCTCAGCATCGAATCGAGAAGAAGTGTTTCACCGCTGAATTCTTCAGGTGCGGCTAAGTTTGTTTGCGTCAGAAGCAGCTCTGCGCCACTGTCTTTCAGCACGTATCTGATCCGTTCAGCCGGATAGCTAGGATCGATCGGCACATAGGCCGCTCCCGCTTTCAAAATCGCGAGCACGCCAGCGGCCATTTCAAGCGAAGGCTTGACCATGATCCCGATCCGCTGTTCAGGACGGGCTCCTTTTTCGATCAGCAGCCGGGCCAGACGGTTCGCCCGTGCGTTCAGCTCTTTATACGTCCACTTCACGCCGTTGTACACCGCTGCCCCACGGTCAGGCGTGCGGAGAACTTGCGCTTCGAACAGCTCATGGATCGTTTTGTCCTGCGGCACAGCCAGTCTCGTCTCATTCCAATTTTGGACGATTCGCCGTTTTTCTGCTTCATCCAGAAACGAAAGCTCTGAAAGGCGGGCATCCGGATTTTCGGCAACCGCTTCGAGCAGATTGACCCAGTACCCGCGCCAGCGCTCGATCGATTCATGCTTAAAGAGAGCTGTATTGTATTCCATTTCAAAAACGAGAAGTCCGTCCTCTTCCGCCGCTGTCAGCGTCAGGTCAAACTTCGCGGTCTGATGGGCAAAATCATACGGCTTGAGTGTGATCCCTTCCATTGACAAGTCCTTCAAATCGGCATTTCGCATTGAAAAGACGGCATCAAACAATGGGTTTCGGCTCATGTCGCGCTGGATGTTCAGCTTCTCGATGAGTTCTTCAAACGGGTAATCTTGATGCTCAAACGCGCCGAGCGTCGTTTCTTTCACTTCCTCAAGGAATGCAGAAAACGGCTTGTCTCCTTCAGGACGCGTTCTTATTGCAAGCGTATTGACAAACATGCCGATGATCCGGCTCAAATCAGTATGCGGCCGCCCGGCAGCCGGAGAGCCGACAATGACCTCGCTCTGTCCGCTCAGTTTGGATAAAAGCGCGCTGTATGAGGCAGCGAGCACCATGTATAAAGTGCTGTCCGTTTCCTTGGCCAGTTTTCTCAGCTGCTGGACAAGCTCCGGTTTCAGCGCAAAGCTGAGACGGCTTCCTTCAAACGTTTGAATAGAAGGACGCGGATAGTCTGCCGGAAGCGTCAAAACAGGCAGCTCGCCGGCCAGCTCCTTGAGCCAGTATTCCTCCTGCACTTTGTGCCGTTCTGTCAGCAGATGCTGCTGCCATACAGAAAAGTCTTTATACTGAATCCTCAGCGGTTCAAGCGCCTCTCCCGCATAAAGCTTTGTCATTTCATCGATCAGGACGCTGACAGAAGCGCCGTCTGAAATGATATGATGCATATCCACAAGCAAAAGATGTTTTTCTCCCGTGAAACGTATGATGCTCATTCTAAATAACGGGGCTTTTGTTAAATCAAACGGCCTGATGAATTCTTTAATCAGCTTTTCCGCTTCTTGTTCATCTGCATCGATGACATCAATGGTCAATTCCGCAGCTTCCCAAATCCGCTGAACAGGTTCGCCGCCCTTGATTTCAAATGTCGTGCGGAATGCTTCATGGCGCTTGATCAGCATTTGCGCGGCAGACTCGAGGCGCTTCAAATCAAGCTTCCCTTCAAGCTGGAGAACGGCCGGCATGTGATAGCTTTTCTCAGCGCCTTCGATCTGCTGTAGGACGTACAGCCGTTTTTGCGCCGAAGATACGGGGTACGTTTCCTGATCCGGCGCCGCTTCAATATAAACGGCTGATTTTTTCTCAGTTTTTTCCGCAGCCTGCGCCAGGGTTTCGATTGTCGGCGCCTGGAACAAATCTTTCAGCTGCAGATCAACATTCATCTCTTGCTGGATACGGGCAATGAGCGTCATTCCGATTAAAGAGTGTCCGCCAAGTTCAAAGAAATTGTCATGCACACCGATTTTCGGTACATTGAGCACCTCCTGCCAAAGATCGGCAAGCTGTGCTTCTGTTCGGCTCCTTGGCGCCGTATATTCCTTTTGCGCGGCCTGCGTGACATCCGGCTCAGGCAGCGCCCTTCTGTCGACCTTTCCATTGCCTGTGAGCGGAAGCTCCTGCAGCTGCATAAACACGGACGGGATCATGTAGCCCGGCAGACCTTCTGCCGCATATCGGCGAAGCTCTTCACTAGAAAGCTCCTGATCGGCCGTAAAGTAAGCACAGATCATTTGATCTCTCTTCCCGGTGTCAACAGCAAGAACAGCGGCTTCCTGAACCATTTCATGTGTGAGGAGATGGTGCTCGATTTCGCCCAGCTCGATCCTCTGTCCGCGAATTTTGACCTGATGATCAATCCGTCCGATAAATTCGAGACATCCGTCGGCAAGCCATCTCGCCATATCGCCCGTCCGGTAAATCTTCTCACCGGTTTTGAACGGATGTTCCGTAAACTTTTCAGCCGTCAGTTCCGGGCGGTTAAAATAGCCGCGGACAAGGCCGTCTCCGCCGACGCACAATTCTCCCGCAACCCCTGCCGGCTGTACATTGCCGAATGAATCAAGAATCAGAACCTCCGTATTGCTGACAGGCTTTCCGATCGGTATAGCCTGGGCATCGTCCGGCACTTCGTTGACTGGATAATAGGTTGTAAAGACAGTGCTCTCAGACGGGCCGTACATATGAAGCAGCCGTCCTTTGCCAACTGTGTTCAGAGCTCTTCTGACATGATCGACAGATGCACGTTCGCCGCCGAACAGAACCCTGCGGAGTCCCTTCAAACTGTCCGGCCGCATGTCTGTCAGCAGATTGAATAATGCGGTCGTGATCATTAAGACGGTAACCTTTTCTTTTTCAAGTACATGTGCGAGCCGGCTCATATCAAGAATTGTGTCTTTTGGAGCTATCACCAGCTTGGCGCCGTTCAGCAATGAACCGAACACATCAAACATAAAGGCATCAAACACGTAATTTGAAATTGAAAGAACGATATCGGATGTCATCACATCCAAGTAATTTGTGTTTTTTACCGTACGCAATATATTCCGGTGAGAAACCATATTGCCCTTAGGCGTCCCAGTCGTTCCGGATGTATACGTTAGATTGGCCATTGCTTCCGGTGAAATCGGAAGGCGCAAATCAGACGCATCTCCCAGATAAAGGTGTTCATCCTCAAGAAATAGAATGTCGCCGCCAAATTCAGCCGCCTCAGCGAGCGGCTTCATCGCCTTTTGCGTTAAAAGAACCGCCGCTCCGCTGTCCTCGAAGAAATGTTGCACACGTTTTTCAGGATGATCCGGATCGATCGGCACATAAGCAGCGCCGGCTTTCAGCACAGCGAGAATGCCGATGACCATTTCAGCCGACCTGGCGGTGAGAATGGCTGCCGTCGTGCCGGGCTGCACACCTCTTTCGCGGAGGCGCCTCGCCAATTGGTTCGCTTTCCGATTGAGCTCACCGTATGACCATACTTTGTCTTCAAATTGCAGGGCGGGATGTCCGCCTCTTTCCGCCGCCTGTTCCTCAAATAGCTGAACGATCGTTTTCTCCCGCGGATAATCGCTTGCCGCGGGGTTGAACGCGACGAGCTGACGATTCGTTTCCTCTTCTGTCAAAAGGCTGTACTCGCCGATTCTGCGCAGCGGATCAGCCGTCATGCCCTCCAGAAGGTGCAAATATGCTTTCAGCATCCTTTCTGCCGTATCTTTTTTAAACAGCTTCGTACTGTAATCCAAATCGAGAATCAATTCTCCCTGCTCTTCTTTCGCCTGCAGCGTCAGGTCGAACTTTGCAATATTGAAGTTCGTTTCATAAATCGAGAGGTGCAAATCGCCGAGCATCGGAATGTCTTCCCATGCATTTTGCAAAATAAACATCGTGTCAAAGACGGGATGACGGCTTAAATCGCGCGATGCACCAACCTTTTCCGCAAGCCGCTCAAACGGATAATCCTGATGCTCAAAAGCGTCGATTACCGTTTTCTTTACATCATGCAGGAAGTCTCTGAACGTTCTGCCCGACTCCACTTTTGAACGGATCGCCAGCGTATTGACAAACATGCCGATGATTCCTTCCAGATCGGAATGTCTGCGGCCGGCCGCCGGCGTTCCGACGATCACATCTTCCTGCCCGGAGTACTTTGCTAGCAGCATGTTGTATGCGGCCAGCATGACCATATACAATGTCGCGCCGTTTTGCTCTGCCAGCACGGCTAATTTTTCTTTCATGTCTTTTGGCAGGACTGCGGATACCCTGTCTCCTTCAAAGCTTTGAACAGACGGCCTCGGCTCATCCGTTATCAGCTGCAGTACGGGAAGCTCGCCGGCGAACACGCTTTGCCAATAAGCCTCTTCTTTTTGAAAACCTTCTTGTGCCTGCGTCCTTTGCCAGAAAGCATAATCTTTGTAATGCAAATTCGGCTCCGGCAGTTCTTCCCCTCTATACAGTGCGGCCAGCTCATTCAATATGATCGAAATCGACACGCCGTCAGACACAAGATGATGCATATCGAACAACAGCACATGTCTGCCGTCTGCGAGACGGACGAGACCGGCTCTCATCAGCGGAGCTTTGGCGAGATCAAAGCGGCGGACAAAAGATTTTGCCATTTGTTCGATCGGCTTCCCATCTGCTTCAACCTTCTCAATCTTGAACTGAACCCTTTGATGAATATTCTGTCTCGGCTCGCCATCGACAACTGTAAACGAAGTCCGCAGCGCCTCATGCCTGTCAATCAGTTTTTGAAAAGCAGCTTCAATGCGCTGAACATCGAGGGTGCCCTCAAGCATCGCCGCGGCCGGCATATTGTAGCCGACTCCGGCATCCTCCAGCTGGCTGACGATATAAATTCGCTGCTGCGCCAATGAGAGAGGATAATCGTCACTTTCCGGCGCCGGTTCAATTACCGTGTATCCGTCTTTCTCCGCTTCAGAAACAAAGCCGCTTAACGCCGCCACTGTCGGTTTTTCGAACAGGACTTGCAACGGAACCTCGACACCGAAAGCTTTATGAATTTTTGCCAGCATGGCCATCGCTTTGAGAGAATGGCCGCCCAGTTCAAAAAACTGGTCGTGGATTCCGACTTGTTCAGTTCCGAGCACTTCCTGCCATATACCCACCATTTTTTCTTCATATTCATTTCTCGGTGCCGCATACTCTGCAGTCCCGCTGACAGAGACTTCATGGCGAAGCAGCGCTTTCCGGTCGACTTTGCCGCTTCCCGTCAGCGGTATTTCATCAAGCTCGACAAAGTGGGAAGGTATCATATAGTCAGGCAGATGCTTGGATAAATGCTCCCTCAGCCCCTGAAGGTCAATTTCCCCGCTTTGTTTTGGCACGACATAAGCGCAAACCTCAAGGCTGCCGCCGGTTTCGGGCCGCGCGAGGACAACTGCTTTTCCGACAGCAGGGGCTCCTTGCAGCACCGACTCTATCTCGCCAAGCTCGATCCGGTAGCCGCGGATTTTCACTTGATCGTCTTTTCGGCCGATGAAATCAACCGTACCGTCGGGAAGCCAACGTACTGCATCCCCTGTTCGATACATGAAACCTCCGGGGACAAACGGGTCTTCCAAGAACTTGTCTGCGGTCATGTCAGGTAAGTTCAAATAGCCTCGGCCGACTCCGTCTCCTGCAATATACAATTCCCCTTCGACACCATCAGGAAGGAGTGCACCGTTTTCATCCAAAATATAAAAACGGTTGTTTCCAATCGGTCTGCCGATCGGGACATAGGCCGTATCGCCTTGAAGATCTGCGTGGTTTGTCATCGTAAAAGAAGAAGCATCCACACAAGTTTCAGTCGGGCCGTAAACATTCGTAACAGCAGGCACGGATTCAGCTGTTTCTGCAAATAATTGAAGCAGCCTTTCCGTTGCGACCCTTGATAATGCCTCTCCTCCAACAAGCATATGCCTCAGTTTGACACCTGAAAGATCATCGGCAGCAGACAAAAGCTGCAAATGAGCCGGCGTACCGTCTGTCACATCGATTTGATGGCGGCGGTAATAATCCGATAAAGCGCGTCCGTCGGAAACCGTCTTTTTCGGTACGATGTACAACGTTTGGCCAAGCAATAGAGACGTAAAAATCTGCTGAACGGAAGCGTCAAAATGAAACGGAGCCAGAAGTGCCAGCTTCAAATCATCCTGATCATATGCACCAACGGCCTGCTGAAGCCCTCTTACAAGGTGGTGGACCTGCCTGTGTTCAATCATGACGCCTTTTGGACGGCCCGTTGTCCCGGAAGTATAAATGATATATGCAAGGTGCCCGGCGCCTGCCTCTGAAGACGGGTGACCGTTTTCCAGCGATTCAGAAAGCGCTTCGCTGAACCGCACAGTTTCGGCCGTTTCAAAAGTCAGCCCGCTGTCTGTGATAACCACTTTGACCTTTGAATCCTCCAGCATAAAGCGAATTCTTTCTTCCGGAAATCCGGGATCGATCGGTACATAAGCTCCGCCGGCTTTCAAAACGCCCAGCATCGCCGTAATAACCCGCTCTGACCGCTCCATCACTATCGCAGCCGGAGCGTCAGGCCCGATGCCTCTTCTTCGAAGCGCCCTTGCCAGACGATTCGATTGTTCATTCAGCTCACGGTACGAAAGTTTTTGTCCTTCATATACAACGGCGGTTTTTTCGGGATGATCGGCTGCTTTTTGTTCGAATAAACCATGCAGGGTCATGTTCTTGTCATATGCGATGGTTTGGCTTGATGCACGCTTTAACAGCCGCTCTTTTTCAAATGCGGGAACAATCTCCAGTTCAGCGATTGTTTTTTGCGGAAACAACAAGGCATCTTCAAGCAGCGTCATCAGCCGTTCATATAAAACGGCCATTTCTTCACAGGTGAAAAGCTCCTCCCTGTAATCAAAATCAATCGCAAGCGTCCCGGTATCCCATCTCTCTTTCACGTGAATGGAAATATCGTTTACTTCACTGCCGCTGAAAATCGGCTCAGTAAGAAATGACAACGTTTCTTTCCTCTGCCATTGCATAACTTGATATTCCAGTGAGACGGCGAACAATTTGCTGACATGCGGCTGTCTTTCCCGCAAATCATTAATCAGCAGATTGTACGGATACTTTTGATGCCGAATGATCTTCAGCTGATCTTTCATTCTTTCCTGCACAAATGCACTAAAGTCCTGGTGTACATCAATGGAGGCTTTCATTGGAATCGTCGATACGAACATCCCGAGCATCTGTTTTTCTTTTGCATTTGTCCGGTTACCCATAAATGTTCCGAGAACGACGTCTTTTTGTCCGGTTATCCGGTGCATATAAATGTGCAAAATGGATAAGAACAGGGAGAGTACACTTATGTTGTGTTCCTTACAATACGTTTGAATTTTTTTATACAGGGCAGGGGAAATCTCTTTTGAAAAGCGGGCTGCATCCAATTGGCTCTGATACGTGTCGCTCGCCTTTAACGATACGGGCTCCGGAATCACTTCATATTGTGCGTTCCAATATGCTTTATCCTTCTGGAACCGCTTCGAATTTTCATACTCCAATTCACTCTGAATATGTTCCGTAAATAATGACTGAACAGGTTCGAGGCCGGTTTCCCCTTTAGCAAGCTTCAAATAAATGTCTGTAATGCGGTTGCCCAAGATCGTCATCGAAATACCGTCGGAAATGATATGATGAACTTTTGCAAAAAACCAGCTTTCTTCCTCACTAATGCGAACGACGGCAAATTTAAACAGCGGACTTTCATACAAAGGCAGGGGTCGACGCGCCTCAGCTTGTCCCCATTTAAGAACGCCGTCCGCTCCTCCGATTTCTGAAGCGTCGAAATATTCAATCCGGAAAGGTTCGTCTTCCGCTATATATTGCTTCGGCTCATCCCCTCCTTCAAACAACAGTCTGAATCGCATGGTTTCATTTGTACGGACAAACTGGCGAATGGCTTCAGTCAATAACCCGGAATCGATTCCGGAGGCAGATTTTAATTTTCCAAAGCCGCTCAAATTTGAAACACTTGTGCCGGGATAGAACTTTTCAGTGTACCAAATTCTCCTTTGAGCATGTGTCAGCGGGTAACATGTGTTTCCCATTTTTTATTCCTCCTTTATCTTTTGCTATGTATGACGATGCGAACAGCCAAGCCGCAATGCAATGTTGCGGTATTGCGATGAGCGAAAAACGCTGTCACAGATTTGTCATTTCCAATAAAACATTATTTTGGAAATAAAAAAGAAAAGAGTCCACCCGAATAAAAACGGGCGAACTCCCTGTTTATTCGGCAACCTGTCAACCGTAGCACCGTCAGTACCTTAGGCCATGGCTTTGCGTCCCTGCGTTTCCGCAGGTTTGCCTTTATCTGCTTTTATTGCTATAAATTCATTTTCTGCTCACAGTTCACTTTAAATGAAAATTTTGTTTTTTTCACCGAAAAATAGGTGAAAAGTTTCATGCGGGATGCCGAATGTTATCCATGAATGTTAATGCGTGATACCGAAATTGACAAAAAAATATGCGGGAAAACGAAAAAAACCGCTTAATTCCGCAAAAAATTCTAAATCCTAGATAAAGAATATATTAAAATATTAAAAAAACAGCCTTAACTTCATGAATAAATCATGAAAATCCGTTAAGGCTTAGGCGTTTTCTTTTACAATGTTTATTCAAATAAAACGTTTCTTTTACCCAGCCGTTTAAACTGACGAGAAAAAACAAACAGCTTGCGAAAACATTGAAGCAGAACGGAAAATCACTGAACTGTCTCCTCCTAAACGGTATCTTGAAATACTTTCGGTGTTCCATACAAAAAAGCAGGCTGAGTTTCGCCTGCTACACGGTTTTTGAAAGCCCGATCGTCCGCTCGATGATGATCAGCGCGATCACTGAAACTGTGATAAAAATAACCGAAATCGCATTAACACTCGGATCAAACGTCTGGTCAATATAGCTGAACGTGCGAACCGGTACAGGCGTGACAGCAGGTGAAGAAACAAACAGACTGATTGATACTTCCCCGAATGACGTCACAGCGGCAAAAACGGCTCCCGCAATGATTCCCGGTTTAATGAGCGGCAAGGTAACATGAAAAAAGGTATACCATGGACCTGCGCCAAGATTCATGGATGCCAGTTCAAGCTTCGGATCCACGTTCGCCATGCTTACCCCGACCGTCCGTAAGACATACGGAAGGCTGATCAGCATATGCCCGGCAGCCAGCCCGGCAAATGTGCCGTTTACCCCAAGCATTGTCAATAAATAGAGAAATGACACGCCTAATGCGATTTGAGGAATCATCAACGGCGATAAAATAAAAGCCTGAATCCCCTGTTTTCCAGGAAAGTTCAGCCGCGCCAATGCATAGGCTGCAACTGTTCCGAGGATCACCGCAAGAGGCGTTACAACGAGAAGCAGCATACCGCTGACCCAAATCGATTCCATCCAGCCGCTGCTGCTGAAAACTCCGGCAAACCAGCGCAGCGAGACGCCGGATGGCGGGAACTTCGGATATTCGTCCGGGCTGAAAGCCGACAGTATAATCACAAATACAGGCAGCGCCAAAAAAAGGTATACCAATAAACCCGCCGCCCAAACGCACACATCAATCCACTTTCCCCCAGACAGACGGCGCAATCGTCTACCCATTTATTCTCGCCTCCCAACGCTTTTGGAAAAAGCCAAGGATTCCAATAACCACGCTGACAACGGCTAATAAAGTAATCGACATAGCTGCTGCAAGAGGAAGATGAAAGACTTGCATGACCTGCTGATAGATTGATAACGGCAGCAGCGGCTGCATCCTTCCGCCGACGAGAAGAGGCGTAATATAGCTTCCGGCCGAAAGCGAAAACACGATCATTGCTCCTGTCAGCAATCCTGGAACCGTCATCGGCAAGGTCACGAAAAAAAATGTCCGCAGCCTCCCCGCTCCAAGGCTCATCGAAGCAAATTTAAGATCCGGTTTCATTTCGCTTAAAGAACCGGCAAGCGGCAGCACAGCAAACGGCAGCATAACCTGGACATATGCGATGATGACGGCGTTCATATTCCATAAAAGCGGCAGGGGCTTTTCAATCAGCTTCAAGCTGATAAGCGCCTCATTGACGATCCCGTTTTGCGAAAGCAGCACAATCCAGGAAAACGTCCGAATGACAACACTGGTCAGTAAAGGAGAAACAAGCAATATATAAAACAAAGCCCGCAGCCTGCCGGTCGGCGCCTTAACGAGTAAATATGCTGCCGGATACGCCATCACAAGGCATAATACAGTGGTCTTCAACGCCGTCCAAAGCGTTATACCGATTGTTTTCAAATAAATGTCCGAAGAGAACACTTCGACATATTGAGAAAAACTGTACGTATCGAGCGTATTCATCATAGCGTCCACGTCTCTGAAACTTAATAACAGCAGCAGAACAAGCGGCAACACGAGAAAAACGCCGAGAAATAAAAGGACGGGAACAAGCAAAACCCAATAAAACCGTTTTTGTTCAAGAGCACCCATCTGCATCCTCCTTTACATCGAGCGGAACAAAATCGTCCGGATCCAAAGAAAGATACACTTGATCCCCCGCCTTCGGCAATCTTGGAAATTGAGGATCGGGCGCCTGAATGATCCATTCTCCTTTGAAAACAGCGGCTTTCAGCCTGAGAGCATGCCCGGCATAACTGACTTCCGTTATCGTTGCAGGCATTTCAATCAGCCTGTTCTTCTGCTTCTCGAAAGAGACTGAGATTCTCTCGGGCCGCACCATGAACAATACAGAGGATTTTTTTAAGAGATTCCGGCTGATTTCAAAAGTCAGCGGAACACCTTCATATATTTCAAAATCGACCGCTTCATAGCCATAAACGCCTGATGAAGGCTGTATCTCCGACGCACGCGCTTTCAGCAAATTGACCTGTCCGATAAATTCGGCGACAAATTGATTAGCAGGCGTGCGGTACACGTCCAACGGAGTGCCGAGCTGCTGAAGCCTGCCGCAGCCGAGGATTCCAATTCTGTCAGATAAGCTTAAAGCCTCCTCCTGATCGTGCGTCACTAAAATCGTTGTAATGCCGACGCGCTTTTGGATGCTGCGCAGCTCCGTCTGCATTTCTTTTCGAAGTTTCGCATCCAAGTTGCTCAGCGGCTCGTCTAGCAGTAGCACAGACGGCTGAATCGCCAATGCCCGGGCAATCGCCACCCGCTGCTGCTGGCCCCCGCTCAGCTGACGGGGCATGCGATTAGCAAACGCTTCAAGCCTGACAAGAGCGAGGCTTTCCATCACCCGTTCTTCAATCTTGCGGCGGGGCCATTTTCGAACTTTCAATCCGTATGCAACATTGTCAAATACGCTGAGATGCGGGAATAAAGCATAATCCTGAAAAACCATTCCAATATGTCGGTCGTATGGCGGCAAATCAGTTACATCTCTTCCTCCTAAATATACAAACCCTGACGTCGGTTCAAGGAACCCGGCAATGATATGAAGGAGCGTTGACTTTCCGCAGCCGCTCGGACCGAGGAGAGAGAAAAATTCCCCTTCTTTGACTTCAAGCTGTACGTCTTCCAATGCGATGGTGTTTCCGAAATGCCGGCTGACATGCTGAATCTGAATTGCGCTCATGTTTGTCACCTATTTTCCGCCAAGTACTTGATTCCAGCGATTTGTCCAATCGCCTAGATCTTTTGCCGCGACTTCATAGTCAACCCATTTTAAATTCCTGTAATAGTCCTCCCCTACTTTAATCTTTCCTTTTAATTTATCGCTGTATTTCACTTTTTTATTGGCCATGCCGTAAAATGTTCTATCGGCAAAATCTCCTTGCACTTTTGGACTGAGCAGGTGATTTAACAGCTTGTATGCGTTATCCTGATTAGGGCTTCCTTTCATCAAAGCCCAGCTTGCAACTGCTGCGACGGCACCTTCCTCGGGATATGCAAATCCCAGGTCAATACCGGCGTCCTGCAAAGAAAAAGCGCGTCCGTCCCAAAACGGGACAACCCATGCATCCCCGCGTTCCAAAAGTGTTTGTATCGAGCCCGGATTATCGGGATAGGCTGTTATGTTGTTCTTTAAATCCGCCAAACTGTTGAACGCTTTATCCACGTCTTTCCCATTTGACTCCAGGCCGCCCTGGGCATTGATTAATCCTACAAAAAACTGAAGTCCCGCCGAATAAGCCGGCGATGATATGGCCACATGACCTTTATAACTGCTGTTCCAAAGATCCGTCCAGCGTTTAGGCTCCTGCGGTACAAGGTCCTTTCGGTAGACAATTCCGAGCTGCCCCATACTGAAACCGGCCGCATACTGCTTTCCATCATCAGTGAAGCGTTTCTGAACGGAATGATACAGATCGCGGATATTCGGAACCTTTTCCTGATCGATTGGCGCCAGTAACCCCGCCGACTGTGCCCTGTGAATCGTATCCGGCTGCAGGATTAAGAGATCATACGGAGCATTTCTGCCATTTGCAGCTTTGAGCTTTGTAAACCATTCAGAGTCTGTCCCTGCAACGACTTTGACCTTCAGCCCTGTTTCTTTTTCAAAAGATTCAAGGCTAGGCTTAATATGTTTTTCCCAATCGCCTCCATAGACGCCGATAACGACTGTATCTGATTGTTTGCTTTCCTGACTACCGTTTCCGCCGCAGCCCGAAAGAAGGAGCACCGCTACAAGAGACAGAATAAATAAAGCAGAAATTTTACTTTTCATTGTCATCTCACCATTCCCGTGTTATTTTTGCCAGCCAGTTTTTCCACAGCGGCCGCAACATCGCCTTTGCTGATCGGACCGTTATGCTCTTTTGAAAAATAACGGTGGACTAGATGTTTAACATGTGATCTTTGATGAGCCGGAAGCTGTCGCAGAATCCGGGCCAATGTGCTGCTGGCTTCCTCTGTCCAGCACCGTTCGTATTCTTCTCTAGCAAGCCCGAAATCCCAATGTTTCGGAGGTTCGCCTGCTTTCTTTTTTCTGATTTCAGCTGTTTCTTCCAGATCAATAATGAATGAGCCTGCATCGTTTTCTTTTACAGCCGCGCCGTATTGATGGTATGCCGCTTCCGGGCTCAGCAAGCCCGATTCAACTTCCCTCAAAATCGATTCAGCTTCCCGGCTGTATGGATCTCCCCAGCCTCCGCCGCCAGGCGAATGAATGCTGATAACATCCCCTTTGTTGAGCTTTAGAACGTCGATCTTCGAAATCGTTTTCTCCTGAGGCTGCTCCGGATAAAGACGCACCCGTCCGAGCGCTCCTGCCGTTCCCCCGGCGAGCCCCCACGGATGAAATCGCATTCTCTCCATCCCTCTTGCGGTCACAATTGATTCTGGCGCCGTCGCTTCAAACTCCAGCCCGATTGCATGGCCGCCCCTGTGAAAACCGGCTCCGGCGGTATCTTTAATCAGCTCATAGCGGCGGACATGGATGTCAATGTGCTGTTCAAGGCTTTCAATCGGCGTATTTTTCAAAAATCCGGATGCATGGTCAATACCGTCTGCTCCGTCCATGTCATGCTGGCCGCCTCCTCCGCCTCCCATCGGTTCGACCACAGACATCTTCCGGCCGCCCTTTGATTCGTCGGGAACCGACAGTACGACAATCGCTGACTGACCGGCGCCTGCTGCAGGCACAGCTTTCGGAAGCGCCTTGGCCAAAGCGCCCAGTACGGCATTATAAAGTCTCATCGTAATCGAATGACGAATTCCGACGGCCGCTGGATATTCCGGATGAACCAGTGTACCTTTCGGAGCGATGACTTTGATCGGCCTTGTCAGTCCCCCGTTAACCGGAATATACGGGTCTTCACTTATGATAAAGTTGATCAGGCCCTGAAATAGAAATGAATGTTTGCTTCCATTAGAGACAAGGTTAAATGCGGTTTTCACCTGGGGATCACAGTCTGAAAAGTCCAATGTGATTTCCCCTCCCGAGACGTTTGCCGTAACAGCCAAGCGGATCGGAACGTCAGAAATCATATCGTCATCAAGATAATCTGAAAAACTGTATGTGCCTTCCGGAATCCCGCTGATAACCCGGCCGGCTCTCATAGCTGCTTGTTCGAGCAAATCATACATTCCTTGTTGGACCGCTTCTTTTCCAAACTTGCCGACCATCTCTGTCAATCGGTTCTCCGCCGTATTGACCGCGGCCACCATCGCATGAATATCCCCTTCATTTAAGTCGGGAACCCTGCTGTTTGCCCGCAGCACATTCAATATATCGCGATTTTCTCTTCCCGCTTTGTAAATTCTCACCGGCGGTATCCTCAGGCCTTCCTGATGGATGTCTGTCGCTGTCGGCGAAATGCTTGCCGGAACAAGGCCGCCGACATCGCTGCAATGGACAAAACACCACGCGTAACTGATGACCTCGCCCTCCATGAAAATCGGCTTCACTACATGTATATCAGGCAAGTGGGTCGCTAATCCGTCCGTTGTATAGGGATCATTTGTGAGGATAATGTCTCCCGGTTCAAATGGGCCGCTTTCTTCGATGATCCGTTTTAATGAAAGGCCTAAAAAAATCGTGACGCCGACCGTTTTCGGATAAACGAAAAACTCCCCTTCCGGCGTCGCAAGCGCAGTAGCGAAATCAGCTGACTCTTTTACAAATGTGGTAAAGGACGTCCGTTCAATAACGTGTCCCATTCCCGCGGCTATCGCGTTAAAGTAGCTTCTCATCATTTCCAGCCGGGCAGGATCTGTGCGCATGGTCAGCTCTCCTTCCGTTCAATGATCAAATTTCCGGCATGATCAGTTTTTCCGCTCCAATTTGGCAAAATCAGCGTCGTTGTATCATCTTGCTCAACAATGGCCGGCCCATTTATTCTCTGACCGCACCTTAAATCTGAACGTTGGTATACAGCGGTTTGATATGTACCGCCTTTTATGATGATCTTTCTTTGGCTGACCGGTTCAGCCTCGGGCAGCTCACTTCGGCCTCCTTTTCCGCCTGGCGGCTTCGGTGTCTTGCCTATGATGCGGACGCGTATATTCATCAACTCAATGCTTGCTTTCTCATCGCTGTGTCCATATTGCTTTTCATGTAAGAGGTGAAAGGAGTCCGCGATTTCACTCGTGCTTTTGCCTTCCAGGCATTCCGGTGAAACAAGGAGCTCAATTTCGTATGCCTGACCTTTATAACGGGCATCAAGCAAGTAAAGAAGAGAGGTTTCCGGCAGCATCTCCGCCTGCTGTTTCCGCAGCCATGTTTCCGCTTGCTCTTGCAGCCTTACAAACTCCGCTTTTAACTCGGCCGTTTTTATTTGTTCAAGCAGCACCTGTCTTGAACATACAGCATCATAAATAAAATCCGCCGTCAGTGCGCCCAAAGCGGACAAGGTTCCCGGATGCGGCGGGATCAGCACATTTTTGGCCTGAATTTCCTCAGCTAAAAAATTAGCAGTGACCGGTCCTGCGCCTCCAAAGGCCATGAGGCTGAATTCACGCGGGTCAAACCCGTTTTGCTCCATAACATTGCTTAGTTCCGTGTACATATTGGCAAGCGCAACCTGAATCATCTGATCCGCGGCCTGCTCCACATCTGTGCCTAAATATTCGGCAACCGGGAGGAGCGCTTTTTCGGATCTTTCCCGGTACAGTTTCATATTTCCTGATGCAAACCGGTTTGGATTTAAATAATGACATATAAGAAACGCATCTGTAAGTGCGGCCTTTGTTCCTTTTCCGTAACAAGCCGGCCCCGGATCAGATCCAACTGACTCCGGTCCTACTTTCAAGAGACCGCCGCTGTCAATCCATGCCACCGACCCTCCGCCAGCACCGATCGAATACATCGCTACAGACGGAATCGTAATCGGAAATCCAGAGATTTGATTTGACTGTGTAAAAGTCGGCTCCCCTTCTTCAACAATCGAAATATCCGCGCTAGTTCCTCCGACATCAAATGTGATGATATTCGCCTCTCCGGCGGTTTCCGCCGTTCTGATGGCACCGATGACCCCTGCTGCCGGTCCGGAAAAAAGCGTTTTGACAGGTGCCTCGGCAGCCGATTCAATGTCCATCAGTCCTCCGTTAGACTGGGTGATAAACGGCTGCGCTGAAATTCCTTCCAGGGCAAGCCTCTCTTTCAGCGTTCGAAAGTAGTGATGGACATTCGGTTTGATGTATAGGTTTGCGACGGCCATAACCGTCCGTTCGTATTCCCTCATTTGCGGCCAAAGCTCCGCAGACGTTGCAACCTCAAGCTCAGGTGCTATTTGTCTGATCCGTTCTGCAGCCTGGCGTTCATGAAGCGGATTCCGATAGCTGTGCAAAAAAGAAACAACGATTCCTTTTAATCCTTTTCTTAAAACTTGTCCAACCGCCTCATCGATCTCTTCCTTATGGAGCGGCAGCTTTTCAGAGCCGTCATAAAGCATTCTTTCTTGAATGGGAAACACGTTTTTCCGGGGAATAAGGGGCTCCGGCATTCTCGATCTAAAATCGTACGGTATCGGAAGCCGGAGGCGTTGAAGCGAAAGAATATCACGGAAACCTTCGGTTACGAATAAAGCAATATCAGCCCCTTTGCGTTGTAATAATGTGTTCAAACCGATTGTCATGCCGTGTACGAAGTGATGAATTTCTGAAGGGTGAACACCCTGGGTCTTCAAGAGAGCCAAACCGTTGATGATCCCTTGGGCCGGATCTTCGGGAACGGTCGGCGTTTTAACTGCGGTCATGCTCCCGTCCGCCTGGTTTAACAATGTAAGATCGGTAAAAGTTCCTCCAATATCAATTCCAAGCCGATAACCTTCTTCATTCACTCCCGATCCCCCCCTTTTAAAAATATCCTTTTTTAAAAATATTTTACTATTATACTAATCAAGCATGAGAAAGTAGTCAATTATGTTTAATTACAATATTCCGAGTCTTTTTTATTTAATATTTAATTTTAAGATACCATATCATCACATTTTCAATTGTGTTGTTCACAGTATTTCACATTTTTAGTTGTCTGCTTTTCTTCAGTCCGACGACACAACTCCGCCATAAAAGGGACTAATTAACTATTAAATCAAAAGTCTCCTATCACGACAAAAAGCCTAAAGAGCTTACAAATTTGATCACAAAGATTCATTTTCATGGATATTCAGGATTTATTGCCCAATCCCCTGTGACAAAGTGGTACACTCTGTACTATATAAGTCGCAGGAAGGGCAGATTTCCAATGAAAGTCTACGAAGCGGAAACCCTATTATCAGCTATGAAGCAAAGATCTGATGAATATAAAAACTTGAGAGAACAGCTCGTCAGCTTAAAACAATCGTTAAACAGCGTCGCAGAACTTGATGAGTTCCAAGGAAAAGGCGCTGATGCCATTAAAGCGTTTTACAGAGACCAATCAGGGATCGTAGACGGCTGGCTGGATTTAGCTGATATGCAGATTCAGTTTCTGAATGGTGTATCTGCTGCGGCCGAAAATGCCGGACTTTCAGAGGACACATTCGTTGATGTTCAATTTCTTGAACAGGAGCTTGCAAATGTCCACATTCACTCTCAAAACATGGTCTCTGCACAGCAACAAGAACTGTCGAATATTTTAGGACAGATTGATGATTTAATATCGCTACAGCCATTCTCTTCCGATGAAATCAAACAGCAGCTCGATGCTGCAAACCAAAACAGAAAAGACACGATTAAAGCTGTCGAGGATCTTGACGGGCTGCTCAAAAGAGAATACTCGGCCTCTGAGCAAATTCAGCAAATGATCCAGTCCGACTACTCCGCCTTGATCGACGCAACAGGAAAAGGGAAAAATGCATCTCCGCTAAACTACAATTCACATATCTATCAAAACAGCGAAGTCTACAAACTGAAACAGCGTATGCATCAAGAGGCTAGAAGCTACATCGCAAATAAACAAAAACAGTATGAAACAAAAAAAGCCGAAAAAGCAGAGGAACTTTAGGCTTTCAAATTGTTTAAAACCCCGTTTTCACAACGGGGTTTTTTGTTCATCTTGTCAAAACGTCTCCGTCTTAACCGATATGTATATACTGGTGAAACAAAAGGGGGAATGCAGTAAAAGAGAAAACGATTTAAATTGAAAATGGGGACAAAAATTAATCTTCTCGCGTTGACAAAATCCCAAAACGACTTTTAGTTTTGGGATTTTGTCATCCTTTCAGCGTGACCCGCATCCCTTACAGTCTAGGAAGGCCGAGCATCGGAGAAGACTTTCACAGGATATAATGACGCGGTATTCAGGCAGGACGCCTCAGAACGTCAGCCTCCCGATCCTCCTTCTATTCGTCAGACCGACTTAGCAGGCCTGACAACGACTGCGAGGGTTTGTCGACACGCTGGGCTGTCGTTAAAACGGCTGCTTCATCTTTTTCGCCGTACAGGAAGTCAAGTCGCCGATAATATCTTCTGCACGCTCATACGGCTGATCAATTTGCAACATCTTCCTCAGAACGGATGTAAACCCGGACGATAGGCAGAGTTCTTCTTCCCAGCTTTTTTCTTCCTCGCCGGACGGAGTAAACTCGGAGTACAGGAGAAACAATGCGAAATGTCCCAGCGCATAAAAGTCACTTTTGACGGAAACAGCACGCATCAGCCTTTTTTCCGGGTGCCGGTCATCAACACGTTCTCTTTCAGTCAGATGGCATGCCAGTCCGAAATCTATAATGCGGATCGTTCCTCCGCTCACAATCAAATTGGGAATTCTCAAATCGCGGTGAATAATCCCTCTCCTGTGAAGAAATGAAACGCTGTGAAGCACTTCCTTCAATATGCTGATCGTTTGCTGTTCATCAAAGACATGTCCATCATAAAAGAGCAAATCTTCAAAGGTTTTTCCTTCGATATATTCCATTACGATAAACCGCTCGCCGGCCGCTTGAAGCACCTCATATATACGGGGCGCGGCAGGCAGATCCAATTCCCGCAAAATTTCAGCCTCGCGGTTGAAAGACCTCCGGCCGGCTGATGTCCATGCTTTTGTCTTTCTCTGCTGCTTGATGACGCGGAAACCGGCTCTCCCAAGTTCTTCGGCAAGATATGTGATACCGTAGCTGCCCATCCCGAGCACACGGTTGATTCGATATCTCCCCTCCAAGACGGTTCCTTTTTTGAGCGGGCGGTCAAACAGCCATCTCATCAATGTTTTCACGCGATTTAGCTGCTGCCGAAAAATTTCTTATGCTTTCTTTTGTAATGGTGATGACCGTACCCTTTTCTTTTATAATCGCTGCTGCTGTATTTTTTGTATGATTTCCGTCCGTAGTCACTGCTGCTGTATCGTCGGTTTTTACCGTTTTGAAGTGCCTTCAATAGCTTACGAAGCAACTCAGTCAGCTCCTTTTCTGTCTTGTATTTCATATCATTCGCGCAGGAAAGCTTGATAAAGGGGGCTCGAAAGTTTTTCTTCCATATGAGAAATTTAAATTTTGAACCTCTAAAACCTTCTAAACGAACCGGCAAAATTTTAAAAAAAGGCGATATGATAGACTAAAATTCAGCTTTTCAGGAGGAAAAACCTATTAATCTCCCCTTTATTTCTCAAATCATTTTTACGATAATAAAGTTGTATTTACTTCCGGCCCGCTGCGGCTGAGTGATTCAACTTATAAGAAAGCAGGACAACACGAATGGACAAAATTAAATCTTTGCTGATCACCTTGCTCGCCGTCGCCGTCGTGATCATCGGCATTATATCCGGCGATTTTTTCACTTCAGAACACCAGCCTTCAGGCCGGCAAAACGGCTCAGACTATGATGAAGTGCTGATTTTCCCGTCGGACCGCTATCCTGAAACAGGCGCGCACATTCGAAAGGCCATCAAGAAAGGGCATTCTAAAATCTGTACGATCGACAGGGACGGAGCCGACGAACGCCGAAAGGAATCGTTAAAAGATGTTCCTTCCAAATCGGGCTATGACCGCGACGAGTGGCCGATGGCCATGTGCGAAGAAGGCGGAACAGGTGCTTCCGTCGAGTATATCAGTCCTTCTGATAACCGTGGAGCAGGATCTTGGGTGGGCAATCAGGTAAGCGATTATCCGGACGGCACGAAAATACTTTTCAAGATTAAATAACACTGGAGGTACGTTCTTTGATCAAAAAGTGGGAAGCAGAAGAAATGACGATGTCATACCATCAGTTTACCGTTTATCAAAAAGGCGGAAAGCCGCCCGTTATGGATTGGACAGACGAGGATATTAAAAGAGGCTACACAGCGGGAGAACACGCGGTCTCGTTTGAAGCTCTCGATAATACGGCATCATTAGTAGAAGTTCGTTTGAATGTCCAGGAACAGGTTCCCTCCTTTAACAGGCGCGTCACCGTTTCTTTCGACGTGCTTCATGGCGGGGTCGAAATTGCAAGCGTCCTATCCAAGAAATTGTCATGCGACATCCCGCAAGGCGTCTATCAGCTGACATGCTATACGATTATGCCTGATCAAAGCAGCACTGCGAAGATCACCTATATTCTCGATTTTAAACAGGCCTGATCAAAGAATAAAGGCGCCGGTGTCACCGGCGCCCTTCTCCTAAAGCTCTTCCCCGTTTGTCTGAATGACATTTTGGTACCAGTAAAAGCTGTCTTTTTTAATCCTCTTCAAGTCCTTTACATTCTCTTCATCACGATTAATATAAACGAAACCGTATCTCTTCTGGTAGCCGTTCAGCCAGCTCAATAAATCTGTAAAAGACCAGCTGCAGTAGCCGATTAAATCGACTCCGTCGTTTAAAGCCTGTCTGCACTGTTCAAGATGCGCACGCAAGTAGGCAATTCTGTAATCATCATGAATTGTGCCGTCATTTTCAACCTTATCGAATTCCCCAAGCCCGTTTTCCGTTATGAAAAGCGGAAGCCCATAGCGGCTGGAAATCCTGCGAAGCCCGATTCTTAGACCGATCGGGTCAATGGCCCAATCCCAATTCGATGTCTCAAGATGAGGATTCCTCTTTGTTTTGTATAAACCGGGCATACCTGTTTCCTGGTTGCTGCCCTTTTGGCCGGTCGTATTCATCTTTCCTTCCGCTACTCCGTCTAGAGGATTCATTTCATATGTGATGGTTTGATAATAATTCACACCGACGAAATCAGGTTTTCCTTTTGCTAAAAGCTCCATATCCCCCTCCTCAATTGTCGGCGCCCAGCCTTTTTCCTTCAGATATTTCAAAGGAATGCCCGGATATGTTCCCCGGCAATACACATCAAGCCACCAATAATTTGTAAATTCCTCAGCATTTTCGAAAGCGAGGATATCATCCGGACGGCTGGAGAGCGGATATGCAGGCGAATAAGCAAAACTCGGTCCGATTTTTCCATCGGGAACATACCGGCGAAAAGAATCGATTGCCTTTGCATTCGCCAGAAATGCAATATGGTTAGCCTCATAGAAGCGTTTCCTGTCCTTCACACCCGGAGGATGCATCGCTGTGATAAAGGCATGATTAAAATTGTAATTTTGCTCGTTAAGGGACACCCAATATTTGACCCTGTCCCCATACCGCTTATAGAGCGTAACGCAATACGTATTGAAATCCTCTATAATCCTTCTGGATTCAAAGCCGCCGTATTCATCCATTAAAGCCTGGGGAAGATCCCAATGATAAAGCGTCAAAACGGGTTCAATATCATGAGCAAGGAGCTCATTAATCAAGTCATCGTAAAATCTCAAGCCCGCTTCATTGACTTCTCCCCTGCCTTGGGGAAAAATCCTCGGCCAGCTGACTGAAAAACGGTATGCTTTTAACCCCATCTCGGCCATTAAAGCAACATCTTCTTTAAAACGGTGGTAATGGTCGACCGCAATGTCTCCATTGCTTCCTTTAAACGTTTTGCCGGGAATCTTTGTGAACACATCCCAAACCGAGAGGCCTTTGCCGTCTTCCTTCCAGGCCCCTTCGATCTGATAGGCTGCTGAAGCTGATCCCCATAGGAAATGGTTTGGAAATGGGCGTAATTGCTGATGAATCATATGGCTCAACTCCTGTTTCGTATTTTGATCCGGATGCACTTTATCATATCCTATGAAACGCGTTTCAGATCAAACATCATCTAAAAACAGCTCCGCCAGAAGCTTTTCCCGGTGCTGAAGAAAATACTTGGTTAAGGTGTAATGATCCGTATCCTCATAGTTCACTTCAGTGATTTGTTCACCATCAAAACTGAAGATGTCGGCTTCCGGATACCCTAATAAAATGGGGGAGTGAGAGGCGATAATAAACTGAGCTTGGTTTGATTTCGTCAAATCATGAAGAATTTTCAAAAATGCCAGCTGTCTTGCCGGGGATAAAGCAGCTTCAGGCTCATCGAGAAGATAGATTCCCTTCTCTTTAAAACGATGTTTGAAAAGCGATAAAAAAGATTCACCGTGTGATTGCTCGTGAAGAGATCTGCCTCC
Source organism: Bacillus sp. BS3(2021) (assembly GCF_021043345.1). NCBI lineage: Bacteria > Bacillati > Bacillota > Bacilli > Caryophanales > Bacillaceae > Bacillus > Bacillus sp. BS3(2021). The sequence goes on from NZ_JAJNDM010000002.1 coordinate 265,978, forward strand.
GTAGCCTCGAAAACCGGTGATGTCTACTTCATCAATATGAGTGGCAAAATGATAAAAAGATTCGGCGCGCAGAAAAAAGCCGTTTGTTACTTTAGGAAGCCATGACAATCTGATATAGTCTCCCAAATCCGAACCGGAACCGTACACTTCATATGTATTATTTCTTCCCCCGCCAGCCGTGTTAAATTCGCATTTATCTGCGATTGCTTCAAGCAGCGTCGATTTGCCTGATCCGTTTTCCCCCACAAAAAATGTTACGTTTTTTTGAAACGTCAGTTCTTTTAAATGTTGAATAGCAGGAATTGAAAATGGATATTTTGCATAAGAAGGAACTTTTTCCCGAAGTAAAGTCAGCTTTTTTAAAAACATGCGAGCACCCCCTGCTTTGCTTTTACTCAACTGTATCACGTTTTCTTAGAGGATAACGAAAAAAGAGGTTTGCGCCTGAGCACAAACCTCTTGACTTAAATCGAAAATACTTCTTTTAAATGGGCGTCCAAATCAGCTAAATATTGATCTACTTGCGGATTGCTGATGACATCATGAACAGAGAATGTTTTTAAAGGCTTCATGCCGACGAATTCCTGCATTTTGTGCAAATGAAAGAGCGCTTCATCAAGGCTTTTACCTTCGAAGAATGTCCCCTCTTTGGAGAATACATCCTTGGGCGCGTTCCATGTGGTTGAAAACATATACTTTTTGTCTGTAAACAGCCCGCCTCTGCCGTAGTCTTCAGACCCTTGATAAAAAAGCCCGTACTCATAAATTTCATCAATATATTTTTTAAATAAAGCAGGAACACTGAACCAGTAAACAGGCGTCTGATAAATAACAGCATCAGCCCACTTGAATTTCTCGTGCTCCTCAGGGATTTGATATCCGTCTGCCACCACTGTTTTTTTCACTTCATATTTTTCACCCAGCTTGTCCGCCAACGCTGTAAAAATAGTGTGATTAAGCTGTCCTCTTGCATGGGGATAGGCTTCATGTCCGTTGATGATTAAAATATTTTTCATCTTTTCTTATCCTCCTTGTGTTTCAATTTACCAATATCTTTATGATTCCATCTTTCACCTTAAAAAGTAAAGCAGGTTGCACTATCAATTATTTTATTTTTTCCCAATACTAATTATCTTATTGCCTAATCCCTACTTCAGTGCTATGGTTTACTTGACTAAAGGAATAGGAGGATTTTTTAAGTGAATAAATTGCATACGTATAAGCGCATTACATTGTTGATAACGGTGTTAGCGCTCGCTCTTATAACAGCTGCATGCAGCACTACTCAAAATAAGGCTGAAAATCAAAAAACAGCCTGGGATGAGATAAAGGAAAAAGGGAAGATCGTTGTGGCGACTTCGGGAACCCTTTATCCTACTTCATATCATGACACTGATTCCGGCAAAGACAAGCTGACCGGCTACGAAGTGGAAGTCATCCGTGAAGCGGCTAAACGGCTCGACCTGGATGTCGAATTTAAAGAAATGGGCTTTGACGGCATGCTGACGGCGGTGGGGAGCGGACAAGTGGACGCTGCTGCCAACGATATTACAATGACCGACGACCGCAAAGAAAAGTTTTTGTTCTCTACGCCTTATAAATATTCATTCGGAACGGCTATCGTCCGCAAAAAAGATCTATCAGGCATCCACACGCTTGAAGATTTAAAGGGAAAGAAAGCCGCTGGCGCAGCTACGACAGTTTACATGGATATCGCGCGCCAATACGGAGCTGAGGAAGTCATTTACGACAACGCAACAAATGACCAATTTTTAAAGGATGTAGCGAATGGAAGAACCGATGTCATCTTAAACGACTACTACCTTCAAAAACTCGCGCTCGCCGCAATGCCTGATCTGGATTTGACTATTCATCCCGATCTTAAATACTATCCGCATCAGCAAGGCATGATCATGAAAAAAGGAAACGCAGAACTAAAAAAACAATTCGACAAAACGATTGACGAAATGCTGAAGGACGGCACAATCAAAAAGATTTCGAAAAAGTTTTTCGGCGGTGCCGATGTTTCGAAAAAGCAGGATATCGACTTTGTCGATGTCGATGTGAATAAATAGAGGGATGTCAATTGGGCTCTATTCAATGGGAGTATATTTTTAATGCAGAATTGGCTGCGAAATCGTTTCCTTATGTGATGCAAGGCATATGGAATACGCTTTTTATTTCATTTGCGAGCATGTTTGCCGGTTTAATTCTCGGTTTTTTCATCGCGCTTGGGCGCATGTCGGAGATCTCTTTGCTTCGTTGGCCGGCAAGAATCTATATTTCGTTTATGAGAGGCGTTCCGATCCTTGTCATTCTATTTATTCTTTATTTTGGTTTTCCTTATATCGGAATCCAATTTACGGCTTTGACTGCTGCCTTAATCGGCTTCAGCATGAACAGCGCCGCATACATTGCCGAGATTATCCGCTCGGCCCTGTCGTCCGTTGACAGAGGGCAGTGGGACGCTGCAAAATCGATCGGCTTTTCCTACTGGCAGACGATGTGCCACGTGATTGTCCCTCAATCGGTTAGAATTGCACTCCCGCCTCTTGCAAACGTAATGCTTGATCTCGTTAAAGCGTCTTCCCTCGCCGCCATGATCACCGTGCCTGAATTGTTTCAACAGGCAAAAATCGTAGGCGGACGGGAGTTCGACTATATGACGATGTATATTTTAGTTGCCTTGATTTACTGGGCCGTTTGCTCGGCGATCGCTTTGCTCCAGGATTTCCTGGAGAAGCGGACAGAGGTTTATATCAAAAAATAGCAAGAAGCTGCCGGGTGCTCCGGCGGCTTTCCATACTGTGAAACGGAGGCGGTATTATCCATATCCTCAGATCGACTTATTTTCACGCAGATCACCTTTATACGATCGACAGAAACAAATTAAGCTATCAAACCGATCCATCAGGCCATTTCCAAGCATCATACGTCTGCTGCAACCATACGAATGCCGAAGACCGCATCCATATATCCGTTTTCTTTGAAGGAAATGACCGGCCCTCGCAAACCTTTCCATCCATCGTTCCCGCTCATTCGTCCAAGGAAATCAAAATCAGGTTCCAGCATGTTCCTGCGGGCAGACACATCGTTTATATCATCACCCAGTCCTTCATGTTCGACCCAAAGGCTGAGCACGATTGCAAATGGAATCGGGATGCCGACGATGTAGCACCCTACTATTTTGAATTGATTTCACATGCCCCGCATTCTGACCGGCTCTCGACTCATCCTGCTTGCATTGAACCTGTTAACTGTCAAATGAACAGCGGCAGCCCATCTCAAACAAGATTGATTTACTTGTCTGACAAAGCAGGAAACCCGGTTGAAAAAAACGGCCGAGAAGATCTGTATATCTCTTTGGTCAACCAGGAAGCGCATCGTTTAAAGGGCTGTTTATATTGCTTTGAAAACGGGGAATATCAAAAGTTCATGGTCAGTCAATCTAAAGCTCAAGCATTCTCCTATGAACTCGCTCCTGAAACCGTCCAGACTTATCCGATAAACTTAAAAATACTCGGGAGCCATTATTTCCGATTTCTGTCGACATCCATCCCGCCCGAGGGGCCATACAGAGACGTTCCTTTTCCGGCGAGGATGATTTATTACTCCAAGCTTTATACGTGACAGTCTCATACAGGGGGGGTATGCCGCTCCCTGATCGTTTCAGCCGCTTGTGCGGCAGCACAAGCGGCTTCTTATTCCATTCCCCTTCACCCGAATATCGCATGGATGAGAGCCTTTTGCAGCATTAAACACCCGCCCCATCCGCATACTCCAAACACAACAGAAATGACAACCGGAAATGATGCTTTTAAACTCAAAACCACGATCAAAAGGAGAACCGCCGTGGCGGGAAACCCCCATAGCACGCCTTTCGCGAATTGGCTTAAATGCTTTAAAGATTCCCCTTGTACACTAAGCCAAAATAAACTCAGCAGACTGACAAGAGGCAATGCCGCAATCATTCCACCCATTTCAGGCGATTTTCGTGCAATTTCGGTTATAATGGCGATCAATATTGCAGAAACCCCGATTTTCACTATTAAAAACATGATTTTGCCTCCCGGCTCAACAAGGAAAATGCTGTTTTAATCATTTCGACTTCTTCTTCATTTAATTGCTCCAACACCTTTTGCAGTTTTTTCGGATGAAGTCTCGTATGCCGTTTCACTGCTTCTTCACCTTCAGGCGTTAACGTGACGTAGACTTTGCGTTCATCGCTGCTGTCCCGGTTTTTCTGTACAAGTCCTTTTTGTATCAGTCTTTTCACATGTTCTGATGCCGTATTATGAGAGACATCCAATAATTTTGCTAAATGACCAATGGTCACCAAGCGGTTTTTTTCGATATGCTGAAGCATTCGAACCGCGTGGTGAGACAAATGATCATCATGCTTTGTGTGCAGATGGTAGTAAATATCCGTCCAGTCCTGATTCATCATTTCTATGATTTTCTCCGTATTCACTTTCATCACCCTCTCTAATTATATCTTATAATACGATATATTCTTAAATCAAGACATAAAAAAACCCGGCTTCACCGGGTGTTCACTTTTATTCATTTCAGGTGCTTTCTCAAAAACGCCAGCTTTTCGGTTTGGAACGGCGGGATGTATTCGTGTCCAAAATAGCGGTACACTTTTATTTCTTTATCCGTTTTCAAGTGATTGTAAGCCGCAAAGACGGTGGATGGCGGTGTGATGGTGTCAACCAGTCCGATCGACATGAGAACGGGCGCTTTGACCGCTTGAGCAAGGTTCATGATATCAAAATAAGACAGGGTCCGCATGGCCGCCTGTTCAATATTCGGGCTGGTGTTTCTTCTGAAAAAGGAGTTGATTTCGAGATAAGGCTGGTCGATCGCTATATCGATCGCTCGTTGAAAATTGCTTAAATAAGGGTATTCGGACACGGCTGCTTTTGGAATATCGGACAGCGCCGAAACCGCGACAGCCAGCCCGCCTCCTTGGCTTGCCCCGATCACTCCGATCCGCTTTTCATCGACTTCAGCAAAACCGCTGACCACTTCGACTGCTCGTACGGCATCTAAATAGACCCCTCTGTAGTAATATGTTTTCGGATCGAGGATTCCTTTTGTCATCCAGCCGGGTACATGTCCGTGTTGAGAGGTCTCTGTATCTTCACTGCTGCTCTGCCCGCGGACCAGCATACCGAATGCCGCATAACCGTGAAGAGCCCAATTGACAATATCATGAATGTCTCCGTCATAGCTGGCGTTATAGCCGTGATATTTGACGATCGCAGGATGCGGCCCTTGGCGGTCGGGTACTGCATACCAGCCTTTGATTCGCGCTCCCCCGGTGCTTCTGTATGTAAGCCAGTAGACTTTTACCCCGTCAGCCGGATATTCATGCGGTTCAAGCTCAGGCTCCGCTTTTATATTTGACAATTCCTCCAATGAACCCTTCCAGAACTCTTCAAAATCAGCCGGTGCCGTCCGTTCCGGTTTATACTGGTAAAGCTGTTCTAGCGGCATATCATAAGGCTGCTGCATCTTGTCTTTCCCCTCTTCTTTTCATTTTTTGAATATTCTTATCATAACATTCCCCTTCAAGGCTGTGTATGGATTTTATATGTATTGATTCTGTCACTTCTGCTCCTCCCATTATCTGACCCCGCCGCACAAAACCGCTTTTTCAATTTATGTTATAATGCTAGATTGAAACTAAAAATATGCATTTGCGCGGAGGTTTTTTTGTGGCTTCACAATCCTTTCTGCAGCTGAACTCAATATTTATCAGTATATTAATAGAAGCGATTCCGTTCGTTTTGATCGGGGTTTTTATATCAGGTTTGATTCAAATGTTTGTGACGGAGGAGATGATGGCGAAAATCATCCCGCAAAACCGATTTCTCGCCGTTTTGTCAGGGACATTTGCCGGGGTATTGTTTCCGGCTTGCGAGTGCGGCATCGTTCCGATTGCCCGCAGGCTGCTTTTAAAGGGCGTACCGCTTCACGCAGCGGTCGCCTTCATGCTGACGGCCCCGATCATCAATCCGATTGTGTTATTCTCGACATTCATCGCTTTCGGGAACAAATGGGATGTTGTGTTCTATCGCGGCGGGTTGGCGATTGCGGTGTCTCTCATTGCCGGGCTGATCATCTCTTATCAATTTAAAGGGAATCAGCTGATCGAGAACGGGACACGCGGCCATCACCACCATGCCCATGTGAACCAGTCTTTCCTGCAAAAGCTCGGCGGGACGCTCCGCCATGCAGTTGACGAGTTTTTCTCAGTCGGAAAATATTTGATCATCGGCGCATTTGTCGCAGCGGCAATGCAGACGTATATTAAAACATCTACCCTTTTGGCGATCGGGCAGAATGATGTATCTTCCTCCCTTGTTATGATGGGGCTGTCATTTGTGCTGTCCCTTTGTTCAGAGGTCGACGCTTTTATTGCTTCTTCTTTCAGCAGCACGTTTTCACTCGGCTCACTTATCGCCTTTCTTGTATTCGGGGCGATGGTGGACATCAAAAATCTGCTGATGATGCTCGGCATCTTTAAAAAACGCTTTGTGTTTGTCTTAATCGCCTACATCGCCGTTATTGTCTTAGCCGGATCACTGTTGGTAAAGGGGTGAGAACATGTTTCGCACATTCATTTTAATGTTGTTTACGTTTTTCTTTTTTCATCTTCATGCATCCGGCAATCTGACAAAATATATTAATATGAAATATGCTTACCTTTCATACATCGCTATTTTTCTTCTGGCCATTTTGACAGCGGTGCAATTCTACATTTATATGAAAGGCTCAGACGAAAAAGGATGTGACCGCGACTGCGGATGCGGCCATGATCACGATCATGAAAAAGATAAGCCTTTTCAGAAAAGGATGTTCATTTATTTCGTGTTCATCTTCCCTTTATGCACCGGACTTTTTCTGCCGGCAGCGACGCTTGATTCCAATATCGTCAAGTCGAAGGGCTTCTCGTTCAAAGCGATCGAACAGCCGGAGCATTATGCCCAAACCCAGTACCTGCGCCCTGATACAAGCATCTACTACGGCGAGGAAGGGTACGATGAATTGATGAATAAAGCGCTGAAAAATTATAAAGGAAAACAGCATATTTCATTAAAAGACGATGATTTTTTGAAGGGCATGGAAACGATCTATCAATATCCGGGAGAATTCCTTGACCGAACGATCGAATTCGACGGTTTTGCCTTTAAAGGGGAAGCGATCAATGATAAACAGCTGTTTGTTCTCCGCTTCGGAATCATTCATTGCATCGCCGACTCGGGAGTCTACGGTATGCTGGTCGAATTCCCTGAACATACGAATATTAAAGACGATCAGTGGCTCCATGTAAAAGGAACGCTGTCTTCCGAATACTATCAGCCTTTCAAATCTACGATTCCTGTGATGAAGGTGAAGGATTGGTCTCCTATAAAAGAGCCGAAAGATCCTTACGTTTATCGGACATATTAAAAGCCGGCACTTCATGCACCGGCTTTTCTTTTTCTGTTTACGATTTGTAGCCTGCTTTCTTCATCAGCATTAAATCGATAAACAATTGACATCTAGTATTAAAATCATTGAGATCGATCGATGTCATTTCCAATATTTGTTTGATACGGTAGTTGAGCGTGTTTTGGTGGATAAACAGCTGTTCTGCGGATGGCTTGACCTTGCAGTTGTTGACGAGATAAATTTCAAGCGTTCTCAAAAATTCGGTGTGGCTTTCTTTATCTTTTTCTTTCAGCAGCTGAAGGTCCGGGTTTAAATATTGCAGATGATCGTTTTTTGCGGCGATTTGATCAAGATACCTGAAAAGCCCGAGCTTTTGGTATTCATAGGGAATGTGTTCCTGGCTTCCCGTGATTTCCGCTGCTTTCGTCACTTGGAGCGCCTCTCTGTAGCTTCTGCCAAGGGACAGCGGGCTGCTGTACTCATTGCCGACCCCGATTAAAATAAGAGGCAGCATTTGCGAGCGCAAATGGGTCAACAGACGGTTGATCAGTTCTGAGGCCGCAGCCAGCGCGGAACGCTTGCGCGACACACTGCCGACAATGATGGCGATATTCGAATGATCCTCCAATACGTGACTGATATTATCTTTCAGGTTTAAATAAGACCGAATCGTTTCCTTCAGATCCTCGAGCAGTTCATCCTCCCCGTCAACGACTTGAAGCACCATGACGGTAAACACGGCCGGCAGGACAACGCTCGCCTTATCGGCGGCGGCTTTCAGCTCTTTTTCCGTTTGAAACTGATCGTTAATTGCCTTTTTGTAAAGCTCTTCCGCCTGTTCTTCTTTTTCTTGTTTGAGGCGTTTTTTCTTATAAATGATCTTCCCGACATGAAAGGATGCTTTGTATAAGAAATCAAGCTCTTCATCAGACAGGTCGTCTTCAATCTCCTGCACCCAGATATAGCCCATAATTTCGTCTTTATACTTGGCGCTGACGACAACCCGCTGGTTTAACCCGATTTCTTCAATCTGTTTTACCCTAAAAGGAGTCGGAATCGTTTTCAATTGATCAATAATGCCTTCTTCGACGAACTTTTCAAAGATCGGCAGCGGACATTTTTTGGAGAAAATCGTTTGCTGGTTTGCTGCATCAAAATGGTTAATATAATAGGAGTTATAAGCTAATAAGAAAAAATCTGCGCTTTCCAGTATGACCGGCTTTTTCAGCTCGCCGCTGATAAAGTCAATGATCTCATTAATGTTTGAAAGAGAAACAACTTGTTCTAATAGCTCTTCCATATCCTTTCTCCTACTCGTTTTTAACTTAATCATACTTCTCCTTTACACTCTTGTATAGACTTATATGCGACTTTTAAAAAAATGGGATCAATCCCCTGTTAGAAGGCGGGAGAAGGCCTATAAAAAGAGAGACGGAGAATGGTTCCCCATCTCCATCATCGTTGCAGTGTTTGTTTGTATTGCTCGAATTCATCAAGCACCTGCTGCTCCGGTTTTGATGTCAATAGACTGACGACAAACACAAACAGCAAGCTGGCGGCAAAGCCCGGAATCATTTCATAAAGAACATCGGAAAGTCCGGCTTCCGCCCAAATGATAACGGTAACTGCTCCGGCAACCATTCCGGCAAGCGCCCCCCATTTTGTCATCCTCTTCCAAAACAAACTTAAGATGATCACTGGGCCGAACGACGCGCCGAAACCCGCCCAAGCATAGCTGACAAGACCGAGAATCGTATTGTTTTTTGTCCAGGCGAGACAGAGTCCGACAATGGAAACCGCCAAAACCGAAAGACGTCCGAAAAAGACGAGTTCTTTGTCAGATGCAGAGCGTTTAAATAGCGTTTTGTATAAATCTTCAGTTAGAGAACTTGATGTAACTAGCAGCTGGGAGGAAATTGTACTCATAACCGCTGCTAAAATCGCCGAGATTAAAAAGCCTGTGATCAGAGGGTGAAACAGAATGTTCCCCAATTGAATGAAGATCGTTTCCGGATCATCCAAGTGAAGCCCGTTCTTCGAGTAATACGCAATACCGAGCAATCCGGTCAGCAGTGCGCCCGCACTTGAAAAGATCATCCAACCCATGCCGATCCGGCGCGCTTTCTTCGTTTCCTTGACAGAGGATATCGCCATAAAGCGCACGATAATGTGAGGCTGTCCAAAGTAGCCGAGGCCCCATGCAAACAAGGAGATGATGCCGAGGACACTCGTTCCTTTAAAAATATTGAGGAGGTTAGGATCGATCGACTGGATTTCGCTGAAGGCTTCTATCGGTCCCCCCGTCTGAATGAACGTAACAACCGGAACAAGAACTAACGCGACAACCATAATGATACCCTGGACAAAGTCCGTCCAGCTGACGGCCAAAAACCCGCCGAAAAGCGTGTAGGCCACGACGACACCCGAAATGATCCACAGCCCTGTATGATATTCCAAATGAAACATGCTGTTAAATAAAACGCCGCCGGAAACCATTCCTGATGATACATAAAACGTAAAAAAGGTAATAATAACGACTCCGGAAAATATCCGCAGGATCTTTGATTTGTCATGAAAGCGGTTTTCTAAAAATGCAGGGATGGTAATCGAATTGCCTGCTACCTCGGTGTATGACCTTAAGCGCGGCGCCACAAAAATCCAGTTTGCCCATGCGCCGAGCACTAGGCCGATGACAATCCATGAACCGCTCAGGCCTGTTGCAAACATGGCGCCCGGCAGCCCCATCAAAAGCCAGCCGCTCATGTCTGATGCGCCGGCGCTGAGCGCCGTGACAGCAGGCCCGAGCGTCCGTCCGCCAAGCATATAGTCTGAGAGATTTGCTGTCCGTTTGTAAGCGTAATACCCAATATAAAGCATCCCTACCATGTAAATTACGATGGAAATGATCAATTGTGCGTTCTGAATAAGAATCTCCCCCCAAGATGCCGTTTATCTAAATTTTTAGACTAATTTCTCTTTTTTTGAAGGCAGCCTATGAAAGGCTGCCTTCGTCCCCTGTTTAATCCCTTTTCTTACACCTTAAAACGTTTCACTGATCGTTTTCGCCTGCATATGAAGCGCAAGATAATCAGGTCCGCCCGCTTTAGAATCGGTTCCCGACATTTTGAAACCGCCAAACGGATGGTAGCCGACGATCGCCCCTGTACAGTTGCGGTTGAAATACAGATTTCCGACATGGAATTCTTGTTTTGCTCTGTTGATATGGTCGCGGTTTTTAGTAATGACCGCGCCTGTCAGGCCGTATTCGGTGTTGTTGGCAACTTCCAGCGCCTCATCAAAGCTGCTGACTTTTGAGAAAGCAACAACAGGTCCGAAAATTTCTTCCTGCATTAACCGGGCTTTCGGATCCAGATCGGCAAAGATCGTCGGATCGATGAAGTAGCCTTTTGAATCATCGCCTTTTCCTCCGCTGACTAAACGGCCTTCTTCTTTTCCGATTTCGATATAGTCCATGATTTTATTATACGATGCCTGGTCGATGACAGGTCCCATATAAACGTCCGCACTGTCAGGCTCTCCGACTTTCTTGGACTCCGTAATCTCGATTACACGCTTCAATACTTCGTCATATACCTTTTCATGCACGACAGCCCGTGAACCTGCTGAACATTTTTGGCCTGCAAAGCCGAAGGCAGATGTGAAAATTGATTGTGCAGCCAATTCAATGTCACAATCCTCATCAACGACGACCGTATCTTTTCCGCCCATTTCAGCAATCACTTGTTTTAAGTGTGTCTGACCAGGCTGAACCTTCGCTGCACGCTCAAAAATGCGCGTTCCGACTTCCCTTGAACCTGTAAACGTAATGATGCTTGTTTTCGGATGATCCACCAGGTAATCCCCGACTTCAGCTCCGCTTCCAGGGACGAAGTTGACTACTCCTTTTGGAAGTCCGCTTTCTTCAAGCACTTCAACGAACTTGGCAGCAATAACAGGCGCTGCGCTTGCGGGCTTCAGAACAACCGTGTTTCCTGTCACGATCGGCGCAACCGTCGTTCCAGCCATGATCGCGAACAGGAAGTTCCAAGGCGGAATAACAACCGTTACACCAGTCGGTGTGTACACATATTGATTTCGTTCGCCTTCACGGCTGTTAACCGGCTTTCCTTTCGCAAGCTCAATCATTTGCCGCGCATAGTATTCCATAAAATCGATCGCTTCTGCCGTATCCGCATCCGCTTCATTCCAAGGTTTACCTGCTTCTTTGACTAGAAGCGCAGAAAACTCATGCTTTTTGCGGCGCACATTGGCAGCCGCGCGGAATAAAACAGCCGCTCTTTCTTCAGGATCTGTGTATCTCCAAGTTTCAAACGCTTTCGCAGCCGCCTGAATGGCCTTTTCCGCATGATCCTGAGTAGCCTTGGATACCGTGCCTACAACTTCTTCTTTGTTTGCAGGATTGATCGATACGATCTTGTCTTCCGTTTCATACCTTTCTCCATCGATAACAAGAGGATAGGACTGACCCAGCCATTCGTTATTTACCGTTTCCAGAGCTTTTTCGAATGCCTTCCGGTTTTCTTCGATCCCGAAATTTGTAAATGGTTCGTGTTTGTAAGGTGTTGTCATGCTAATCTCCCCTTTTTATCGTTTTATTTCTTCGTCATGCCTTTAAACGCAAAAGCGATGTTGGCAGGCCGTTCGGCAAGCCGTCTCATAAAGTATCCGTACCAGTCGTCTCCGTAAGGAAGATACACACGCATATTGTAGCCTTCCTTCACCAGTTCCAGCTGAGTTTTGCTGCGCATCCCGTACAGCATTTGAAATTCGAAGCGGTCTTTGCCGATTTGATGCTCTTTCGCAATTTCTTTGGTGTAATCAATCATCTTGTCGTCATGAGTTGCGATGGCTGTGTAATGGCCGCTCAGCAGCTGCTTTTTAATGAGCTTTTTGTAATTCTCATCCACATCTTTTTTGTCAGGAAACGCCACTTGTGGCGATTCTTTATAAGCTCCCTTCACAAGACGGAAAAACGGATTATACGGATTAAGCTCCTCCAAATCCTGTTCGGTCCGGTACAAGTAAGCTTGCAGGACCGTGCTGACATACTCGTATTTCTGCCTGAACTCCTTAAAGAGGTCAAGCGTCTTTTGGCAGCGCACTTCATCTTCCATATCGATTGTGACCATCACTTTGTGCTGTTCGGCACATTCCAGAATGCTGGTCATATTATCCCTGACAAGGTCAAGGTCAATATCGAGCCCCAGTGACGTCATCTTTAATGAAACATGTGAATTAAGCTGTTCCTGAGCAATCAGCTGAATGGCCCGAATGCATTCCTGCGTGCGTTCCCTTGCGACTTCCCTGCTGTCTACAAATTCGCCCAAATGATCAACTGTGACAGTCAATCCTTGTTCGTTCAGCCCCTTAATAATCGGAATTGAAGCTTCAAAATCTTTTCCTCCGATAATTTTTCCGGTCGCGACGGAACTCCCCCAATTTCTCGCCAGGCGATTCAGGATGCTGCTTTTAGATAAGAATAGGAAAAAGTCTCTTGTTATCACTTCCATTATCACACCCCGCCATCTCATGAAATATTTCTTTATATTCTTAATTTTATAAGAGCAAAGGGTCGATTCACAATATTTCGAAAAAACAAAAAAGCTGACGATTTTTGTGGTTTTTCCACAATGTTTTACATCTGCTGGGATTTTTTCAGAAACTTTCTTCCTAAAACTTGGATGGTATACGACAATAGAATCAGGAAGAAACTTCGGTAAAGAACAGGATGCGTTTTCGGCGAACCCGTTTTTGCGAATGCCCTTTCTGCCGTTCCGCGCCGCTTTATTTGAAAACGCTTTCTGTTATACTCAACCATTTCCCTATGAATGCAAAGAAAAAACCCTTTAAGAATACTTAAAGGGAATACTATGTTATGCCCACACCTCGTCTAGCGTTTCTCTAAACAGCCGGTCAAGCTCCTGCGTCAGATCTTCATGATCTGTTTTATATGCTTTGGCAACCGTCTGAAGCCGCTCCAATTCACGATCAATAAATGCGTGGAGGATAGGGTTTTGAGGTTCAAGATTGAACTCCTCCCCTTTCTTTTTCCTCTCAAGCAGCTGTTGGATTTCCGTTTTCAGCGGTCCATCTTCCGTAAGTTCGTTAAGCAAAACCTGAAATTCAATCGGAGGAACCGTCCGGCGGCTTTCAATCCACTGACAAGCCAGAATTGGGCGGAGCACATAAAAATATTTTTTGATTTTCACTTCTTCCCGCTGCAGATAGTGGCGAAAATTCCCTGATGCCATATTGAGATAATGGTACATGCAGGAGACTGGAGAAAAGGCGCGGCTTTTCAGCTGCCTCATGTTTTCCGCCAGCGAATAGGCTTCATAATAAACCGTTCCCGAGGAAAGCCATTCGAGAAGCGGAGGGTTTGATTTCCTAAACAATCTTAACGCTTTTGTCAGCTCCCAACCGCTGATATCGAGAGAATCGTCAATCGGCAGTTCAATCACATCGCGCTTTGCATCAATTGACAGATACCAATCTTTTTGATGGACATAAATAAATCTGACATCGTAATCACTGTCCTGTGAGGGAAAGCCCCAGGCTCTGCTGCCCGATTCAACCGCATAGAGGATTTTAACACCGTATGTCGCTTCAATGTTTTTCAGTTCTTCTTGAATTCGCTGTTTCATAATAAGTGCACCGCCAGTTTATCGTTTCTATTATTTACATTATAGTGTCCGCTCAGGCAATAAGCGACTTTTTTGCGGTCGCAGAGCCAGAAAAGATCTTATCCAGAGAAGTGGCTGCCGTGTATCTTTGGCCTGCCCGTTTTTATGGCGGCGGGACGCCAAACGGTCAAACAAGACCGAAAGAGCCAATGATCAGACAAATCATTGGCTCAATATATTGACACAGCGATAGAAACAGCTTAATTAAACGTTTGTTTAAGATCAGCTAAGCCCCAGCATCTCCACAATGTAGTCGGCCGTTTCCTCGGCAGACCGGTGATCTGTTTCGACTTTCAAGTTGTGGAATGCATACATGCTCTTTCTCTCATTAAACAGCTGTTTCATTTCTTCGATTGAGCGGTTATGAAGAACCGGCCTGTTCTCAATCAAGAGATCCATCCGCTGCTTCCAACTCTCCCATGTTAAATCAAGAAAGATGACAAAGCAGTGTTCGAGACACTTCTTTCTGATGTCCTCCTGTTGGAAAGCGCCTCCCCCTAAAGATACGATGCTGCCCATTGTATGTTCGCACATCTGAAAAATATATTCTTTTTCAGTCTGTCTGAAAAACGCTTCCCCTTTTTGTTTAAACATCTCCGGAATAGTCATTTGAAAGTCATTTTCAATCTGCTGGTCGATATCGATAAAGTCGCGGTCTAATTTCTTTGACAGAAGCTGACCAATGGTTGTTTTCCCGACGCCCATAAACCCGATCAGCACGATATTCTTATCTCTCATTGCGGCATTCATTTCCAGCTTCTACTCCTCCTTGCATAAAGGAATCAAATATCTTAATTATATGGCAAATCCAGCTTGAATGATATAGGGTGCCTGTTAATAAAAAAAGAGGCTGAAGTCAGCCTCTTTTTTGCTATTTCCACCAGTCGTCAAACATTGAAGCAGGGACTTGGCGTTTGTGCTCGGATGCCTTATAGCGTTTTTCGATCGCCTCGGCCACCTCGCTGGAGACGGCTTTTCCTTCAAGGTAGTCGTCGATGTTATCATACGTCAGGCCGAGCTCTGTTTCATCGGATTGCTGAGGTTTTTCATCAAGCAAATCGGCGGTCGGAGACTTCGTATAAAGCCGCTCCGGCGCTCCCAGTTCTTCCAGCAGGCTTCTGCCCTGGCGCTTTGTCAATCCTGTTAGCGGCAAAAGGTCTGCCCCTCCGTCTCCGTATTTTGTGAAGAATCCGGTAACAGCTTCTGCAGCATGGTCTGTTCCGATCACCAGCAGCTGATTTTGACCCCCGATCGCATATTGGGCAATCATCCGGACTCTTGCTTTTACATTGCCTTTGTGAAAATCGGCAAGCGCCTCTCCCGTGACTGACTGATATTGATCAGCAAATGAGCCTACAGTTGAAGCAATGTCAAAAGCAAAAGACTTGTCAGGCTGGATAAATTTGAGTGCCAGCTGGGCGTCATCTTCATCCTGCTGAACGCCGTAAGGCAAGCGGACCGCAATAAATTCCGCCTGAACGCCTTCTTCTCTCAATTCTTCAACAGCCAGCTGGGCAAGCCTGCCCGCCAATGTGGAGTCCTGTCCTCCGCTGATGCCTAAAACAAAACCTTTGGCACCCGTTTTTTTCAAATAGCTTTTTAAAAAACTGACCCTTTTTTCAATTTCCTGTTTCGGTTCGATAGAAGGCTTTACATTCAGTTCCTGCATGATTTTTTCTTGTAAAGTCATCCGTCATTCCTCCTTTTGACTGAATGAACCGTAATGATTATGTCTTTAACTATAGCATATGTTTTATTTCAAAGTGAATATTGAGGTGCGCAGAGAGCCTTTCCTCCCTCTTTTCTTCGTGAATAAAAAAGGCTCCCCATGGCAAAATAACAAGAAGATTTAGAGGGGTTGAAACGATGAAACGACAAGCGAAAAAAGGAGATTTAAAATGGTGGCAGCTCTCCATGATCGGAGTCGGCTGCACAATTGGAACGGGGTTTTTTCTCGGTTCAAGCATCGCGATTAAGAAAAGCGGCTTTTCCGTATTAGCCGCCTTTCTTCTTGCTGCCCTTGGCACTTTTCTCGTCTTTCAGCAGCTGGCGAAATTAACGGCGGATCATCCTGTTGAAGGGTCTTTTTGTTCTTATGCCAGGGAAGCCTTCGGCAATTGGGCGGGGTTTAGCAATGGCTGGGTCTACTGGTCATCGGAAATGCTGATTATCGGGAGTCAGTTGACAGCGATCTCCCTGTTTACACGCCATTGGTTTAACCAGGTTCCGCTGTGGGTTTTCGCCTCCATTTATGCGATTCTCGGGCTGATCGTCATTTTCACAGGGCGCAGCAGTTTTGAAAAAACGGAAAACATACTGGCCGTGTTGAAAACGGCGGCCATTTTAATGTTTATCATCATCGCTGTCTTGGCATTGTGCGGGCTGTTGCCAGGAAAAACGCCTGACGCGCAGTTCCCTGACCGGGTTCACGAATTGTTCCCTTTCGGCTTTATGGGATTATGGACGGGGTTGATTTACACATTTTACGCCTATGGAGGAATAGAAGTCATGGGTCTGATGGCGATTCACTTAAAAGACCCGAAAGATTCATCAAAATCAGGGAGCCTGATGCTCATAACCCTTGCTGTGATTTACGTCGCATCGATCGGGCTGGCCATGCTCCTAGTCCCCCACGGGGCATTTACCGAACAGAACAGCCCGTTTATTACGTCATTAAAAGACTTTCATCTCGATTTGATCATGGATATTTTCAACGGCATTTTCATTATCGCCGGTTTTTCAACGCTGACCGCTTCCCTGTTCGCTGTCACCACACTGATGGGAACAATGGCGAAAAATGGAGATGCACCGGCCTGCTTTGCGAAAAAAGAAAAGGCGAAAGTATCGTGGCCGGCACTCGGCCTGACGGTGCTTGTTCTCGCTGCTTCCATCGTTCTGTCACTGCTTTTGCCGAAGCAGCTTTATGAACATATGACAACGGCCGCCAGCTTAATGCTGCTCTATAACTGGATGTTTATCCTGCTTTCCAGCAAAAAGCTCACAAAGCCAAAAATGAAAGGGAATGTCCAGATTATCACAGCGCTTGTCCTGATTTTATTTGCCGTTTCAGGTACGTTATTTGAAAAAAACAGCAGACCCGGCTTTTTTGTGAGCCTTCTGTTTCTTGCCGTTATTGCTGTTGTGACAATGCTGATGAAAAAAAGGTGGGCCCATCAGGAACAGAA
Source organism: Bacillus sp. BS3(2021) (assembly GCF_021043345.1). Classification (NCBI taxonomy): domain Bacteria; kingdom Bacillati; phylum Bacillota; class Bacilli; order Caryophanales; family Bacillaceae; genus Bacillus; species Bacillus sp. BS3(2021). Next base: position 283,310 of record NZ_JAJNDM010000002.1, read on the forward strand.
AAACGGGCAGGCATAATCAGCCTCCCGCCTTCAGCAGTTCGAGCATCCCCTGATAGCCGAAGTAACATCCGAAAACAATTAGACTGATGCCCGCGAGCCAAGTCGTTGCCTGGATCATCCGCGGGCTTAAAAATGTTCTGAATGTCCCCGCAAGAAAAGACATGGCCAAGTCCCACAAAAAAAGTCCGATTAAAATGCCTGAACTGCATATTAGCAGCTGGTATGATTCGTACGTCTCTACCGTTTTCGCCAAAATGCTTCCGTAAATGCCGAGCCAGAACATGATGCTCAGCGGGTTTGAAAGGGAGATCACCAGCCCCGAAAAGAAGGATTTGCGGTATGAACCTTTCTCTCCCGCACCTCTCATCAGCGATACTTCCTTCGCCTTGACCAGGCTCTCGATCCCCGTATAGGTCAAAACAAAAAAACCAAACAGCCATAAAAATGTTTTTAAAAATGGCGCTGTCAAAAATTGAGCGACTCCAAAATAGATCAAAGCCATATATAAGACATCCGCCGTCACAGCGCCAAGACCAAACAGCCAGGCATGAAAGAAGCCACCTTTCATCCCCCTGTCGATCTGCGCCGCATTCACAGGGCCGACAGGTGCAGCCAAAGACAAGCCCAAAAACACATAACTCAGGAAGATGTTTATCATATCTCGTCCTCCTTCCGCGGATAACTTGTACAATGTATTCAAAAAGAGGACATGATAGAACAAACAGATTAAAAAGCCTTTTCCCATTGCGGGAAAAGGCTCTTCTTTATATGCCAAGCTTTGAAAGTGCAAATGTCCAAATGCAAATGATGAAAAGCAGGATCAAGCTATATTTAACGGTTTGGCTGAAAAGCTTTGATTCCTGCCCTGTCTCTTGGACCGCGGCTGTTGCAATCGCAATCGACTGCGGTGAGATCAGCTTGGCCATCACGCCTCCCGCGGTATTGGCGGCAAGCAGCAACGCTGAGCTTGTCCCGATTTGCGCTCCGGTGACAGCTTGCAGGTGGCCGAATAATGCATTGTTGCTGACGACTGAACCTGTGATAAACACGCCGATCCAGCCCAATACGGGACTGACGAACGGAAAAATATCCCCTGCTTTGGCAAGCGCCAGTCCGATGGTTGAACTCAATCCGGCATAATTGGCCAGGTTTGCAAAACCCATCACAAAGCAAATGGTCAGAACAGGAAGCCACAGTTCCTTGACCGTCTCTTTCAGGCTGGAAAGTCCTCCGCGGAAACTAATGTTTCGGCTCAGCACAATCGTGAAGATCACGGCGATCAGTATCGCCGTACCCGTCGCTGAAATGAAGTCAAGCTTCATCACGGCATCAAGCGGTGCCGGTTCCGGAGCTATTGGCGGCGTTTTCAGCACTTCCCGGTGAAGAAAAGGCATGTTGAATAAAATCGTCGATTGTTTCAGCCATCCGCCTTCCTGAAAAAGTCCTTTAAAACCGGGCAGGCTCCACACCGCAATGACAGCGGTCAAGATATAAAACGGAGACCAGGCTTTCATAATGTCTGCTGCATGATATTTTTCAGCGGGTTCATGTTCATTCCCGGTTTCTCTGTATATGTGACGCGGCTGCCACTTTTTCAAAAACAGCGCCAGCGCTCCCATACTGATTAAAGCGGCCAAAATGTCCGCAAGTTCCGGCCCCAATCCAATCATCGTTAAAGTCTGCACCGCCGTATAGCTTCCGCTTAATACAAGGAGAGCCGGCAGCGTTTCCCTTATTCCTTTAAACCCGTCCAGTATGAAAACGAGCAGGAACGGGACAAAGAAAGTGATGAACGGCAGCATCAAAGCGAGCGTTCTGGAAAGCTCAACTGGTGTCAAGCCTCCCATCTGTGCTCCTGTGATTACCGGAATTCCGATCGCTCCAAAGGCCCCGGATGCCGCATTCGCAATTAAACATAGAGATGCCGCTTTTAAAGGTTTAAAACCAAGCTCGACAAGAAGAACGGCGCTGATCGCAATCGGCACGCCGAAGCCTGCCGCGCCTTCCAAAAAGGCATTAAAACTGAACCCGATCAGCAATAACTGAAGCCGCTGGTCAGACGAAATCCCGGCAATGCTCGCTCTGATCACTTTAAACTTTCCGGTTTTGACAGAAATTTTGTAAAGCCATACAGCCATCAGGACAATATATCCGATCGGCCAAAGACCGTTTGCAATTCCAAGTAAAACGGCTGAGACAGCTTTCGCAGCCGGCATGTGAAAAAAGAAAACCGCTACAATAAAGCTGACCGCCAGCGTCAAAAATGACGCGATGATTCCTTTCATCTTCAGCACGGTCAATGCAAGGAGAAAGAAAAGAATCGGCAGAATGGCGGCAAAAGCGCTGATAAACAGATTCCCAAACGGATCGTATATCTGCTGCCACATTTTCATCATCTCGCAATCTTCATGGTGTTAGTATCTTCATGATGTTCAGTTATGCCTGCAGTTCAAAATGCGGTTTTAAAATTGCTTTTAACACACCTGCGCTATGCTTGAATTGCTGTTTTTCCTTTTCATTCAGGTCGAGCTCAACAATTTCCCTCGCTCCGCATCGGCCGACAACCGCCGGAACTCCGATATAAACATCATTTTCCCCAAATTCGCCTTCAAGATGTGCGCTCACGGTTAAAATCGCTTCTTCATTGCGGTAAATCGCTTTCGTGATACGCGCGAGGCTCATGGCAACTCCGTAGTATGTCGCACCTTTTTTCTCGATAATGTGGTAAGCGGCGTTTTTGACATTGTCAAACAGTTCATCAAGATCTTCTGCTTTGTATTTCTCATTTCTTTTCAGCAAGTCGCTGACGGGAACTCCGCCAATATTCGCGTGGCTCCAGACAGGCAGCTCCGTATCTCCATGTTCACCAATGATGTAGCCGTGCGCATTGTGGGCAGCGACACCGAAATACTCGCTGAGCAAGTAACGGAAACGGGCTGTATCAAGTGTTGTACCGCTTCCGATCACGCGTTCTTTCGGAAGTCCGCTGAATTTCCAAGTCGCGTAAGTCAAGATGTCGACCGGGTTTGTAGCGACAAGGAAGATGCCGTCAAAACCGCTGGCCATGACTTCTCCGATAATTCCTTTGAAAATTCTCAGGTTTTTTTCGACAAGATCCAGACGGGTTTCCCCCGGCTTTTGGTTTGCTCCGGCGCATACGCAGACAATGTCGGCGTCTTTGCAGTCCTCATATGTGCCGTACCATGTTTTCACAGGATGCGGGGCAAATGCTTTACCGTGGTTTAAATCCATGACATCGCCCATTGCTTTGTCTTTATTTAAATCAATGATCACAAGTTCGTCTGTGATACCTTGGTTAATTAACGTAAATGCATAACTGCTTCCAACAAAACCCGCACCGATCAAAACTGTACGGTTGACTTTTTGGTTTCTCATGACTCATCATTCCTTTGCCGTTTGTTTTAAAATCTAAGCTGTTTGTGAAACTCTTCACATTCATATTGTGCAATACTTCACATATTTTTTCAAGTGATATACATTTTTATTTATGTCTATTTTGTGTCTCTACATACTTCTTCCTTAAATTTGTACATTTTTTGGTAAAAATATGCCTTACAGCTAAAGAAAAATTGGTAAACGTGCTGCAAAAGACTGCTTTATCTGCAAGTGCATCAGGCCCATTCCAATCTAAGTTTCCCCTTTTCAACAGTCATAACACCTCAAATCTTCAGCAACATTCAATCATCGCCGGGTATAATGCCGTCCAAATTAACATTTTAAATATTCAATCTTTTAGTTTGTTAGTAAAGCTGACAAAAATACTGCCAACCCTATTCTATTTTGTCATGATAAATTCTAGAATCTATCGGATGGGGAGTGTTGCAATTGAAATTGGCGGATTTGAGGAAGAGCGGACACGCGCCTTCCTTGTTGTCATCTTTTTTATATTTCGATGTCAGCTTTATGATTTGGGTGTTGCTGGGGGCGCTTGGTGTTTATATTACGGCTGATTTTGATTTATCTCCATCACAGGTCGGATTGATTGTCGCCATACCTACTTTGGCCGGATCGTTTTTCCGGATTGTGCTCGGCATTTTAACCGACCGTTTCGGACCGAAAAAAACGGCTATTGGCGGAATGCTGGTGACGATGATTCCGCTGATATGGGGGTGGCAGTTCGGTTCATCGGTCGCCGAGCTGTATATCATCGGAATTTTACTCGGTGTGGCAGGCGCAAGCTTTTCCGCATCCCTGCCAATGGCGAGCCGCTGGTATCCGCCGCACTTGCAAGGCCTTGCCATGGGGATCGCCGGAGCGGGAAACAGCGGAACACTGCTCGCTACACTATTCGGCCCTCGCCTGGCGGAGCAAGTGGGCTGGAACGGCGTCATGGGATTGGCGCTGATTCCTCTGATACTCGTGTTATTCAGCTATTTCCTTATGGCAAAAGAACCTCCGAATCAGCCGGCGCCTAAACCGCTCAAAGACTATTTTGCTGTTTTCAAAGAAAGGGACACTTGGTATTTTTGCCTTCTCTACAGCGTAACATTCGGAGGTTTTGTCGGCTTGTCCAACTTTTTAAGCTACTTTTTTGCATCCCAATATGCCGTTCCGGCGGTAAGGGCCGGCGAATTTGTCACGCTCGTCGTTGCATCGGGAAGCTGCCTCCGCCCTGTCGGCGGGTTGATTGCCGATAAAATCGGCGGCGTGCGTCTGCTGCAATTCCTCTTTATCGGGGTGGCTCTGTGCATGTTCTCAGTCAGTATGCTCCCGTCTCTTGGCGTTGTCACAGCCGCATTATTTATCGGCATGGGCTGCCTCGGGATGGGGAACGGCGCGATATTCCAGCTTGTACCGCAGCGATTTCAGCAAGAGATCGGGATGGTGACGGGAGTCGTGGGCGCTGCGGGGGGAATCGGCGGATTCTTCCTCCCGAATATTCTCGGAACGCTGAAGCAAATCACGGGTACGTATTCAAGCGGATTCCTCACCTTTACCGTTATCGCATTTTTGGCACTCGGACTGCTTTTGCTTGCTCAGGCCGGATGGAAAAAACAGTGGAAAACCGAGGAGAAATCAATTCGAATATAAAGGGAGCCGCTCGATTCTTTTCGAGCGGTTTTCTATTCCTGCCAGGACCGTGACGATTGGATGCTCGTGTGAATAGAAGCAGCGTATATCACCCTGATCCTCCCGATTGTTGAAATGAAGATTCAAGCACTTTTTTCGCGAATTCCAGCATCCCGCTATCGAGCGGGTAAAGCCCGTTTGGCTCTTCAGATTTGCGAACCTTCCAAAATCGATTGGCTAAATCCTCATGTCCCTTAAATGAGTGATCAAACAAGCACATGATATCCTCCGCGATTTTGCTGTTTTTCACAATCTTACTCACATAATGCGGCGCGGGAAGCTTTTCAAAAGAGATTCGTCAAATTCGAATACCAGATATTCATCCATATCATGTTGTCCGTATAAAGCAGGATGCCGATGACGATCATCAGCGCGCCGCCGATTTTCATGAGCATATTCGAATATTTCATAAGCGGCCTGATGTTTCCGATAAAAAACGCCATGAGCAAAAAAGGAATGGCAAAACCTAGAGAATATGCGGTGATCATCATGAATGCGCTCCCAAAATCAGGGTTCTGAAAATTTGCATATGCGATCGTTCCGAATATAGGCCCGATGCACGGCGTCCAGCCCGCCGCAAAAACCATTCCGACAAGCATTGAATTCAACAAGCCTATTTTCCCTCTTCTAAACGAAAGGCGCCGCTCCTTCATCATGAAAGCCGGCCGGAAAACGCCGAGGAGGAACAGGCCCATGACGACGACAAATATTCCACCCAGCATGCGGATCAAGTTATGGTATTGCAAAAACAGCAGGCCAAACGAGCTGGCGGAGAAACCCAATATGTAAAAAATTACAGAAAAGCCGACCAAAAAAGCAGCCGCGTGAATCATCACCGATTGTTTGATGCGCTTTGCATCTCGGTCTTTCAAATCGCTGACCGAAATCCCGGTGATGTAGGAAATAAATGATGGATACAAAGGCAGGCAGCACGGAGAAATAAACGACAGGAAACCGCCGCCGAATGCCAGCCATAAAGCGGCCATATACTTCCATCCCCTTCATGTTTATATATTTTTTACCATGCGATTCTCTTTCTCTAGCATAACATAAAAAACCGCCTATCATGGCGGTGATTTTTTGTATATTTGAAGCCGTCGCCAGATCATCCGGCGGACGGCTTCTTCACTATCCTTTTTAACCGTTTAAAGCGGCTTTTTTCATATTGTCCTGAAGTTCCAATATGCGTTTGGCCCCTTCTTCGCGCAGGCGTTTGTTCTCATCTTCAATCTGCTTCGTCTCCTGCATGCCTTTGACAATCGTATTCCAAGACTGTTCGATCGTTTCAATATCGATGCTCGGCCTTCCGGACATTCTCGCGATTTCAACGGACTGGCTCGAAATATTTTCCGCGTTTCGCTTCAGCATTTCGTTGGTGCGGCGGTCGAGTTCGCTCATTGAATCGGCGACAAGCTTTTGGCGCTTGGCGGTCACCGCCTGGATGATGCCGTTTTTGAAAATCGGAATCGTAATGATGAATGCCGAGTTGATTTTTCCGATCAGCTTTGTGTTTCCGCGCTGGAGCAGACGGATTTGCGGCGCGGTTTGAATCGCAACCATCCGCGCCATATCGAGATCATACACCCGTTCTTCCAGCGCTTGAATACCATTTCGAAGCGTATCAAGCTCCATCTGTGCCATTTGGTTACCGCTGGCCGCTTTCGCTTCATATTCAGGGATGAGCTGCTGCAATTCTTCTATTTTCATCTGGCCGGCTACGACGTATTTCTCCAGCTCCACATAGTAATTGAGGTTGCTTTCATACATTTCATCAAGCGTCACGGTCGATTTTGTCATTTCATCTTTATATTTCGAAATTTCGACGTTGATTTTTTCGATTTCACCGCCGAGCGTTTGATATTTTTTAAATATTTTCTCGATCATGCTGTTGCCGCGCTTAAATAACTTGGAAAGCAGGCCTTTCTGTTCTTCAAAGTCATTCTTGTCAAAGCGGTCCATGATTTTACCGAGCTGCGTCAACATCGCACCTGAATCTGTCACACTGTTTGTTCTCATCATAGAGAGAATACGGTCTGAGAACTTGGATATTTCAAGAGCGGGCTCTTTTCCGAATTCTAAAAGCTCCACTTGGTTTTTCACGTCAATTTGCCGTGTCAGAGCTTGCACATCGGGCTCCCGGCGGAGTTTGGCACGGATGTCTTCCGCTTTTTCAATCGTGATCTCTTCCTCTTTACTGATATTGACGATGCTTGTTTCATTTGGATTTGCCATCAGAGTGGCTCCCTCCTTAAAAGATTTTATTGATGAACTTCCGGACGATTGACGGCTCTTTAAACTCCTGGTTGAAGGACATGTCATCAAGCCAATGGATATCGAAATGCTGTCCATCGATATAGCGGTCAATACACTTATAGCCCGGCGGATTATAGATGATGATATCGATGCCGATTTCATTTAACAAAAGCAAGGCGGCCGCGTCTGAACGGGTGAGTGTTCCCGTCTGTTCAGTGTGGTACAAGATCAGCTTCGGCACTGTCTGTGAATAGTCAAATGTCTGAATCATATTCAAAAGCGCTGCCGGAAGCTGTACCGCCTGGGTGAACAAATACAGCTGCACATCGGCTGATTTTTCATTGTTCAAGGCCAGCATCTTCGGGCTTTTGCACAGCCTGGAAACCGCTTGGGCAATGCCGCGCTGCACTCCCTCAGGCAAATGCTTGTAGCGCCATATATTGCTCTCCATTAATCGGCCCGGATCGATCGTCCCCGTTTGATCAAGCGCATGGCTGTAATGGAATTGATAATTGGACGTCTCTTCCTTTGTAAACGGGAAGCGCCGGATCGTATGCGACTCCTTATACTCCGTCAGCGTCTGCAGACGGTCCCAGTACTCTTTTTCATTGCCGGAGACGCCCATGACCATCGCGAATAAGTTCGGAATGTTGACCGTTGATTGAGACGCTTGAAAATCGGGTCTGATAAAGGCGCGTTCCTTCGCAATTAAAAACAGTTCATCATACGTGGTCTTCAAAGTCACGGAGACCGGGGTATGCTCCCTGAACTGCCAAGGTTTGTACATGAGCGAATCCTCATTGTGCAGAACAGTATCCAGCTCCTTCGCGGAACGGTACGCCACCGTTGATTTTCGCTGAGGCTTTTCAGTCGGGAACGGCTCTAATGCAGACGTGCCCGGGTATGTGAAAACAAAAGAAAGCTTTTGCTCAGGATCAAGCTGGCGAAATTCGTCTTTTCCCTCCGGATGAAACAGCAGCACATCACATCCGACAAGCATCAAATAGTATAAAAAATACCGTTGGCTCTTTGTGGTGTCCCCATACCAAACCACTTTCGGCATCGCATTTTCGCAGTCGGCTTCTTTCAGCCACTTCTCCAAATGATTGCCCATCCATTTGACAAGGTCGAGGAGGACCCGGCGAAACTCCGGATCGTTCAATCCTTTTTCATGAAAGGACTGAAACATCTGCAGCACTTCGATAAGCGCCTTCCTTAAATGGCGGTGCATCGCGGCGTCAGGGTGCTTAGGAATGAGCTGCTCCCCGTCGAGAAAAGCGGCAAACCGATTGACGGAAAGCCCTTTTTCTCTCTGATTGACCATATGGATGCGCTGTATGGCCTGAAACCTTTCCGGAGAAATGGTCTTATCAAGCGTCTCGCTTAACACATGCACATCACCGGACTCATACAGCTCATGGAGATATATGTAGTAATCCGTTTCATCGTGCGGCGTTCCGAGAATCCGTCCCGCCAGACGGCTTATCATCAGATGTCCGTTTTTTTCATACGGGGTTCTCTCCGGCAGCGGCTTCTTGATGATCTGCTTCCATTCATCATCATTGACCAGGGCGTTTTGAATATTAATCTCTTGATTCATAGCGCTCAGCCGTCTCCCCTTTCTTCTGAGTCAGTGTCACTTTTCCGTCCAAATACGGCACACATGCCCGCTCTTGTTACGGCATAGGTTGTCCCGAACTTTCGGATTGTTCCTGCAGGAAAATCATGCGCTCTCTTTCGGAGCGTAGACGAATCAATCCCCCACTCTTCACAAGCCTGCTGGGAACTGAGAATCTCGCTGCTCGTGAGATCGACTATTTTCATCATGGCTGTTCATCCTAAACATTCATTTGTTTTCTCCTGAGAATATTCACAATATATGATTGCCGTCTACGGCTCTTATTTTTGAGACCGGAGAGATGGTGCGGCATTTATACAGCAAAGGCGCTTTGCCCATTTCTCAACACCCGGCCCGGCCTAACTTCCGAACGATCCAAGATTTGAAAGCGGTTTGGACGCTCTAAGTATGTCTGTATAGCTGCGGTTTTCATGATATACACCGTAGATTTCAGCCTTTAATAATATTTTTTTGGCCCAGCTGAGGTACGGCTTGATTTCGATCATTTTATTTGAAAAAGAGCTTTTCACAACGCCTCGGGTGCCGTCGGCACTTTCGACGATGCTCAGGGCATCCAGATAATCTTCCATTGAGATAACGTGCAGGCTTTGGACCGCTTTTATTTGTGACGGATGAATCACGCTCTTGCCGTGAATGCCGTTGGCCAGATCAAGAAGCGTTTCATTGATCAATCCGTCTATATACCGATTGATCACAAGCGAAGATTCCCCCGCATCAGCCCAATTCGGCCCAAAAGTCTGAACTGTTCGCGAAGCATCTTCAAAGTACTCCCAGACAGGCCCCGAAATCACAAATTGCAAGCCGAAATAATTGACGATATCTTTGATGAAATCAGAGATGACCAAAACGTCATAAATCGGCGTTTCCGGTTTTCTTCTTATCCCATACAGACCGCACAAATCAGTCGCGCCGATCCTAATATTCAGAACGATATCTTGATAAAAGCCCAGCGTTGATTTTAATTCCTGCAGCGCCTTTGCCCTCGTTTCCATTGCCAGCAGGTCGGGTGTCTCAAAGATCGGCATTCCGTACAGCACAATGCCGGATTCTTGCGACAATTTCGTTAAAGTATCAAGATAGTGCTCCGCATTCAGCATCGAAAACTTCGGAAATACGAATCCGGTAAACAAGTGAAGCGCGCGGCCGAGCTTGTTGCCCAATTCGAGCATTTGCTCCGGTTCCCGCACCCGGATAAACATCAGCGGCAGCACATCGCCGCTGATGTTCTGCAGTTTTTGCGCCTGGTAAATCATGTCGGCCTGACTGACAAGATTGTTTTCAGCCTGGAGAACCTCACAATCGCCGATCGAATCTTCAAGGCAAAAAACGACCGAGCACAGCTCAGGATACTTGTTATTGATCATGACATCTGCTATATCTTTTCGGTTCCCCGGAACATAAAGCGCAGCTCCAAGCGCATGCTCCAGAATGTGCTTCGGAGAGTCTTTAGTAACCGAACCCGGCAGTTTGAAAAAGACATCTTCTTTTTGAGAGGCGGATAAAAAATCAAAGTATTGCATATGGGTCACCTTCTTTGAATAAGAATCATACACCCCTTTGATGTAAAAAAGGGCGGAGCAGATATACTCCCCCCTTTATGTTTTGCAGTTTGTTATTCTTCCTTTGACGCCGCCGTTTGCTCTTTCACAGCTTTTTGCTTGTTCATATAGTGAATGATGAATGTCACGGCAAAAGCGATAATCAGAATGATAAAGAAGACGCTGTGCGGCATTTCAATATGCCATACACTCGCAGCCATTTTCAGTGCGATGATCCCGATTAAAACAAAGGCCGTTGCTTCAAGTTCAGGCACTTTGTCAATCAGCGTCAGGAAGAATTTCGCAACGGTTCTCATCATTAAGATGCCGAGCATGCCGCCGATCAGAAGCACCCATACCTTTTCAGATACGGCAAATGCCGCTAGGATGCTGTCCACCGAAAATGCGAGGTCCATGAGTTCTACCGAAATGACAGTCGCCCAGAAGACCCCGAAAACGCGTACCATCCAGCTGTCTTTTTTGATGGCGTTTGATTCATCATCGCCCTCACCGATGAAGAAGTGCTTGATGACGAGCCATGCCAGATATGCGGCTCCGAGCAGTTTGATCCACCAGAATTTAATCAGGATCATACCAAGTCCAATGAATAGAAACCTAAAGAAGTAGGCTCCGATTAAACCGTACGTCAACGCTTTTTTGCGCTGTTTTTCCGGTAGGTGCTTTACCATGACGGCGAGAACGAGAGCGTTATCCGCCGATAAAAGCCCTTCCAGCACGACCAGCGAGCCGATCAGCCCCCATGAAACGGGGTCCGTTAATACTTCCACCCACATTTCCCAATCGAAAAATGAGGCGTAAACTGACATAATATGATGAAATAAATCCACTTTGGTTACCTCCTAATGATGAAAAAGCAAGACTGAACCACGCAAACGTGATTCAGCCGGCAAAACTAGACTTGCAGGCCGTAGTTGCGGCAAAGCGATGCCAATCCGCCGGAAAATCCGCTGCCGATCGCATTGAATTTCCAATCGGCTCCGTGACGGTACAATTCGCAAACAACAACCGCTGTCTCAATCGAAAAATCCTCTCCCAAGTCAAAGCGAAGCAGCTCCTCATTTGTTGATTCATCAACGAGCCGGACAAACGCATTTGAGACTTGTCCAAAGTTTTGGCTGCGGCTTTCCGCCTCGTGAATCGTCACCGTGATGCCGATCTTTTCAACATGGTCGGGTATTTTTGAGAAATCGACGATGATTTGCTCGTCATCGCCTTCACCTTCTCCTGTCCGGTTGTCACCCGTATGAATCACGGCGCCGCTCGGATGCTCGAGGTTGTTGTAAAAGACGAAGTCGCGTTCATTGATGCAACGATCGTTCTGATCGACAAGAAAAGCCGACGCATCCAAATCAAAATCGGCGCCGCCAGTATATTTGTTTGTATCCCAGCCTAAACCGATCAGCGCTTTCGTCAAACCGGGGTTCGTTTTCGTTAAATCGATCCTTTGCCCTTTAGATAATTGAATCGCCATCGATAGGACCTCCTTTAAGAAATGTCAGGCACCGGACAAACGGACGCCAGGGCGGCGACTGCTGTCCGGATCGTCAAAATCAGCCGACCTGCAGGCCGAAATCGGTGGCGATCCTCGCCAGTCCGCCTTGATAGCCTGAGCCGATCGCTGAGAATTTCCATTCTTCTCCGTGACGGTACAGCTCTCCCGTGATCAGCGCTGTTTCAATCGAGAAATCTTCACCCAGATCATAGCGGATTAACTCTTCATTCGAGTCTTCATTGATCACGCGAACATAAGCATTTGACACCTGTCCAAAGTTTTGGCGGCGCGCTTCCGCTTCATGAATCGTAATCACAAAAGAAATCTTTTGAATGTCGGCAGGCACTGCATTCAAATTGATTTTTACCTGCTCATCGTCTCCTTCGCCTTCACCTGTCCGATTATCGCCTGTATGTATGACAGCTCCGCCTGCGCCTTCGGTCTGATTATAGAAAATAAAGTCCTTTTCAGAAGCGCATTTGCCTTCTGCATTGAGCAGAAACACGCTCGCATCCAGGTCAAAATCAGCGCCGCCGTCATATTGATTGACGTCCCAGCCAAGGCCCACGACGACTTTCGACAATCCGGGATTTGTTTTTGTTAAATCGATCTTTTGTCCTTTCGCTAATGAAATTGCCATGTTATCTCCCCATTTCTTTTATGAATGTCAGGCGTAGCGTTTGACGATTTCCGTAATGCTCGTATCGTTTGTGCCTTCTCCGACAGCGGTGAATTTCCACTCGGCGCCGTCACGGTAAATCTCGCCCGCGATCAGGCTTGTCCGTCCAGAATAATCGTCCCGCAGATTGTATTTGACCATCTCCACGCGATCGTTCATATTGACGATGCGTATGAAGGCATTTTCAATCATTCCGAAATGCTGGCTTCGTTTCACGCAATCGTATATATTCACGACAAAGACAAGCTTATGAATATGCGAAGGAACTTTTTGCAAATCTACGATGATTTGTTCATCATCTCCGCTGCCTTCCCCTGTCAGATTATCTCCGGTATGTTCGATGCTGCCGCATCTGCTCTTCAAGTTTCCGAAATAAATGACGTTCTTGTTCTCTGTGACTCTTCCGTTTTCCAGCATCAGCACGGATGCGTCACAGTCAATATTCGGGGCTCCTCCTCCAAACAGCTTTCCAAAAAAACCGCCGCTTCCGGATGCTACCGGGTCCCAGCCGAGACCGACCAAAATCTTCGAAAGCCCCGCTTTCCCTTTTGTTAAATCAATCCGCTGACCTTTCTCTAAAGAAATAGCCAAACTGTTCACTCCTCCGTTGAATCATGACTTTCAAGATCACAGTGCTGGATGAGAATAAGAGTTTGATAGATCCAATTATCACGCCAGCGTGATTCATATCTTCACAACTACAAGACCAATGAATCATTATTTAACCTGCTTAACTATATATACGGAAAGATTCAGGGGAAAGTTTCGCGGTTTTTCAATATTTTTTTATCATCTTTTCATCCTGGCCAAAAGAGAGACGACAATAGTAGCGATTGCACGAAGTCATCGTGTTTGGTATAGTATATCTAAAAGATATATATCAAAAAGATACAGAAGGCGGTATGTATGACAAAAAGAAATCACACGACTTACGCTCTCCTTGGATTGATTACGGCCGGCTACCAGACGGGTTACGAAATGAAACGAATGATCGACCAAAGTTTGAATCATTTTTGGAAAATCAGCTACGGCCAAATTTATCCCGCGCTGCGCCAATTAACAGAAGCAGGCTGGGTCGCTGCATCTCCGACGCTCTCGGACAAAAAGCCGGACAGAAAAGAGTACCTGATTACCGATGAAGGTCAAAAAGCGCTGCATAGCTGGCTTGAAGAACCGATCAATGGCATCGCCTCAGAAAAAAACGAATTTTTGCTGAAGCTGTTTTTCAGCAAGGAAGAAGAGCGGGAGAAAACCGCTTTGAAAGTCAAGGAGTACCAACGAAAGCTTGAAGAACGGCTTGAGGCATATCAAGCAATCGAGCAGTCAATTCTTTCATGCAGCTCCCATTCAAAGGACAGAGAGTACTGGCTTTTCACTTTGGATTATGGAAAACGCACCACCTCGGCCGGAATTGAATGGTGTGAAGCCACAATCAACCGGCTGAATGGAAAGGAAGGGACCAATGGGTAAAACGATCATCAACAAGCCTTTTACTGCCGCCCCTGAAGATGAAGTCGTTGTATTTGTGATCGGGATGAGAATAAACAAGTGGCATGCTGTTCATAAATGGTGGCCGGTTTTTACCGCCATGGCCCCAATGATAAAAGAGCTTCATCAAAACAAAGACCTCGGCTTTCTGGCAACGGAATCATCCATCAATTTCAGGACGATTTTTCTCATTCAATATTGGCGTTCTTTCGAAGATTTGACAGCATATGCAAAGGCTGATAAACATATGGCGGCTTGGCGCCGTTTTTATCAGAAAACTGCCGCATCAGGAGCCGTTGGCATCTATCATGAAACGTATACTGTTCCAAAAGGGCGCTATGAGGCTTTTTACCATAACATGCCGTTGTTCGGCTTGGCAAAAGCATACGGACATCAACCTGTCACCAGCAGAATCAAAACCGCTGAGCAGCGAATGCGGGGATCAGATATAGCGGGAAAATAAGCAGAAAGGAGCCTTATCGGTTACCCGATAGGCCCCTTTTCTGCTTAAAAAGCTCCTGCCCCGTCGCCTCCGCCCGCTCCGGGACCGCCCGCATCATATGCCCCGGCGTGCTCCTGCGAAGACGGCAGCTGCCAGCTGTAAAACGGATAATGCAAACAGCCTGCTGCGGCCATACCCAGGACAGGGGAAGCGTAATCAAGCCTGCTTGCTGATTGATTAAACCATCCTGCAAATTCATCCTCAACTTCAAGCACAATTGCATAGATCATCGTCTTTTCGTTTTGAGACAGGCTTCTCCCTGAAAACAAATCTTCTTTTCTCAGATGGTTTCTCCAAGAAAGAATCGATCTTCGGCAGATGGAAGCGTACCTGCTCTCTTTTACGGCCGGAATGGAGGCAATCAATAAGATAGACAGCCCGACGCATATGCCGTAATACAAAATGGTATGGATGCTGTCGATAAACACAGATGCTAAAAACAAGCCGGCCAAAAACAAAATCGTATACAGCTTTGATTTTGCAAGAACAATGCCCGCCGACAGTGCAAAGCCAAATATGACGCAAGCCGCCATGAATCCGGCCTGATGCACCACGTCTGCATACAGGATAAAGAGCAGGAGTCCGGTATGGACCGAAAGCAGTGAAAGCGACAGCATTCTCAGCCAGCGGTTTTCTTGAAACAGCTCCTTGAATTCAGGCGCTTGTCTGACACTTTCCGTCCATTTTTGAACCACGTTTTGAAGAATGATCCTCTTTCGTTCATATTTGCCCAGCTGTTCCTTATGCTTGCATTCTTCCTCAGTCGGCCCGCTGAGGGAATCCAGCCTGAACATATAGGTATCGCTGCCCGTTTGCTCAAAAAGTTTTTCAATTAAGAGCTGATCAGGCTTTGGCAAATCCGCCTTGCTCCCGGAAAATTCGAATTGGTATGTGTCATCAGGCGCCTCAGGATCGTCAAGAAACCTTTCTTCCGCCTGTACCTTCCGCATAGTGACCAATCCCCGTTGATAAAGCGAAAGCATGCCGGCCAGGAGATCACGGTCTGTGAAACGGCCTTTTTTGTAAAGAAAAGCGACAAGTACAGGATCTAAGGACTCGAGTTCTGCAAACGAAAGCATGGCACGGCGTCTCTTCTTCAAAAACGAAAGCATGACAGCCATGATGACCATGAACCCGACAATCCCCGAAAATATCCAAATCATCCTGTCTGCGCCGGCAATCCGTTCATCCCGATCGGCGTAGCGTTTCGCCTCGTCTTTCTCCTCCTTCAGCAGCTCATCCTTTGTCTGATAAGAAGGGTGCCGGACCGCCTCTTTCAAGGCGCTCTGCGGAAAATATATCCTCAGTTCCGAGCCCGTGCCTGCGCGATAGAGTCCTGTCTCGTAGATGACTGATGAATCGTTCACCTTCGTAATCTTTCCGTTTCCTTTTTCACGCAAAAACGCATGAATATCACGTGCCTTTACCGAATCAGGCAGATGCACTTCAATCTTTACCCGGCCGAAATCCGTATTTGCCTTTTGGTAAAATGAATGAATCAAAATCGACGTGTCTTCAAACTTTTGGGCGGCATCTTCGATCACATAGCGAAACATCACTTTTTTTGTTTCATCCTTTGATGCCGAATAAGCATAATAAGTCCCGTCTTCTTTCTTTGTCTTCAACGGGATGGCTTGATCGCCTTTTTTTTGATGATTGGGAAGCAGATAGGCTTTAAAATTCTTCAAGCGGCTCGCGGTTTCTTCGCTGAACGATCTTGTCGCCCCTTCGAAAGAGCCTTTAAAATCGTATGTGTAAACTTCCTCTACGCTTAAATTACCGTTTTCTTTTACTGTCGCGCGTATATCAGCCCGCTCGATCGAAAAGGATTTGCCTGCTTCAGAAAAGCCTGTGACGAGAAAAAAGGCAATGAACATAAAAAAGAAAAAGGAGTGCTTCATCGTTTAGTAAATCCTTTCGTTTTTTGTATCTGCCTTATATACGGAAAAGCAAGGAAATTGTTTCAGCGGTTCACAGAAATGACAGAGATGACAATTTTATTATAAAAGCACATCTACGGTCTGCCGCACAAGCCATAAAAGAAAATATGCATCATTTCCTCTGTAAACTGTCTGTTTTTTTCAAAGGCTTCACCCAAAGTTTTTGAATGTTCAATGATCATATTCATAAAGATGAGAAAGCTTTCCGCGGTGATCTTGGGAGAGATTTCGCCTGACCGATGACCTTTTTCAATCATTTGGAGCATAAGGGGAATGATTTTTTCATCGTATTGCCGCTTTACATAATCCATTATTTCACTGTCTTCGATCATCACCTCTTTGACGACCGTTAGAGCAAATTTTTGATTATTGGCTTCCCTTTTCTGCAAAATCATCAATTCGATCTTTTCTTTAACGGAAATATCTTTGTTCATATATTCTTCAAAATCGCTGATGGACTGATCGATATAGTCTTTGAAAACCTCTTTCAGGAGCGCTTCTTTGCTTCCAAAGTAATTATAGATCGTCACCTGCGAAACATTTGCCGCTTTTGCGATATCGGTTATCCGGATGCGCTTTGGCTCCCATGTTTTGAGCATATCCAAAGCCGTCTTTTTGATTTTCTCTTTAATCAGCAAAGCCCTTTTTTCAAATCCGTTCATATAACCATCCTTACATATCTTTCTTAATGAAATTATAACATAAAAATATTTCACTAATTCCGTTGACAAAAAAGTTCATAAGAACGTAAAATTAGTTTTGTAATTATTAATCACTATTATTTCATAATTTTCATTTTGGAGGTGTCACATGCTGACAGTTGAACGTCTTACGAAAAAGTTTTCCAATGGCAAAGGTATATTTGATGTTTCATTTCATGTTCAAAAAGGTGAAGTGTTTGGATTTTTAGGTCCAAACGGAGCTGGAAAATCAACAACCATTCGACATATCATGGGGTTTATGAAGCCTGATCAAGGCGATATCAAAGTAAACGGAATGAACGTCCGGAATCATCAAGGCGACATTCAGCGGCATATCGGCTATCTTCCCGGAGAGATTGCATTTATCGAAGGAATGACGGGAAAACAATTTCT
This sequence comes from Bacillus sp. BS3(2021), assembly GCF_021043345.1. Taxonomy (NCBI): domain Bacteria; kingdom Bacillati; phylum Bacillota; class Bacilli; order Caryophanales; family Bacillaceae; genus Bacillus; species Bacillus sp. BS3(2021). Next base: position 301,047 of record NZ_JAJNDM010000002.1, read on the forward strand.
CGATTTCATGGCAAACATGCACGGTTTAAAAGATACAGCTAAGCGCAATGAACTCATCGAACGGCTCCAATTCGATGTTCATACGCCGATCAGAAAAATGTCGAAAGGAATGAAGCAAAAAGTCGGGATTGTCGCTGCCTTTATGCACAGCCCTGAAGTCATCATTCTTGACGAACCGACATCAGGCCTCGATCCGCTGATGCAAAAAGTGTTTATTGAAATCGTGCTCGAAGAAAAAGCGAGAGGAACGACGTTTTTAATGTCTTCCCACAGCTTTCCTGAAATCGAACGAACCTGTGACAGAGCCGCCATTATAAAAGACGGCATCATCATTGCCGTCAAAGATATCCATGAACTGCAGTCGATGCAGCGAAAGGTATTCGAAGTTACATTTGAAAAAAAGGGCGACATTCCCGCCTTCATGAATTCGGGTCTGCAAATCGAATCCCGGACGGACAATCGTGTCAAAGTGGCCGTTTTAGGGAACCATGATCAATTTATTAAAGAAACCGCCAAATATCACATTCGGCACATTGATTCTTCTTCACAAAGCCTGGAAGAGATTTTCATGAACTACTATGACAGAAAGGGGACAGTGAAATGAACTTCTCCCTGTACAAACAAATGATGAGAACAAACATGAAAGGAATCATAAGCTACGGGGCAGGCTCCGCTTTCTATATTCTTTTGATACTGGGCATTTATCCAAGCATCGCGGGCAATGCGGAGGATATTGAGAAAATGATCAAATCAATGCCGGAAGGCTTTCTCAATGCTTTTGGGTTTGAAAACGGACTGGGGAATCTTGAAGATTTTATGTCTGGAGAGTATTACGGTTTAATCTTTATCGTGATTTTGTCGATCTTCTCTGTCATGCTGTCGACTAAGCTTTTGGCAAAGCTCGTGGATCAAGGGTCAATGGCCTATATTCTGTCTGCGCCGACAACGCGCGGCAAAGTGGCTTTCACCCAAGCAGCCGTTTTAACGACAGGTCTTTTGATCATTATGGCCGTGACGACAGCGGCCGGGCTGGCGGGCTACCATTTGATGCTGGGCGGTGATTACGATTTTAATGTGTCAAGGTTTCTCGTTCTGAACTTGCTCGGCTTTCTGCTCTTCTTTGCCGTCGGCGGCATCTCGTTCCTCTTTTCGGCCATTTCAAATGACGAAAAAAGAGCCCTCGGACTTTCCGGAGGCATCACGTTTTTATTCTTCAGCTTCGACTTGCTCGGCAAACTAAGCGAAAAGACGGAATGGATGAGGAGCCTATCGGTTTTCTCTTTATTCAGACCTGGCGATATTGTAAACGGGAGCGCCGATATCGCTCAAGTGTCTCTTGTTCTTGCCGCGGTCGGTTTTGCCGCCTTCGCACTCAGCATTCTCATCTTTAAAAAGCGCGACTTGCCGCTGTAATATAAAAACGCCGCTCCCGATCAGGAACGGCGTTTGTTTCTGTATGATATTTTATTCAACGACCCGTCTGACAACTCCGCTGAAGGCTTTCTTCCAATACGGGTTGCTCATAGAATCGACGGATACCCCGCGTGAGCTATTATCGTTCAAGAATGTGCCATTGCCAAGATAAATACCCACGTGGCCGTTCGTTTTGTATGTGTCAAAGAAGACCAAGTCTCCACGCTTCATTTCAGACGCGCTCACAGCTCGTCCTTTGCCGACAAGCGTGCTTGTTGTCGCACCGAATCCAAGCTCTACGCCTGCTGATGCATAAGCCCAGCGTACGAATGATGAGCAGTCGAAACGACGGTTGTCGATATCAGCTTGAGAACGTCCGCCTCCCCATACGTACGGAGATCTGCCGACGATGCTTGAACCTGTGCTGATGGCAGCTTCAATCGCGTTTCCATTGCTGCTGACAACAGAACCGGAAGAGTAGTTTCTTGACGGGCTGCTGCTTTTCTTGCTGCTTGAAGAACCGCTGTTGGACGATCCGTTGGATTTGCTGACTGAACCTGAGGTTGATCCTGAGTCTGATTTTTCAGCCGTAGCAGATTCTTCTTTCGCTTTTGCTGCTGCAGCCGCTGCAGCTCTTTCTTCTTTAAGTTTTTGTTCAAGAGCGGCTTCTTCTTTTGTCAGTGAGCCCGCTTCTTTTTTCAGATCGCTCAGCTCTGATTCTGCTGCCGCCTGTTTCGTTTGCAGCTGCTTAGAAAGGTTCGCCTGTTCTTTCAGCTGTTTATCAAGATCCGATTTAAGCGTTTTTAAATCGGCTAAAGTTTTTTGGATTTCATCCAGTTTTGTATTTAAGTCAGACATTGCTTTTTCAAGCTTGTTTTTATCTTTCTCCTGCTCGTCAAGCAGGTCTTTATCCGCGTCAACAATTGTTGAAACAGCCGTTGCACGAGTGATAAAATCTCCGAAGCTTTGTGCGCCCAGAAGGACATTCAGATAGTTTTGGGATCCGCCGTTTTCCTGCAGGCTGCGCACGCGATTTTTAATCACTTTTGAACGCTCTTCAATCCGCTTTTCAGTTTCTTTGATTTCTTTTTTCAGAGCTTCCACTTCTTTTTTGGTTTTTTTGTTTTCTTTTTCTTTGTCTTCGATTTTGTTGCTTGTTTCAAGTGCTTTTTTATCAAGCTCTTGGATTTTGGCTTCAAGCTTTTTCTGCTCGTCTTGCAGCTTGGCGATTTCTTTCCGTTTGCCCTCGATGCCTGAATTCACTTCAGAACGCTTTTGCTGAATTTCTTGTTTTTGCTGAGAGGTTTCTGCCGATGCCGTGTTGTTCATAAAGGGGGTAAATAGACTAGCTGTTCCGAGAATCGACGCTAAACCAAAAGTATAAACCTTTTTTTTCACTTTCTACTCCTCTTTCCTTTATGTATTCTTGTTTTTTCATTATGTAAATTCGCTTGAACATTATTAAAAAATGAATCTTATGACCTATGATTAATATATCCGTTACCGATGTACAGACGTTATTATACCATCTATTTTCGACAATAGGCGTCAATTTATATTACATTTATATTTCGTTTTTGTTTCAGCAGTGTCATGTTTTGACTCATCTTGTTTTAACTCTCGTATTCTCTTCGATTTGACCCTTCCTGCTGTTTTTCATATGCTTGTCTTACTGAAAAGGAAGGCCGGTGACAAATGATGCAGCTCAGTGTTCTTGACCAGGTTCCAATATCAAAAGGCTCAGATGCGTATTCAGCCTTGAAGCATTCTGCAGAGCTGGCGGAGCTCGCGGATCAATGGGGGTACAAAAGGTATTGGTTTGCCGAGCATCACAGCACACGCGGACTTGCCAGCACCGCTCCCGAAATCATGATCGCACACATTGCGGCAAAAACTGCAAACATTCGCGTCGGTTCGGGCGGTGTTCTGCTTCCTCAATACAGTCCCTTTAAAGTGGCTGAAAGCTTTCGGCAGCTTGAAGCCCTTTATCCCGGGAGGATTGACCTGGGGATCGGCCGCTCTCCGGGAGGCACAGCCAAAACGAGGCTGGCGCTGACAGACGGGGTTCATAAAAGCCTGGACGAATTCCCGAGACAGCTTCAAGACTTGTTGGGCTTTTTGACTGATTCCGTCCCTTCCGGACACGATTATTTCGGAATCAAAGCGGCCCCTTTGACAGATTCGCCGCCGGAGGTGTGGCTTTTAGGGCTTGGAGAAAACAGCGCGAAATTGGCCGGTGACATGGGAGCGGGATACGTATTCGGACATTTCATCAATTCCGCAAGAGGGAGGAACGCCTTTCAATTATATCGGGAAAGCTTTCGGCCTTCTCCTTTCTTTAAGCGCCCCCAATCTTTGGCCGCCGTTTTCGTCGTTTGTGCGGAATCCGATGAAAAAGCTGAGGAGCTTTGCTTGAGCCAGGATTTATGGCTTCTAAGAGTTGAAAAAGGATTGGACAGTCTTGTCCCAAGCATTGAGGAGGCAAGATCTGCCGCTTACACCGCTGCCGATAAAAAAAAGCTTGCCCACAACCGCAGCCGTATGGTGATCGGGTCTCCTCGAACGGTCAAAAGAAAACTGCTCGAGCTCTCTGACCGATATCAAACAGATGAGTTTATGGTTTTGACGAACGTTTACCGGTTTGAAGATAAGAAGCAGTCTTACGAAAGACTTGCAGAGTTATTTTGATCAAAAAACATCCCTTTTCAAAATCCGTTGAAAAGGGATGTTTTTATTAAAACGTATTATAGACATTCTCACACTCTTCCGCTGTCGGCTCATAAAAACAATGCGCTTTAAAGCGGCCGACATGCGGCTGATTATACCACTGTGCGGGACACGCCCCTGCCGGTCTGAAATACCACAAACTGAACTTTGCCGGCCAGAGCCGCTCTCCGTTGATCGCCCTGCGCGCCAAGCGCCTTTCGCTTTCCCGTGCCCTTTGATAGAAATAACCGTGCGTCACGGCTTCAAACGCATGCGGCTGATGGATCATCTGCGGAATGGTGCGAAGTCCCACAAAGTCGGAACAGTTTGCCCTGATGCGGTTGATTCCGACATTTCCGACCATCAGCATTCCTTGCACGCCTTCGCCTTCAGCCTCCGCTCTCAAAAGTCTGGCCAAAAGATTGATATCTTTAGAAGAAGCCTTAACTACTGCCATATTAGTCACCCCCATGATGTCGTCACCTTTATCATATTCTGTTTCATTTAGGTGATGACGATTTCGGGATTTATCTTTGACATTCCCCTTGAAAGAAAGCTATTCTTCTATTATCAGAACCCGAGAAAAAACAAAGGGGAGCGGAGGGATCGGATTGTCAGTATTGAAAAGCCCTGAATGGGTATACAAACGATTAAGGGAAAATCCGGACCAAACGGTTATTGTCGATGTGAGGTTTCATTTGACAAAACCGGACGAAGGCCGGAAAACGTATACGAAAAGCCATGTGCCGAGAGCCGTTTACATTGATTTAAAAGAGGATCTGTCGCGTAATGCGGAAGTGCACGGCGGCAGACATCCGCTTCAAGACCCTGACCGTCTGGCCGCAAAGCTTGGGAAAATCGGCATTGACCGGGAAACAGATGTCATTGTTTATGATGACAGCGGCGGCATGTTTGCAGCGCGCTTTTGGTGGCAGCTTCACTACCTCGGGCATGACAGCGTCTATATTATGGATGGGGGTCTGTCCAACTGGATCAAATCGGGCTATGCGATGACCGCCGAGGTTCCCCGTCCTATCCAGCGCGAGTTTAAGCCAGCGCTCAGAGAAAACGAACTCCTTGATGCCGGAGACGTGCTGAAGCGAATCGGCAGAAAAGGCTCCATCCTGATTGATGCGCGTGATCCTTCCCGATACACAGGGGAAAACGAACCACTCGATCACCGGGCCGGCCATATTCCCGGAGCCAAAAACTTTTTTTGGAAAGGCAATCTGACCGAAAGCGGATTATGGAAAAGCAAAGAACAACTCAGACAGCACTATGCTGTTTTAGACCCGGACAGTGAAATTGTCGTCTATTGCGGATCGGGCGTATCAGCCTGCCCAAATGTGCTCGGCCTGAAAGAAGCCGGATTTGAAAATGTGAAGCTGTATGCCGGCAGCTGGAGCGATTGGATCAGCTACCCCGACCATCCGATCTCCACTGGGAAAGAGGACGACACCTGATCTTACAAGAGACGGCGGCCGGGGGCCTTTGTGCCTTAGCCAGCCGCCGTTTATTACATGTTTTTGCTCATAAACGCCTTTCCGTCATGGGCATCGATAAAGTACGGGTAGACCGGCCGGTAAATAAGCCTGTAGAAGTCATCCTTTTCCCGACTGTAATCCCTTTCCCATTGCAGCTTCACATCAAATGCCGCTGCAAAAACCGCTTTCGCTTCTTCCTCTGAAATAGATGGCGAAGGACTCAGATCGGCCAGCGCTTCCGGCTCGATTTCCGGACCGTTATAACCGACGACCCTGCCGGTTGTCCGACTGATACTGATATTGGCAGAGCCAAGCCTTAACGGCACCTCTTTGTATTGAAGATCAAATTGAAAAAAAGCGTTTTGCCTGTCCCCGTCATTTTCCGCCGGATGCATTCGAAAAAGCTGATCTGCGCCGGGATAAAGCTTGTACAAAAATTGCAGCGCCCGTTTCAAGCAGTCTTCCACGCTCAAGGAAAGGTGTCCTTCTGATTTGATGAAAGAAGCTACCCCTTTGAGCATCCCTGACTTTTTATCTTTCATGATTTTCAACGTATTTTTGTTCCATGTTTCGAAGTAGCCGGCTATACTCCGGTCTCTTGGCTCAGGATCGTTTCCCAGGCGCCATACCGTTCCAATTGACTCTCCCATATCGGTTTCACGGATTTTCCGCATCGAAGGAGTATAGCCGATCATGTCATCGATATCAGCATGACGGTCAGCCTCAGGCAGCAAAGGGAGCGGCAATGTTTTCTCCTCTTCCTCTTCATCCGCCGCAGGCTTCATATGGCATTTTTCCGTGATATCGGCAGGATAGCTGAAAAACGGCAAGTCTGCTTCGTAAATGAGATGCGGGCGATCATCTCCCCCTTCATAAAGCTCACTGCGGACTTTTTCGACCGCCAATTCGAATTGAATATGTTTAAGATAATCGGCTGTCACCGATTCCTTATCAGCGATCTGCTTTGGAATGGAGAAAGAGCTTGTTCCACCGTTATAGCGAAACTCCATCACCTCTCCGTTCTTGGCGACCTTGACGTAAAAGCCTGTTTGCGGCAGCGGAAGATCAAGGACAGTCTGAACATACGTAAAACGGACGAATTGTTCTGTTTCCTTCTTTTCATGGTAAACAAATTCATGAGACGCACTCGGGTAATGCTGTTCTGTAAACTGAAGGGCGATTTTCAGCAGCCTTTCCTCCGGAAGAGATTCCTCGACCGCCGGTTCATACTCTTTTGTCAAACTGATTAAGCGGCCGTGATGATCTAACTCTACCGATATGTCCTGATCCGGCTCTTCAATATCCTGCCAGACGAAAAAAACCGGCCTCTCTTTTTCGTCCTTTTCTCCGTAATCTTCGATCATGAGCTGATAATGTGAGGGAACCTTACTGATGGACTGCGCTTTTTGTTTTAACTGTTCACGAACCAAATCCTGTCTACCTCTCTTTCATTTTCGTCTCCTTATGTATACGAAATATACCATTAATCGTTTCATGAAAATTGAGATAATTGGATTTAAATGGTGAACTTACATGGCGATTTTAACTTTATGCTAAAATATCTCATTCCTTTTGGTACGCCTTCCATCTCAAAAATGCCTTTGCGGATCAGCTCTAAAATGCGGTACTCGATGAATTCATCTCCGATGTTCTCCTTCAGATGGCCAATGACTTCGCCGATCAGGCGGGGACAGTTGATAAAGGTATTGGTTGAACGGTTTTTTTGAAGCTGTGCGAGCTTGCCGATGATGAACGAATCATAAAAGTCTTCTTTCACGCTTTTAATTCTGCCGTCTTCCCATACTCGCAACACGCTTGTCTGCTGAGACAGCGCTGTCCATTCCTCCGCAAGGCCCCGTCTTTCAGCGGCTGTCAAAGCCGACTGATCCCCTTGTTCATAAATGAATCTCAGTTTTTCATCATTCAATTCACCAGAACTTCGGGTATAGGGAAAGTACTTCGACGTATTCAGATGGAAAACAGCCAGGTTCATTTGCCTAAGGATATGATGTACAAATCTCAGGCCCGTTTGTTCGTGTGCATGATCGCCCGTCCACATAAAGACGGAGGCTTGCTCCTGAATACGGCTTAATGCAGAAACCGCATCTTCAAAACGGCTGTATATCTCTCCAAGCTCGTGAAATCGGTCATTGAGATATGTTTTCAACCATTCATAACGATTGACCCTGCCTTCTTTAATTTCCAGGTTTTGAAGCGGCCCGATGGAAAATAATTCAGGAAGGACGATCAGACTCTTTTCCTGGGTTCCTCCCGACTGTTTGAGCATCATGTTAATACTGCCGCCGGCAGATTCGCCGAAGGCAATGTGAACGACATTGTTTTGCATTATAATCTCCTTGTTAGTTAAGTTGTAATAGCATTAAAGCTATTAAACTCATCTTTTTAACTATTATATACAAAAACAGGATATAAAAGGTGACGCAATAAAAAACCCCCATTCCGCCATTCGAAAAAGGCAGAACGGGAGCTGAAAAATGCACTTGCTATTCCAGCTGTGACGGGTAAAGCGTCATACCGCCGTCAACGAACAAAGTCGCGCCCGTTACATAGGCGGCTTCTTTCGACACAAGCCATGCCGCTGCGGAAGCCACTTGTTCAGGCTCGCCAAATTCGTTCATCGGTATCTTTTTCAGCTGTGCCGACTTGTGGCTTCCCTCCAAGTCTTCATTGCTTTCGGTTGCGATCGTTCCCGGCGCGATCGAATTGACGCGGATTCCTTTGTCCGCATAATCAAGGGCAAGCGTTTCTGTCAAAAGCTTCATTCCGCCTTTTGAAGCGGAGTAATGAACATTTTTCGGTCTCGGAATTTGCTGATGAACGCTTGATATATTGAGTATGCTCCCTTTCATGTGGCGGTCCGCCATATATCTTAAGGCTTCCCGTGCGCCGAGAAACGTACCGGTTAAATTAACGTCGATCACTTTCTGCCATTCACCAAGTTCAAGTTCGTGCGGGAGGGCTTCTGCGCCGTTAAATCCTGAATTATTGACCATGACATCAAGTGAGCCGAAATGTTCAACTGCTGATTTAATCAGCTTTTTTATATCCTCTTCAGAAGACACGTCAGCTTCTACCGCAAGGGCGTTTCCGCCCGCTGCTTGAATATTGTCGACGGCTTCCCGTGCGCCTCCGGGATCGCTGTGATAATTGACAACCACATTCATCTTTTCTTTTCCAAACCGTTCTGCAACCGCCTTGCCTATACCTTTTGAAGAACCGGTCACAATTGCTGTTTTTCCTTTTAAATCACTGTACAACTTAAACCCCCCTCAATTTCTTTTCTTCATGTACATTACCCGGTATCAATATGATCAAACAAAATGTGAATACATGCCTCTAGCATGATCTTTTTTAAACATATGGAAAATTCAGAATTATTTTGTTAATATCTAACTTGAACTTACAACAAAATAAGGAAGTGATACGATTTGGTTAGTAAAAAGAGTGTTAAACGAGGTTTGATCACAGGTCTCATTGGTATTTCTATTTATTCTTTAGGTATCCACCCGGCCCAAGCCGCACCATCGCCTCATTCTCCTGTTTCAAGCGATCCTTCATACAAAGCGGAAACATCGGTTACCTATGATCCAAACATGAAAAGCGATCAATACGGCTCGTATTCAAAGGCATTTACAGGCACCGGCAAAGTGAATGAAACAAAGGAAAAAACGGCAAAAGAGTCCTCCGCCAAAGCTCCTTACAGCATTAAATCGGTGATTGGTTCTGATGATCGGACAAGGGTGACCAACACAAGCGCATATCCGTACAGAGCGATCGTTCATATTTCAAGCAGCATCGGTTCGTGCACCGGATGGATGATCGGTCCGAAAACCGTCGCAACAGCCGGACATTGCATCTATGACACATCAAGCGGTTCATTTGCCGGGACAGCTACTGTTTCGCCGGGACGGAACGGGACAAGCTACCCTTACGGCTCTGTTAAATCGACGCGCTACTTTATTCCGTCAGGATGGAGAAGCGGTAACACCAATTACGATTACGGTGCAATCGAACTAAGCGAACCAATCGGCAATACTGTCGGATACTTCGGATACTCGTACACCACTTCATCACTTGTCGGGACAACTGTTACTATCAGCGGTTATCCAGGCGATAAAACAACAGGCACACAATGGCAGCATTCAGGACCGATTGCCATCTCCGAAACGTATAAATTGCAGTATGCAATGGACACGTACGGAGGCCAGAGCGGTTCACCGGTATTCGAACAAAGCAGTTCAAGAACGAACTGCAGCGGTCCATGCTCGCTTGCCGTCCACACAAATGGAGTATACGGCGGCTCTTCGTACAACAGAGGCACCCGGATTACAAAAGAAGTGTTTGACAATTTGAGCAACTGGAAAAACAGCGCCCAATAACACACGAAGACAGCCCGCCTCCTTTTGGAACGGGCTGTTATATCTAACGGCTGCACACTTACTTCACTTTAAGCCTGTACTTTTTTCCATCTATTGATATCGTGAAATTTGAAGGGCCGCTGATCGGCAAATAATAAACAAGCTGAAACTCCGCCGCCTCACCAGGTTTAATCGTTTTCCAGCTTGATAGAGTCACTCCGATGCGGTGGAAATCTCCCGTCAGTCCGCCAATGTTCGGTCCCGTATGCCCTTTAGCAATCACTTCAACTTGATCGCCGCTCCAGCTTCCAAACCGAGGGGAAGTGGATGTCGGCACATCAAATTCGATAACAGAACCTCCCGTAATCGTGACATCGCTGTTATTGATCAGCTTCATTACCGGGTGGATCGGGTAATTTTGATCTCCTAATGGAAAGTTCGTCAGCTCTATGTCTACATCCAATGATTCATCAGGAAAAGGCGATGTGCTGAGCCGGTTATCGTATGGTGTTGTATCCGAGAATTTGTGATACAGCGTGCTCGTTAAAGTATTGCCAATATCGTATTCTCCTTTATTGCCGTTTCGTTCGGGATACCAGTCATAATCACCGCTCAAATCCCAAAACATGACACCCCCGATTCCTTTATCAACGACATAATCCGCCTTCGTTTTGATCGATTCCTCATCCTCTGTCGATAGAAACACTTTCTTTTCTGGATTCCAAAGCCAAGGCGCTGCCAGCCCCGCGTCATAATGCCTTTGATAAGCGCCTGTCAAATCAGCCTTGCTCAATCCATACCTTTCCAGATAAGAACCGGCAATGCCCTTTTCAAGGTTTTTGGCGTGCCACATCGGGTTTGCCCCTGCTCCAATTTCATTCCCCTGCTCATCTTTATCGTGCCAAATATTATCGATTCCGGTTGCTCCGTCACCGCACTGCCTGAGTCCCTGAGGACAATCTGCGCTTTTGGATGTTCCCCACAGCCCGTTTACTCCGCCGTTCACATTCTTCCAGCCTCTCGTATAATAAGGAACACCGATATTGATTCGCCCCGATTCCATAGCTCCTCTAAAATAATGGTAAGCCCAGTCCGTATTTAAATATCCGATCCCTTCATATTCCGGCGTAGTATATATGTTGGAATGCTTGAGTTCGGCATCTTCGCCGTTATCGAATAAAGAAGCGTTCGGTCCGACAAACTCATTCCAGGCTCCATGAAGATCATAGGACATGATATTGACATAATCGACATATCGAAGCGGCTTAAACGTTTCCATCCCTCTCAGTAAATATGCCGATGATGGCGCTGCAATGGTCAGCATGTAGTACTTTCCATCTTCAGCGGACGCTTGATCAAGCTTTTCTCTTAATATTTTCATCAATGCCTCAAAGCTTTTATTTAACCCGTTGCGCCGCGGATTGGCGATGTTCCAATCTGCAGGATTCCCTGCATCCTGCATTGATGTAGGGTACTCATAGTCAATATCGATTCCATCGATCTCGTATTTTCTGAGAAACGCAACGACCGACTCCGCAAAGGTGTGAATACCCTTGTGGTTTACAGATCCGTCTCCATTCGTTGTCATCGAATAAAAGCCGCCGCTTGGAATCCGCTTCCCGTCCCTGTCAACATAACCGCCGGTTTCGGCCCAACCGCCGACAGCCGCCAAAACTTTTACATTCGGGTATTTCTCTTTATATTGATGGATAAGGTTAAAATGCCCCTTATACGGCAAGGTTTGATCCATTTTTACATCGGAATGCTCCGGCCAGGTCATCCCGATGGACGGGTTGTTCTCATCTGTCTCATCTCCGACTGAAATCCGATGATCTTCCCCGATGTGGGCAAACGCATAATTAATGTGGCTCAAGTACTTCCAGGGGATACCATTTACTAAATAACGATCTTGATTGCCTTTTCCAGTACGCCAGCTTGTAAAGTACCCGATGATTCTCCGGTCTAACTGATTGGCAAGCTTTTCACGGCCGTCCCGGTCGTATACATCGCAGTACGGCACATGTTCAACGCCTGAGTCCCAAAGCCCTTCCGGACGGCAGTCCGGTTGTTCATTTGAAGTCTCTGCAGAAATGTGCCGGTTCGGGATAAAAAGCGCAAGGAGCAGCACACAGGATAAAATAGATGAAGCGGCTATCTTCATGTTTATTCAGACTCCTTTGTCCATAAAGAGAGACGTGAGAAGCTTTTTCCCAAATCTCTCTTTATCGTTTTCTATCCATTTGACTTTCTGTTATTCGCAGCCTCCGACCAGCCGCCATACGCCCCATTCACCGGATTGATCCGGCCGGTCGCCTTTCGTCCACCATTTCGCTTCATACACTTTTCCGTTAAATGCAACCCGCTCTCCGCCCGTGTATGCGTTCGTCTCTTTCCATTCGTCATATGAACATGCCTGGTCAGAATTCGTCGTGACCTTTACTGTTGGTCCGGTATGGAGCTCTCCATCGGCATCCTTTGCTGAAACTGTAAATGAGTAGGCCGTACCCGGCTTCAAGTTGCCGATTTCCGCTGATGTTTCTTTTACAGATATCGACCGGCTTTCAAATGACACGACATATTCCGTAATGTTTGCTCCGCTGCTCGGCGCATCCCACGCCAGGCTGACACTTGTAGCAGTTTTTCCGGTTACACGCACATTCACAGGTGCCGATGAAGGCGGCTCCGGATTGCCTCCGTCCGGTGCAAAATCTAAATCGGCTGCCAATTTATTGAGAAGCGTCCGATTGGAATCGCCGCTGAAATCCCAGAACATCGCTCCGCTTAATCCGTTTGCTTTAATAAAATCCGTTTTGTGGCCGAATGATTGTTCATCATCATAAGTGATGAAATTGCCATTTTCCGCGTTATACAAAAACGGCACTTTCGCTTGATCGTTCCAATACCTTTTATAGCCGTTTTGATTTACATAATTCTTTTCAAGATCTGAAAAGTCGAATACTCCATTTTCCCATGTCCCTTCTTTCGCCGGTCCGCACTTCTGATATTCTCCGTGGCCGCCGGACTCACAACCGCTCCAGCCCCTTCCGTAGAACGGTGTTCCAAGCACTAATTTGTCCCCCTTAACACCGGCTTCCTTATAGCGCTTCACAGTGTTTTCAATGTTGTAGGTCTCAGCATTTGGAACGCCTGCTTCTTTTGCTTTTGGATCATAGAACAGCGGCGCATTATGGGCGCTTATGCTTTGCCATCCGCCATTAAAGTCATAGGTCATGATGTTAATCCAATCCACGGTTTGAGCAATTTTATCAAGCTCAGTGTTGCTCACATACTCCGGACTTGCGCCGGATGCGATCGTCAGCAAGTATTCCTTGCCGTCCTTTGCTTCTGCAGCATCAAGTTTTTTACGCACCTCTTGCAGGAGCAGCGTGTAATTTCTTTTATCTTCCGGCCGTGTACTATTCCCCGGCAATCCTCCGCTGACCGGGTATTCCCAGTCAAGATCGACCCCGTCAAACCCGTATTTCCTTAAAAATTCAACGGCCGAAGCGGCGAAATTCCCCCTTGCCACAGGATCTGCCGCGACATCTGAAAAGCGGTTAGACCAAGTCCATCCGCCGACCGATATGAACGTTTTCAAATGAGGGTGGCTCTTTTTCAGCTTCAGCAATTGTTTAAAGTTGCCGCGGATCGGTTCATCCCAGACATCCCCGGGATTTGACTTTTGTGCGTCAATCCAGGGATCGCCCATTACGATTGTTCCATTTGGCGCGTCGATCACTCCTTTTTCATCCTGACATGACCATGTTTGGGGATTGGGGCCTGTCGGATCGGGGTTCCCGTGCCTTCCTTCCCAGCAAATATCAGCAAAAGCATAATTAATGTGGCTGACTTTTGAAACGTCCATATCCCAAACTTGAAAATTCCTTCCGTAAGCACCCCATGATGGATAGTAGCCGATGATTTTATAGTTTTTTCCGGAATCGGCCTTTGCAACTTCCCCATTTACAAATGACAAGCTCAGCAACATGACAAAAATGAAAGAAAAAACGAAAAACTTTTTGCTTTTGTTGACCAACACGATGTTCATCTCCTTTTCATCCAATTTTTTTGACAAACCATGAAACTAGAAATCTCCTATTCCTCCTCACCGCCTTTTTTGTTTGTTTTATATTTTTCCTTGTCATCTAATAGCTGCAGCTGCACAGAAGCCAACAAGGGAAAACGCTTACATAAATGAGATTGACATCATGATTTCATTAAAATTTCGGGTGTGTTCGTTTGGAAAAGCTGGTTGTGCTGAGGGTGAAACACGTATAGATGTCTATACATTTGCGTATAAAAGAAGACTTTTTAATGGCGAAGGGTTGCTGAATTTGTTATGACAAATCTATATTAATCAGAATTTTCTGAACTGTCAACTTGAAGACATTGACTACACAACCGCCGCTTTCTACTCCATTTAAGGAATAGAAGCGGCGCCTCTAGCCTCTTCATAGACTAGCGTAAGACGTAAGACGAATATCCGGACATTGTTGCAAAGCCGATTTAAGAGAAGGTTCCGTCAGCAGTGAAAGTTCATATACCCGAGGATAATGGAAAGACGATTTTTCAAGCAGACATTTATCGACGTAAGCCGGATGGCACATCACTTCAATCACTGCTGCGTCTTGATAATCACGAAGGATGCTCGAAAGATCCTTCAATCGATCGACTTTCAGCTCAAAAGCATCGTTCGACCTTACACCCTTCCACAGTGAAGGATGATCATGATTGACCTTTCTGCATGGCAGGTCATACTCTTTCGCAAGCTTTACAAACACCTCAGGGAGATTTCCGTATGTATGAATATGATGATGGCTGTCGATATGTGTCGGATTTAAACCGAAAGACAAAGCTTTCTCTATTTGCGCTTTCCACTCTCGGTATACTTCATCAAGGTCAATGTCGAAGAAACCCTGGTAGTACAAAAGCTTGCGAAAATTCCCTTCTTCATCCGTTATCGTATGCAGTCCGCCGAGAATCGGGCGCCCGGCCGTCAATGCCAAGTGGACGCCGACTCCGAGTTCACGATTTTGCCGTGCGAGTTCGACGGCATGCTCCGCTTCTTGCATATTGACCATGAGCGTAGTCGATGTGAGCACCCCGTGCTGGAAAGCTTCAATGATTCCAAGGTTGACTCCCCTTGAAAATCCAAAATCATCCGCATTTATGATTAGAGATTTCACCTTTCATTCCCCCTTTGTTCATAATCACGTTCAATGAAGAACTCAACACGGTCACCGCGAAAATAGGCCATAGAATACTCGACGACTTCTTCCGACGCCAAAAATGTTTGCGTCGATATCTGGAAGCAAGGTGTGCCTTGTGTAATATTTAAATGTTGTGCAATCTCCTCATCAGAAATCACAATTTTGATTTGTTCTTCTGTTCTTTTTATGTTGTTTCCTTGCCTGCTGATGCACTGGTAAAGTGAAATATTCGCCATTTCTTCCGTTACTTCGGGGACGAGATCCGTTCTGATATAGGCTGTTTCAAACTGGATTTCTTCATCGTCCGCATAGCGGATTCTTTTGATTTGATAGACCATTTGTTCAGCGTCGATTCCGAGGAGGGTTTGGATTTTTTCAGACGGCTTTATTTTTTGCAAATCAACAACTTTGATTTTCGGTTTAAAGCCTTGAGCCTTCAATTGCTCTGCATAACGGAGGCTGCTGGAGCTCAAGATCTGCTTTACTTTTCCTTTGGCGACAAATGTCCCTTTTCCCTGCTTTCGGTAAATGGCCCCTTCCATAAGCAAATGATTCAGCGCGGTCCGCAGCGTCGTCCGGCTGACATCATACAGTTTGCAAAACTCGGACTCCGTCGGCAGCAGGCTGCCAGGCGGATAATAACCGCTTTCAATCTTATCTACAATATCTTGTTTAATTTGACTGTGGAGCTGTGGTTGTTTCGCCATACATGTTCTCCTTTGGGGTGTGTTCGTAATTATAGAATAACACAAAAGGTTCCTAAAAAAAACAATTTGTCATAACAAATATGTATGGACAAATTTGTTATGACATGTTAAGTTTCAATTGTGTGAAGCGCTTTCATATAAAGAGAATGAAGGAGGGGGATTATGGCGCTGAAAGTAGTTGTTATAGGTGGAGGGTCCAGCTACACACCGGAAATTATTGAAGGCATCATCAAACGGCAGCATCAATTTCCGGTGAATGAGATTGCACTTGTTGATATCGAGGAGGGCAAAGAAAAACTTCGCATCGTCTCAGAACTCGCGAAGCGAATGATCAGGCATGCGGGGGTTCCCATCGAACTGAGCCATACAATAGATCGGGCAGAAGCGTTGCAAGGTGCCGATTTCGTCACGGTTCAAATCAGAGTCGGCGGACTGAAGGCGAGAGCTTTAGACGAAAAAATTCCGCTCAGCCACGGCCTAATCGGGCAGGAAACAAACGGAGCCGGCGGTATGTTTAAAGCTTTCCGCACAATTCCTGTCATGCTGGATATCGCTCGCGATATCCAAAAGATTTGTCCCGAAGCATGGCTGATCAACTTTACCAATCCGGCCGGCATCGTGACGGAAGCTTTGCTGAAGCACGGACCTCATCAAAAGGTCGTCGGGGTATGCAATATTCCTTACAACATGAAAAATAGCATTGCAGAAATATTCGGCGTGGATGTGAACCGCGTCATGATTGAATTCGCAGGCCTCAACCATTTTGTTTTCGGAAAAAGGGTATGGATCGACGGCATCGACCGGACGGAAGAGACGATTGAGCATCTGTTGAATGATTACCTCGGCTACTCGCCCTCCAATATTGCGGCGTTGCCGTGGAATCGCCAATTTCTGCGGTCTTTACGTATGCTTCCGAGCCCGTACCATCAGTACTATTATCAACATGAAGATGCGCTCGCAAAAGATATCGAAGCGTACAATAACAACGGAACGCGAGCGGAAACCGTCATGGAAGTGGAGCGGCAGCTGTTTGAGAAATACAAAGACGCCGAGATCCATGAGAAGCCTAAAGAACTGGAAGGCCGCGGCGGGGCTTACTATAGTGAATCAGCCTGCTCATTAATGAACTCGCTTTATCATCATTCAATGGATATTCAGACCGTGAACACACTGAATAAAGGAAGCATACCAGACCTTCCCGATGATGCGGTGATCGAAGTCAACAGTGTCATTACAAAAAGCGGACCGAGTCCTCTGACCGTCGGAAAACTGCCTGCTGCCATTTGCGGGCCGATCTGCCTGATGAAAAAATTTGAACAATTAGTGATTGAAGCTGCGGTCACCGGCGACTACAATACGGCATATTCAGCCATGATCACCAATCCGTTGGTCTCCTCTGATCACAAAGCTCAAAAGGTACTGGATGAAATGCTCGAGGCGCATAAACGTTACCTCCCGCAATTTTTTGAGGAGGTCTGTGAACATGAAACAAAATAAAATGATGGCATTCATCGAAGCAAACATCATGCCGATCGCCGGAAAGATCGGTTCCCAAAGACACCTGATTGCAATACGCGACGGATTCATCGCCATTATGCCTCTTATTATCATCGGTTCCCTCGCCATCCTGGTTAATAATTTTCCAATACCGGCGTTTCAAAACTTTATGACCGGCCTGTTCGGAGAGGGATGGACTGCTGTCGGCGGGGCGATATGGAATGGCTCTTTTGCTCTGTTGAGCCTTTTAGCCGTTGCGGCTGTCAGCTTTAAGCTGGCCGAGTCCTATCACACAGATGGCCTGTCTGCCGCATTAATCGGGATTGGCGCATTCGCCGTGCTTACGCCGACCACTGAAGACTTTGGCTTTTCAATGACTTGGCTGGGAGCACAAGGCCTGTTCGTCGGCTTAATCGTGGCTTTGCTGTCGACGGAAGTCTTCCGGCTGTTTTCACAAAATGAGAAATGGAAAATCAAAATGCCTGAAGGAGTGCCTGACGGCGTCACAAAATCCTTGAATGCTCTATTGCCGGCTGCCGTCATCTTATCCACTGCCGGGCTATGTAATGCTCTGATTGTTCATTATTCGGGACAAAGCATCCATGAGCTTGTTTTCAGCACGATTCAAGAGCCGCTTCAAGGTCTTTCCAACACGGTTGGGTCAGCCTTGATTTTCACTTTCTTGAATCATTTGCTCTGGTTCTTTGGATTGCATGGAACAAATATCCTCGGGCCGATCATGGAATCCGTCTACCTCCCGCTCATTCAGGAAAATCAACACTTATTCTCGCAAGGAATGAGCGCTTTTGAAGTGCCTTATATTGTGACAAAGCCTTTCTTCGATTCTTACGTATTTATGGGGGGATCGGGAACGACATTGGCTCTGCTTGCCGGCATTTTAATTGCCGTGAAATCGAAGCACTACAAAACGATCGGGAAGGTGTCTCTCGCACCCGGCCTTTTTAACATCAATGAGCCCGTTCTGTTCGGACTTCCTATTGTATTAAACCCGATCATGTTCATTCCGTTTATCTTGATTCCATTAATTTTAACGATTACGTCATATGTCGCTTTGGCTTCCGGTCTCGTCCCGAAAACTGTCGCGATCCTTCCGTGGACAACGCCGCCGATTGTCAGCGGGTATCTCGTCACCGGAGGATCAGTCCGGGGAGTCTTATTGCAAATCTTCAACCTGGTGCTGGCCACCCTGCTCTACCTCCCGTTTATAAAAGCAGCAGAACGTTCCGCCTTGCACCAGACAGAAAACGAATAAGTAAGGAGTGAATGTTATGGCAGATACACTACAATTGGAACAGGTCTCATTTGAAATCATTCTTCACGCCGGAAATGCGCGTTCTTCTGCAATGGAAGCATTGCAGCTTGTGAAACAACACGAATGGGAAACCGGATATCAAAAAATACAAGAAGCAGAATCGGAGCTGAGCCAAGCTCATCAGGCGCAAACCCGCCTTCTGCAAAAAGAAGCACAAGGCGAAGGCCTTTCACCCAATCTATTATTAATCCATGCGCAGGACCATTTAATGACAGCCATGACTGTAAAAGATTTGGCGAAAGAATTGATTCATTTATATCAAGAGCTTCAGAAAGGAAGGGAAAAATGAAGATCGCACTTGTATGTTCAGCCGGAATGTCTACGAGTATACTGGTCAAAAAAATGAGGGAAGAAGCGAAAAACCGTTCATTGAAGGCCGAAATTAATGCATATGCGGAGGCAGATTTGCCAAGTCATCTGGATGAAATTGATGTGATACTGATTGGTCCGCAGGTCCGGTATTTAAAAGGGCAAATGACAGAGCGCGCCGAGCCTTATCATACGCCCGTGGCCGTCATTGATCAAATGGCTTATGGAATGATGGACGGAGCAAAAGTGCTGAATCAGGCAATCAGCCTTGCAACCTGATGCCTCCTGCAAAGAACCGCGTTTTCTTTGAAAACGGGTTCTTTTTTTTGAAGTTTAAAAGAATGATTTTTTGAAAGCGTTTGTTTTTGTATAATAATTGGTAAAGGATGTGATCATACATGATTTCCTCACAAGTGAAATCCCAGTTGATTGAAATTGTCGGCTCTGTCAATTATGACGATTCGAACGCCGGACGGCTCGTCTATTCTTATGATGCGACACCCCAGTTTCAATCGATGCCTGACGCGGTCATAGCCCCGCGCAGCACAGAAGAAGTATCGCAAATCGTGAAAATCTGCAACACGCACCGCATTCCGATTGTGCCGAGAGGTTCAGGTACAAATCTTTGCGCCGGCACATGCCCGACTGAAGGAGGAATTGTCCTCCTGTTTAAGCATATGAATCGAATTTTAGAAATCGATGAAGAAAACTTAACGATAACCGTTCAGCCCGGCGTGATCACACTTGATTTAATTCACGCCGCTGAAGAAAAGGGATTATTTTATCCGCCCGATCCGAGCTCGATGAAGATCTCGACAATCGGCGGCAACATCAATGAAAACTCGGGCGGCCTCCGCGGGCTGAAATACGGAGTGACACGCGATTATGTCATGGCGCTTGAAGTCGTTCTCGCAAACGGGGATATCATCCGCACTGGCGGCAAACTCGCCAAAGACGTTGCCGGCTATGATTTGACGCGTCTTTTCGTCGGTTCTGAAGGAACGCTCGGCATCATTACTGAAGCAACATTGAAACTCATCCCGGCACCCGAAACAAAAAAAACCGTCCTCGCCCTCTATCAAGATATCGACTCTGCAGCCCAAACGGTTTCAAATATCATCGCACACAAAATCATTCCGACGACGCTCGAATTTCTCGATCAGCCCACGATTCAGGTGATCGAAGACTTCGCGAAAATCGGCCTTCCCGTCCATGCCAAAGCGGTTCTCCTGATCGAACAGGACGGCACCGAGGAAGCAGTCCGCCGTGACATTGCCCTGATTGAAGAGATTTGCACAAAAGGAAATGCTGTGTCCGTTCAAACCGCGCAAACAGAAGCTGAAGCGGAAAATCTTCGGGAGGCCCGCCGCACCGCACTTTCCGCTTTAGCCCGTTTAAAGCCGACGACCATTCTGGAGGATGCCACGGTACCGCGCTCTGAAATTGCCGAAATGGTAAAAGCAATTAATACGATCGCCGAAAAGCACAAAATATCGATTTGTACATTCGGGCACGCAGGCGACGGCAACCTTCATCCGACCTGTACGACAGATGTCAGAAACAGTGAAGAAATGAAACGGGTCGAACAGGCTTTTGAAGACATCTTTAAAAAAGCGGTTGAGCTGGGAGGAACAATCACCGGAGAACATGGGGTCGGCGAAATGAAAGCTCCTTATCTGGAACTGAAGCTGGGCAAAGCGGGAATCGCCGCCATGAAGGCGGTAAAACAGGCGCTGGATCCTAACAGCATCATGAATCCCGGGAAGATATTTGCGAAAGACTCCCGCAAGCGGGTGGTGGTGACAAAATGACGACAGCTAACGAAAGAAAGGTCATTGAACAGCAGTTTAAAAAAAGAATGGACGAGGAAGAGCTGCTGAATTGCATGCGCTGCGGCTTTTGTCTGCCGTCATGCCCCACCTATATCGAATCCGGTTTTCAGGAAAGCCATTCACCGCGCGGACGCATCGCGCTCATGAAAGCGGTCGTCGATGGGGCGATTGAGCCTGATGAGGATGTCGAACGGTCACTGGAGCTTTGCCTCGGCTGCCGGGCGTGTGAACCTGTATGTCCTTCAGGCGTAAACTACGGGCGCTTGCTTGAAGAAGCGAGGGATATTATTCAGCAGAACAAAAAACACACCCTTCCGGTTAAAGTGCTTCGCCGCGCGGTATTCAAAGGGCTTTTCCCCCACCAAAACAGAATCAGGGCGCTGACTGGAATACTCGGCGTGTATCAGCGTTCCGGCATGCAAAATGTGATTCGCAAATCGGGCTTACTTCGTCTTTTGCCGGACCATCTCGCGAAAATGGAGGCTGTTTTGCCGAAAGTTCCCGATATGAAACAGCTGAAAAAACGGCCGCACCTGCTCCCTGCGATCGGAGAGAGAAAAAAACGGGCCGCCTTTTTCTCGGGCTGCCTCATGGATACGTTGTTTTTAGATACGAATATGGCAACCATCGAGCTGCTGCGGCTGGCCGGCTGCGAGATCATCATTCCCGAACAGCAGACCTGCTGCGGTGCCCTCCACGGACACAGCGGCGAAAAGTCTGAGGCCGTCCTGCTCGCAAAACGAAATATTCAGGCATTCGAGGATTCAAACGCGGACTTTATCGTGACAAATGCAGGGGGATGCGGAGCATTTTTAAAGGAATATGATCATCTCCTGAAAGATGACTCTGAATGGCGGAAACGGGCAGCGGTTTTTACAGGGAAACTGAAAGACTTTTCTTCCGTCCTGTTGGAGCTGAACTTTGATCAGCGATCCCTTGAACTGCCGCAGCAAATCATCACCTACCAAGATTCGTGCCATTTGCGAAATGTCATGAACACCTCCGCTGAGCCGAGATACCTTATTCGCAGCATCAACGGCATTGAATTCAAGGAAATGAAAAATGCCGAAAGCTGCTGTGGATCAGCCGGTATTTATAACATTGTCGAATCCGAAATGTCGATGAAAATTCTCGATACAAAAATGGAAGCAGCAACAGCGACCCGGGCCGCTACGATCGTTACAGCTAATCCCGGATGTCTGCTGCAAATGAAGCTCGGCATTGAACGAGCGGGGCTTACAAACCAAGTGAGAGCTGTTCATCTGGCGGATTTACTGCTGGAAGCCGTCCAGGAGTGACGAGGCGGCTCACACTTGGTATATTTCTCGGGAAATAAATCGAAATATGTCTTCTGCTGCTATTTCCGAACAGCAGGAAATTCTCCATTCGGCTGGATGAAGCGCAAACCTGTTACCTGTCCGGAATCGCCGGCTTCGAACCGGACGCTGAAACCCGGCAGGTTTTTGATTTGAAATGTCAACTCACGGTAAGGCTCAAGTTCGTAATCAGGCTGACCGGGCAATGAAACCCAGAGCGTCCGGTTGTTTCTGAAAGACACAACGACATCTGTTCCGGCTTCCAATGCATATTCGCCCGTTAAAGAAGCAAGAAATTCAGGATCGTACAACCGCTGATCCGGCTTCCTGACAAATTCGATTTCTCCAGCGCCTTCCGCCATTTCAAACGGTACGGAAAGGCGGCTGATATGTCCGTGTATATCAGCGCTGAAAGATGAGAGCATCGCCATCTCCGTGAGCGGCATTTTCATCTCGAATATATTGTAATGATAATGCTTCAAAGGCATCACAAACGAATTGAAGAGCGCCTGTAACATACCGTCTTTACACTCTATTTTGATTTCACCGTAGCCGGGGTGCTCGTATACACCTGTGTAGTCCTTCAGGTCATGAGAAGGCTTCGTTCCTTCAATTTTGGTAAGATCCGCGGTTCGATCCACCCCTAAAGCCGCTTTCATTATTTTTTCCGCTTCGCCTTTCAGCCGGCCGTTCCAATCAATCTCTTCCAATCCAAGCAAGCGGTCAAAAATATTGTACGCCAGAACATTTGGGAGAAAGCTGCCGTTCATATTTGTCAAAATGGCAATCCCGATTTTTTCATAAGGCATGAAAGCAACAAGCGATGAAAAACCGTCAATATTTCCGCCATGATGAATCATATGACGGCCACGGTACGGTTCAACAAACCAGCCGAGCCCATAGCTGCAGACAGGGAGTTCCTTCGCTTTAAGAATGGAGTCGCAGGAAATGCAAGGCGTATGCAGCTCATGAAGGCTTCCCTCTGATAGAACACCGCTGAATTTGTCGCTGCCAAGCTGAAGCAGCACCCAATTTGCCATATCCAAGGCATTGGAATTGATCGATCCAGCCGGCCCGATCACATCGATATTGCGAAAAGGAATTTTTTCAACTGTTCCGTTTTTCTCTTGATATGGAAAGGCAAAATCGGAAAGCTTTTGCATATCTTCGACCGAGAAGCTGCTGGATGTCATATGCAAGGGTTTGAAAATCCGCTCATGAACAAACTCCTCCCATGTCGTTCCCGCTATTCTTCCTGCAAGATAACCGGCCGTCATGTACATCAGGTTCTGATACTGCCATTTTGATCGAAAATCCAGATTCGGCTCAAGGTAGCGGAGCCGTCTGAAAAGCTCTTCCCTTGAAAAGGAGGAATTATACCACATCATTTCGTGTCTTGGGAGGCCCGAACGATGGCACGCCAGATCACGGGGAGTCATCCGTTCGGTTGCCACCGGATCATACATCTTAAACTCCGGGAGGTATTCCCTTACCGGCTTGTCCCATTCCATTTTCCCTTCATCAGCCAAAACCGCCATCGCCGCCGTTGTAAATGCCTTGGAAGCGGAACCGATCGCAAATACCGTTTCCGGGTTCACTTTTAATTTCCGTTCTTTATCCCTGAATCCAAACCCTTCCGCCATGATGATCTCGTCTTCCTTAATGACTGCAACAGCGGCTCCGGGAACGTTCCACTCCTTCATTTTTTCCAGGGCAAATGCCCGAAAGCCTTTTAATTCCTTTATAGGCTGTCTCATTTTACTCTCCTCTCTTGATCTAAGCGTCTTATGCCTGTTCCAGGTGTCCGTATTCCATACGTTTGTTCGCCCGAATGGTTTCATTTAGAGAAAATTTGTATATTTATTCACGAATTCCAAAAGATAGGTATAAGGCTGAAAATGTCTAAAAAACAAGGAGGTTTTGTTCAATGTTTGGATTTATTTGGTCATTGATCATCGGCGGAATTTTAGGCTGGCTGGCCGGCCTCATTATCAGACGTGATGTACCCGGAGGAATCATTGGAAATATTATCGCGGGATTTATCGGTTCATGGCTCGGCTCCATGATTTTGGGACGCTGGGGTCCGATGATCGGCGGATTTAATATCATTCCGGCTCTGATCGGTGCGATCATTTTGATTTTCATCGTCAGTCTTGTCATGAGAAGTATGGGCGGACGAAACCGCAATGCTCAATAATGGATGATTTACGACGGTTTCATTAGAAACCGTCGTTTTTTATTTCATTCTGCTGCCGTCTTTTATATAATTAATTAGAAACACGAAATATTTTCAAGGGGAGGCTGTACATTGGAAAAAGTGGCAGAAAAAAGACCGAAGCGCTCTGAGGTGCCGCAGGAACTGACTTGGAATCTTACTGATTTATTTTCTTCTTATGAAGCTTGGGAAGACGCACTTGTGAAAATTGAGGAAGATCTCGTATCCATCGGCTCATTTAAAGGAAGGCTTCACGAAGGAGCTGACGTGTTGCTCGATTGTTTAATGCTGCAGGAAAAACTGCTAGAGCGCCTAGTCCGGGCCGCTGCCTATACTCACCTCAGAAAGTCCGAAGATTTGACAAACCCCGTCAACCAAGCCGACGCTTCAAGGATGGCCGCACTTCAAGCAAAACTAAACGCCGGGCTTTCATTTATCCAATCGGAAATTCTCGAATTCCCCGAAAATCAAGTGGAGACGTACATAAAAAATGAGAAAGGACTGGAGCCTTTCAGCAAAATGCTGTCCGAGATAATGGAGCGCAAGCCGTATAAGCTTGCTCCCGAAACAGAGGAAGCGTTAGCCGTTTTAGGCGAAGTGCATGATGCACCGTACAAAATTTTCGGGATGGCGAAGCTTGCAGATATGCAATTTTCACCGGTTCAGGACCGGAACGGCAATGAGTTGGCCAATTCGTTCGCGTTATATGAAGGAAAATACATGTTCTCTCCTGATACGCATATTCGCAGAACCGCCTTTGCCTCCTTTACAAATACCCTGCAAACATACAAAAATACCATCGCCGCCGTCTATGAAACAGAAGTCAAAAAACAGGTCGGCATGTCAAGGCTTCGCGGATATCAATCCGCCACCGATATGCTTCTTCAGCCGCAAAGCGTCACGCTCGAAATGTACCACAACCAGCTTGATGTGATTAAAAACGAACTTGCACCTCATATGCGCAAGTATGCCGCCTTGAAAAAACGCGTATTAGACCTCGACGACATGCGCTTCTGCGATTTGCAGGCTCCGCTTGATCACGACTTCAGTCCAAAGACGACTTACGAACAGGCCGGCCGGATGATCTTGGACGCTTTACAAGTGATGGGACCCGAGTACGCGGAAGTCATGGAAACCGCATTGACTGAGCGGTGGGTTGATCTCGCTGACAACATCGGCAAATCCACGGGTGCGTTTTGTTCAAGTCCGTACGGAGTGCATCCCTTCATTTTGATGACATGGACGGATACGATGCGGGACGCCTTTACCCTTGCCCATGAACTCGGTCATGCCGGTCATTTCTACTTGGCAAACCGCAAGCAGCGCATCATGAATGTCAGACCGTCTCTATATTTCATCGAAGCGCCTTCTACAATGAACGAAATGCTTCTCGCCCAGCATTTGTTTTCCAAAACAAATGACCCGAAAATGAAGCGCTGGGTCATCAACCAATTGATGGGCACGTATTACCACAATTTTGTCACCCATCTGCTTGAAGGGGAATACCAGCGGAGAGTCTACGAACTCGCCGAACAAGGGTGCGCACTTACCGCTTCCGTACTGTCTGAACAAACCACCGCCGTGCTGTCCGAATTCTGGGGCAACGGAGTGAAGCTTGATGAAGGGGCAGGTTTAACATGGATGCGTCAGCCGCACTACTACATGGGGTTATACCCTTACACCTATTCAGCCGGGCTGACAGCATCGACGATCGTCTCGCAGCAAATTAAAGAAGAAGGCCGCCCTGCCGTCGAGAGATGGCTGAACGTTTTAAAAACAGGCGGTACAATGAAACCGCTGGACCTGTTGAAACACGCGGGTGTTGACATGTCGACGGATCAACCGATACGCCAGGCAGTTGCGTATGTCGGAACATTGGTTGACGAGCTCGAAAAACTGTATGATCCAAAAGAAGACCGGCCTGATTAACAGCCGGTCTTCTTTTATGCGGTTACAGACTGCCGAACTTCGGATTGCCTTTCATTCCGATCCATAAGTCTGATTGCTCTAATAAATGTGCGGTGCGAAGCAGCCAATGTTCCTTTCCTTTCGGTGCCGTCACTTGAACGCCGAGCGGTAAACCTTCATTTGTGAGGTGGACCGGGACGCTCATCGCAGGCTGTCCGGTTAAGTTGGCAAGCTGTGTGAATGGTGTATATGTCAAGCTTTTCAAAAACATTTGATAAATCAACGACTGCTGCTCATTTTTTTCCAGCTCACTCACTTTCAGGAGCGCTTCGGCTTCTTTTTCGGTATGAGTAAGCTCGCCGACCTTTGGAGCGGGGTAAGCCGTTGCAGGGGTCACATACAGATCATAGGTCTCATGAAACGCCGCCATTTGTGCAGCTGCTTGATCCCAGGAAGCAAGGCTTGCCGTAAATTCGGCTGCCGACACTTTTTTGCCTGCTTCATTAAGCACCCATGTGACAATTTCAACATCCTGAACAGTGATCGCTCTTCCAAGCGTTTTTTCCATTCCCAGAATCATCGCGGAAATTTCGCCGCTGTTCATTAAGTAGTAGTTCTCCATTAACCGGAGTCCATCAACGCCGTTCGCCTGCTCTTCGACGCGGTGTCCCTGCGCTTCCAGCCATTTAACGGTACGGTGGACGGCTTGTTTGGCTTCATCACTGACAGGCGTTCCGACGGGTGATTCTACAGAAAATGCGATATTCAACGGGCGCTCCAGCCCTTTTTTCATATCCTCTTCATAATGGCCCGGAAATAAAGGCGTTTGAAAAGCGGCTTCAGGCTGAACGGTTTGCAGGATATCAAGGAGCGCAGCGCTGTCCCTGACCGTACGGGACAGCGCAAAATCGATCGATGCTCCCTGCCATTGCCGCCCGACGCCCGGTCCTACAGGCGTTCTGCCCCGGGTCGGCTTCAAACCGAATAGCCCGGTAAATGAAGCGGGGATCCTAATGGAGCCTCCCCCGTCACTAGCTCCTGCAAGGGGAACGATTCCGGCCGCCACCGCTGCAGCGGAACCGCCGCTTGAACCGCCGGGTGAATAATCGGTGTTCCAGGGATTTCGCGACGGCCCGTATAATTCAGGCTCAGAAATATTTTTCAATCCGTATTCGGGCGTATTCGTTTGGCCGAGAAATAAAAAGCCGGCGCCGCGCAATTTAGCAACGAAATTCGAATCGCGCTTTGGTTGATAAGATGAAAGCAGCTTGGCGCCGGCTGTAAGAGGCTCCCCTTTTAACGCTTGGGAAATGTCCTTTAAAAGGATCGGCACCCCGGCAAACGGCTGCTGTCTGATATCGAGCTGTCTGCATTCATGTTTGACTTGTTCTTTTCTCGTCCGAACGACCGCATTCAGTTCTGGATTGACTTCTTCAAGGCGGGAAAAAGCAGCATCGATTAATTCGTTCACCGTTACTTCCCCATGTTTGATAAGCTTAGATAAAGCAACTGCGTCATGCTTCATATAGTCAGATATATTCATATCAGTACCTCACTTTACTGTTCGCTTGTGTTTACTATTGTGCATGAGCCTTTTGAGGATTTCAATGTTTTCAGTTTAGATCAAAAAGGAGATGAGTGAAATGAATATTCGAAGGTTACACCCAGAACATGAGCCGCCGCTTGATTTACTGTTGACGGCAGACCCTTCCGAAAAACTGGTTATCGATTATCTCAAACGGGGACAATGCTATACAGC
Source organism: Bacillus sp. BS3(2021) (assembly GCF_021043345.1). NCBI lineage: Bacteria > Bacillati > Bacillota > Bacilli > Caryophanales > Bacillaceae > Bacillus > Bacillus sp. BS3(2021). The sequence continues at coordinate 329,115 of NZ_JAJNDM010000002.1, forward strand.
AGAAATCGACCGCCGGATTGTAGGTGTCTATGTGCTGCTGCCGACGAGACCAGAAACAGCAGAGCTCGTCAATATCGCCGTCAAAGAAGATCTGCAGGGAAAAGGAATCGGCAGACAATTGGTTATGCATGCGATTGAAACGGCAAAATCACAAGGATTTAAGACAATTGAAATCGGAACCGGGAATTCAAGCATCGGCCAGCTTGCGCTCTATCAAAAATGCGGATTTAGAATCACCGGCATCGACCGCGACTTTTTCTTGAGGCATTATGAGAAACCGATATACGAAAACGGCATGCGCTGCATCGATATGGTTCGCTTAGCGCTCGATCTTTAAAAAATCCGCCGGGCTCCCCGGCGGATTCTCGTCAATATTCATCAAAATAGGACTGGATCTTTTTCGGATCATCTGTTTTGGTCAGCGCCAGCATCAGCAAAATCCGGGCTTTCTGCGGGTTCAAAGAGTTGGAAGCCAATATGTTTTCCTTTTCAAGATCAGGATTGGGCGTAACAACCCCGCTGCCGGTGCGTGTAGAACGCACGACTGCCGCCCCTTTTTTCACCGCTGCGACTGCCCCTTTTTTCGCCTCGTCGGAGACTGAACCGTTTCCGCTTCCCGCATAGATAATGCCTTTCGCTCCCGCCTTGATTGCAGCGTCAAACAGATAGCGCCCGTCGTTTTGATACCCGTATATGATGTCGACTTGAGGAAGCTGATTGATCTTGGAAATATTAAAATCGGTATCTTTCGTATGCTTTTTTGTGATGTCATTATGAAAATAGATGCCGTCGGCAATATTGCCGAGGTACCCCATTTCTTCCGACTTGAAAGTGTCAGGAGCTGTCGTATGGGTTTTCGTCACATATCTTGCCGCAGCAATCCGGTCATTCAGCACCACCATGGTTCCTTTCCCGTAAGCTTCCTTGCTCGCAGCGACCTTTACAGCATTGTACAAGTTGGCAGGCCCGTCGGCTCCAATCGCTGTGGAAGGCCGCATAGATCCGACCACAACGACGGGTTTATCGCTTTTGAGGACGAGATTTAAAAAATAAGCCGTTTCTTCCAAGGTGTCCGTTCCGTGAGTGACGACAATTCCATCGACATCATCTGAAGCTAAAAGCTTCGCAGTGCGCTTGCTCAATTTCAGGAGCGTTTTATTAGTCATATTCTGACTTCCGATGTTTGCCACTTGTTCTCCGCTGATATTCGCGATATCCTTCATTTCCGGAACGGCTTCGATGAGCGTATCAATCCCGACTGCACCCGCTTTATAATTGGTCGTCGACGTTTTGGACTGATTCGCTCCGGCAATGGTCCCCCCTGTGGCTAAAATTCTTATGTTGGGCAGGCCCTCATTTCCTTGAGCAGTCTTAGCTGACGCAGTTTCCGTCTTCGCCCGGGCCTTTGTTTCATTTCGAGATTCGTTTGAACCGGAGCACCCGGCATTGATCAAAAGCAATAAGCCTAACACAATAAATAACATTCGTTTTTTCGTCATGTTTTGATCTCTCCCTGCTGCGAAGTCCGCTAATTATATATGTATTTTCTCTTTCCTCCTCTCTTTCATACCAGTTTAAAATGCATTTATACGCTGTCTATTTATATGTTAGATTTTCTTCTGCGTTTTTTTGCATTAAAAAAAGGGAAACCTCGTTTCCCTCTTCAGACCTTCTATTGTTTTAAAAAGCTGAATTCTTCCTTTATTTTTCTCAACAGCTCTTCATTGGTGAGCACATCATAGGCCGTGAATGCCATAGATTTTGCGCCGAGCATTAAGCCTTCGAACCCTTGGCTGCTCATGGCTGCCTCCCGAAACTCGGGTGTGTGGCACGCGTACGGTTCATCGCAAATTTGTACATAAGGATGAATGGAAGGTGCGATCTGGCTGACATTCCCCATATCAACTGAACCTCCTCCGTCCGCTTTTTCATGAATCGAATCGGGATCGACGCCCAACTCGATCATGTTTTGTGTAAAGGCGTCTGAGAGCGTTTCATTTGTTTTCAAATCATCGTAAGACAGCTCGTAAAAAGAGCTCTCAAGTCGGGCTCCAGTCGCAAGTGCGGCTGCTTTTGCACAATTTTTTACTTTATCAAGCAATTCATTGACATAAGCACGTTCCGTTCCTCTGACATAAAACTGGGCAACCGCATAATCCGGCACAACATTTGCCGCTTTCCCTCCCTCTGGGATAATCCCGTGAATCCGGGCATCAGGGAGAATATGCTGTCTGAGCGCATTAATGCCGTTGAATGTCTGAATGACGGCATCGAGCGCATTGATTCCTTCGTGAGGCGCTCCCGCCGCATGCGAGGCCTTTCCGAAGAATTCGAATTGAATCGCATCCATCGCCAGCGATGTTCCGCTTTTTTCATGCCTGCAATACGGATGAACCATCATAGCGGCGTCCAAGTGATCAAAAACCCCTTGTTCAGCCATGGTTACTTTTCCGCCTTTCGTTTCTTCCGCAGGCGTTCCGTAAACATACACTTTCCCTCCGCATGATGCGATGACTTTGCTGACGCCGATTGCGGCGCCGACCGCCATCGTGCCGATCAAATTGTGCCCGCAGGCATGGCCAAGGTCAGGTAATGCATCATATTCAGCCATAAACCCGATGGCAGGGCCGGGACGGCCGCTGTCAAATTCGGCCGTAAACGCCGTCGCAAGGCCGCATGTTCCTAACTCCACCTGAAAACCGTGTTTTTTCAGCTCCTCGGACAGAATCTTTGAAGCTTTGAATTCTTCATGCCCCAGTTCAGGGTGATTGCCTATATACTGGCTGATATGCAGCAGCTCTTCACGAATATGTTCGATCTCTTTCTCAATTTGTTTTTTCATAACGGTTCTCCCTTCTCCATTACCGGAAGTTCTTTTCTAGGGTTGACAAAGTAAAGCTCATATCCTCAAAATGATTAAATATATAATTATATGAATATTAATACATTATATAGGAGACGAACGGAATGAGCAATGGCACCCCCCAGAAAATAAAACTGCACTTCCCTCATACTTATGCTTTGATTTTTTTCATTATCATTTTAGCTGCACTGGCTTCATACTTCATTCCATCAGGAGAATTTGAGCGGGTTGAAGAAGACGGCCGAACGGTTATCGTACAAGGGAGCTACACACAGACTGACGCCGGTCCGGTCGGTTTTTTCGAGATGTTTAAAGCCATACCGGAAGGCATGATTCAATCGGCGGATATTATTTTTTACATCTTTTTAATAGGCGGAGCTTTCGGCATCATCCATCAGACCGGGATGATTCGTGCAGGTGTTCATGTGCTCGTGCAGCGCTTGAAGAAACGCGGTTTCCTCCTGATTCCCGTCACCATGTTCGTCTTTTCCATCGGAGGCGCAACGATCGGTTTATCTGAAGAGACGATTATTTTTATTCCGATCGGCATCGCTGTTGCAAGAGCGCTTGGCTATGATTCAATGACCGGGCTGGCGATGATTTCCCTTGGCGCGGCTGCAGGGTTCACCGGCGGCATGTTGAACCCGTTCACAGTCGGAATCGCACAGACAATTGCGGAAGTCCCGGTGTTTAGCGCCCTCGGTTATAGATTGGCCGTTTATGCCGCCATGCTCGGTTTCTCCATTTTTTATGTCATGCGGTACGCTGAAAAAGTCAAAGCGCACCCAAATACCGGTTTGATGTATGGAAGCGAAACAGAGATGAATGAAGAGACAGCCGCAGGACACGCTGATCTTTCCTTCACCGGAAGACACGGCCTCGTCATGCTGATTACAGCATTGGGCTTCGGCATCAATATGTTCGGTGTATTTCAATGGGGGTGGTTTTTAAGCGAGTTGTCGGCCGGCTTTCTCATCATCGGCTTTGCCGCCGGCCTTGCGGGAGGACTCGGCATCAACAACACCTTCCATTCATTTGTTGACGGTATGAAACAGGTTGTATACGGAGCGCTGATTGTCGGCTTCGCCCGTGCCATTGTCATCGTATTGGAAAACGGACAGATTATCGATACGATCATCAACAGCCTTGCTTCAGCCATCAGCTCACTTCCGAACGAAATCAGCGCCATTGGCATGTTCGCCGTGCAAATCGTGATTAACACATTTATTCCATCCGGAAGCGGACAGGCAGCCACAACGATGCCGCTTATGGCGCCGCTGGCCGATTTATTGGGATTCGAACGCCAGATTGCCGTATTCGCGTATCAATACGGAGACGGAATCACCAACTCCATCATCCCGACCTCCGGTGTACTGATGGCTTCGCTGTCAATCGCAGGCGTCACTTACGAACGCTGGGTCAAGTTTGTCTGGAAGCTGGTCGCAGGCTGGATTTTCATCGGCGCCGCCGCAATTGTTATCGCCATGATCATCGGTATTAAGTAAACATCCGGTCCACAATATGCAGCCGGAGCCCCCGGCTGCATTCCTCATACATGTCTCCGTCTCCCTGACCATAGAGAAGCCTAAACCATCAAAACCGGCGTTTCTGAGACGATTGATCTACTAAATTTTAAGCTCAGGTTAAGAAAACCCGAAAAAGGGACTTTTTATCCACCATAGTCCAATTTCAAAATTCATCAACAAAGTGGCGGATTCTAAACAAAACACTTATATTTTTCACCTGTTCTGCCTTGTCATGGCTAAGGTGGAAAATGGATCAATCTCAATTAAATGCACCGTTATGTAAGTCATTAGTTTTAGTCTATTCATACTACCCAAAGTTTGAAAACATGCCTAATCTTGCAAAACATTGACCAAAATTAGTATTTAACACCTATTTATTATTGATTCTTCAAACCTTAAAATGAGTGATGTTGTTTCTGTTTTTTTAAAGAAACTAAGGAAAAAGGAAGAATTATAATCAAATTTTCACTGTTAGATAAATGAAATGACCGGGACTTGAGTAAGATTTGTCCCGATGAAGGGCCTTTTTACCCTAACCACCTCATTCTTTTCATTTACATAACATTGAAAAAATAATAATAAAAAAGGAGACAGACCATGCGAAGTAAAAAGTTTTTTCTAATGATGCTTTTGATGATTGTAGCAGTCGTGTCAACAGCCTGCGGAGGCAGCAAAAGTGCGAGCGGAGAGAAAGAAGATACGAAAAAAGCAGATAATGCAGAAGTTAAAATACTAAGCTCCGAATATACGCTTCCGGATGATTCATCAACAAACCTGCACGAAAATGAACTTATACTAAAGATCAATGTTTCCGTTAAAAATACAGGAAAAGAACCATTGATGGTTGATAAAAGCCAATTCAGCCTTTACGAAGGCGACTCAAAAATGTCGGACGTCAGCGTATATGATGAAAGAAACAAGAGACTTCGTTCTTCCACGCTGAATTCTGACAAGGAAGTCGACGGAAATATCTATTACATCGTTGAAAAGGGCAAAAAGTTTCAGCTTGAATACACACCTGACATGTACGGTGAAAACAAAGCCGATCCTGTCAAATTTGAGATCGACGGCGGCAGCGACGATTTGCTGAAAACAGCCAAAAAACTTGAAGATCCGGCAAAAGCTTTGCTGGCTTACACAGATGTAACGATTTTCGGCAAAGATAATGATAACTTTGATAAACTGGTCGACGAAAATAAACGTGAAGTCGTTACCGATTACCTTGAGGGCGCTCAAAAATCAATCGTTCGCTCTTTAGGATATTATGATGAAGAAGATGTCGATAAAAAGAAATTGAATAAACTGATCAGCGCCATCCAAAACGCTTATCAAGAAAAATCTCAAGTCAAAGCAGTTACAAAATCAATTTCAGGCGATGAAGCAACTGTTGAGGCAACCGTTACACCAATCGATAATACGGATGTCCAAAAGAAAGTGAAGAAAAGACTGGAAGACTATGTGAAAGACAGCGGCAAAAACTTCATGTCCAGAGATGAATTGATCAATCCTGCGATTGACATCATGAGTGAAGAAATCAAAAAAGCACAGGCGACTTCAAGTGAGAAAACAGTTGAAGTTAAGCTTGAAAAATCAAAAAATGACAAATGGAAAATGGATGCTGATAATTACAAGACCGAACAATACTTCTCAAGCTTCCTTAAAAGCAACAACTAAAAAAAGCACCCTAGTGGTGCTTTTTTTCAATTACAATAAAACAAGTGCTGTCCGGCAGCGGCACGCGTCGGCCGAGCCGGTCTGTCAGCTCGATTTTAGGGTTAAGGTGTTCTTCATACCCTTCCTGTACATAGTGTTCGAACACAAGAATGTTCGCGCGTTCTCCCAACTCTTTCTCAATACAGCGCCGGAATTCAGTCGGCGTAAAATAGCCGAACTGCTCCTGCACTTCGTGCGGATAGGCTTCTTCTCCCCAAGTATATGTATAGAGGAATTCCATCGCGTCATTCACAAACAGTACGGCCGCATCCTTTTCAGCCTCAAGAATTTGCACCTTTCTCCCTTTAAAATCATGGATATACCGTTTCAAGAAATCCATTCCATCCGGGTTTTTAAAGCGAATCCGCCGCGTTTCCTCTTTGTTTTCGGTCATGATTCCGTCCCTGATGATGATTCTGCCTCCCCGCTTCAGAATATCAAAGGAACTTTTTAACGCTTGGGCAATGACGAGATGATTAAATCGTTTTCCTTCATACGGAATGTATGAAAACAATTCGTGCAATATCGATGAAAATACAATCGTGTCGACGCTTTCCTGTTCGAAGTACTCAGGAAGATCCAACGCATCAGCCTGTTTCACATGCCACGGCTTATGTTCGCGCACTTTTCTTTTTTGGAGCTCCTCAATGACATTAACGGAAAGGTCGATGCCGATGACCTCTGCTTCAGGATGCTGGTCCGTCAGCAAATCAAGCATCACGCCGCCTCCGGCTCCGATGTCGAGCATTCTTTCTCCAACTGCATAATCGGCAATCTTCTTTTTATAATCTTCCGCACCGTTCATGTCAGACAGATAAGCCGCTTCATTTTGCAGCCGGTCAAACGAATCCTTGCGAAACTCAAAAAAATCATAAAGCAGCACGATCGCCCGTTCATATAAAGCCGATTTCTCCGCTTCCTGGCAAAATTCAATCAGCTTCAGTCCGGCCTGCGAAAACGAAAACGTGACGCCGACAATCTCGGAAGCCTGATCAAACGGCTGAACAGCAAGCGAAACGTGTTCATTTACAGGCACCCCGCCGAAAAGCAAATCGCTGATCGACATCTCTTTTAAGCACGCTTCGATAATCCGTTTTTTATAAACATTCGTATGACGCACACCCTGGTAATCACGGTACATGTCCTTCATCAGCGGCTCAAAGCTGATATGCTTGACTGATAAAGGATTGACAGAACGAAGCACTAGCAAAAAGATTTTGACAAACTCTTCAAAACTGAACGATGACAAGGCGGATTCCACATACCATAAATCGATCCGCTGAAAGAAGCGTCTCAGCGCATCTTCCGCCGCATGTTCCCTCAAAAACCGCTCGTACCGGCTGCTGTCTTCGCCGGAATCGAGCGCCTGTCCCCGCAGTTTTCTGATCCTTTCCGCAAACGGCCAACCTTTGTTTCTTTCTCCTGTGCAGATTTGGCCGATTATCCGGTTCACGTCTTGTTCAATCGATTCCCAAAGTGCCGGCGAAACCCCTTCAATGATACATTTGTTCAGAACGTACAGAACCCGCCTGATGTCGATGTGCTGAAGTTCCGATGCTTCAATCCAATCGATAAGAGGAGTGAATTGGCGATACCTTGATTCCCCGCGGATATACTGCCCGACGAGTCCATGCGTCAAAATCAAAATATAGATGAGTTCCTCAATATCCTGCCGCTCCGGCATATACGCCTGTCTTCGATCAGCATAAATCTGCGCCGACCCGATATTATGGATCGCAAGCTGAAAGCCTTTCTCACGCCATTCCTTTCTTTTATGAGGCTGACCGCACTTAGCCGTTTCACTCCATATGAGAACCTCTTCAATGATTTCTTTTTCCCGCTCAGGAATGTCCGCTTTCTCCAAGATGGAGAGCGTCTGTTCCACATAAAGAAACACGGGATTCTGAGGCATGTTCTCCAGCGAAGATATCCGCTCCAGATTGACATTTTGTTCTTCAGTTAAAACAAGATACTTGAGCCATTCGGCATCACGCAAAACATGATAATCCCCGCTTTTCACTTTTTCAATGGCTTCTAACGATTGTAAACGCCTCATACGTTCTTCCCTCTTTTTTCTATTTCGATATGACTAATCATAAGGTAAATGGTTTCATATAGAAATAGGATAATAGACTTATAACCGCTATAATGTTTGGCCGCAGTCCGCCGTTAAGATTTGACCAGTAACCGTTTCTTGTTCGAGCAGCGCGCAAATGAGCAAGGCGATATCTTCCGGCTTTGCGATCCGTTCAAGCGGGAGCTTTTGGCTGAGCCGCTTCATTTTCTCTTCATTCCCCTCCCACCATCTCGTCGATACAGCGCCAGGTGCCACACAGCTGACCCTGATATCCGGAGCGAGCGCATGCGCCAATGATTTCGTCAGTCCGTGGACCGCCGCTTTTGATACGGCATAGGGGAGCGAAGAACCTGAGCCCGTCAGTCCGGCGATGCTGCCGACATTTACGATGGCGCCTTGCTTATTTTGCTTCATTAAAGATGCCGCCGCTCTCGCGCAATAAAACATCCCTTTGACATTTACCGCATACAGTTCATCCCAGACTTCTTCAGAAGCTCCATCCAAGTCATCAAGCTCGATATGCCTGGTGATGCTTGCATTGTTGACGAGCAGATCGACGGTGCCGAACTCACGGGCCGCCCGATCAAACATGCCTTGAACTTCATTGACCTTAGAAACATCGGCTTTAATCGCGAGCGCGCGGCCGCCTTGATTTTCAATCATCCCAACCGTCTCTTCAGCCTCCGCTTCGGAACGCGAAAAGTTGACAATAACCGCTGCGCCGCGGTTTGCCAAAGCGAGCGATACCGCTCTGCCGATCCCAGTGCCGCCTCCTGTGACAAGGGCTGTTTTATTTTTCATTTCCATTTTTCATCACTCCCTTTTCAACTGATGCAAGCTGTGCTGTTCCATTCCCAAACGACCAGTTCTCTTTCACGTTTTCGGCCGCAATGATCATGACGTCCTCTTGGCGGATGCCGGCGTTTTTTTGTAAACATTCTGCAATGCGTTGATACAGCGCCAGCTTTTTTTCGACCGGTCTCTCTTTCATTGTGATGTGAATATAGATCAAATCCTTCGTCCGTTCGATATTCATATAGCCGGGATCGAAAAAGAATTCTTCCTCATCGTGCTGGGTGATGACCTGAAAATAATCATCTTCCGGAACATCGATCGTCTCCGTCATCGCCTTGTGAACCGTTCTGCTGATCCGGCGAAGCTCTTCTTTTGATCTTCCTTTTAAAAGATCCATCCTGACAAATGGCATATATTTATTCCTCCTTTGTATTGTTTAATAGTGTATAACGGTTATATCATTTTGTATAATTGAATCATTTGAAGGATTCATTCAATTTTATTGAACTTGAGGTGATGGGATGGATTTCAAAACGTTAAAGACGTTTCATAAAATCGTGGCTTGCGGAAGCTTTAACCGCGCGGCTGAAGAACTGAATTATGCGCAGTCCACTGTCACAATGCAAATCAAAAAGCTCGAAGAAGACCTCGGCATCCGATTGCTCGAGCGGGGGAAAACATTCCGACTGACTGAAGCCGGCAGGCTTTTTTTTGAAGAAAGCAGCCATATTGTCAAGAATATGGATCACCTTCAACATCATATGGCCGACTTATTGCTTGGCGAAGCGGGAAATATCCGTCTGGGAGCGGTCGAACCAATCGCGAGCTGTGATTTGCCGCGGATGTTGGAGAGGTTTTTAGCGGATTATCCGAAGATCCGGGTTTCCGTAGATATCGCCAACTCATCGACATTGGGGGAACGGCTGGTTCAAGGCAGCCTGGACCTTGCCGTCTGTTCGACTCCGGCAATGGGAACTGATCTTTATTTTGAACCGCTATATGCTGAAGAGCTCGTAGTGCTGCTTCCTGAAGGACACCCCGCCGGAAACAATGAACACATCCATCTGAAAGATCTTAGGGAGCACCGTCTACTGATCACAGCCAACAATTGCACCTACCGGAAGAAAGTCGAAATCGCGTTTCAAGAGCTGCCGGGAAGCCAAATGAACACGATGGAGATTGGAAGCATGACCGCTTTGAAAAATTATGTTGCCGCTGGACTCGGCGTTGCCCTGATTCCGAAAAGCATCGTCTCCCCTCCTCCTCCCGGAACGATTGTCCGGTTTATCGGCGATGACCCGATCAGCGTAACCTTCGGCATCCTTTGCAAAACCGCGTCTTTCCCGCTGAAACAAGCGGACGCAAAGCTTTACCAATATTTGAAACAGGAACTGGGAGAACCGAAAAAACCTTCCGGCTGATGTCGGAAGGTTTGGGATTATGACATAATGGGACATTGAATGATGATGATCTGGTCTCAGAGGGGGATGGTTACTTGCACCTGTCCGCCCCCCGCTTCACCGTTTTTAATCGATAAATCGCCTTGATGAAGCTTGACAACACGAAGCGCAAAGGTAAGTCCCATACCGTAATGCCCATTCGATGTCCGGCTTTTATCTTCCATATAGAAAAGCTCGGCAGCTTTCTGCAGGCCTTCTTGAGAAAATCCTTTTCCGCTGTCAGTGATTGTGAAAATCAATTGATCATCCGTACACACAGCTTCAAAATCGATTCTCCCGCCTTCTGGTGTATGATCTGCAGCGTTCGTCATGATGTTCATCAACGCTCGATGAAGCAGCTGTTTGTCCAACAGTGCTTTTTTATCTTCAAGGTTCTGTTCCTTCAGCACAATGTCAACCGATTTGTTCCCTATGTATGCTTCAGTGTCATTGAGAACACTTTCGACTAACGGTTTCACAGCACTTTCTCTATAATCGATATTTAATGCTTCCTCCGTTTTTGACAAATGGATTAATTGGTCAATGTACTGGCCGATTTTTTGTCCCGCATCAAGTATGTATCTGATATATTCCGACTGCTCTTGATTTTGCGGTGATAAGCTCAGCAATTCCGCATTACCTTTAATAATGGTCATTGGAATTTTAATGTCATGAGCCAATGCGCCGATCTGTTCTTTTTTCGTTTTCTCTAAGTGCCACTGCGCGCGGAGGGAGGCTTGAAGGGCATTCCTCATGTCTATCAGGGAACTGATCACATGATCAAATTCCTTAATATTCGAAAACTCCGGAGTGAAATTTAAATTTTGTTTTTTAATTTGCTCAGCGATGGTGTTTAATGTTTGAAAATGATCTTTTAACCTGTTTGCAAATCGGGTTGTTACCGCAAAAACAACCGTAATTAGAAGCAGAATGATGATGCATAAGCTTGTCAGCTCATAGTTCGGGAGAAACCGTCTCAGCAGGGGAGACCGAAACTCAGCGCGCAAAGGATACTCCAACACACAATACTCGTCTTTGCGTTCGATGATCATATAGCCTTTTTGACTTAAGGTGACATACGGCCTGCTCTCAATTTTTTTCCGTACAATTGAAAGATTCGTTTCTTTCATATTTCCCGCTGTCTTTTGTTTCGACTTTTTATCCAATATGGCATACAGCATCGTATCAGGTATCATGTCTTCCGTTATCCGTTCAGCCGATTGAAGCTTGGGCTTAAGCTTTTCAGCTTCGATTTCATTGTAATTGGCAGGATAAAACAGCCCTGCATTCATTCCGATCATATTGATCAAAACATATACAGCCGTGATCGCGATCAGGCTGAAACTCAAAGTGAGCATATATTTGATCAGTTCTCTGCGCAGCGTCTTTTTTTTACGGATTATTCCCATCTGTACCCTACGCCCCATACCGTTTTGATCGGATCTCTTTCGTGTTCTTTGCATTTTTTTCGGATCGTGCGGATAAATTCGGTTATCGTGGAGTATAATGCATTGCCTTCCAGCCCGTATACATAATCATAAATTTCTTCTCGTGTAAAAGTTCGTCCTTTATGCTGAGCCAACAGCTCACATATTTTAAATTCATTTTTTGTTAAATTCAGCTTTTGATCATGAATAAATACTTCTTTGCTGTCAAAGTGAAATAAAAAACCGGAAATCACACGTTTAGTTTCGTGTTTCTCTCTTTTTTCCCTTCTCAAGTGTGCATTTACTCTCGCACTGAGCTCAAGAACGCCGAAGGGTTTTGAAATATAGTCGTCTCCTCCAGTCAGGAGGCCCTTAACGATGGCCTCTTCCTCCGTCTTAGCGGTGAGAAACAGGATCGGACAATCTACCAGCGGCCGGATTTTCTCGCATAATTCAAATCCGTCCATCCCCGGCATCATCACATCAAGCAAAATTAAATCATACCCTGAAAACACGTCGAGAGATTCGGCGTTAACTTGACTCAATGTATGAACTTGATGCTGATCGCGGCGCAAAATATTTTGTATGAGTACAAGAATATCTTTCTCATCATCTACTGCCAAAATGTTCGCCACTTGCTGACCACCCTTTTTCATTATTCATAAGCTTTTCTTCCTTCCCAGCGGATAAACCAAACGATGCTTAGAGCGAATACAGCTATTATAGCAAACACCATGATGAAAGCCCCCTGCTTGATTTCCCCGTCTAGAACAGAACGCAGAGACGAATCAATTTGGACAAATCGGTCAATCCCCTTATACCCTGTCAGCCTGATTCCCCATGCCCAGGGATTATATTTCCAAATGACATCGCCCAATCCCGTATTCATCAGTGCTGTCATCAAAAGACCTGCCCCGCCTATTAAAATCGAAGCCCCCATTCCAAATATGCAGCTGATCAGAAAATAAATGAAATAAAGTGTGACACTTCCGGCTGCCAGCCATGCCCCAGCCTCTAAAAAAAGGGCGATTGTCAGGTTCGGCACATGAAATAGAACTTTGAGCCCCAATACATAGAGTCCAATAGCCAAGAATACCGCACACAAGTTCATGAACAGAAGCAGTGTGACTTTGCTTAAATAAGCCGTTAATTTGGGCGCCGTGCCGCCCAACAGCACTTGAAAACGGCCTGCCCGCTCCTCTAATGAAGCCGTCATTCCGCACACTATTCCAATCAGAAGCGGCAGGGCAATCGCAATTGCCTCAAAATACGTGCGGTATAATTGATATGGATCATGATCTCTGTTATAGAAATAAAGCAGAAAAACACTCGCACAGATAACCGGAACGGTCAAGTGAAGCCAAATAAAAGATGTGCGCTTTGTTTTTTGAAAATCAGCCGCAAGGCATCTGAAAAATAGCAACAAATCAAACCGCCTCCCGTTTTATCGATTTGCGATCAACGGCAGGGGAAAAAGACCGCCTGGTCAGACGAGCCAAAATAGCAAATAAAACAATAGATAGAACAACAGCCGGAGGAACGACTGCCCAGCTTGTTAAAGGATCGCCATTTTCAAGAGGCACACCGTTGGGATGGATGCCAATTGTCGGACACATGACCCTGATCGGCCAGCTCCACGGATTCAGCCACCAAAAAGGACTTGATGCCGACATGATGCCCAACACGATACTGCCCAGCATATTGAACAAAACGGCAGATATAAACCCAAATTTTCGCGCTATCCATAAACAGATGGGGATCTCCCACAGTGTCGTAAGCCAAAGCAGCAGATTCGCTGCAATGACTGTCAAATGAATGCTCGAAAATTGAGGAATGACAAACTGCATCACAACCATGAACCCTAAAAAAACAGCTTGAGACGCTAAAGAATAGAGCGCGATGACGCTTATTTTTGCAGACCAGATCATATGTAAATGTACGGGAGAAGAAAAAATGCCGTTATAATTCGACGCTTTCATTTCTTTCTGGTGTGATAATGCACAAAGCAAAGCGATCATGACCGGCATCAAGATGACAGACCACCAATTATACGTACCTGCTACAAAGAATCCCGGATTCATTAAAAAGGCGAAGCAAATATTAATCAAAGGCACAATGAAGATCATCTTTCTCGAAAATGTTCTTTTAAACTTCAGGTTTTCCGCTTTTGCATAATATCCGATCATTGTTCTCCGCCTTCTTTCCCCCGCGTTGATTTGACAACATCCATAAAAAGCCGCTCGAGATCGTCCCCCTTATTGATTTTCCCCTGATATCCGAGGTATCCTCCGCTGATAATCCCGATATGGTCTGCGATCTGCTCGACTTCCGACAGAATGTGGCTTGATAAGATGACCGTCATCCCTTGCTTTGGAAATGACCTGATGAGTTCCCTTAACTCTTGTATACCGATCGGGTCGAGACCGTTCGTAGGCTCATCAAGTATGAGTAATTTAGGGCGATTTAAAAGAGCGATGGCGATCCCCAGCCTCTGCCTCATTCCCATAGAAAACTGCCCCGCTTTTTTCTTTCCGGCATGATGCATATCAACAGTTTTAAGCACCTCTGTTATTCTCGCATCAGGAAGACCCAATAATGTGGCATGCACCTTGGCATTCTCGTAGGCTGTTAAATTATCATACAGAGGCGGGGATTCTATTAAAGAACCGATGTCTTTTAATACAGACCTTTTCCATTTCCGCCCCTCAACCAAAATGTCCCCGGCAGTCGGGTTTAAGATTCCGGTTAAAAGTTTTAAAGTCGTTGATTTTCCTGCTCCATTCGGTCCAAGCAATCCGTAAATACTGTTCTTTTTAACTGACAGTGAGACGTCTGAGACCGCTTGCGACCTTCCAAACTTTTTTTGAAGATGCCTTGTTTCCAATAGAATTGTACTCATCTTAATCTCTCCTTGTTTGATCTGATCGGTACCGATATCTTAAAATACCTTTCTCAAGATTTAATCAGAATCAAACGCAAAAAACCTTCCGGTTCCCCGAAAGGTTTAGCGGCCTTTGCCTTAAGAAGGCATAAGCTCAAGATGATGATCCAGTTCGTCCTGCAGGACGGCTTCAATATCTTTAAAACGATTCGATACGGTCGAAGCGCTGACACCGTATTTTTTTGCAAGCTTCGCCTGGGATAACGATTTTTCCGATTTGGAGATCGTATTAATAAAATACTCCAAAGCAGCTGCAAAGGCTTCTGTTTTCTTGATGACCGGCGCTTTTTTAACACAATACGATTTCCAAAGGCCGACCGCCCAGGAGACAAATGGCTCAGAATGTCCTTCGTCAAGCATACCTTTCTCAAAGACAAGTGCTGTTTCTTTCTCCATCTCATTGGCCCATTCGATGTCTTCCGACCCTTGTTCAGACGGTGCACTCTCTTCCTGACGGCAAAGTTGCATTAACACATGATGAAAATCATCTCTCATCAGCTGTTCTTTTGTTCCGCCTTCTTCTGTGAAACGGCTTAAAGCATCGTTTAACCTGTCTTTGAGAGCATCCGCCATTTTTGCAGGATAGATGGTGAATTGTAAGAAGAACTCGGTATGGCTTCCGATCTTGATCGGAAAGCCGAGCACGTACTCGCCTACAAAAGGCCCTTCCCGCTTCACATTCATCCTTATAGTGAGCTCTTCATTTGTTACAGCATCCTCAAAGCGAATGCCGCCATCTGTTATATGTTTCACACGCAGCAGCGCAGGGGAGAGGTCTTTCCACGATTGAACGGCTTCCTTAGTCTGCGATCTGAGAATCGAAGAACCCTTTTTCTGTAAAAAGTCTTCGAAAATCGTCAATCCTCCGTCTGCCAACGGCCGGGAAAATACTCCCCACACGCCCAGATTAAAAACACATATCTTTTGTGCAGACTGATCCAAGTCTGACAGAAAAGAATACTGATTAAGAAATTGATCGATTGTGTCTTTATGTTCCGTAAAAGCAAATTCCATGACGTCTTTCTGGATTTGTTTCAATTCCTGCACCGCGACAGCCGGAAACGCTCCCTCCGCTTTGCCGCAGCATTTTTTATATTTCAGCCCGCTGCCGCAGGGGCAAGGCATATTTCTCTTTACTTTTCCCACGTTTAAACCTCCGTATCTTATACTACAACTTATTTATTTTATCAAAACTTTCAGGAGGGGGAAATCCGATAATGAAAATCAGTATGATTTAGCTGAAAAGTAAAATTTTATAAAAGGGGTCAAATAGAAAAAAAGACTATAAAATGGTTAGTTCTGCGTTTTTATCATCCATTTATGACAGAGGGTGTTATACATTTTGCAATACGCTGGTTTTTGGGTTAGAGCGGGTGCATGGTTGATCGATTGCGTATTGGCGGTCGGATTACACTTTTCATCCGCATTGATTTGGAGACGGATCTCCTGAGGTCGGTGCAACAGCACTGCTGGTATACGTTTTGTATCCGCTTTTGATGCCGCTGACAAAGCTCCGATGCACATTGGAAAAGCACTTTTTAGACTGATGATACAGGCCGACGGATGAAGCTATGGCAGGCTTTCGTGCGCTACTTCGTCTCATGGGTCATGAAAACAGGCGACACTGAGTAAGCGATCTTTATGTATTTAAGTGCATAGAAAAAGGGATATGAATCCCTTTTTCTATTTCCGGTATTCCAGCAGACTGATGGTCAGGAGCACAAGGAAGCACCCCAGCCACTGAATGGATGTTAAACGTTCGTTTAAAAACAAAACACCTCCGAAGATGGTAAGAACGGGGCCGATCATAGAAATGACGGCTCCCCGCTCCGCTCCTATCCGCTTCATGCCTTCCAGCATGAATAAAAAAGGAATGACCGTCGTCACCGCTGCAATGATCATAAAAAAACCATACATTGCGGGAGGATAAGAAAGCAGGATTCCCGGCTGTTTTCCTGTTGCGCGAAACAGCGCATAACCGGCCATCGCAAGACTTGCCGCCGACATTCCATAGGCATTCATCCGAATCCCGCCGATTTGACGGACAAGGCCTCCCGCCACAACAAGATAAACCGCATAGGCGACAGCGGACAATAAGATCAAAAAAGCTCCTGACAGGTTCGCTTCAAATGCTTGCACATCCCATCCGCCGACAGCCAAGAACAGCCCGGCATTCACAAGCAAGATGGCAGCAAACGTTTGACCCGAGATCATTTTTTTATTTACAAAGGCAGTGATGATCAATACGAACATGGGATAGCTCATCACAATCATCCGTTCAACGATTGCCGAAACATCATGAAGGCCGATAAAATCAAGCAATGGCGACAGAAAAAAACAAAGCAATCCGGCCGCATAAGCTTTAAAAATCTCCGCTTTTTCTGGTTTAGCCGGAAGCTTTGAACGATACACAACAAAAATCAACCAAAACAGCGGCGCCGCAAATAATTGCCGGTACAACAGCACCGCTTCCGGCTGTGCACCTTGTTCATAAGCCCATTTGACAAAAATGGATTTTGAAGCAAAACACATCGTCCCAAAGACCATAAAAACGACCCCGGCCGCTTTTCGAACGCCGCTTTGAATATGGCCGCTCTGCTCAGCTGTACTCTTCTCTGCTCGACTCAACTCGTATCACCCGTCCTTTTTATTCGTGGATATGTTTTTTTATAAAATGGAGCAATGTGCTTCCCTGGGCCGTCAAAATCACACCTTTTCCCAAACATTTTGGACAAGGCTCCGGCTCTTCTCTTCCGCTTCCATTGCAATTTGGACATGTCGTTTCCAAATCGTCCGTTGCAATCACCATTTACCATCACACCTCCGTTTCCGTTTAACATGATGCGGCCACTCCGGCCAGCCTTCCTCCATGGCCACCACCTCCTTAAAAATACAAAAAACCCCCGTCACAAAAGGACGAGGGTCTCGCGGTACCACCTTTATTAATCGCATCAACGATTCGCTTGGAACATACGGAAAGGGAACAGTCAGCCCTTTCGATACGCTTCTCTTGATAACGGAGAGAACTATCCCGGCCCCGCCTACTGTCCGTTTCAGCGAAGCGATTCAGAAGCCCATTCGGCGTCAGAAGGGCATCGGTTCACACCAGCCACCGACTCTCTTAAACCCATGCTCTGACACGTACTTGCTCTTCCTCAATATCGTTTAACCGTACATGATTTGTAAAAAATATATTACTCTGAAAATTAGCATGTGTCAATCAGCATTAAATTCTTGTTTTTTTACGAACCTTTAATATACACACGGTCAACAGACACAAAACAAGGAGATTGAATGCTGCTATCCAATAAAAATATCCAGGGATGCCTATGACGAGAAGCGGTAGTCCCAAGCTGAGAAATACACTGGCAAATGCAGCATACAGCACTTTTAGTAAGCCATTATATTTTTCTGCTTCAGATTCGCGGTCTGTATAAATCGCATTTGTTTGAACTTGACTGGGATCAGCCGCAAAGTAGTGCCAATTTAAAAACTGTGTCACATGCTTCCAGCCTGCATCCTCGTATATATGAATATATTCTTCCTGATCCAGGTTTGATGTTGTCTTATAGTCGAGCCGATATAATGTATTGCTTGGTTTTGTCTTTTCAAATATATAGATAAATAAAAAGAAGGACTTTAACATCCACCCCTGTTTTGCCATTTCATTCAGCCAGTTCTCCTCCTTCCGGTCTTGCCAAGCAAGAAAAAAACGGAATTTACGCTTTCTTTTTTTACTCATGACTTGTATCTCCCTCTTTTTGAAAAATAGATTGACTGATCGCCACTAATTTGGATAGGCGTTTAAATTCGAGTTCAATCACCTGCCATCCTTCATTCGTTAAAATATACTGCTTTCGCCGATTATCGCCGGATTCGCCTTCCTTTCTAATCAGCCCCTGCTTTTCGAGTTTGCTTAATGCACCATAAAGAGTGCCAGGCCCTAGTTTGACCTCACCCTCACTCATGCTCTCAACTCTTTGCATAATGCCGTAGCCATGTAATGGTTGAGTTAATGACAATAATATGTAATACGTAGCCTGCGTAAGCGGTAAATAGCTTTCCGCCGTTTTTTTCTTCACTTTTCGCACCTCATTTTAAGTATGGCGTTTTTCATTTATATATCTCATGAGCAGTACAACACCTATTAGATTGAAAATGATGCTGCCGCCAAGAGCTAGTCCCCACAATACACCGTTTATTCCTGATAAAATCGCTAAATTTAATAAAAAAATTCCGCTCAAAACAAATAACATCCCGGTAAAGTGTGTATTCAAATCATTCGCCTCCTTATTTTACATCGCCTTACGATATATCGACTGACGATATAATAACATATTAGAAGATTCGACACAAATCAAACACAGCATTTACCCTGCAAATCAAATAAGTGAGCACAGGCTATTGCCCAAAAGGAATAGCTCACATTAAAATTAAAAAAACCGCCTAAAAGGTCATTTCACGACCTTATCAGGCGGTTTCCGGCGATTATTCCTTATTCCTGTCAGCAAACACCGTCATGGCGTCGCACATGAACTTCGCCAAGCCGGCGCCGTATTGATCAATGTTTTTCGTAAAGCGCTCGTCAGCGACATACATTTGTCCCAGACCTTTGAAAGCTTCGAGCGAATAGCTGTGGCCGGTGTTATTGTTCAGAAAGTCGTACCATTCCTTTATAGCCGCCTGTGCTTCCTCTGAGTCTGAGGCGCCTTTTCTGAGGGCGGCGATTTTTCTGTAAATGGCATCATATTGCTGTTCCATCTTTTTCCGTTCACCTTCGGGCATGGATTCGATATAGGCCTTCGATCTGTCGACGGCTTCATCGCCCCAGCGTTCCCGCGCTTCTTCCTCATACGGGTTTTGACTGAAATCAAATCCCGCGAATTTTTCCTCGTTTGTCATGTTGATTTCTCCTTTCGCGAATTGGATCGTTTTATCGATTGTCGCAATCATTTGGTCAAGCCGGCTTCTTTTCTCCAGCAGCGCTTTGCGATGGAGCTGAAGCGCCTCATTCCTGTCAAATGAAGGGTTCTCAAGAATGCTTTTAATCTTTTTTAAAGGGAAGTCAAGCTCTCTGAAAAACAGGATTTGCTGCAGCTTTTCCAGATCGTCATCTGAATACAGCCGATACCCGGCTTCGGTCGTCTCCGACGGAGCTAATAATCCGATTTCATCATAATGATGCAGTGTGCGCACACTGATGCCGACTAAGTCGGCCACTTCCTTTACTTTCATTTTCATTTATCTGACCTCCCTTCGATATTGACTATAAAGTATCCCGCAACGTGAGGGTCAATGCGAAATTTGAAATTTTTTTATACAAACAAAAAACCCGGCAAAATTGCTTTGCCAGGTCTTTTAAGAATTGTTCAGCAAGACTTCTTTAAGAAACGGATCATCCAGCCACTCGTTCAGCTGGTCCGCGGAGAATCCTTTTGATACATTGAGATCGATGAGCGTTCCGCCGGCATATCCGAAAGAAGCCGATCTGTCCGCAATGGTGTCCGGCCCTTTCGCCAGAACATTCTTCAGCTTCTTCAGCATGTTTTGAAAGCTCTTCTCCAAGTCGCTTTTCGGGTCTTTAGCAGATTCAATCACTCTGATGAGCCTCTCATTTCCGCCTTCAAGCTCTCCTTTTTCATCCAAACTGACATCAGCCAAAGACAGACCGGCAATCGTTTTCAAAAACTCATTCACATGCCATTTTTCATAAGCTTCTTTATCCAGCGGCGTTCCATTTTGTTCACCGATCAGTTCCGCATGGCTCAACAGACGGGCGCCAAACCGTTTATCACTGTTATTTAAAACGGCTTCGATCCGGGTTCTTTTTTGTTCATCTTCGATGCCTTCAACTATAATCCGGTTATTTCCGTCTACATGCAATGTCAGATGTTCACTCTCGGAAAGAGAAATTCCGCTCTCGCGCAGCGTCTCATCGATCTGGCTGTTCAAACGCTGCCTGTCCACATAAAGATTATAGATCTCAAATTGAACGCCGTTCATTTGTGATCGTAATGACGGTGCATTTTTTTGAGCCGCTTCAGCCTGTTTGCTGATGGAGAGGGTGTCTGTTTGGCTGCCGGCCATTCTCTTGGAACCTCTATTCTCGGCCGGCATCTCCGCGGCGGCAGGCTTCATCAGCTGCTCGGAATAAAGCGAAAGTTTTACCCTGTCTCTAATATTCATGGGAGCTCCTTTCATGCCAATTACATTCAGCGGATGATTTCATTTTGGTTTCCCGTTCTTTCAGAAGATCCTACTGCAGAATAGCCGTAAGCATCTTTAAATAAGTAAAGATCATAGTCTGTATTTGCCGGGATGTTCTTTAGGTGAATGGCAAGCTGTTCTCCCTTTGTCGCGTAAAATTTGTAATAATCTTTATCGCTTTCGCTGTGAATCGTCGCCGAAATCGTCTTGTATTTCCACAATCCTAAATCATAAGCCTCAGCGAAAGAATTGTTGGGTTCATACTCATCTTCGTAAACATTTGCCGAAGCCGAAAATGCTGGAATCGCCATCAAAAACACACTGAACATGAAAAGAAACAAACTTTTTTTCATTTGTCCTTGCCTCCCGTTTATTCATCACCATAAAGGAACTCCCTTCCTAATATCGGTAATTGAATTGGAAGTTTAATGAATATTTTATAAAATAATATAATTTTTCCAAGTTTACCCATCCGACGGCTCTGCCACACTGCCCACAAAAAGGTTCATTCCGGATGTTTCATCAACAATCGCGAAATAAAACGGGTGGTCTGCAGTCATCGTCACTTCAGGGACGGGAGCTGATTCGATGATCTCAACCGCCGTTGCCGCGGATGCTTCGGTACCCGCTTCATCCACTTTGATAAATGTTTTATGTCTGACTTTATTAATTTGAGCGGCCCCCTGTCCAGAAAACATATTTGAAAAATCCGCGCTGCTAAACACGGTTTTCATTCCAAGCCGTTTAAGCGGTTCATTTAACATGTAGTCTGTTTGAAATGAGAAGCGCGGCAGCTTGAGCTCCACCTGTTTCATCGTCCAGCCCTTATGCAAGGCGCGCCATTGATCATACGTCATGCCAGCCAGAAGCTGTTCAAGATTTGCCGCTTTTTTCGGCAGAAAAACAGCCAATGACAGACCTTCGTCTTGAAAAGGAAGCTTGACGGCTTGAAAATGTTTGTTTTCCAGATAAGGAAAGCGGTTAGTCTGCGTCATCATGGGGTGTTTTTTTGCGGAGCCGTCCGCAGAATAAAATGGCTGTTCCGCTGTCATGTGAGGATCAAATGGATGCTTCCAGCTTTCTCTAAAATAGACGGCATTGATGATGTAGGCAATCGTATTCGACGAGACTTTGTCAACGATCTGATCAATGCGGTCTTTCGTTTTCTTTTTGACCCAGCCGTTGATTTCTTCTGCTGCCCGATTTGGATCATCATGAAGCTGATAGGCGTCGCCAAGGCCTTTGATCGCGTCTTGAAAGCTTTCTTTCAGCTCCCTTTTGGACCATATCGAATTGGCCGATGAAAATTCGCCGTGAGGCAGCGTTTCTAGCGAACGATTCACAGATCGTGACATCCTGTTGATCGATGTCATATCCGTCTGGTTGAGGTTTAAAGTGCCGAGCAGTTCCTTTCTGCTGTCTCCCGCGGCACCGTTTGCCGTCATCACAAGTGCCTGGTGAATACTGTAAGGCGAGAGGAAGATGTTTTTCCGGCTTCCTTCCTCTTTTATCATGTCTTGAAACAATGCGAGCGCAAACCGCTGTTCAGCTTCAGATAACGAGGCGTCCGTTTTTTGCGCGGATCTGACGGGCGGGGGATCGGCCTCCTTGTGCACTCCGCATCCGGCCAACAATAAAAGACCGGTACATATCACCATCGCACTCCATTTCGATTTCAATTGTCAACACCTCCTACTGTTGTAGTGGGTTTAGCATTGGAAAACGTTACAAAAAACGGCAGCAAAAAAAGCTTATCCAATGCTGGATAAGCTTTCTGTTACTGCGCTCACTGTCCTTTAACAGCCAGTTCGCGCAAATCTTTTTTGACGATTTTGCCGAGCCTGTTTTTCGGAAGGCTGTCGGTAAAAACGATTTCAGGAATTTTATAGTCGGACAGGCGCTCTTTGCAATACGCGATAATGTCCTCCTTCTTAAGGCCGGAGCTTTCGTTTTTCACCACATACGCCCTCGGAACTTCCCCGTACATTTCATCCGGGACGCCGATGACGGCCGATTCGACGACTCCGGGCACTTGATCGATGATCTCCTCCACCTGGTCAGGATAAATGTTGTCGCCTCCGTAGACAATGACGTCTTTATACCGGCCGGTAATATATAAAAATCCGTCTTCATCAAGTTTGCCGGAGTCCCCCATATAAAACCAGCCGTCTTTCAGCACCTTTTGCGTGGCGGAAGGATTTTGGTAATACCCTTCAAAAACATACGGGCTTTTGACGACGACTTCTCCGACTTCGCCCCTTGGCAGCTCTTCATGTGTATCAGGGTCTTCGATTTTTATGCTGACTTGCGGAATCGGCTTGCCGGCTGAATTGACTTTATCCCAGCCCATGTCAGGCCGCCATACGCTGACCGTCCATGCTTCTGTGCTGCCATACCCCTGCACCATCAGGATTCCCATGTCATTGTACTCCTTAATCAGCCGCGCCGGCACCTTGGTGCCGCCGGAGACAAGCATTTTCACAGACGACAGGTCGAATGGATGTCTTTTCATTTCCTCCAGCATGTAAGTGTAGACGGAAGGAAACGCCATCATCATATGAATGCGTTTCTTCTCGATCTCCTGCAGGATTTCAAACGGTTCGGGGTCCCATAAGAAATGAAGCCCAATTCCTTCAAAAGCCGCCTGAAAAACATGGTTGAGCGAGCTCATATGATAAAGCGGATGGCTCGCTAAAAAGCGCATGCCTTTCAGCTGTTTCGATTTCACGTTCACCTCTGTCAAGTATGCGGCCAGACTGCCGTGGTTGACCATACAGCCTTTCGGATTTCCGGTCGTGCCCGAGGTGAACAGCATTAAAGCCAAATCATGCTCGGTCACCTGGTCGGCCTCCACCTCCAGCGGCCTGTTTTTAAATAGGCTCTCAAACTGTTCAGTCGTGTTCATTCCCGCACCCGCTTCAATCATCAGGCAGAACTGAAGCTGTTCGCGGAGCGGCGTTAGTATATCGGCAAATTCCAAGTCATAAAACATCACCTTCGGCCGGCAGTTGTTCAAGATTCCTTTTAATTCATACGCTGTCAGCTGCCAGCTTAACGGCACGACTGTCGCCCCGATTTTAAGAGACGCCAGCAAAATGACGGGAAAATGATGATTATTTTTACATAAAACCGCGATGTGGTCTCCTTTTTGAACACCCTCCTCCAGCAGATAATGAGCCAGCTGGTTCACCCGTTGATGATACGCTTTGAACGTAAACGTTCGATCTCCTCCGGACAATGCTTCCAACCCATCTGACGTTTCCATATGATGATTGATTAATTGCTGAAGTGTACTCAAAATTTTCATCTCCAAATTTTCATTGTTTCTCACAAAACCTGGTGAGATTATGTGACGCACAAATTCATTCTAAAACAAAATATATCCATTGTAAAACTATTTCATAATAGAATTATTATCTTTATGAATTGATAACAAAAGAAATTAAATGACTCATGTTAAAATTCATAAAATCGTTTTTTGCGGAGCATTCGCTTATGATAAAATAGACCTATGTTTGTTTGACCAGCATAAAATTGCTGATCTACTACACGATGTCGGAAATGAGGAAACCTTCATGAATCACCATCGGATTGAAGCGAATCTATTGGATCATGCTTTCACGAAATATTTGCGGTCTTCAAAGAAATTGGACGAAGAAACGATTCCGAAAAGTATCACGAGCGGCAAAGGGTTTATTTTGCGTATCATTTACAGACACGGAACATGTACGATAAAGGAGATTTTACAGGAGGTCGCCCTGTCTCCATCAGCAACGACAACAGCTCTGAACCATTTGGAGAAAGAGGGCTTTGTGATCAGATCGAGAAATAACGATGACCGGCGCACCGTCTGGATCGAACTGTCGCAAGAAGGCACGAGGATCGCCGCACAAATGGTGGAAAACCGCCAGGCCTTGATCGACAAGCTCTTCGGCAAATTGTCAAAGGAAGAAAAAAAGGTTTTTTTTGCTATGATTGAAAAAATTATGATGTGAAACGGGCCGTCGATCGAAATCGACAGCCCTTTTTTTATTGTCTGACTCCAAGCGCGTCCAGCGCCATCTTCAAGTGCTCTTCTTGTTTTGTCTGCAGGGCGAACATGCCGATTTCGATGCCGTAGGCGGCCTGCAATTCTGTAATATGCTCTTTCATCCGCGGCCAGACCCGTCCCCCATCTTTTTCATAATAAGAGATGAGCCGGGCGGTTTCGGCTTCTCCTAAAATCGTCTCGTATAAAAGAAAGTCTTTTGCCGGGTCGGCGATTTTCGCTTCCGTCCAATCCAACAGCCCAGTTATGCTCTGATGCTGGTCAATTAAAATATGCGGGGGATGCAAGTCGCCGTGGATAAACGCAGTATGTTCAGGCCAATACGAGTCGTCGGACAGCCACTTTTGCCATCTTTCCCAGAGCTCGCCGCTGACCCCGAGCTCTCTTTTGATCTGTTCCATCTGCTCTGCTTTTGACCGCCTGACGCCATCCGGATTCATCACATGCATGCCCGCTTCTTCTGCGGCTTTATGATCAATGCTGTGCAATAGTGCGAGCGTTTTCGCCAATGACTTGACAAAGGCTTCAGCCGGAGGCTCATGATCCATGTTCCATACGTAATTCTTCATCTCCATGTCAATGACCGCGGCAGGAACCCCCGGAAGCTCCGGATATGCAATCAGTTCGGGAGTATGAATGCGCCAATCCGGCACAGCGGCGGGAAGATGGTTTTGCAGCAGCT
Source organism: Bacillus sp. BS3(2021) (assembly GCF_021043345.1). Lineage (NCBI taxonomy): Bacteria > Bacillati > Bacillota > Bacilli > Caryophanales > Bacillaceae > Bacillus > Bacillus sp. BS3(2021). Next base: position 354,833 of record NZ_JAJNDM010000002.1, read on the forward strand.
TCAGCACTTTCCCTTCATACACTGCTCTTTCAATCACATCGTCGCGCCGCGGTTTTCTCAAGACCCATCTCTTGCCTGCTTCATCTTCGGCAAAGACGACTTGAAAATCCATGCCGGACTCGTTGATTTCCGCATGCTTTCGTTTCAGCCGAAGGCCGTGTTTTTCCGCAAGTTTTAATATTTGTTCAATTTGTTCATTTACATTTGTCATATACGATTTTCCCCTTTACTGAAGGTTTTTAATAAAAAAAAGCACAGGTCGTCTGCCTGCGCTGGAAAGTAAACGGAAAAAGATATGACAAATAAACTGAAGGCAAGCTTCAGATAAGCTATTTTTAAAGGCAAAAAAAGAGGCGCTGGAATCCGCGCCTCTCCCTCTGTTATTGCATAAAGGGTCCCCTAAAAACAGGCAGACTGATCCCGATTACCCTGCACACAGGCAGAGACTTTGTTCACGATTTAGTTAGCGAGGACAAAGTTCAATCGGAATCTGATGTATCCCATTTGGGAAATCCCTCCGTTCTTTAAAGTTATCCTTATTTTAACAGGTGGCAGGGTGACCCGCAACGCAAAATTCAATTATTAAGAAAATCAACCTGATAGAGGAAACCCATATGTTCCTGCCTAACTAATAATTAACACCCGTTCGGCGCTTTAATTCTCTTAGCCAAGCCGTATCCCCGGTTCCATAGCTTTTCTTTTGCCCTGTATCCCGCAAAGATCCGTTGCTGTAGTCAATAGATAAGATAAAATCCGGAACAGAATCATATCCGGCTTCTGCAAGTCTGTTCAGCTCTGCTCCATAATGAGCGATTGCGAAATGAGCCGTTTTCTTTTGGACAGGGTCCTTCTCCAGCTCTTCTTTATACACATCTAACAAATCCCGGCCGTCAGGTGTTACATATCGGCCATCAACCACTTCCAAGTCCTTCAGGTGATAGCCTGTCACCTCATATATCTCGCGAACCGTGTGATATTTTTGCTGCGCTTCTTTGGAATATTGGGCTGAATCGCTGCTCAAGCTTTTCATGATATGCAGAAATAACTGTTTGCTGTTTTCTCCTGATTGCAATATATGTTCAAGTTGATGGATGAGCTGCTCATCATCTGTTCCGCTCACTTTTACTTGATAATCAATCGGTGAAATTGTAAAGGTGAGCGCCGTATCCGCAGGAATGGCAATATGATATTGATCCAGCAGCGCTTGAAGCTGTTTGTTGACTTGGCTGCGCTGATATATTTTCTCATTCTCCGCCTCTACTTCCCCATTAAAATTCACATTTCGAAACGCGGCATCCTGCATATTATAGTTTTGCGCTTTTCCTTTGAACAGCCACTCAGTTTCATTGTCATATGCAGCTTGTCTTTCTGCTGCCGACAGGTCATTTCTGAAATAAGGGGAATTGGAATTTTTGTATTTATCCTTAATATAGCCTAAAGGATCAGGTTTCGTTTTGTTCATTGCATTGATTTTGCTGTATTTTTCATCTAAGATTTTTTTCCTGATATCACTTTCTGACTCATAGGGGTTTTGGGCATTGATCTTCGTTTCTTCCACAGTTTGATCATTTGCTGCTTCGTATGCCCGCCTGAAAGCTTCGGCATGATTCACAATACTGTCCTTTGAGTAGTTCAGCTTACTCAAACTTTCCTTCGATGGTCTTCCCGCTTGACTGCTGGCCTTCTTCGCAAAGGCAGTGATATCGGAAGAGACATTTTTTACAGTTGTATCAGCCGCATTCCTTTTCAACATATTCTGAATCATCAGCTGTGTACGGATGTATTGACTATTGAGACGCATTGGGTACCTCTCCTCAATTCTTTCTATAATCCCTATATCGGCTTGATTATGTTTATATTAACCTTATTAAACAGTAATTTACATAGCACCCTCATCAATTTGGATGAAAAATCAAAAGGCATCCGAAAAAACGGATGCCTTTCCTTATTTCTAATCTTCCCTGTCACTTTTATTCCGTATCCGCTCAATCACCTCATGCAGTCCCTCAGGTTTATAAAATTCCACCGGAGAACTGCCCTTTTCAAAGGAAATCGTCTCGGCTTCTATCAGCGCGACATAGCGCCCGTTTACCTTGGCAAGGTGGATCGAATCTCCGAATTCAGCCAGCAGTCCTTTAATCTCGGTTGCTCCCAGCTTCATTTTCAGCTCTGCCTCAGGCATATGCTCAACGATCTGGGCGGAGGCTTCGATGACTTGATGGGTGTCGAGGCGTTCCTGAATCTCCCGCTTTTCGCTCGCTTCCCAGATTTCGAGATCATGTTCAAATTGCTGGAGTTCTTCGCTTTTGTCTTCAAATGCTTCGTACACATGCTCCTGCACCATGTTCATCACTTGGGACTTCATGATTTCCGGCATCGACTCGCCGTACTCGACGAATTTTAAGAAGTCTTCAAAGTAGCGGGCGTGCGAGGCCTGGTGGATTTTCACTTCGCTTTCCTCTGTCATGCCCTCTTCAGGCATGTGCGGATACTGGATCGATTTCATGTTTTTCGTCGTGATCGCCATTTCGACCTTGCGGATCAGCGATGATTCATCGGCGATCGAAGCGACCTTCGGTTCAAAGTCGCACTTCATGACAAAGACAAATGTATCATCGAAGTATTTGCGCGGTACGGCTGTCGCCACCAAAAAAACGCCTCCCCTGACGGCGCTCGTGTCGAGGTATGTGCGGACGAACTGTTCGCTCAGCTCATTGAATTCTTCCTTTGTCTCCGCCAGTTTTGTTTTGTGAAACAGATTGTAGTTCGGATTAGAATCAAGCTCATGCCCCGGCTCTGTGATGAAGCGGCCGATTTTCGTCGGCACCTGCTCTGATTTCGGATGGCGTTCGGCTTTCCGCTTCACGATTTTTTTCAATTCCCCGTCTAAGAAATCCTTCAGTTCGCTGGTTTCAAATTCCTCTGTATCCAGCGTCTGAAAATGTTTATATTGCTTGTTGGCCTGCTCATCCTTGCCGTCGACCTGAATGACGTAAAAAGAAATATAGCGAATTTCAAATTCCATGACATGTTCACCCGTTTTCCTTGTTGTTTCAGTTCTTCAAGTATAGGTAAATGCCTGGAATCCGTCAATTTGCACCTTCACTATATAATTGATCCATTATAATACATCTTCCCGGTCAATTTTTCGGATCGACCAAAACGCAATAACAATCCCGATTACAGCCAATGAAACAGGAATATAAATAATAGATGCAATTGAGAATCCAGGACTTTGCTGACCGATCAGCGCAATCAAAATGCAGGATGTCACAATGGTGGCAGGAACGGATTGTTTGCGCATCCCAAAGTATAGTGGAATAAAACTCAACCCTGTCGAAGAAGCAGCGTAAATGAGCATACTGCCAATCTCATTTCCAATGGCTTGCAGCGTCAGTTTTTCCGGGCTGAATTGATAGACATCATTGAGCTGCGAGAAAATAAACGCAAGAATCAGTTCGGACACGATCATTGTCAAGAAGGTCAATCTGCCGGTGAGCAGCAGTTTTGCGGCGATCAGTTTTTTTCGGCTGACCGGATATGTAAACATGACCGTGATGGTTCTGTTTTTATACTCTCCGATGATCAGTTTGGCAATCAGCACGCCTGCAAAGACAATAAACACAGACCTTACAAAAGTTCCGAGAAGCAGCAGCGTGGATCCCGCGTCAGCCATCGCCATTTGGTCTTGAGTAAGATTTTTTTCCTCCGATCCGATCAGGCACAAAAAACCGAGTATACATAGATTTGCAATCACTGCACCTTTGTAATACCACCCTAGTTTCGTTTTTTTAAACTCCAATTTAATTAAATTCAGCATTGAACTTCAACTCCGTTAAAATACATCTATTTTTTCGATCCGCCTTACTGCCAAAAAGGAAAAAATCAGACCGACAGCGGCCAGAGATAAAGGAATATAAACAATTGAAGAAATGGAAAAGTCCGGGCTTGTGGAACTGATCAACATGCTGATCACGACAGACGAAATGATCGTTGCCACAGCGGAGTGCTTCCGCATTCCGAAAAAGATGGGCACTAAACTCGTTCCTGCGGCGCCAAAAGCAAAAACGATCATTTTCAGAGCCTGCTGAGAAACCATAGAAGCTGTTAATTCGCCGGGGATGACCCCATAGATTGAATTCAGCAGAAAAAAAGCAGCGGCAACGCATGCATTTGATATCAATATCGTAATGAAAGTCAGCCCGGCTGCGATCAGCAGTTTAGCAGCCAGCAGTTTTTTTCGGTTGATCGGGTACGTAAACATCACAAGTATTGTCTTGTTTTTAAACTCTGAAATGATTAATTTTGAAATCAGCACGGCTCCGAAAATGATAAAAACCGCTCTGACGAAAGTGCCGATCACAAGAAATGTTTCATCAATCGTTTGGAACGTATCCTTGCCTTCTGTGAAGGTCACCATCCACAGAAAACCGAGGATGATGAAATTGGCAAAGGCGGCTCCGCGTACATACCAGCCAAGCTTCATCTTTTTCATTTCGATTTTCAATAAATTCAGCAAGCATCTCCGCCTCCTTGTGCGCTGGCCGCATTGCCGTTGATTAAACTGAGGAAGTAGTCCTCAAGCGAAGTATGCTTTTTATTCATGGACTCAATTTCTATATCATTCAAAATCAGAGCTTTAGAAATGGCTGTTTGAGAAGCTTCGGCATCATAAATTCGGATCGTTTTATCATTTAGTATTTTAAAATTAGCAATCTGAAGCTCATGTTCAAGCACAAAGCAAGCCCGCAATTGATTCGGCGTCACGAGTTCAATGTACTCTGTGTTCCGGCCTCTTACGCTTTCCATCGATACTTCTTCAACTAGCCTGCCGTCCCGAATCACTCCGATTGTATCTGCAATCTGCTCTACTTCGTTCAGGATATGGCTTGAGATGAGCAATGTCATTCCATATTCTTTGCTCAATACTTGAAATAAGTTTCTGATTTCTTTAATCCCGATGGGATCAAGGCCATTAATCGGTTCATCTAAGATGAGCAAGTCGGGTTTGGTAAGAATGGCACGCGCGATTCCAAGACGCTGCTTCATACCAAGCGAGAATGTTTTGACAGGTTTGCTGTCGATATTTTTTAAATTCACCATGTCCAGCACTTCCTGAATCTTGGCTTTATTGTGATATCCCATATACTCACAGTGCAGATTTAAATTTTCATTGGCTGTCAGATTTTCATAAAAAATCGGGTATTCGATCATGCTGCCTATTTTGCCGAGAATCTCGTATGATTGATTTGTCAGCTTATGCCCGAGAATATTGATTTCCCCGCTTGTCGGTTTTACGAGGCTCGTCAGCATCTTCATGACGGTCGTTTTCCCGGCTCCGTTCGGGCCGAGAAAACCGTATATTTCTCCCTTTCGTATATGCATGCTTACATTTGACACAACTTCTTGACCTTTGAATGTCTTGGTAAGCCCGCTTGTTTGTACGATGTAAGTCAACTCTGTTTCCCCTTTCCTGTCTTTGCTATGTGTCTATTGTAGCGATGGACGCTGTCTTTTTTATTTCTTGTTTCTTAAGAAATTCTTACGTTTGCTAATAGGTCATTCGTTTTAGCGTGATGGAAAACGCTGTCCGTTCATACGGCTTGCTTTGGAGAGAGATGCCCCCTCCCATTTTCTCAATGAGCCTTTTTGTAATTGTTAAGCCGAGCCCGCTTCCCTGGAACGCTTTATTTCTCGATTCCTCAAGGGTGTACAGCCTTTCGAACACCCGCTGCTGATCATACTCGCCAATCCCTTTCCCACGGTCCCAAACCGTAATAACAATCTGCGTGTCATCATATGTAAGGGACAATCCGATCAGCTTTCCATCTGCACCATATTGAATCGCATTTGATAAAAGGTTTTGCAGAACCCGGTCAAGCGCTTCTTCATTTCCATGTGCATAAACCGGGGTATCCGGGATGTCGATGACAGCTTTAAAACCTTTTGCCTGAACGGCATCATAGTGTTGGAGAATGTTTTTTCTGCATATTTCGTTGATATGTATTTTCGTGAGCAGTATTTGCTTATCTTCTGATTCGAGTTTGGCCAAGTCGAAGAAAGAATTCATCAGCTGAATGATTTCTCCTGTTTTTTGATAAAGTTTTTCCAGCAGCCTTTCACGCTCTTCTTCCGCCATATCCGAGTCATTTTGAATCGCCTCGATATATCCGAGCACAACAGTCAGCGGGGTTTTCAGATCATGGGACATATTGGTCAGCATTCGTTTCATTGACTGCTCCGTTTTTGCAAAGCGGGCTGTTATGCGTTGACGCTCCTCAACAAACAGGTTCATTTGCACGAGCAGATCCCGCAGTACTTTATCATCCGTTCCTAATAAAATTTGATCAGCCGCCTGCTCATTTAGCATCATACTGAGCTTTTCCGTGATGTACTTCAAGTTTTGGTCCCGCTGTTTTTTCATTTTATATTGAACGATATTGAGAGACGCCAAAATCATCAGCATGCCAATCCATAACATTGTCATGCTAAAACTCTCCTAATTTATAACCGATGCCCCAAAGCGTTTTAATATATTGCGGAGAGGAAGGATCATCCTCTATCTTTTCCCTCAAGCGCCTCATATGGACGTTAATAATATTTTGATCGCCAAAATAATCCTCATTCCAAACCGAACGATAGATTTGTTCTTTTGTGAATACTTTTTTAGGGTTTGTCACAAACAAGGTCAGCATCTTCCATTCCGTTGATGTCAGCTGAAGCGGTTCACCATTTTTTTGTACGGATACATTTTCTATATCAATCGTAAGCTCGTGAATACGTAGTTTTTGATTTGCCGGCTCACTGGCGGAATACTGCGTTGCGCGCCGAATGGCGGCTTTTATTCTTGCGGTCAGTTCGATCATCGAAAACGGCTTGGCAATATAATCATCCGCACCAAAACCCAGCCCCAGCGCTTTATCGACATCCCCGTCTTTTGCAGAAATCATTAAAACCGGGACCTTGCTCTGTTCACGGATCAATTTCAGAAAATCCATCCCGTTCAGTTTAGGAAGCATGATGTCGAGCAGAATCACATCATAATTGCCCTGCTGAAACAAGCGAACGCCCTCTTCTCCGTCAAAAGCAAGCACGACCTCAAACCCTTCTTTTGTTAAATAATGATCGACCATTTCACTGATCGAATGATCATCTTCAATAAGCAATATGCGCTGCATCTTGTTCACCCATCCTTTTCAACATAAAAACACACGTGCAATTACACTCATTGTAATTGAAAAACGTGTGTTTTTTACAAAAATTATTTATATTTCTAGTTGAATCCTCTTGTAGCTTCCGGATCTATTGACTGATACCAATCTACTTTCCCACTAACACGAATCAAGTCACAGGCGCGGGGTTGTACAAACACAAGTCATTGGAACAAAAAAATGACCTCTGATGTCAGGGGTCATCTTTTATTGATCAAGGGGCTTATTCTTTTTATAGTAAAGTGTTACGTTTTGCTTCCGCAAAGTTTCAATCATGTCATGATAACTGTTTGCAAACTGCTCGTTGTCTGATTTCATCCGGGTGATGACGGTTTTGCGGTTTTCACTTTTGTGATCTAATTCTTCTTTAATTTTCGTGATCATCATACCTTTTTGCCCTTCGATTTCGCTTTTTAGCACTTTATCAAATTCTTTCAGTTCTTTTAAAACGCTTTTCAGCGGCGCGTTCAGCCGGGCCGCTTTATCCTTTGCTGAAATACTGCTTAAAAACATATATGTCGCTGAAACTGTTTCAGTTTCCTCCAATAACGGTTTTACCATCTTAATCCCCCTCCCCTATGCCTTAAAATCAAACAGCGCCGAAATTTGCTCATCTTCATCGAACAATTTTTCAATGCTGGCGCGAATGCTTTTTACAAATTTCTTTTTGCTGGAGGTTTGTTTTTTTAATTCGCTGACGACGCCGTCGCACTGAGGAAGCGGGGCCGTGTGGTACGAGTCGTGGACGACGATTTTATTCAGCTTTCCGTTTGATCCGGCGAAGCCTGAGGCGAGCTTGAACTGAATGTCGAATTGGTAGCGGGAAGGATTGGCTTCCATGTCATGAATGGCTTTTGTCAACTCAGATTTTTCAATTGCGAAATGATCGTGGATTTCATGGTGGAAAACACGTTGGTAGCGTTCAATTTCAGCCTCAATCTTTGAAATGGCAGCCATCCCCGCCTGGTAAATCCTGATGGCAGATGACAGATTGACCTTTATCTCTTTTCCGTCCTTGCCTTTCTTAGAAAAATAGATGTCTCCTCCTTTGTAGCTGATGCCTTTCTTTTTGGATAGGGCGTTTAGAAGCGGGGTGATGCTGTGGCCTTCGCCAATAAGATTGAGAAGGTCTTTTGTGTCTTGATCCAGTTTGCCTAAGGCTTCTTCCAATGCTTTATAAGTTGAATAAAATTCGATTAAATTTTTCATTAGTGATTGAGAGAGTTGTCTATTATTTAGAGTAAATATGACAGTCTTCCAGTCGACAAGAAATTTGATCTTTTCATATAAAACGTCAAGCCTTCCTGTCAGTCGCTCTACTTCGGCAACGTCTTTTTGAATGGTCTTTTTTTTCGCTTCATCAATATAACCGTTTGCTTCAAGCTGATTGAGAACAGGGCCGCTGTAGGCCTTGACTTTCGCAAAAAATGCTTTAAACTCTGGCAGCTTTTTATCAAGTGCACCCACCATATTCAAGAGGCGGGCCGGATGTTTCAAGCAATATGCTATTTGCTGAGCTGTACCCTCTTCATTCATTATTCCGTTTAAAAAATCCATATCTACGCCGATTGCTTCCATAGCAAAACCCTGAATGCCGCCCTTTCGATAATCAGCAGCATATTTTTGAAAGTACCCTTTCAGTTTGCTCACATCTTCATCAGGAATATGATCAATGACACTTCGGAATCCTTTTATATCCGGGTGTGTGTTCGTCATCTTCACATCGCCGAACGTAATAAAATCAGCCTTCCCGCTGACACCGTAGAGCGGATCGTTACTGGAAATGCGCTGGGTGATGTTGGCTGTGACGCCTTTGTCGTTGTAGTATTTGATGATGGCTTTTTTGAGTCTGTCTTTTGGGATTGTTGATAAATCGTTTACTTGATACTTCTTTCTTAGTTCCCTTGCCATTTTCTTATCAATCAACAATAAGTGATCTACACTTATTTGGGCCCCATTTACACCATAAACCTCATCAAATTCACCATTAACTAACTGCACTAAAACTTGGTTATTGTTTGCGAGAGAATGGCCCATAGCATAAGTTTTTAACTCTTTAGAGTTACCGACCTTTCTCTTGGAGGCCCTTGAAAATTCCCTTGTAGCCTTATATTGTCTGTTATCCATTCCCAAAAACAATCCAAAGAAATTATATTTCCAATCTTCATTATCGGCGCTGCCCTCGGAAATAATGTGGAGCTGATCGATATGTTTTGTCTTATCCTTTATATGAATAGCTGTTCCATCATAGCCTGATTGACTGATTGTTTTATCCTTACTATGTTCTAGAATTTCTTTTGACGTAAAAATCTCTATATTTTCTTTAAGTTCATGATTTGTTTCCTCTTTATAAATTCTGCGAACATCTGCCTCGAAATTATCTTTAGCTTTTTTCACTTCATTTGGATTATTTGAAGCAAACCTATTTTTATAGCTGTATTCCAGGTTTATTATACGAAGTTTCACATTTTCATTTTCAAATATATTTTTAGTTGCCATCCTATTTCTCCTTACCAGTTAAAAATACGATGGATTTGACTAACTTCTTAGCTTTCTTTTCAGCAGAATCAACATCAAGTGAACAAGGTTTAGAACTTTTTAGACAAGTAAAGTCAAATGTAAATTGTATGCCAACATAATTCTGTTTATTTATATAACCAATATAGGAATGAGTCTCATTATTTTTTTGATTTGTATCGTCGTGAACAGTTTTCATATACGCAAAATAAATATCCTTATCTTTTTCCTGGAACTTTTCAAATTGTCCTTTATATCCATTTTCCTCCCTCACTTGTTCTAACATTTCATTTGGATTATTGATGAAAGATTGATTTAGGTAATATTCTACAGAAGCATTAAGAGAAACATTCGTTTTTTCATCGTAGCTATAAAAAGAGATTATCTCTTCATCTTTTCCGAGAGAGGATAAATTGTCATCATATTTCCCATCCTCCGGAAACAACATCGTAAACCCTTTCAGTTTAGACTCAAGCAAATAATAGCCCGGCTCGACTTCCTTTGTTGATGCCATGTATTCTCTTGTTTTCTCATCCTGGAACGCCGGAACCTGCGGGAGGTCTTTCGGGTCCATATCTTTCGGCTTGACCGCTTCTTCTTGATTGCCGTTCTTGCCGTTTTGGCTGTCGTTCATACTGCATCCTCCTGTAAAGATTAGTATTATAGAAAAACACAATATCATCATCTTTTTCATTTTATTAAACCTCCAAGGGCTTTTAAGTTAAGCTGCAAGCACTTCATTTTAATGCGAATGACATGCTTGAAAATGATACTTTTTTATGTTACAACATGGAATAAATTAGATAAATAGGAAATAAGAATCACCACCCTGCAAATCGTATGCCGGCCCTCTGAAAAAACAGGCAGTATGGTTGATGCGCCAAGATTCCGAAAGGTACTGCGGTTTAGTTTACCAAAGAGGAAATATGAAAAAAGAACCACTTTATACTTCTTGTTAAAAACGAGTTCACAATTAAAAAAGCACCTTATCAAGGTGCTTTTCGATCAAGTCACAGGCGCGGGGTTGAACAAACACAAGTCATTGGAGAGTCCCCAATGTTCCGCCCATGTTTTCCTTCCGCTTGCGACGTTAAGGATCGTCCTGAAAATTTCCCAGCCGACTTCTTCTATTGAAGCTTCACCTGTTGCGATCCGTCCGGCGTTAACGTCGATTAAATCGCGCCAATCTTCTGATAATGACTGCCGGGTTGCCACTTTCATAACCGGAGCCATTTCAAGGCCGTACGGCGTTCCTCTTCCGGTTGTAAATACTTGCAAATGCATGCCCGAAGCCAGTTGCAGGGTGCCGCATACAAAATCGCTTGCAGGTGTCGCTGCAAAAGTGAGTCCCTTCTGTACAGCCCTTTCACCTGGCGCGAGTACGGCATTGATCGGGCTGCTTCCCGATTTCGCGATCGAGCCGAGCGATTTCTCAACCACGTTTGCCAGCCCGCCCCTTTTGTTCCCTGGCGACGGATTGGCGCTTCGGTCTGATTCGCCTCTTTCCAGATAGCGGTCATACCAAGCCATTTCCCGAATCAGGGCGCGGCCGACTTCTTCATTGACAGCGCGCGGTGTTAAGAGATGAACGGCATCGCGGACTTCGGTGACTTCCGAAAATAAAACCGTGGCCCCTGCCCGGACGAGTAAGTCGGCCGCATATCCCGCCGCGGGGTTTGCGGTCACTCCTGAGAAAGCGTCGCTGCCACCGCACTGAAGGCCAATCACCAGGTCTGAAGCGGGACATGTTGTCCGCTTCCGTTCATTCAGCCTTTTTAAGCGCTCTTCGGCCATTTCCATAATCGATTGTATCATTTGCTCAAACCCTCGCCGTTCCTGCAATGAAAGAATGTTTTCAGCGTCTCCTTCCGGCTCTATCCTCGTCGGAAGGAGCTTCTCGCAGCCGAGTCCGATCACCATCGCTTCCCCGCCGAAATTAGGGTGTCTGGCGATATTTTGAATCGTTCGGATCGGGATTTTGGCTTCCGGCGCATTAATCGCCACACCGCAGCCGTACTGATGATTTAATGCAGCGACACCGTCAACGTTCGGATATTTTGGAAGCAGTTCCTCTTTAATTCGTTTAACTGCGTAATCGAGAACGCCTGCGACGCATTGCACGCTTGTCATAATGCCAAGCACGTTTCTCGTGCCGACGCTCCCGTCTTCATTCCGGTATCCTTCAAATGTGTACCCTTCAAGAGGGGGAGCGGGTTTTGGAACTTTGTTGGCGATGGGCAGTTCATCGAGCGGCGGAGCTTCCGGAAGCATGATATGCGACTCGGAAATCCCCCCGCCTTTTTCGATTGGTTTGACGGCATAGCCGATAACCTCACCGTAGCGAATAACGGCTCCGCCCTGTGTAATGTTCGTTAAAGCCACTTTATGACCTTGAGGTATCCGCTCCTGCAGTTTAAGCCCGCAAGGAAACACCGTCCCTTTCGGCAGTCCGCCGGCATTGACGATGATTGCGGTATTGTCTTTTTCGTTCACCTTAATGTACAGCGGGGTTTCAGTTTGATTGACAAGCATAAGTATTGATCAACTCCCCTTTTCGATCAGCGCCTTTCCACAGCCCTTCTCCCGCTGCGGCACATGTTAGAAAGCGCTGTCAAACAACTTAATGATTGTTTTTTTCATCACGAAGACCATTCAGTATTTTGTCACGTACAAATTTTAAGTGCTCATACATATGGTGATAGGCTTGATATGGGTCCCTTTGTTGAAGGGCTTTCAAAATATTCGTATGATATTCGACAGTCCGGTCCCTTTCCCTGTATGGAATCTGGCTGTCGATTTTGGCGTGTGTGATCAAGAGTGATTGAATCATGCCCTCAAGCACCGGGTTGTTCGCGCTCAAAGCGATAATCCGGTGAAATTCTTTATCTGCTTCTCCATAATGATTATCCGTGCTGTTTGCAATGATATCGATCGTTTCCTGCAGCCTTTCGAGCTGACTGTCATTGATCTTTTCTGCGGCGATCGTGACAAGCCCGAGTTCCAGCGCCATCCTCGCTTCAATAATGGCCGGCAAATTATCAACCGCCAAAGCCAGCATGACAGAAAACGGCTGGATGCCAATTTTATCATTAAAATACGTGCCGTCCCGGGTTTTTCTTTTAATAATTCCGAGCGTTTCGAGTGATATTAAAGCTTCGCGGAGAACGGGTCTGCTCACATTCAGTTTTTCCATGAGCTCGATCTCCGTCGGCAGTTTGTCCCCCGGTTTCAATTGGCCGCTTGATAATAAATGGACGATTCGTTCTACAACCTGTTTCGCCAATGTCTTGCGATTGACTGATTCGACCTGCAATGTTTCCATATCTTCTTCCACGACTGTGGGCCCCCTTTCAGTTGTTCATATTGTAAGACAAAATATCGCGTATGACAATGTCGGCTAGGGGCCTCTCAAACCGCTGTTTCCGCAATTAACGAACAAGACAAGGACGTTTAGGGTCGAAACGCCAATTTTCAATCAAAAACTGCATGGCAACGGCATCATTCCGCTCGCCTGCTTTCATTTTCTCATACCGTTCATTTGCTTTTTCCACCTGTTCCATGTCGATTTCAATGCCGAGCCCCGGCTGATCAGGAACTTGGACATATCCGTCAGCAATTGAAAAAGGCTGTTTTGTCAGACGCTGTCCATCCTGCCAAATCCAATGCGTATCAATCGCCGTGATGTCGCCGGGAGCTGCTGCGGCAACGTGGGTGAACATGGCCAATGAGACGTCAAAATGGTTATTGGAGTGAGAACCCCACGTCAGCCCCCATTCATGGCACATTTGGGCAACGCGGACAGATCCCTGCATCGTCCAGAAATGCGGATCTGCCAGCGGTATATCAACAGCGTGCAGTTGTATCGCGTGCCCCATTTGCCGCCAGTCTGTCGCAATCATATTCGTCGCTGTCGGAATGCTTGTCGCACGGCGGAATTCGGCCATGATTTCCCGACCCGAGTATCCGGCTTCCGCTCCGCAAGGGTCTTCCGCGTAGGCGAGCACATCCCGTTTTCCCTTACAAAGCGCAATCGCTTCTTCCAATGACCACGCGCCATTCGGGTCAAGGGTGATTCTCGCCTCGGGAAACCGTTTTGCCAAAGCGGATGCCGCCTCGATTTCTTCTTCTCCCGAAAGGACGCCGCCTTTTAATTTAAAATCTTGAAAACCGTATCGTTCTTGAGCTGCTTCAGCAAGACGGACGATCGCCCCGGGTGTCAACGCTTCTTCGCGGCGGAGGCGGAACCAATCGTCACTTGCCTCTTGCTCACTAATATAGGGAAGCGTTGTGCGCTTTCGGTCGCCGATGTAAAACAAATAGCCGAGCATCTTCACTTTTTCCCGCTGCTGGCCTTCCCCCAAGAGCGACGCTACAGGGACGCCGAGAAATTTCCCGAGCAAATCGAGCAAAGCCGCTTCCAATGCGGTCACTGCGTGTATTGTCGTCCGCTGATCAAAGGTCTGCACCCCGCGGCCTCCGGCATCCCGGTCTTTAAAACGACGCCTGACAGACTGCAAAATCGATTGAACAGCGCCGAGCGGCTGACCGATGACAAGCGGCTTCGCCTGCTCCAGCGTCTGGCGGATCCGTTCGCCGCCCGGAACTTCGCCGACACCGAGAGCGCCTGATGAATCTTTTAAAATCACGATATTCCGTGTGAAAAAGGGGCCGTGAGCTCCGCTTAAATTCAAAAGCATGCTGTCGCGCCCTGCCACGGGTATGACCTGCATATCAGCAATTGACGGTGTTTGCGATGCTTTCTCCTCTTTTACATGCTGGTGGATGTTTGTATTCATATCGATTTAGCCTCCCTCTTGTTAAAGCGCTTACATTTCATGTGGATAAAGTGGTGTCCGCAGGGTCTTCCTCTTTCTGCAGTTCGATGCGCTTGATCGGCCCGACGAGAAACAGATAACTTAATACCGCGGCAATCGCGTTGGCACCGACAAACACAAGCGCTCCGTTAAATGAGCCTGTCGCATTCACGATATATCCGATGATAATCGGTGTCGTGATGGACGCAATATTTCCGAAGGTGTTGAAGATGCCGCCGCTCAAGCCGGCACACTCCTTTGGCGAGGTATCTGACACAACCGCCCAGCCCAGCGCGCCAAATCCTTTTCCGAAAAAGGCAAGCGACATGATGGAAACGACCAGCCAAGATGAATCTGCATAGTTGCATACGATCATTGAGCAGGACATCAGCATGCCGAGGATGATCGGTGTTTTTCTGGCAACCGTTATCGAGCAGCCCTTTTTCAAAAGGAAGTCTGACACGAACCCGCCCAGCAATCCTCCTAAAAATCCGCAGATTGCAGGAAGCGATGCGACAAAACCCGCTTCAAGGATCGACATGCCGCGTGCCTGAACGAGATAGACCGGAAACCAGGTCAGAAAGAAATAGGTCAACGTTGTGATGCAGTATTGGGCGATATACACCCCGAGCAGCATCCTGCTTCTTAAAAGCTGCTTAATGTAAGGCCATTGGGACTCCTTTTCCTTCTTTTCCGCGTTCTTTCCCTCATCCATCGAGACAAGCGCGCCGCCTTCTTCGATGTACGCCAGTTCGGCGGCATTGATTCTCGGGTGTTTTTTGGGTTCGTAAATCGTTTTCAGCCAAATAAACGACATCGCAATCCCCAGAGCACCCATAATGACAAAAACCGTATGCCAGCTGAATGAGTGGGCGAGCCACCCCATCAGCGGTGAAAAAATGACAAGTGCAAAGTACTGCGCCGAGTTGAAGATCGCCGATGCTGTTCCGCGTTCAGAGCTTGGAAACCAGGAAGCCACCACCCGGCCGTTGCCCGGGAAGGACGGCGCTTCTGACAGACCGACGAGAAACCGGAGCGCAAATAAAAGGATAACGGCCGTTCCCGCGGCGAAAAAGCCAAGCGTTCCCTGCAAAAGGGTAAACAATGACCAAAAGAAGATGCTGGCAGCGATGATGATTTTCGACCCAAAGCGGTCGAGCAGCCAGCCTCCGGGAATTTGGCCGACAACATACGCCCAGCCAAATGCGGAAAAGACATACCCCATCGCCACCGAACTCAGCCCAAGCTCATGCTGCACAGAATCGCCGACAATCGAGAGTGTCGCACGGTCGGCATAATTAATGGATGTGACGAGAAACAGCATAGACACGACAAACCAGCGGACAGAACTTCTTTTCCCCGCGGTATGGGGGGAGGCTGCACGATTTTTTTTCATAGCATCTTCTCCTTTATTCATTTGTACCGAAACGATTGATTTACGGTTTGAAAAATACGGTTTTCACAGCTGTAAAAAATTCTTTTGCTGCCTCCCCCTGTTCCCGTGAATGTGAGCTCGATTGTTTAACGCCGCCGAATGGCGCCTGCAGTTCGACACCGGCGCTTTCGGCGTTGACGCGAATGAGCCCCGCTTCAATTTCATCTATGAATGACAGCATCCAGCCGATGTTTTGCGTAAAAATGGAGGCGCTCAGGCCAAATTTGACGTCATTGGCCGTCTCCAAAGCTTCCTCAAGTGTATCCGCCTTGATTAATGCGATGACCGGGCCGAAAATTTCTTCTTGGGCAATCGTCATGCCGGAAGTGACATTGTCAAAAATGGCTGGCCTGATATAATAGCCGTTTTCGTATTTTCCATCTGCCAGCCTATCGCCGCCGAAAATGAGGTCCGCTCCTTCTTGCTTTCCTTTTTCAATATAGGACAGGCAGTTGTCAAGCTGCTGTTTGTTCGCAATCGGTCCCATCCAGACATCTTCTTTTAAGCTGTCGCCGATTGTAATTTCTTTTGTTTGTTGAAGCAGCTTTTCTTTAAACCGGTTATAAACACCGTTTAAGACGATGACGCGGCTTGTCGCCGTACACTTTTGACCCGTCGACCGAAACGCTCCGCTGATGACCGCTTCAACCGCACTATCAAGGTCGGCGTCATCTGCTATGATCACCGGGTTTTTGCCGCCCATCTCAAGCTGATACTTCGCCCCTCTTTCAAACGCCGTCCGGCCGATAATTTTTCCGGTTTGGTTCGACCCTGTAAATGTAATTCCGTTCACATCCGGGTGTTCGGCAAGCCTTTGGCCGGCCGATGATCCTGGCCCTGTCACCGCATTGACCACGCCTGACGGAATCCCTGCTTCTTCAAAGCACGAGATAATTTTAAGGCAGGTGACTGCGGTTTCTGTAGCCGGCTTGATGACGACCGTGTTTCCATAGATGAGGGCAGGCGCCATTTTCCAAATTGGGATGGCAATGGGAAAATTCCAAGGCGAGATGACGCCGACGACACCGAGCGGCACCCTGTCGGTGTACATGAAAGCGGATGTGTCGGTGGAGGGAATCACATCGCCCGTTTTCCGCATTCCCTCTCCGGCATAGTATCTGAGAATCGCGATTCCCCGCGCTGTTTCTCCTTTTGCTTCAGGCAGTGTTTTCCCCATTTCACGCGTCGCACACTCGGCAATTTCATTGAGGCGCTGTTCCATGATATCAGCGGCCTTGTAAAGAAATTGACCGCGCTCCGCTCCCGACAGCTTTCTCCAAGCCTTTTTGGCCTGCTTGGCCGCTTCAACCGCCCGGTCTACATCCGCAATCGAAGATTTTTGCACAAGCCCGACGATATCCCGTGTATCTGCCGGGTTCAAGCTCTGTTCCATCCCGCCCGATTCAGCCTTCACCCAGCGGCCGTTGATAAAGTTAAAATACGTTTTATTTTCAGCTGCAACAGACATCTTCAAATTCCTCCTTTTGTTTATAGGGCAGCGGTCGTTTTCGGATAACGCCCCATCGCGTTTTTCAGAATGTTTTCGAGCTGCCGGCAATGTTCTTTTTCCACCGGAACGATCGGCGGTCTCGCCGTGTTTTTCACATGAAGGCCCATGATTTCCATACCGGCTTTGATCAAAGACACGGCATAGCCCTTCCGAAGTTTGCGGATCTCGTTAATCGGCATGATGACATGCTCATAAATCTCTTTGACAAGCTGGTCGTTGCCGTTTAATAATGCCTCATAAAACATCCTTGAAATATGAGGAATATAATTGGATATCGCCGAAGAATAAGACGTGAAGCCAATCGGAGCATAGGCCGGCATCGTGACTTCAGCCATCGGCATTCCGTTGAGCCAGCCCAGCCTGTCTCCTATCGTATACGACAAACTGATATTCAACGCCATATCCCCTATGCCGTCTTTGAGCCCGACAAGCTGCTCGAGATCGGTCAGCCGCTGAATCTGTTCAAGTGTCAAAACCGCATTGTCTCGCTGATAAATGATGGCGTTTAAATCCGTGCTTTCAATGATTGTTTTCGTATACTGATAGAGGCCTTCCTGCTCTCCGTGTATCAAGTATGGCGGGAGAATCAGATAGCCGTCAGCCCCTTTTTCCTCGGAAATCCGCGCCCATTCCAAAGCGGTGCTCAAGTTGCCGCCCACTCCTGTGTAAACAGGCACCTTCCCGCCCGCCGCCGAGACGGCAATTTCGACCATTTGCTCATATTCCTTTGCGCTGAGAGACTGAAATTCTCCTGAGCCGCAAGCGATAAAAACCGCCTCAAGCCCTTCATCCAATAAAAAGCGGATGTTTTCGTAAAGTGCTTCTTCCTCCAGTTTTCCTTCCTTGTTGAAGGGTGCCACCGGGAAACCTAATATGCCTTCCGGCGCCTTCCGTAATTGACTCATCTCCGTCATCCCCCTGTCGTTCATTTCCTGAGAAAGCGTTATCATTCAGTTGAAATGCGATGTTTCTGTTTTAGAAAACCCCTCCATTCATCTTTTTGTTTAATTGTAAGACAAATAAACAAATTGTCAATATCATTATTTTCTGATTTTTTTATATCAAGCAAAAAAAAAGAGACTGAAGACACGGTCCGTCTTCAGCCTTGGGCCTCAGCCCCTGGTTGCACAGCGGTTTTTTTTCGGTAAATCAATGCCGATAAAGAGATGCTTAATTCGTATAATACAAGCAGCGGGACGATCACCAACACATCCGAGATAAAATCGGGCGGTGTGATCACAACTGATACGACGATCAGCGCAAAATAAGAAATTTTTCTCATTTTACTGAGCTTGGCCGGATTTAAAATCCCGAGGCTCGTTAAAAACATCACGATGAGGGGCATTTCAAACAAAAACCCGAATGGCAGTGTCAGGTTCATCATAAAGCGAAAATAATGCTCCGCCGTAAACATCGTTTGAAAATGGCCGGCGGATAATCCGATTAAAAACTGAAGAACGAGCGGAAAGAGCACAACATAACCGAATACAATCCCTAAAATAAAAAAAGTGAACAGCCCCGGAATATAAAATAATGCCGTCCTCCGTTCGCGGTCGGTCAGCGCAGGCGCCACAAACCGCCATGTCTGAAAAGCGGCCACCGGTATGGTGGCTGCGACCGCCAGCACCCCCGCAATCATCATATATACCCAAAGAATATCCCCCGGCCCCAGTACAGCAAGCTTTTCATCAAGGTCTCTGATCAGCCAGTCATAGATGTCCTGAACAAACAAAAAGCCGGTGATGAGAAACAGAATAAACGTCAGAAGCGTTTTAATGATTCGCTGGCGCAGCTCTTCAAGATGGGCAATCAAATGTGTTTCCCTTTTTTTCACCTTCGACTTCCTCCCCTTCACATGCTAAACAGAAAAAAAGAACAGACGGGTTCACCCGCCCGCTCTATTGATCATCTATTTTGCCGATGGATCGCTTTGCTTTTTCACATTAGTCTCTTGTCCGATCTCATTGTCATCGGCAGATACTAATGACTTTGTCGCGCTTTTGAATTCGGTCAGCGTTTTTCCAAAAGCCCGGCCGATTTCCGGAAGCTTTGAAGGCCCGAAAATGATCAGCGCAATTACCAGAACCAGGATGAGACCCGGAATACCGATATTTGAAAGCATTTTGCTGTCATCCTTTCATTGATTACTGGGTTACTTTTTTCTCCTTTTGCTTCACTTGCTTCTGATGGGCTCTTGTATGTGCGAGGAAACGGTCTTCTTCGACTTCGTTTGACTTCTTCACGCCTCCAGGCACAATGTTGGAAGCGGTCCGTTTCAGCCCTGTGTAGTCTTTATGATAAACATAGGAAGCTCTTGTCGAAATCGCGGCACCCGGTTCTGTCACATATGGGACCACGCGGTAATCTGTCCGCCATTCTTCCGGTGTGACCGTACAGCGCACATAGCCGCGGTAATCATTGAAAAACTTTATATGAGGATTGTTCGATAAAATCTTATCCGTATCCGCTCTTTTATCAGCGCCGTTTCCTCCAGATGTAATCGACGTCCCGACGAATTCCACACCGAAGATGTCCGATTTTGGATTGTCAAAGTCAACGAGCAGGTTATTTGCCCAGCTGGCATGCACATCACCGGTGAGGACGACGATGTTGTTCAGTTTTTGAGATTTGATGAAGTCGATCACCCGCTTGCGCTGAGCGGGGTATCCGTCCCACGAATCCATGCTGTAAATCGGCGCCGCGCTTGTCCCAAAGTTCCATTGCGCAAAGAAAATCTGCTGTGCGATAATGTTCCAGTGCGCCCCGGAACGACTCAGGTTGTCAAACAGCCAAGCCTCCTGTTCGGCTCCAAGCAACGTCCGCTTCGGATCATTCGATTCATCAGAAGGAGGCTTATTGCCATCTCCATTGGCTTGGTCATCGCGATACTGACGGGTATCAAGCACGCTAATGTCCGCCAGATTTCCGTAGGAAAAATTCCGGTACAATTGCATATCAGGACCGTTCGGCAGGGATTTGCGGCGGAGCGGCATATGCTCGTAATAAGCTTGGTATGCGGCGGCGCGCCGTTTAATAAACGCTTCTACTGACTGGCCTTTTTCAGGGATGACATTCGCGTAGTTGTTCTCCACTTCATGGTCGTCCCATGTGACAACCCACGGGAAGGCGGCATGCGCGGCTTTCAAGTTTGCATCTGAACGGTATTGGGCATGGCGGTTTCGGTAATCAAGCAGCGACATGATTTCAGGACCGCTGTGTGTCCTGACATTGCCTGTTTTTGAAACATATTCATTCGGACCGTACTCATAAATATAGTCGCCGAGATGAAACACAAGATCGAGCTTTTCCTTCGCCATATGCTGATAGGCGGTATAATAGCCGTGTTCGTACTGCTGGCATGAAGCAAAAGCGAATGTGAATGTAGCAACATCTGCCCCTGCCGCCGGAAGCGTTTTTGTCTTGCCGACGGGGCTCAGCTGGCTGCCGCATTTAAAGCGGTAATAGTACACATGATTCGGTTTCAGTCCGGATACCTCAGCATGTACCGAGTGTGCAAGGTGCGGTGTCGCTTTTTCGGTTCCCCGTTTGACGATACGGCGGAAGCGTTCGTCTTCCGCGACCTCCCATTTCACGGATACAGCTTCATTCGGCATCCCGCCCCCGTTTAGCGGATCGGGCGCCAGCCTTGTCCACAACACGACGCTGTCAGAAAGCGGATCTCCCGATGCTACGCCAAGTGTAAACGGATATTCGGAGAATGTCGGTGCTGCATTGACTTCCATTGCCCCCATCGATTGCGCAATTGCAAGTCCGAGCGAAAGCCCGGCTATTTTGCCGGCCCCTTGAATAAAACGGCGGCGGTCAAACGTATTGTCCTTGAGGCTTTCCTCGCTCAGCTTTTTCATCCATTCCTCCAGCGGTCCTTCATGTGTCATTCGTATTACCCCTCTCTATACAAATGATTGATCGGGTTCTATTATAGGCAGAGTTTATTAATGAACTGTAAAGTATTGTAAACAGGAGGAGGGACGCGGTTGATGGTCCATCAAGTCGCACCGCCAATAGATGTGTCGAATTTTGTCACAATCCAACCCATTCGCCTATGATTTCGACAAAAACCCGGTCCTTTCCCACAGACCGATTTTCCCGTTTTTCTTCACATGATCTTTAAAGAGAGAAAACAAAAAAAGCCCACACCATTGCCGGACAATGATATGAGCTTGATCACCAAGTGACTTTATGTAAGATGATGTTTTGACGGATTCATCGCAATGTTTTTATTTGCCGTTCATGTTTAAGGCTTTCATTACCACCTTTGTTGCCTCTGCAATAAGTTTATCATCATACTTGGCGTCCTTTTTATCCCTGCTGGATAATACTGCAAGAACGACAGGATCTCCTTTTGGCGGCCAAATGATGGCAATGTCATTCCGGGTTCCATATGATGCCGCTCCAGTTTTATCAGCCACTTCCCAACCGTCCGGCACACTGGCACGGATTAAGGCGTCTCCAGTGGTATTTCGTTTCATCCAATCGATTAAAAGCTCGCGTTTTTCACTTGGAAGTTTATCTTCAAGAGCAAAAGCTCGAAGGCTTGTGACAAGTGCTCTTGCTGTACTGGTATCCTGAGTTTCACCCGGATTCACTTCATTTAACTCTGGTTCGAATCGTTCGGGATTTGTAACCTCATCACCAATCTTCCTCAGTTCCTTTTTCAAACTTTCAGGTCCGCCAATTTGTTTAAGAATGAGATTCTGTGCCGCATTGTCACTATATCGAAGCGAAGCATCCGCAAGCTCTTTGAGCGTCATTCCCGTATCAACGTGCTTTTCCGTAATCGGGTTGTAGTTTACAAGATCATCACGTGTATATGTTATTCTCTGGTTCAGATCTTCTATTGATTTCTGTTGCAAAAGCACGCCTACAGTTAAAGCCTTAATCGTCGAAGCAAAAGCAAAACGCTCATCCGGCCGATACGCTACCGTCCGGTTTGTACCTGTATCCAATGCAAAGATCCCGAGTTTTGCATCAAATTGTTCCTCAAGTTTTGCAAAATCATCTTTCATCTCCGTCTTTTCATTCTTCTCGGCAGGTTGCGAGGCATTCGTTTGATTGTTAGCGCATCCTGCAAGCGCGACGCAAGAGAAAAGCAACACTGCTGCAGCCTTTTTCAGTTTTAAAGTACTGAACCATAATTTCATCAAAATCGTCTCCCTCCGTTTGAATATTTGATTGATCGTAACCAGATGAAGCACTCTTTCCACTATCCCTACAGTGTTATGGCTTGAACGATCACGAAACAATAATTGGTACGTACGATCTTTCAGCCGACTCAAACATCAAATCTTACAAATGTAGTCTTTGAAAGTATTACATATGTAAGATTTAAATGCAACCGTTTTTTCGGAAGGAAATGATGACCTCGTTTCCACCGGGGACAAATGAACGGAGGGAAGTGATGGAATTAAAAATGCAGAAACTGCATGTTCACTCCAGTTAAATTGACTTCTTAAAATGGCAAACCTATAATGAGAGTATTACATTTGTAAGTATAGGATGATTAAAATGAAAAAAATACCTCAAATCTCTGATGCGGAATTAGAAGTGATGAAAGTCATCTGGAAGCATTCTTCGATCAATACCAATGAGGTAATTAAAGAGTTATCCAAAACCAGTACATGGAGCCCTAAAACCATCCAAACCATGCTGCTGCGCCTCATTAAAAAAGGCGCTTTAAACCACCATAAAGAAGGACGGGTTTTCGTTTACACACCAAATATAGACGAAAGTGATTATATAGAGGTTAAGAGTCACAGTTTTTTAAACCGGTTTTACAATGGAACTCTTAATTCGATGGTATTAAACTTTTTGGAGAATGATCAGCTGTCAGGTGAAGAAATTAATGAATTGTATCAAATATTAGAAGAACATAAGAACAGAAAGAAGGAATGAAATGAGCAGTTCTTTCTTTATTCCCTTTTTGGTTAGTCAAATTCTATTGTCTCTGTTTTTTTCTATCATCATACTCATTAAAAAACTGCTCAGGACTCAAATCACTGTAGGCACCCACTATTATATTAGCGTGATTTCTCTTTTGGCATTGATCGCTCCTTTTATCCCCTTTCATTTTCTAAAAAGCCATCATTTTGACTGGATTCTGAATTTAGGAGGAGCTCAATCGGCATTATCCCAATCCCACTCCACAGACAAGACGACAGAAGCAATCGGCCAACATGTAAACTGGGTGCAGGACTTTTCGATGTCGATTGAACAATCGTCTTCCAAAATGATAGATTCAGCCTTTTTCGCAGTTTGGATATTGGGCGTTGCCGTTATGCTTTTGGCTACTCTTTATAGCAATCTAAAAATCGGCAAAATAAAAAAGAACCTGCAAATTGTTAACAACAAAGAGTTATTATCCCTTTTTCACACATGTAAAGAGGAAATACGCTTTCATCAAAAAGTCATTTTGGGCCGTTCCCCATTGATAAAATCCCCCATTACATTTGGGGTCATTCGTCCATATATTATCTTGCCAAAAGATATTTCAATGTTTTCAGCCGACGAAATGAAATGTGTTTTGCTTCATGAACTGTACCATTGCAAACGAAAAGATATGCTTATCAACTATTTTCTTTGCCTGTTGAAAATCGTCTATTGGTTTAATCCTCTCGTATGGTATTTATCAAAGGAAGCGAAAACGGAGATGGAGATTTCTTGCGACTTTGCCGTATTAAAAACGCTTGATAAAAAGTTGCACCTCAAATATGGCGAGGTGATTTTAAAATTCACTTCAATTAAGCAAAGAACATCGTCTTTGTTAGCCGCTTCTGAATTCAGCAGCTCATACAAACATATCAAAAGACGGATTGTTACAGTTGTCAACTTTCAGACGGCATCACCTTTGCTAAAGGCGAAAAGCGCCTTAGTGTTCACTCTTGTTCTTGGGGCCATATTAGCCGGTACTCCTTCTGTGTCTATATTGGCCATGCAAAAAGAAACACGCTTTTTACCCGGCACCAATGTAGAATACGAAGATTACAGCACTTTTTTTGATAAATTTTCAGCCTCAGGGGGCTTTGTCCTGTTTAATTCTAATAGGAAAAAGTATACAATATACAATAGGAAAGAAAGCACCTCCAGATTCGCACCTGCTTCCACCTACAAGGTGTTTAGCGCATTGCTCGCACTGGAATCCGGGATCATCACGAAGAACGACTCTCACATGACTTGGGATGGGACTCAATATCCGTATAAAGAATGGAATCAAGACCAGGATTTATTCTCTGCGATGAGCAGCTCCACAACATGGTATTTTCAAAAATTGGACCGGCAAATTGGGGAGGATCATTTACGTCATTATCTCAAATCTATACATTATGGAAATGAGGATTTTTCAGTCCCGGCCGATTATTGGCTGGATGGCTCTCTTCAAATTTCTCCACTTGAACAGGTCAATATATTAAAAAAGTTTTATGATAACGAATTTGATTTTAAACAGTCTAATATTGAAACTGTGAAAGATTCGATACGTTTAGAAGAATCAAATGGCAGGGTTTTATCCGGTAAAACCGGAACCTCGGTAATCAACGGGGAACTCCATGCCGGTTGGTTTATCGGGTATGTAGAAACTGCCGATAATACTTTTTTCTTTGCTGTTCATATTCAAGGTGAAAAACGGGCTGCCGGAAGCTCCGCTGCCGAAATTGCACTTTCCATTTTAGATAAAAAAGGGATTTATCCCTCCGTTTCCCGATAACAGTTTACTTTTTATTCTATGAACATGAATGATGCGCAAATCGATGAATGGTCCTTTCACATTCCTAATAATACGGAACTTGGAGGCAAGAACATGGAAACCCTTTATACAGAAAGATTGACTTTGAGAAAAATGGAATTGGAAGATGCAGATGTCCTCTGTCAATACTGGTCAGATCCGGAAGTCACAAAATATATGAATATCACGCCTTTTACAGACGTCTCACAGGCGCGGGACATGATCCAAATGATCAATGATTTAAGCCTTGAAGGGCAGGCAAACCGCTTTTCAATCATTGTGAAAGAAACGGATGAAGTCATCGGGACGTGCGGTTTTAATATGATCGACCAGGAAAACGGCAGAGCTGAAATCGGCTATGACTTAGGGAGAAATCATTGGGGAAAAGGCTTTGCTTCCGAAGCTGTTCAAAAGCTGATCGACTACGGCTTTACAAGCTTGAACCTCAACCGGATCGAAGCGAAGGTAGAGCCCGAAAACACGCCTTCAATCAAACTCCTCAACTCGTTATCCTTTCAAAAGGAAGGACTGCTAAGAGATTACGAGAAAGCGAAAGGAAGACTGATTGACGTATACATGTTTTCGCTGCTGAAAAGAGAATACGCTGGGTAACCGGCATGCAGAAGAGCTTCCTCTAAGGTGAGGAAGCTCTTTTTAACCCCTTTTTCCGGCGCTTTCGCTCAACCGCTTGGCTTCCAAAAAGAAAACCTGAATAAATTTCTTCGTGTTGACGCGGGCGGACGGCAAGGCGGCGGCAGAGTCTTTCTGCAGCTCTTTCATTTTTTTGCTGATGACAGTAAAGTCAAAAAAACGGGACGCATAGCTTTCAAACCGCGGATTTGAAAAATCTGTTAAACCGAGTGATGCGAAATGGTTTAGCGAATGGCTGACCGCCCGCCGTATCCGCTGCTCGGACGCTTTAATCTCCCTGTTGATCTCCACGGGTGAAGCAGCCGGCCCGAGCTTTTGCTCGGCAATCTGATGAAAAATCTGTTTGAGCGGCGGAAAGTCCTTTTCATATAATGAAGTCTGTTCATCATCAAACAAATACTGAAGGATGGCGAGTAAATCCTGGGACCCGCTCTCCCCGACGATTCCGAGTTCAGAAAGAAGAAATTCGCCCGTTTCCTGAATGCTTTTTTCCCTAAAGCCGTTTTTTCGTCCGCTGCCGAGACTCACGAGCCGGTTCAGCGAAGATTGTATGTCATGGATCGACCTTTCCAGCTCGATGCGCTCCTTGACTTTTTGAATGACGTTCAAGATTTCAATGCGGTTAATCGGTTTATGTATATAATATTCAATCCCCAAAGAATAGGCTTCACCGATCATTTCCTTCGATTCCACCTGGGAAATCATGATGATTTTCCCTGAGAAAGCGCCATACAAATGACGAACCGTCTCAATTCCGTCGCGGAGCGGCATTAAAAGATCGACAAACAAAATATCAATTTGCTGCAAATTCAGGACGTGGCCTTCCAAATCGCAGCCGTCTTCCGCTTCTCCGGCCACTTCTCCCAAATCTTCGTCTTCAATGATTTGTTTTAAAATCGATCGCACAGCACGGTCATCATCTGCAATAAAAAAACGCACAGGCCTTCACCCTTTCTGAATCAATTGTTGGACCGGAAGTCTGATCGTAAACACAACACCGCTTGCATCACTCTGAAATCGAATGCTCCCCCCGAGCTCCTCGACAGTTTCCTTCACATAAGACAAACCGATTCCGGTTGAAGGGGTTCCGAATTCATCATATTTTGACGTGTATCCCGGCTCAAACACCACATCCCCGACTTTCTCTGGAATGCCCGGTCCGTCATCTTCCACGCGGCATTCCAGCATGTCATCGGCGCGCCTATAGAGGCTGAGGCGGATGGAGCCCTGTCTTTGAATCGCTTCCACCGCATTCGCCATAATATTATTAATCACGGACAATACAGTATACACGTGGTATTTTGGATGTTCTCCGCCTATCGAATAATGAAAGTCAATGTCTTTTTCGAGCGATTCGGCATACTTTCGATTAATGCCGGTCACAAGCCGAACCAGATCTTCTGCCGCCATGTAGTCTCTGAAGCTTTCTTTCGAAATTAGTTTTGAAAGCCCGGCGAAAATGCGCTGGTTGTCTTTTTTGACCTCGTGGATTTCACCGGCGAGGCGCAGCACCTTCTGGCTGATCTGCCGGACAGAGGAATTGTTATCGCTCTGTCTATTTAAGAGCCTGTACAGCTGATAGGATTCGTTCGTAATCTCTTCAGTATTCTTCAACGTCTTTTTCAAATGAACGGTTTCTTCATATAAATTTGAAACGATCATCAACATGTGCTCATTTTGTTCGCGGATCTGCTTTTCCCGCGATTGCGTTTCATACAGCTTCATGACATTAAAAAAGCTCAGCACAATAAAGCTGTGGGAAAAAGCAATCGCCATCATGTCGCGGATCTTTCCCGGGGTGACGGTAGACTCGAACATCATATATTGAACGACCAGTTCGGCTCCATCGGCAATCAGTTCAATTCCGAAGCCCAGAAACCCGATGTAGAGCGGGCGAAATTGAAATCGCTTCACTTTTGCCAAGTAGAATAGAAACGCATATGTGAAATAAAAGAAAAAAGTCGGATAATGGTGATAAAAGGATGACAACCAATCGATCTGCCCCGGGCCGAATGCATCAAGCAGCACCCGAAACCCGACGACGGCCGCTCCCGTTAAAAAGCCGGACAGCACAGCCGGGACATTCCGCAGCAGCAACAAAAGAAAGAAAAAAGTTGGAACGCCGAAGCTGACCCGGAAGGTCTCGTTCAACGGATAGAACTTCAGCTCTCCTGCGAGCGGCACCGTTAACATCATCACTGTTAAGATATAGCCGTCTTTCTTTACAAGCCGGGCCGCCTGCTTCATCACGCTTCCCCAATTTCCACCCATCATGCTGATCCTCCATTACAAACGTGTTGCTTTATTTTGACTTTAACCGCACGTTTTCCGCAACTCCCATTTTACCCACAGTCGATTTGATTTTTAAATCAATTGGCTTATTTTTTAAATATTTTTGTCGCTTTTTGTAGGTTTATGTAGGTTCTATTATAAATTGAATGTATATTTTCTCTATTTGAAAACGCTTATATTTTCCCGCAACTCACTCCCTTGCGCAACCCAAACCCCTTTTCCCAGGAAAGAACAGGCTTTAAAACAACTTGTGCGGCAGAGGCTTATACCCCTTTGCCTTCTGCCGCCATGCCCTAATCACCGCTTTTTAGAGCCTCGTATTTTTTCAGCAAACCTGCAAGCTTTAACAGGTCAGATTGGAGGAAATTCGATGAATGAAGTATTGGAAGAACGCTATGACACCCGCTTCTGGCAATCCCGCCTTGAAGATTTGGTTGAACATTACCGTCCTTTTTCCGCAAGCGGACGCAACGCCGAATACATTCCCGCTTTAGGAAAAATCGACTCTAACCAGCTCGGCATCTGTGTGATCGGTTCTGATCAAACGGTGATCAAAGCAGGAACTTGGGACGTATCATTCACACTCCAGAGCATCTCAAAGGTG
Source organism: Bacillus sp. BS3(2021) (assembly GCF_021043345.1). Classification (NCBI taxonomy): domain Bacteria; kingdom Bacillati; phylum Bacillota; class Bacilli; order Caryophanales; family Bacillaceae; genus Bacillus; species Bacillus sp. BS3(2021). The sequence goes on from NZ_JAJNDM010000002.1 coordinate 383,605, forward strand.
GTCAGCTTTATCGCAGCGTGTTTGACGAAAGGGATTTCTTACGTATTAGACCGTGTTGATGTAGAACCGACGGGAGACGCGTTCAATTCAATCATCCGCCTTGAAATGCACAAGCCGGGAAAGCCGTTTAACCCGATGATCAACGCCGGAGCGCTGACCGTTGCGTCGATCCTACCCGGTGAATCGGCACTGGAAAAAATGGAGTCGCTTCATGAAGTCATTGAAAAAATGATTGGAAAACGGCTTGAAATCAATGAGGAAGTATTTCGGTCAGAGTGGCAAACCGCCCATCGGAACAGAGCATTGGCCCATTATTTAAAGGAAACCGGCTTCCTCGAAGCAGACGTCGAAGAAACGCTTGAAGTCTATTTGAAGCAATGCTCCATGGAAGGAAGCACTGAAGACATCGCCTTGATCGGCATGGTTCTCGCAAATGACGGATATCACCCTCTCCGCCAAGAGCAGGTGATCCCGAAGGATGTCGCCAGGCTGACAAAAGCTTTAATGCTGACGTGCGGCATGTACAATGCTTCAGGAAAATTCGCGGCCTTTGTCGGCATTCCGGCAAAGAGCGGCGTCTCCGGCGGAATCATGTGCGCGGTGCCTGCCAGCATGAAAAGAGAACAGCCTTTTCGGCATGGATGCGGCATCGGCATCTACGGTCCGGCGATTGACGATTACGGCAACAGCATGACGGGCGGAATGCTGTTAAAACATATAGCCCGTGAATGGGATCTCAGTATTTTTTAAAATCACAAAAAAGAGGTGAAAGCATGCAGCAATTCCTTCAAGAAGTCATTGTTGTCACAAATGATTTTCTTTGGTCAAAACTATTAATTATTATGCTTCTGGCTTCGGGACTGTTTTTTACTTTTAAATCGAAGTTCTTTCAAGTTCGCTTGCTGAAAGACATGTTCCGGGTTTTAAAGGAAGGAGCACCCGACAAAAACGGAATCTCTCCTTTTCAGGCTTTTTGCATTAGCATGGCCGCGAGAGTAGGCACAGGAAATATTACGGGGATTGCGATCGCCATTGCCTTGGGCGGACCCGGCGCTATCTTTTGGATGTGGATCATCGCCATCATCGGTTCGGCGTCAAGCTTTGTCGAAAGCACGCTGGCGCAAATTTATAAAATAAAGGATAAAGACGGCTTCCGCGGCGGCCCTGCTTACTATATGGAAAAGGGTTTGAAAAAACGCTGGATGGGTGCGCTGTTTGCCGTCTTGATTACATTATCCTTCGGAATCGTGTTTAACGCGGTCCAGTCCAATACGATAACGGTCGCTTTTGAAAACTCATTCGGCACAGACCGTCTTACACTGGGGATTATCATTACGATTGCCTTCGGCATCATTACCTTCGGCGGTATCAAACGGATCGCCAAGCTGTCCGAATATATTGTCGTATTTCTCGCCGTCTTATATATCGGCGTCGCCGTTTTTGTCATGCTGATGAACATTACGAAACTGCCGGACGTCATCTCTTTGATTGTCGGTCATGCGTTTGGCCTTGAACAAGCGGCAGGCGGAGCCATCGGCGCAGCGCTGATGAACGGAATCAAACGCGGCCTCTTCTCGAATGAAGCCGGGATGGGCAGCGCGCCGAATGCAGCAGCCGCAGCGACAACGAGCCATCCTGTCAAACAGGGTCTTGTCCAGGCTTTAGGGGTTTTCACGAGCACTTTGGTGATTTGTTCAAGCACAGCTTTTATCATTTTGTTTTCCGATGCGTATCAAGAACCGGGGCTGAGCGGAATCGAGTTGACGCAAGCATCGCTCAGCACGCACATCGGAGCATGGGCCTCAGGCTTTCTTGCCATTATGGTGTTCCTGTTTTCTTTCAGCACCTTAATCGGAAACTACTACTATGGAGAAACGAATATCGAATTCCTGCACACGAACAAAGCATGGCTCTTCATTTACAGAATCTGTGTGCTTGCGATGGTTATCTTCGGATCGGTATCAAAAGTCCAGCTTGTGTGGGACCTCGCCGACTTGTTCATGGGCTTGATGGTCATCGTCAACTTAATCGCGATTTTCCTGCTGTCAAAAGTGGCATTTGCCGCCTTGAAAGACTATGTGAAACAGCGAAAAGCTGGAAAAGATCCGGTCTTTTATAAAGATGTTCTTGAAAACCATGAAGGCGTCGAATGCTGGGAACGCTCCGGCACCGAACAAAAAACCGAAAGCAAAAATGCGATATAACACAAGCCGCCGTATCCGGCGGCTTTTTTCGTTCATTTTAAACCGTCCAAAATAATAAAACGTTTTTCCTCTTGTATCCGTCATGTCTCCAAAGATTTACTTCACCTGCTTTGGCAGAAAAGGGGTCCAGCCATGAATATGAAAAGAAGCCGTATCCGCCGGCTTGCGCTGATATTCGCAGCGATGGCGGCGGGGCTTGCTTCAAGAAAGGCGGCCGATATGCTGCCGGACATCGTGAATGCCTATTTAGGGGATGCGCTGTGGGCGCTGATGATTTTCTTCGGCGCAGGCTTTTTGTTCAAAAACGCGAAGACAGCTTCAGTGGCGCTGATTGCGCTCGCATTTTGTTTTTTAATCGAATGCAGCCAGCTGTATCACGCTCCATGGATTGATGATATCAGAGCCGTTCCGCTCGGCGGACTCATTCTCGGTTATGGATTTTTGTGGAGCGATTTATTGGCTTATGTGCTCGGCGTTTCCGCAGGTGCCGTGGGCGAAGTGCTGTTCCGCAAACGAAAAAGACAGCCGTAACGCTGTCTTTTGGGGAATATTTACGCACTTTGATTTTGAGTCTTTTTACAGTTTAAAACAAACATAGCAAGTCCGATAATAAGAAGGATGGGTCCAATAAGTAAAGCACGGTACAGGCGATTATTTCCTGTATTCGGCAGCGGGTTGCCTCCTGTTTTTTTTGACATGTCCAATGTCTCTATCCTTTTTGGCAGGAGGAGCTGCGGTATTTGTCTCTTCCTTATGATTTTCTACCGCATGCTTTACGATTTGCCCATCTTTTTTGAGTTTCAAATTCGAACGTCTCTTCATTTAAAATAGATCCCTTCGGGGCAATCGTTTCCGTGTGTGTCAAAGCGAGCGATCCCGTTTTCATCGTTTTTTCTCCTTGCAATTTCTGCGCATTTTTCGTTATGACTGTGGCAATAATAAAAAGCCGGCAGCAGAAGAGAAGCGCTAATATTATTCGTTAAGCTGTATGATAACGGTTACTAATGCAGCCAACATCAAAAGAATGATAATGGCGAAATAAGTCCAAATAATGGAAGTAAAGGGATTGAGCGGCCTTTTTGTACTCTCATTCCAGTTTGCGTTTTTACGGTTATTGGATTTGAGTTGTGCCAGCTGAAATATATTTAAAAACACAGATATAACTAATGCAACTGCCAAAGATAGATTCAAAGTTTCAACCTCCCTTAAAATAGAGCTCTGTCGAGGAGTCAGCCAAGGCAAGCTGACCGTAAATTTCCTCCTCTAAATGAATCCTTTCCTTTGTTTTTTTAGAGATGAGAATGGTAATCGTCTTGAACGCTTCCTAAAACCTATTCCATTGCTTTATTAGCCGTTATCTCCCCATATCCTCTTTTTTAGTTTCAGACCGCCGCCCATAAATATTATCCCGTTTTTTAGACAGACTACCTGAATAAAGGAGGCAGGTCATATGAAATTAAGCAACAAACTCATCCTCGGGTTAACGGTTTCGTCACTCGCCGGGAAGTTTCTTGAAAAGCTGCTGATCCAAGACAATGTCAGCCCCAATATTACCGCGTCATTTAATCAAGAAGCTGATATTCCAGATATTGATGCGTCCTCATACATCCATCATTTCGCCTCGGTCATCGGCAGTGTGGTCATCGGGCGAAACGTTTTCATCGGGCCTTTCTCTTCGATCAGAGGAGACACGGGATTAAAAATCTACATCGGCCATGATTGCAATATCCAGGACGGAGTTGTCTTGCACGGTATGAAAAACTATGAATACAACAGCCCTGTTACTGAACAATCCGTTTTTAAAGATCGTGAATCGTATTCCATTTACATAGGCGAGAAAGTATCACTCGCCCCGCAATGTCAAATTCACGGCCCCGTAAGAATTGACAACAATGTTTTTGTCGGGATGCAAAGCCTTGTTTTTGATGCCTATATCCAAGAGAATACGGTGATTGAACCGGGAGCAACAGTAATCGGTGTTACAATTCCCCCAAAACGGTTTGTTTCGGCGGGTCGTGTGATTTCAAACCAGGAGGATGCCAACCGGCTTCCTGAAATAAGCGATTCTTATCCATATCATGACCTCAACTCGAAAATGACGGCCGTCAATCTTGAATTGGCAAAAGGCTATAAAAAGGAAGCGAGAAAATGGAAACTATGAAAGAAATTTTGGTTGTCTACGGGCGAATCATCACCATCCTTCCGCTTTTATTGGCTGTTACATTGCTAATGGGAAAACGCTCAATCGGCGAAATGCCTGTATTTGATTTTTTAATCATTATTACATTGGGGGCTGTCGTCGGAGCTGACATAGCCGATCCGAGGATTGAACATTTGCATACCGCCGCTGCGGTGGCTGCGATTGCCCTATTGCAAAGACTCGCTTCAAAAATCATGATCAAAAACAGAACACTCGGACGTCTGATTACATTTGAACCGACCATCGTCATCAAAAATGGAACGTTTATTGTCGGCAATTTAAAACGAATCAGATATTCGGTGGATAATGTTCTGCAAATGCTTCGTGAAAAAGATGTTTTCAATGTCAGCGACGTAGAAATGGCGTTTATAGAGGCGAATGGAAATTTAACGGTATACAAAAAGCCAAATAAAATGGAAGTCACGGCTGAAGATATGGGGATTCAAAAAAGCAGCGGCGAATTTTCATATCCGGTCATCATTGAAGGGAAAGTGTACACATCTGTCCTTCACCAATTGAATGTAACGGAAAGCTGGCTCAAAAACCAGCTGAAAAAAAAAGGGCTTGAACGAATGGATGAAATCTTTTTCGCTTCGGTTAATCAAAACCATCAACTGCATGTTTCACTTGATAATGAAACGGCGAAAATTGAGCCGGAGCTTTTGCATTAAAAGCTCCGGCGGATTTTTTCATCGGCCGTTTTCGGGACAGAAATCGTTGTGAATCATGTAATATTCGAACACCTGCTGCAGCCACTCATCCTCTTCTTTTGTAAAAGGTGAAGAAAACTTCTCTGCCAGCTGCTGCGATTCGATTGTCTCCATCTGTCCTAAAGCCGACAGCACGCCCTCTCCGACAAATTCCAAACTCGTCTTCATATATCGGTCCGCCATTTCCTGCACTTCGGGGTCATCAACCGGTTTTCCCATGAGCCGCTTGGCTACCTTAGATAAACGAACATACTCTTGATCCAATTTGGCCATCTCATCTTCTGATTTGCCGAATACATCATCGGCAAAACGTTTGGACACCTGCTGTTCAAGCCATATGCGCTGCTCCTTCTCAGTCTGGATGCTGTTCAGCAGGCTCATGAAAACAGAACTGTCGATTTCCTCTTCCTCCTCCAGAAGACCGATTGTCCTGTTTATCGCTTTCAGCCCTGTTTCAATATGTTCCTTTTTCTCCTCCAGCACCTTTTTCTGCTCCTGCAGCGCCTCAATCAGGCCGGCATCAAAGCATGCATCCTTCATGAAAGCGCGAATTTGTTCAAGACTGTACCCGAGAAACTTAAAACATGTGATTTTCTGCAACTCTCTCGCATCTCTGTCTGTGTAGAAACGGCGGCCTGTTCCCGGCTGTTTTTCAGGCTTCAACAGGCCGATTTCATCGTAATAATGGAGCGTCCGAATGGATGTCCCTGTCATTTCTGAAAAAACACCGATTGAATAATATCCGTCATTTTCCATAAAAATCCCCTCCAACTGACGATTTATTCCTATCATAACGCCTCACGCTGCTGGAGGTGCAAGCTTATTTTTCGCAGACTCGTGATTTTTCCAAAAGGTACGGGACAATCAACTCCAGTTTTTAATCCGGCGGAGTCTCCCCGATTAAGTTCTGCAAATCTTTTTTCACATTCCCAGCATCCGTTCCGATCACAATCTGGATATGATGCTGGTCAATTTTGACCACACCGTGCGCTCCTAATTGCTTTAATTGCGCTTCATCCGCCAAGGACGTGTCTTTTAATTTCATTCGCAAACGGGTTATACAGTTTTCGCAAGTCACGACATTCTCACGGCCGCCGATATGCTTAAGAATGCCTGCAGCCATAGACTGATGCAGCCGGTTTCCTTCAGGTGTTTCCTGTTCCCTTCCGATCACCGGAATGTTTCGCTTTATAATCACAAAGTAAAACGTAACATAATAGAGAGCAAAAAAGGCAAGGCCGACGGGTATGATCCATAATCCGCCGTCTGATAAATTAAGGTTCAGCAAATAATCGATTGCGCCTGCTCCCCATGAGAAGCCGTGACGAATCCCAAGCAAACAGAGCACCGCTCCGGCAAGTCCCGTATAGACCGAGTGAAGAAAGTACAATAAAGGCGAAGTAAATAAAAACGTGAATTCAACTGGTTCCGTAATCCCGGTGATCAGTGATGTGGCTGCTCCTGAAGACATGAGCGCTTTCGTTTCCTTTTTTCTCGTTCTGGCTGCATGCGCGATTGCCAAAGCGATCGCCGGAATGCCAAACATCATCGTGATAAAAAAGCCGCCGAGAAAGTAGCCGGCTGTCGGGTCTCCATTCAAAAACCGCGTAATTTCCCCTGTCACCGCTTCGCCGGATGCCGTCTCATAGCGCCCAAGCCCAAAATAAATATACGTATTCATGACATGGTGAAGGCCGAACGGCAGCAAAAACCGATTCAGAAATCCGAATACAAACACCCCGAAAGCGCCAAGACCTACAAGCGACTGGCTAAAAGTGTCGATCGCCGCTTCTGCATAAGGCCAGACGATTGAAAAAAAGCCTGCCACCGGAATCGTCACCAATACGATCATCGTAATCGGAAACTTCTCTCCGCCAAAAAATGAAAACATGCTTGGCAGTTTCGTATGTTGAAACCGGTTATAAATGAAAGCCGCCATCAGGCCGGCGAGCACCCCGCCGAAGACGCTCATATCAAGATCAGGATTCAAGATGCCGAGCCCCTCTTTTAATACGGTTATCGCCAAATATCCTGTCAGCGCAGGAATTCCTTTATCTTTTGAACGGGCAAAGCCCATGGCGATGCCGATTGCGATCAGGACATCCATATTGTTCAATATCACGCCTGACGCTTGAAAAAGCGGTATATTCAGCATATCTTCCGCAGAAAGACGCAGCAGCAGGCCGGCGATCGGAAGAACGGTAATCGGAATCAGCAAAGACTTTCCCAGCAGCTGAAAAATATGTTTCATTCCGGCATTCTCCTTATGTCAAATTCCTAAATGATACGAGCTGGACATCAGTAAGCTTATTCAAACGGATGACAACGTCCGGATCGGTTAAAAATTCAAGTTCATCGACTCTCGGATAAGTATAAGAAGAGTTCGTCAAAAGCTCCTTATCGAGGTATGCCGGGTGGGTCATGACCTCCACAGTATCATGCTCTTCAAACAGTTCAGAGACGGCTTCTTCATCCTTTAAAGCCGCTTCGAGGACAGGTGAAAAAAAGTCTGTTGTTTTCACTCCTTTTTCCGTGATCACAGCACTCTCCATATTGCGCCTGACAGGCAAACGGTACTCTTTGGCGAGCGTCAAAAATGCGTCTGAGATGCCCGGGGAAGCGTTGATATGATGGTGGCTGTCCAAATGATCGGGTTCCAAGCCCTTGTTGATGCATGTTTCAATCTGCGCTTTCCACTCGCGGTATACTTCATCAGTATCAATTGTAAAAGCACCTTGATAAAATGCGAGATTGCGAAAATTCCCCTTTGCATCGACGATCGTCCGGTGATCAGACAAAAGCGGTCTTCCGCAGGTCAGCACCAAATGTACGCCGATCCCGAGCCCGGGCGATTCGCGAGCCAGCCGCGCCGCATGACCTGCGCCCGGCATATTTGTCATGAACGTCGCTGATGTTAAAATCCCCAGCTTATAGGCATCAATAATTCCATAGTTCACGCCTCTTGAATATCCAAAATCATCAGCATTGATAATCAGTTTTTTCATCCATCCAATACTCCTTATCAGTCTTTTTTTAAAAAAATATGCGGAGACGTACCGTTTTACCCTAAATAGAAAACGACAAAAGCTACTAGTAAAAACTGATTTTTGGTAGATTGACAAAAGCTACTGAAGTCTTTTAAACTATTTTTCATATATTTTTAAAAACTCTAAAAAAGGAGGCCGGGGTCTCAAACGACAGATCCTCAACAATGAGATGACCAATCCGATCCAATCGATTTTAGAACAATTTCCTATCATCACACTTGACGGCGCGATGGCCACCGAGCTTGAACGGTACGGCTGTGATTTGAACGACAGCCTGTGGTCTGCAAAAATGCTCATCGAAAACCCCGAGCTTATCAAACAAGTGCATCTGGATTATTTCCGTGCGGGCGCCGATTGCGCGATGACAGCCAGCTATCAGTCGACGGTTGAAGGTTTCACAAAACGCGGCCTCAGTGAACAAGAAGCGCTCCACCTTATCCGGGAGTCTGTACGTCTTGCTGTAGAAGCACGCGATGAATTTTGGGCGGTTCCGGAAAACCGCAAAGGCCGGCCCAAACCGTTTGTAGCCGCTTCAGTAGGCCCTTACGGCGCTTTTTTAGCGGATGGTTCCGAATATCGGGGGGATTATGACGTCACAGAAGACGAATTGGCCGATTTTCACAGGCAGCGAATGGCCGCTTTAATCGATGCAGGCGCCGATATGTTAGCCTGTGAAACAATACCGTGCCTTTCAGAAGCAAAAGCAATCGTTCATTTATTGAAAGAATTCCCTGACACACATGCGTGGATCAGTTTCAGCGCTAAAGACGGACGTCATATCAGCGACGGCACGAAAGCCGGCGAATGCGCGAAATGGCTCGATCAGCATGACCAGGTTGCGGCAGTTGGCGTAAACTGTACGCGGCTGGAGCATGTCTCTTCGCTCATTGGCGGCATCAAAAAGCATACAGCTAAACCGATTATCGTCTATCCGAATTCCGGTGAACAGTATGATCCGGAGACAAAAACATGGCATGGTGCGGCATGCAAAGCTTCCTTCGGAGAAAGCGCCCGCAGCTGGTACAACCAAGGAGCACAGCTGATCGGCGGCTGCTGCAGAACAACACCTGAAGACATAAAAGCCGTCGCCGACTGGGCGAGAAAGCTGGAGATATGATGGAACAGTCAAACAACAATCGTCAGAACTTTCAAAGAAAAATGCAAACGAGACACCTGATCATGCTCTCCTTGGGAGGCGTTATCGGCACGGGTCTTTTCTTAAGTTCCGGCTATACGATCTCACAGGCGGGTCCTGCCGGAACGATTTTAGCCTACTTAGTCGGGGCTCTGATCGTCTACCTTGTCATGCTCTGCCTCGGCGAATTATCGGTCGCCATGCCTGTCACCGGATCGTTTCATATGTATGCCTCTAAATTCATCGGGCCGGGCACCGGATTCACCGTCGCCTGGCTTTACTGGCTGACCTGGGCTGTCGCGCTGGGTTCGGAATTTACCGCTGCCGGGTTATTAATGCAGCGCTGGTTCCCCGATACTTCGGTGTGGATGTGGAGCGCGGTTTTCGCTGCACTGATTTTCGTGTTCAATGCTGTCTCAGTGAGATTTTTTGCCGAGTCCGAATTTTGGTTTTCGAGCATTAAAGTGCTTGCCATTATATTGTTTATTATTTTAGGCGGAGCGGCGATATTCGGCATCATCCCGCTACAAAATACAGATTCCGCACCGCTTCTTTCAAACTTTGCAGGAGAAGGCGGGCTCTTTCCGAACGGTTTCCTTCCAATTTTTATGGCGATGCTCTCCGTGAATTTTGCGTTTTCGGGTACGGAGCTGATCGGGATTGCCGCCGGAGAAAGCGCCGAACCGGAAAAGAACATTCCAAAAGCGATCAAGACAACACTCTGGAGACTGGTGCTTTTCTTCATCGGAACGATTTTCGTGCTCTCATGCCTCATTCCGGTCAAAGAAGCCGGTGTGATCAAAAGCCCGTTCGTCGTCGTTTTTGACCGTATCGGTGTTCCATACGCGGCCGACATTATGAATTTTGTGATTCTGACGGCTCTGCTTTCCGCGGCCAACTCAGGCTTATATGCTTGCTCCCGGATGCTCTGGTCACTGTCAAAAGAAAAAACGTTACACCCCGTTTTTCAAAAGCTGACTTCACGGGGAATTCCGTTGAACGCGCTGATTTTCAGTATGATCGGCGGCATTCTGTCGCTGCTCTCCAGTGTTTTTGCACCTGATTCCGTCTATATCGTTCTTGTATCAATTTCAGGCTTTGCCGTTGTTGCCGTCTGGATGAGCATTGCAGCCTCGCAGTTCATGTTCCGCAGACGCTTTTTGGCTGAAGGAAACACCGCAGACGGCTTAAAATACCGGACACCGTTTTATCCGGCAGTACCGATTGCCGCTTTTCTATTATGTCTGGCATCCTGCATCGGCATTGCCTTTGATCCGAACCAAAGAATCGCCCTTTTTTGCGGTGTTCCATTTATGGCGTTATGCTATATCATCTACTATGCAAGAAACAGAAAGAATGGCGGAAAAATGTCTGAGCCCGTTAAAAAAGCAAGTTTGCATGTTTCGTTTTCTGAATACGAGGAAAAGAAAAACTAAAATCTCGTATAAAGGAGCGAATTGTTATGGAACATGTGAAAGCCCTTGCCATTAAAGGCATCATGACAATTGTGATACTGTACCTTGTTCTCGGGCTCGGGTTTAGTTTCAGTTTTGAAAACACCCTCTTCATCACAATTGTTCTTGGCGCGGTATCCTATTTGCTGGGTGATTTGTTTATTTTGCCGAAGACCAATAACATCACAGCCACTTTAGCCGATTTAGGCGTCGCTTTTCTTGTCGTTTGGCTGATGGCTCTTGCGACGGGAACGGCTGCAAACACCGCTGCATTGGCCGCGTTTTTTGCAGCAGTCGCTATGGCAATCGGTGAATACATTTTCCATTTTTACTTGATGAATAAAGGCCTTGGCTCTCCCAACCGCAGAATGGAAACGAGAACGGAATAATATATAAAAAACGTCCAGAAAACTGGACGTTTTTTAATCAAGAATAAAGATTTTCCCAATACGGCCGCACTCTTCTGCAAACCAGATCGATTGGGCTGGTCCGGCCGCTATCCCGTGCGGTTCAGACTCGGCCGTCGGAATTGGATATTCCGTAATATCCCCGTTGACTGTAATGCGGCCGATTTGACCCGCACCCCATTCCGTAAACCACAGGGCACCATCGCCGCCGGCGGTAATCGCGTGCGGGCGGGCATTGGGTGTCGGAAGCGGGTATTCGCTGATCTTCCCTGAGACCGCAATTCTCCCAATTTGATTTCCGTTTATTTCTGTAAACCACAAAGCTCCGTCCGGGCCTGCAGTGATTCCGACCGGTCCGGATTGTTCTCCAGGAAGCGGATACTCGCTGATGTCTCCATCTGCCGTTATTCGCCCGATGGAGCCGCTTTGATTTTGTGTAAACCAGAGTGCATCGTCTGCTCCCCTTGTAATAAATGACGGGAAGGCTCCCGGTTTGGGCAGTTTATATTCAGTTATTTCGCCTGAAGATGACAGCCTGCCGATTTGATGTCCGGCCATATCGGTATACCACATGGCATCGTCACAGCCTACGGCGATCCCAAACGGGGCAGTACCTGGAGGAAGGGCATACTCGGTTATTTCCCCTTGAGGCGTCATTTTTCCGATTTTCCCCGCTTTATACTCCGTAAACCATAGCTCACCGCTAATCCCGGGAGTAATAATCGAGGCGCCTGCGCTCTTCGTCGGAATCGTATATTCGGTAATATCTCCAGACTCTGTGAGCATACCAATCCGGTTTCCCTTTTGTTCAGTAAACCAAATGCGCCCGTTTGCACATACGGCGATCCCGTACGGCCCCGACTCGGGGTTGGGAACATGATATTCAGTCATGCGAATCTGCATGAGCGCCCCTCCCTTTATTCCATTTTCCTTGAGCATCTGATCTTTCAGAACGCTCCCAGGCATTTCTCATTTTCATGTTACCTCAGGCGGAGCATGCAGTGAAACAGAAAGTTCCATTAAATATAAACTGTACAGGCATGCTCTAGTATCATAAGATTGTTTTAAAGCATAAACTTATTTTTCTATATATGGTTCAATAAGGAACCATCTTCCAGATCTTATCATTTTGAAATATATTCATATTATCGCCCTATCAATTCATTGGTGACGGCATACTTTGTGTATAAAGGCAACCGCTGTCTCAGGCGGACCAAAACAAAGAAAGAAGTGGATGTGTTCTGCATGTTTGAAGATGAGAGACTGAATCGCTTGATTTACCTTTATACCCCTCTTTTTGCGAAAGATTTTCCGATCATTCTGTTCTGGATTCCAAAAAGCGGCTGCACGACGCTGAATCGCTGGTTCTTTTTCCAAAACGGACTGCTTGAAGATGTTGGCCGAAGATGCGCGGGGAAGGTTCATCACTACAGAAATACGATCTATACGCAGCAGCCGGATTATGTGAAGGATCTTCTGGCAGAATTAAAAGAGGGAAAAAAGGACACTTACAAGCTTGTGCGCAACCCTTTCCGGAGAGCAGTCAGTTCCTTTCTGGCGGCAATTTGCTCCCCGAATTTTATCTGTCTGTTCAACAGTAACATGAATACAGGGCTGTCTTTCACCCAATTCTTGCATCATTTAAAAGATTTGGGGCCGGAAATCAGCGCCATTGACCGGCACCTTGGTCCTCAGTATCTCGAAGGAGAAGAAGAGTTTGTCACCAATTATATTTACCTCGAGCAATTCAGCGCGCAAATCAGAGAGATTGAAAACAAATACAAATTATTGAAATCTCCGATATCACAGCTGTCGAAATCACCGCACCATCTTTCCGATACTATGCTCAAAAAAGGAAAATTCGCGGACACCGTTTTCACCATGTCATCCTTCGACTGGGTGTTACCGACTTTTGAGAGCTTTTACAATGACGAAACAAAAGAGCTGGTGCAGGAGATTTTTGCGAAGGACTTCGAAGTCTACGGCTTTGATCCGAAACATATCAAGTAAACCGGAACTCGGCCATCACATTACGATCTCCTTTCAATTCGATTACATTTTGGAAAATTGATTCCAAATGGTTTCTTTTTCAGAGACGATCGTTTAGAATGCCCACTAAAGGTCATTTTAAGAATCACTTCTGTTTGAAGAAAGGAGATATATTATGAAAAAAGGCATATCATCTCTCATGATTGGATTATTGGCTGTCGTATTGGGCGCCTGCACTTCAAATCATGATGATCAGCAATCCAAGGCAAACAATCAAGAAAAAACAGCCCAAAGCGGACAGCAGGATCAAGAAAAGCAAATGAAAGCCATGCAGAAAAAGCTTGATCAGCAAAAAGTCGATGATACAAAAACAGTGGCTGTCGTTAACGATGAAAAGATCACAGGCAAGGACTATAACAGCGTATTATCAACCGCACAAATGCAGTATCAGCAAACAGGACAGGATCCGACTTCAAAAGATGCGGCACAGCAAATCAAAAAGCAGGCCATCGACAGCCTGGTCGGACAGGCTTTAATTACCCAAGAAGCGGACAAAAAAGGCTACAAAGCATCTGAGAAAGAAATTGAAAAACAGCTGGACGAAAGCAAAAAGCAGTATAAAAATGAACAAGATTTTGAGGAAGCTGTCAAGAAAGCCGGCTTAAACATGAACACGCTGAAAAGTGACATTGCCGACAATATCAAAACAGAAAAATATATTGACAAAGAACTGCCGGCAGATCAGGTCACAGACAAAGAAATCAAAGATTACTATGATCAATTTGCCGCACAGCAAAAAGACAGCGGACAGAAAAACACACCTGCGTTTGACGATGTCAAGAAACAAATCCAAGACATGCTCAAACAGCAAAAAAGACAGGAAAAACTCGGACAGCAGGTTGAAAAACTGAAAAAAAGCGCCGATGTGAAAGTGGAAATTTAACAAAGTCAGCCATCCGTTACAGGATGGCTGACTCGTTTTATTTATCAGGTTTATTCAAGCGACTCTATCGCCGCCATCACATCAGCTTCATGAAAAGATCCCATCAGACATAAAGATTCATCCGGACGCACGGCATGAGCGGCAACGGTCCGTTTTGCCTCTTCAACGTTTTCTAAAATGCCTAAATCGCTAAGTCTTTTCGGAAAACCGAGCCCTTCATAAAAGGGAATCAGTTCGGCAATTTCATCTGTCCGTCCTTCTAAAGCAAGCTGCACGAGTATCCCGTAGGCTACCTTTTGGCCATGCAGCACACGATGGGTTTCGGGGATGAACGTTAAGCCGTTGTGAATGGCATGGGCTCCGGCCATTCTGCCATAGCGTCCCGCATATCCGCCTACTGTGCCAGCCAGCGCGATAACCGCTTCGAGGACATTTGCGAAAGATGAGGAGGTTTCGCCTTTTTCAAGACTTTCTATGGCTTTCAGACTTTCTGTCAACAAAATATCCCGAATATAGACAGACTGTCTCAGCCCTGTCTGAACCATGATGGAAAGCGAATCGGCCGTATTTCTGATGATCGCTTCGGCCTCATACCATTTCGCAAGCGTATCACCGATTCCGCTTTTCACATAAGCGACCGGCGAAGAAAGGAGAAGCAGCGGATCGACCAGCGTCAAATAGCTTGAGCGCTTATGGTATTGGACGCCCGAAAAGTTGCCGTCATCATCATAGATCACGCTTAACGGCGTGCTTGCCGCGCATGTTCCCGGGATCGTCGGAATCATCATGACTTCAATGTTCAACAAATCGGCGGCTGCCTTCGCCGTATCTAAGACGGTTCCCCCGCCTATCCCGATGATGACATCTGCCGATTCTGCTGCTTCTGCTGCTTTTTTAATCTTATTTAGGGAACTGCAGCCCGTATGCTGAACGACTTTCCAATTGTTTGGAGGCGTCGTATAACTCGTAAAAGCTTTAAACGATTTGACTCCAGTAATGATGACGGGCCGTTCGAATGCATTCGCAAATGACGGCAGTTCTTTCGCGATCCCCTCTCTGCAAACGTACTGGTTCGGACCGCTTCTGACAATATCTTCAGGCTGCATATTTCCCACTCCTTCTATTATTTTCTAATATTTATCATCTCACTTTCTAACAAGATGTCAAACGATATCACAAACCGGTCACCGGTTTCTTTCTGAATTAAGCAAGACTCTCTTCCTTCCCATTCAAGCTCAAACAGCTGTTCCAAATGAAATATTCCGTGCGGAAAGCTTCCGGTATACAAAGCTGACGCGGCTGCAGCGGCTGTCTGTGCGGTAATGAATGATTCATTTTCGCCGAACAGCGCGATGCCTGTCCCGGCGCTCCGGCCGTTTTTCAATCCTTCAGCATCCACCTTTACCGCGTAATGCGCTGATCCGATGTTGAGCGCCCCCAGCATACGGACCGCCAGATTTCGAATTCCCTTATTGTTTAAGAGCTTGACTGCGCCGATTTTTTGCATGGCCGCAATCAGCACAGTGGCAGGCCTTGAATCAAAGCAAAGCCGGGTAGAAACAGAAGGGACGGCTAATGTGCCTGGCAATGTCACCTGATCGGAAAAAGGAAACCGGTACGCTGTCCGGCGCCCCAATCGCCCGCCGAAGTTTGTCCGCCGGCAGTCTGTAAAACTGCTGACTTCCATCAAGCGTCCATTTTCTTTCACATCATACACCGTATTCAGATGATCAACTGTCCACTCGATGGCCGCTTGTCCGTGGCTGTCACCTAAACCGAGCATAATCGCAATATCAATCCGGCTCGTTTCATCGAGAGACTGGGCGGCTTTCTGCGCAAGTAAATTGGTAAGCCCCGGAGCCAGGCCGACGCTTAATAATCCCGTGTCGCGGC
Source organism: Bacillus sp. BS3(2021) (assembly GCF_021043345.1). Lineage (NCBI taxonomy): Bacteria > Bacillati > Bacillota > Bacilli > Caryophanales > Bacillaceae > Bacillus > Bacillus sp. BS3(2021). Next base: position 399,587 of record NZ_JAJNDM010000002.1, read on the forward strand.
ATGCTTTGTCATTCAGCTGTTCAAGCTGAGCCAAAAATGAACCGTTCGCCGTAATGTCGATATAATCCGTGCCGCTCGCCAGACAAGCCTCTGCCAACTCAGTGTTTTCCTGATCGATGCACACGATCACCAGCTTCGTCGTCTTGAGCCAATCCCAGTCAGCCGGTGCATCTCTGTTGAAACGCATCGGCTTCACTTGGCCGCCCGTTTCCTGACTAAAACGCTCGGCGTGATCCAGGTTTCTTCCGGCAGCATACACACGGCCCGGATATTTTCCCCCGAGACTCCGGCAGATTTGGGCGCCGACATGACCGTACCCGCCGATCACGACAATATGTTTCTTCATTGTTTGCCGCCTCCTTTCACAGCAAACCAGCCGTCGATTACATAAGCGCTGAAAAATCTCGTTGCGTTTGTAAAGCCTGCTTTGCCGAGCAGATCCTCCACCTCTGAAGCCGGCACCGGATGAGAGCGGCTGCCGATTGAAGCGGAAAAGCTCTCCCATTCCTGTTCAGAAATCCCGCCTGCCAGCATATGCTCCTTCCAGGCACACATCTGCCACTTGAATGTCTCTGACGTCATGTCGCCTTGAATGGCCGCAATGAAAAATGGAGCGCCATCCGCCAATCTTGAGGCGATCTGCTGCAAAAATTCAAGCTTATGGCGGACAAAGTGAAGCACAAGCATGCATGTCGCAGCATCATATTGAAATCTGCACTCAAGCTGCTGTACTTCTCCTTCAATCAGATCGGCTTGAAGCTGAATTCCGGCGAGCTCCAGCCTTTTTCTCGCCAAACCGAGCATGCTGGCAGACGGATCGACTCCTGTAAATGACCAATTCGGGTGTCTTTTTGCAAGCGTCACGAGCTCCTGCCCGCCTCCGGCCCCGACGACCATCACATTAGCCGCATCTTCAGAAAGCCGGACCGTCAACAAGCGATCCATCATATCGTAGAGCATTTCATAGCATGGGATTTTTAAAGGGATTTTCTTTTCGTATTGATAGACATCAGGATGATTCCAGTCCATGTTCATGACAAGCCGTTCTCCTTTTAGTAAAATTAATTAAGAATTGTTCTCAATTATAAAGGAGTTTCAACAAACCACCATCCCTTAAACCTGGGATTTTTAAAGAGGAGGACCGACATGAACCGGCCGTTAAAAGACATACTGAACGAACTGCAGCGCACAACCCGTTCTTCGCCCCAATATATCGAAGCCATGCTGTCTGCATTAAAACAGGCGATTCCGTTTGATGCATCATGCTGCACGGCTGTAGACCCCAAGACCTTACTGTCCATCGGAGCCGTCACAGACGATCAAATTGAAGCGATCCATCCGCAATTATTCGAGCTTGAGTACACGCAGGAGGATGTGAATCGATTCGAAGCCTTAATTCAGACACGGCAGACAGCGGCTATATTAAGTGAATCGGTCAAAGGAGACTTCCGGCAAAGCAAACGCTACAGCAACATTCTTGGGCCTGCAGGCTATGAAGATGAATTGCGCGCCGTTCTGCTCAGCAAGGGGGAGTGCCGGGGATACCTTACCCTATTGAGGAAAAGAGGACAGCCGCTATTCACAGAAAAGGATAAGAGCTTGCTCGCTTCACTCGCACCGCTTATCGGCCGGCACCTTCAGCAATTCAGACACCACCTGTCAAAAAAAGACGTGTTTCACATGAAACATGTCGGAGGCATTCTAATTTTGTCGGAAGACCTGCAGCCCTTGTCATGCAACCGAGCGGCCCTCCATTGGCTAAATATCTTGCGCGGCTGGGAAAGGATCGGCAGCGATGCCGTGCCGAGACCTATCCGGGCCGTCTGCACGCGGGCAGCGGCTGAAACTGCCGATCCGGCAAAAACGGTCATCTCGATTCCGGGTCATTCCTGCCTATCCATTAAAGCGAGTCGTTTAGACGGCTTTGGTCCATCAGGCCAGATCGCCGTTTCATTCGAGCCTGCTTCACCGGCAGAAACCATACCGCTGATAGCAGAAGCCTACAACCTGTCCGACCGGGAAAAAGACATCGTGTACCGGGTCATCCGCGGACTTTCAACAAAATCCATCGGAGACGAATTGCATATATCGGCTTACACCGTTCAAGACCACTTGAAATCGATTTTTTTGAAGACGGGCGCAGGAAACCGGAGGGAGCTGATGTGGAAGCTGCTTGATGATGTGCTGGAGTGAGAATAAGGTAGAAAACTGTTCTCAACTCCGATTCCACAGACAAGACACGCAGTGTTTTTCACTATGTCTTATCTTGGAGGAATGAAGACCAGTAAATTCAGAGGACTTAACTTTTTCTTCATTCCACCCCATCCTGTTCATTGAACAGCTCGTCCAAACGCGCCACAGCATCCTGTTTTTCAAAGGTGCTGAACCATAGGTCGTCATACGAATCCAAAATGCGGTAATGGTGAGAAATCAAGTTTTGCTGAAGGCGAAACTCGCCTTTTTTCTCAATGTCCCGCCACCACACTTTTCCGCCAAGCGTCTTCCCTTTTGGTCTGTCGATGCTTCGATGAGCGACAGTCTCCACCACCTCAAGGGGCTCATCCCCGAGCACGGCCTGCAGCACCTCACTGTTCCGAAAAAGCGCGCATACCGCGACAACATGCGCCCACCCCGCTGCCGACCTGCCCTTTTCAATTTGCACGAGCGTTTTCTTCGACATCCCGAGCACGTTCGCCATTTTCTCCTGCGTATAGCCGCTTTCCGCACGGATTAATCTTAACTTGGATGAAATGAGTTCGGTTATGTATTCTTTATCCATGGAGGAACCTCCGATGTTCTTTTTAGTGTAATATTACACCAAAAGTTACAATGGTTCAATTTTTATGACCCTGTAATTGCTGTCAGTTTAACCCTCTCCTTATGATCTTCACCATTGTGATTCCATTCCACGACAGCTTCAAATTGCTCATTCTTTTCACAAAAAATACGATTTTTTCATTAAGCAACATCATACAAGAAATTTCTCAAAAACATGATAAACTTAAACATCATCACACCAAGGAGGCCCGACATGCGAAATGAAACCCGCACGCTTTTCCTCGACCCTGATCTAAATGTTGAAGCCTACCGCTTTAAAGGCATTATGCAGAAGTTTCCGAATCACTTTCACGAGTACTTTGTGATTGGTTTTATTGAGAAGGGGGAGCGCTATTTGCTTTGCAAAGGAGAAGAATACATCATTAATCAGGGCGATCTCGTGCTTTTCAATCCTTATGACACGCACAGTTGCGAGCAGATTGACGGAAAGGCGCTCGATTATCGCTGCATAAATGTGATGCCTGACGTTATGAGAAAATTTGTGAAGGAGATCACCGGAACCGACACCCTCCCATATTTCACGGAAAATGTCTTGTTCCGTCATGAGCTGAACGCCAGCTTGAAGGAGCTTCACATTCAAATATTGCAGAAAGAAAAAGCTTTGAAAAAAGAGGAACTTTTTCTCAATCTTCTCGAAGAGTTGATTCGAACGTATTCTGATGTCGCGTTTCTCGAAAATGCGCCTGAACCGTCCGACGAAGTCAAAGCGGTGTGCGGTTATTTGGAATCCCATTACCAGGAAAACATTACGCTTGAACATTTAAGCAAGCTGGCAGGCTGGAGCAAGTATCACCTCCTGCGGTCGTTTACGAAGCAGAAAGGAATTTCCCCCTACAGCTACTTGGAAACCGTCCGTATCAATCATGCGAAAAAGCTGTTGGAAGAAGGCGTAAAACCAATCGATGCCGCTTTCCAAACAGGCTTCAGCGATCAGAGCCATATGACGAAATTTTTCAAGCGGCAGGTCGGGCTGACGCCGAAACAATATATGAAAATCTTTGAATATGACAGGCAGGAGATCAAAGGATGAAGACAAGACGCGAAACCGTTGGACACCTCGCAGCTGTCATCACGATCATCATCTGGGGTACCACTTTTGTCTCGACAAAGGTGCTGCTCGAGGATTTTGCGCCCGTAGATATATTGTTTTACCGGTTTCTCATCGGATTGATCGTGCTGATTATGGTGCATCCGCATGTGCTGACATTCCGGAGCTGGAAGCAGGAAGCGCTGTTTGCGGGAGCAGGCTTATGCGGGGTGACGCTTTATTTTCTGTTGGAAAACATCGCGCTTACCCTTACCTACGCCTCAAACGCCGGCATGATCGTCGCAGTTATTCCGATGATCACCGCGGTATTGGCGCATTTTTTCCTTTCGGGCGAAAAGCTGGAGCCCCGTTTCTTCATTGGATTCGCCGCCGCTTTTACAGGACTTGCGCTCATTTTCTTTAACGGACAAATGATGCTCAAGCTGAATCCGCTCGGCGACATTCTTGCTGCTGCCTCTGCATTCGTCTGGGCGGCATATGCGATTTTGATGAAAAAAATCAGCACATTCGGTTATCATACAATCCAATGCACACAGCGGATCTTTCTGTACGGCTTGCTATTCATGGTTCCCGCTCTGTTCCTGTTTGATTTCCGCTTCGACGCCAGCCCTTTCGCCTCCCCCGCCAATTGGCTGAATATCCTGTTCTTAGGTGCGGGCGCATCTGCGCTTTGCTTTGTGACATGGAACTGGTCGGTCGGTGTGCTTGGGGCGGTAAAAACGAGCGCTTATATCTATATGGTACCCGTCATCACCATTGCCGCATCCGTCGTCATTCTGCAAGAAAAACTGACATGGGTTGCTTTTTGCGGAGGAGCGCTCACATTGGCCGGTCTTTATATTTCTGAAACAAAACCAAAACCTCAGCTGAAGGAGGAACAAATTTGATAGAAGAGACAAAATGCGCATTGATCATCGATGAAAGCCTGCCGCTCGGGCTAATTGCCAATACAGCTGCAATCCTGGGGGCTGCACTCGGCAAAAACAACCCCGGCCTGCTCGGAGAACATGTAACGGACGGCTCGGGAATCGACCATTTGGGTATCGTCAAACTTCCAATCCCCATTTTAAAAGGCAACGCCGAGCTGCTTCATCAATTAAGACAAAAGCTGTTGACCGACGAATTCAACGATATTCTGACGGTCGATTTCACCGATGTCGCGCAAGGCATTCATACATATGAAGAATTTATTGAAACATTTCAAAGCACCGCAGCTTCCGATTACCGCTATTTTGGAATCGGCGTTTGCGGCGATAAGAAAAAAGTCACGCGGCTGACAGGAAGCTTGGGGCTGTTGAGATAAACAAAATACGGAAATTGACTTCGCTTCATTTAATGAAGGAGTCAATTTCCGTATTTTTTTATGTCATACGTTTGCCACCTAATAGTGAAAGCACAATGAAAGAAAGAGGGATCATAAATGGATGAAATGGTGTTGAAAACGCAGGAATGGCTAAACAAAACCTACAGCGGGAAACACGGTTACAACAAGGTGGAGGAGAACGGAATACCGAATTGGAAGACGATTTACGGTTTAACGAGAGCATTGCAGATCGAGCTCGGAATCGCGGAGCCCGCTGATAATTTCGGAGCGGCAACAGAGAGTAAGTTTATTCCGCTCAAACGGCAGGCCAAAAATGAAAAACCGACAAACCTCAATTACATTCTACAAGGCGCTTTTTGGGTGAAAGGAAGCGGGTTTAATCCCGGCGGATTAACAGGTCAATTCTTTGAAGGTACAGAGGAAGCCGTGAAAAAATTTCAAAAAGCTGCGGGCCTGGCCAAACAAGATGGTGTTGTCACAGCACAGATCATGAAAGCATTGCTCAACATGAGCGCTTTTACATTGGTTTCAAACGGCGATACGAAAATCCGTCAAATTCAGCAAAATCTAAATCGGGATTACAACAATTATTTCGGACTAATGCCTTGTGACGGCGTTTATTCCCGAGAGACAAATAAGGCGCTCATTTATGCCTTGCAAAAAGAAGAAGGTATGAGTACAAGTGTGGCTAACGGCTTTTTTGGACCAGGTACAACAAGCAAATGCCCGACACTCTCACCCGGAGACTCCCGAACCAAGCTCGTGCTGATTCTTCAGTACGCACTATATTGCAATGGCTATCCTTCTGGTGAATTTGACGGCATCTACGATGCTGAAGTAAAATCTGCCGTCTCACGTTTCCAAAGTTTCATGTGTTTGCCGGTAACAGGAGTTGCCAATATGGCAACGATTAAAGCCTTATTGGCAAGCTCCGGCGATACTTCACGTGCTGCTGCGGCATGCGATACTGCCACAATCTTAACGGCGGACACTGCGAAAACTTTACGGACCAACGGATATAAAGTGGTCGGCAGATATTTGACTGGCAATGTGCGGACAAGCAGTGGGCTTAAATCAAAAGCGATGACTCCTGCCGAGCTTTCAATCATTTTTAATGAAGGTTTGAGAGTGTTTCCGATTTACCAAGACGGCGGCTATGAATCCTCGTATTTTGTAGAAAATCAAGGAACAACAGATGCGTATGCCGCTGTCAACGCAGCGCAAGGATTAGGCTTCCCATCCGGCACAACCATTTATTTTGCCGTTGATTTCGACGCGTATGATTATGAAGTAACAAATAAAATCATCCCGTATTTTAACGAAATCAGAGCAGCGTTTGATAAAATGCAAAGCATTCCGAATACCCCTAAATATAAGATCGGTGTATATGGCCCAAGAAACATTTGTATCAGAACAGCAGACGCCGGATTAACGGAATACAGCTTCGTCGCCGACATGTCGACCGGCTTCAGCGGCAACCTCGGGTATACGATGCCGCAAAACTGGGCCTTTGACCAATTCTACGAATATTCAATCGGCACAGGCAGCGGCGCCATCGGCATTGATAAAGACGCTTATTCTGGCAGGGACAAAGGAACAGCAAGTGTCACCCCATCGTCAGATCCGGTCTATGACGCACGAGTAAGAACGTTGAGAAATATTTTAGCGAATATCCCGGCATTGAGCAATATTCCAAAATTATTTACAACAATGTTTGTTTTTGATAAAACTGAGACAGTTTACGAGTCATTAAACTTGGATATTACGTTGTCTACTTCACTCATATTTAAAAACCCAAGTGATACATCACCAGGGACTATACAAGTTAAAAACGGTAAGGTTGGAGCGACGATTACAGAAATCCTGGGAGACTCCAAAACATCATTGAGTTCTTCACAAATTCATTCATATGATGAGCTTTTAAAAAATATCGGCTTGTCGGTGCGTAACGGATATATCATGGTAAACGTTTCACCTTCTGTTGAATCATTGGATCTTTCATTAACGATTTTCAGCAACGAAATTCCTGTAGTTGGCGATACAAAAACTGAGCTTTCAGCAACAATTACTTTTAAATTAAAAAATTATAAAGGGGTACCCGTCACCTCCCCAGAAAGCGAATTTTCCATCAATTGGGGACAAGTGCGCCAAGAGGTTCTGCCAATTATAGCTATTGGTGGAATCGTCGTTGCAGGAATATATTTTGCACCGGAAGCTGCAGCTGCTACTGTTGTTGCTAAGGTTGGTGAGTTTATTTTGTCTCTATTAGGAAAAATTGCATTATAAGACTTCAAAAAATAGTGTTTTTTTATAAGTAAGGAAATTAATATAACGAATATGATATGATGATAATTGGTAATTATCATCATATCTTTTTATTGATTTGGAGGACAAGAGACATGCAAACAGACAAACAATTATTCGAAAAAACAAAACAAATGGCAGAAGCTATATTATTATCGAAAACTGAAAACGATGAAGAGCTGATGGCATACCTCGAAAAACAAGATTTATCCACGTTAAACCAGTTGAAAGTTTATTTTTCGGGTCCAACGCTAAAAATTAGCCACGTGATCAAAGCTTCCCTCGCCAGTTCCATATTCGCTTCCATTCTAACTACTGTATTCTCGGGTCAGGCCAATTCCATTTTACCTGACGTTTCAAAAGGTTATTTTCCGACTATGTTATCGATATTACTTGTAATAAGCTCCATCTGGGTGTTCGGCACGATCACTAAATCACAGAGAAACAAAGACCAAAACTTCTTACACTTTAGAAAAAAATCGAACCATACAAAAATCATTGGAATGATTAATGTCTTACTAGAAAATAAATACAAAAATATTTTAAACACCAAAAAATAAAGAAGGCATCCTCTGATGCCTTCCTCCACAATCACTCACCACTAGACAAATTCTGTCTTCTCTCCTGCTCCGCGATGATTTCATTATCCTCAGCGTTGTCTCTCGTCACTTTCTGTGTCAAAATCGCGCCGACCGCCACTAAAATCATCACAGCTATGTAATAGCCTTTTTCATTGAGCTGCAGATTGTCCGCATTGTAAAGGCCGATACCGAACAAAAAGACCCCCGCAAAAAATGTGAAATATGACATAACCGTAAAGGCCATTGTGTTTCTTCTTCTGTGTTTCTGCATCTTAATACCTCCTAAAGAATAAAACTATTATACTTTATTTAGGTCAACAGAAGAAGAATGTTCTTCCTCCCCACACATAATTTAGTAAATATGTCACATGGCGATAAAAAAGGCCTACAAAATAAAAAACCGGGAATGACTCCCGGTTTTTAATGCTTTTCTTCGCCTAAAACAGCTTCTGCAATATTGACGGCATGGTCGCCGATCCTTTCCAGATTGCTGGTGATATCGACGAAGATCACGCCTGCTTGTCCGCTGCATAATCCGTCGTTTAAGCGAAGAATGTGCTTTTTGCGAAGCTTGCGTTCCATTTTATCGATTTGATTTTCTTTTTCGACTACACGTCTTGCGGCACCTTCGTTATTTTCTCCAAGAGCTGTGATAGACTCCTTAACAGTGGAAATGGTCAGATCAAGCATTTCTGTTAAGTCCGCCATTGCAGCTTCGGAAATTTTCACCCTGTTGGATTGCTGGTACTCGCCAAGCTCAACCAAGTTTTCAAAATGATCGCCGATTCTTTCAATGTCTCTGACTGTGTCCATTAACATATGATGTTCTTCAGATTCTTGTTCAGAAAGAGTGGTCGCTGACAGTTCGATCAAGTAATCGGTAATCTTTCTGTCTAAATTGTTGATCGCATCTTCTATTTGAAAAGCGCTTTGCGCATGTTTTGCCTGTTTTGTATTAAAAAACTCTTTTGTTTCCTCAAGTCCCTTTACTGCAAATTCACCCATACGCAGTACTTCTTCTTTGGCCTGTCCCAGGGCAATTGAAGGCGACTGCTGAATGAACAGCGGGTCCAGATGTGTTGCTTTATAGTCCACAACCGAATCTTTGCCCGGAATAAGCTTCGTAACGATCAAAGCCAATATGCCGACAAACGGAAGCTGAATCAGCGTATTTGACGTATTAAAGATCCCATGGGCAAACGCAATCACCATCTTAGGATCCAGTCCTAAAGAGGATTGAAGCATTAAAATCAAACTTGTGAACGGCTTCAGCAAGATCAGGAAGATTGCTGTTCCAATCAGGTTAAACAATACATGAACGGCCGCAGCCCGTCTCGCTGCGACGGAGGCGCCAAGAGATGCCAGTACAGCAGTAATCGTCGTACCGATATTGTCTCCGAATAATACAGGAAGAGCGCCATTTAGATCTATTAATGAATCGGCAAACAGCCCTTGCAGGATCCCGATGGTTGCACTTGAACTTTGGACGAGAACGGTGAAAAGCGTGCCGACAAGCACTCCGAGAACAGGGTTCGTACTCATGCTGACGGTTAAATCATGAAAAGCTTCAATCGTTCGAAGCGGCTTCATTCCGCTGCTCATTAATTCCAAGCCATAGAAAAGTGCACCAAATCCGAACAGAACTTGGCCGAGGTTCTGAAATTTTTTGCTCTTTAAGAAAAACAACAAGAATGAACCAATGGCGAGGATCGGAAGCGCATATGCACCAACGTCAAAGCCGATAATAAATGCCGTGACCGTCGTTCCGATGTTCGCACCCATAATGACGCCGATCGCCTGGCGGAGGGTCATAAAGCCGGCGCTGACGAGACCGACAGTAATAACGGTCGTGCCGGAACTGCTTTGAATTAAAACCGTGACAATGATACCAGCCAAAACACCCATCAGAGGATTGCTTGTAAAACGATCCAAAATGTCTCTCAGCTTATCTCCGGCTGATTTTTGGAGTCCTTCTCCCATAAACTTAATACCGAGAAGAAAGATCCCGAGACCTCCAATGAATTCAAAAAGCAATTTCTGCACATCTATTTCCAACGTCTTGCCCCCCTAATTCGACATAAATCTACAAACCAAACACTATGATTATGATGGAGATTAAAGCCTATGTAAACGATTCAAATCGAAAATTTACAATAACTTAACATTGGCGGCTGATGATTTACATTCCCTTAACATTGCCTGGACTCATCGCAAATATACCCTATTCCAACAGGCAAAAATCCCGAACTTTTTCATGGGTTAAACCGTATTTAAAACTAAAGGAGAGATCACATATGCCAAACAGAGCTAACGGTACTCACATTAAAATTAAAAAGACAAAAGGGGAACGGGTTTGGAACGCATTTGGCTATTTCTTTTACCTGGGATCAATTATCTTTTTGGCCGCTGTCTGGGGATCGCTCCCCGAAAAGGTGCCTGCACATTACAACGCACTCGGTGAAGTCGATCGCTGGGGGGCAAAATGGGAGCTTTTCATTTTGCCGGGAATCGGATTACTTATCCTTTTGTTCATGCAATTCTTAGAAAAGCATCCTGAGATTCACAACCATCCAAAGCGCCTGAATGAAACAAACGCTGAACAGTTCTACCTGCTCAGCCGAAAGTTGATCAACCGCTTAAAAAATGCATGCTTAATCATTTTTTCTCTCATATTAATTGAATCTGTGTCAATCGCTTTAGACTGGGGAAGCGGATTTGGCGGATGGTTTCTTCCGGTTGCCTTACTCGGTACCGTCATGCTTGTGGCCGTAAGTTTAATACAGCAAAAGAAGATCAAATAATGCCGCATCAATTCAAAAAATTGTCACTTATGAGACACAATCGTGATTTGGACACTAATCATCAACTCTGAAAAAAGGAATGGTAGTATGCCAAAAAATAAAAAAAGAGTCTCATCTTTGGAGTTATGATGTGTACCGGAAGGGTATTGATCATGTCAATCTATAACTATTCACAACTTTTAACCTGAATAATGTCACGGAAAATATAGTATGATGTCAAATGAAGATCGATCAAATTTATCCCAAAGATAATATAACTCTTTTTGAATATGCAAACAATAATTGTTTCATCCCTTAAGACAAATGACTTATAACGCATGAATAATCAATGGGCTTAACTCTATCTCCCCTGAAATATATAGGATAATATATGAAAAAATCTCCTTAATAAGGTTTACATGTAATAAATCCCATGACATAATTAAAGCTATTAATACAAAGAAAGGAAGTTGTTTTTATGCTAAAGGTTGTAAGGAAAAATTTTCGGTTGATATTAGCCGGCACCTTAGGTATCTGTATCATGGCAAGTGGAAACTTTGTCGAAGCCAGCAATGATAATTACAGCTTTGGAGAACCCATTAAACCTTATCACTCTAATTCTTATACGTCAGAAAGATGGAGACAGACAACCCATACAAATAATCCATGGAAAGTAAATTTAAAAGAATCTGATGAAGGCAAAGGTACAATTACAACATTTTGGATAGCAAATACAATGTATAATTCAATTCCATTAGCTTCCAAAACTTATAATGTTAAACAAGGAAGCGGAAACCACTATTACAATGCAAACAAAAAAGGAAATGAAGCATATGTAACTTTAGGTATGGAAAACAACAACTACTCTCCAAACTGGTATTATGTGAAAGGAGTGTGGGACGAAGAAACATGGTAATTATATAATTTACATTTAAATAAAATGATAATCTTTTAAAAAGATTATCATTTTATTTGATTTTAATCTTATTATAGAATTGAGTGAGAATATGAAAAGCCATATTTATCGTATTGCCAAAAATAAGTTAAGTTTATTAATATTTTTAATAATGATTTTCATACCATGTATTGATATTGTTTTGTTATTATTAACAAACCCAAATTATGATCCCACTTTTGCCTTTTTTCTTTCTGGAGCATCAAGGGGTCACGCAGCACAAATGATTCTGTTATGGTTCCTCCCCCTCTATTTATTATTACTTTGTGCAGATGATCCGATTCAGGACTACAAAACGGGCTTTTATCAAGTTCTTGTAAGCAAGGTTGGCAGAAAGAAATATTGTACAGAAAAAATAATGACGTCATTCCTTATATCATTTTCAACGATGTGTGTTTCACTTTTTATTAATTTTATAATGGTTCACATACTCTTTTTTAATAGAACATTTAAGAATGACCTAGAACAAATTAAGTTCCCGGATAATCTTCTTTATACATTTAGCATGTCTCATCCATATTACGCAATTTTACTTTTTTCTATTGTTTGTTGTATGCTGGCTGGATTGATTGGAGCGCTTGGTGCAGGAATCAGTTTACTTTTTCGCGATAAAAAATACGCCTATCCTGCCTGCTTTTTTATATGGTTCTTACTTGTGTTGAAAAAGAATTCGTTGGTGTATTTATTCCAGCCATTTACTGAATATGGTCTTGATGTATTGCTGCCTATTTTAATTACTAGTGTATCAATCTTCGTCATCTTAATTTTTATAATTATCATTTATCAGGTGAAATATAATGAAAACTAAAAGAATATTTTTGATTATTGGATTGATTATATTTTTTTCCATCGTGTGGATTGGTCAAAACAGTGCCTATTTTGAAAATAAAACTTATGAAACTTTACTATATATCAATAACGGTACTTTTGGCTATAATTCGATAATGGCCTATAGCTTGCTATTCCCTGTTCCTTATCTTATTTTTTTAATTAACTTTTTTCATTTAGATACTTCTTATAGAGTGGTGCGATTCACCAAGAGACAAAGTTTTTATAAATCTATAGTTGTTCAAATTTTGATTTCCAGCCTAATATTTTCAGCCATACATACATTAATTAATTTTGTTTATACATGTTTTTTCATTAATTCTACTATATTAGAAGATGCGAACTTTTGGCTAGCTTGTTTGTTAAACATTATGAGTGTTATGTTTTTTTATACGGTGATAGGTATCCAGTTCAGAATGATATACGATCGGTGCAACTTAATTAGCGTTTCAATTTTTATAACATATTTGCTTATCGGTAGTTTATATTCTTTTGTTAAATTGTTTTTGTTTGATGGTATGTGGACTCCTCTTAAAGATTTTAGTGTATTTGCAGATATTTTAAAAAAACAGTCGCCCTTTTTTTATCTTTTCAATGTTTTTGTTCGTCAAATTTTCCTAGTTTTTATTTTTTACATTGTCGGCTCTTCAACATTTCTTAAAAAGGATTACATAAAATGAAAATAAAAGGTTTTTTATTTGTTGTTGCAGCTATTATCTTACAGGCAATGTTAATGATTTCTGTAAGTACCGACGCTTTTCCTTTTCTCGATGGTATTCCAATTGCCGCTTCAGAGTTCTTAATTTTATATTGGTACTTACCAATTGTATCATTAAGTTTTTATTTCACAGGATATGTAAAATTCAATTTAAATTCTTATGGAATTTTAAAATTATCAAGAAAATACAGTAAGTCAAAATGGATAGTCTCGCGATATATAAGTACTATGTTGGTTCTATTCATTTTCACGCTTACTCAACTTTTTGTCTTTTATATTAATACGATTATGATACACGATAATCAATATGTTTTTAATAATAATTTTTTTAAGCTGACCATCATGTATTATCTAACTTTACTCGTTTTGTATAGTATTCAATTATTATTAGAACTTTTTGTATCTCCCCACATAGCACAATTAATTGTAAATATATATATTGTCTTTTCATTATTCATTGCAAAACAATTATATTTACTTGAAGCTCCAAAAGCTATGAACTACTTTTTGATTTCTAACTATAGTAATGGTTATAGGAATGGTTTAAGTTCTTTATTTGATATTGAAAATGTCTGCATTGATTATTCAGTTGCATTTTTCATTTTAATTATATTGCAAATTACCATTGTTACTATGTCTATTTTAAAAGTTAGAAAAATGGATATCATTTAAAAGCGAGGGAATTTAATGATAGATTTGAAGAACATTACAAAAAAAATTAAAAAGAAAACAATCCTTGAAGACATTTCTTATACGTTTGAAAAAGGAAAGATTTACGGCTTATTTGGGAGAAATGGTTCCGGCAAAACGATGTTACTTCGTACAATAGCAGGATTATTAGTTCCTAGTGAGGGAAGTATAACGATTAACGGAGAACAATTACATAAGGATACTTCTTTTCCGAGAAGCGTGGGTTTGATTATAGAAAATATGCAGCTTCTCCCCCAATTTGATGCATTTACTAATCTTAAAATGTTATCAAAGATAAAAAAAATTGCCTCTGATCATGATATAGAGTCCAGTATTAAAAGAGTTGGATTAGACCCCTCTTCAAAAATGAAAGTAAAAAAGTTTTCTCTAGGAATGAAACAAAGATTAAACATTGCTCAGGCCATTTTTGAAAAACCTGAAATTCTATTACTTGATGAACCGACTAATGCGATAGATGAAATAGGTGTAGCAGAAGTTCATAACATCCTTTTAGAAGAAAAAAAGAGAGGGGCCACTATTATTATTGCTAGTCACCACAAGGAAGATATATCTTCTTTATGTGATTATACACTTAAGATGAATGATGGGTGCTTGGAGAATGAATAAGAGCCGAAAAGTATAAATTGATTATAAGATCTCCACCGTAAGATCAGATTACGCTTCCAAAAAACATAATTAAAAAATAAAAGGACTACACTTTCATAGTCCTTTTATTTTTTAATAAGAGGGTAGATTTAACCGATACTCGATTAAGATGATGACCGCTTTCTTCTCTCTAGGTTATTCCCTTACCAGTAAAATCAGACCGCATTAAACCCATTCAAAACGATAAAAATCTTGATTAGCATAACCGGCAAACCAAATGATGAACATTTCCACCAAATTGATTAAATTATAAATTTTTTATCAATCTCTAATTAAAATCCTGGTTTGTAAAAGTCAGGAAAATCGTTTTTTTGAATTACTTCTCTTCTGAGATACCTCCAACAATTTGAGCCAATCCTTCTTTAATTGGAGTGAGCGGACGGCCGAGCACTTTTTCAAAATCATCGCTTTCGACTTCAAGTGTGCCTTCACGAATGCCTTTTTGGATTTCGACAACCATCGGAATCAGAAAATCGGGCACACCGGCATTTTTCATGATATCGCGATAGGCAGCATCGTCAACATGCTGGACGGGTACTTCTTTGCCCAATACTTCTCCAAGGGCTGAAGCGATTTCTTCCTGAGTTAATAGTTTGCCTGAAAGTTCGTAGACGGTGTTTTCATGGCCTTCGCCGGACAGAACCGCCGCCGCTGCATCCGCGTAATCCTGCTGCAGCGCCCAGCCCACCTTGCCGTTCTCTGCTGACGTCACCCAAGGGGCTCCCGCCAAAACACCTTGAATACTCGACATTTCATTTTCCAAGTACCAGTTATTGCGCAAGAAGGAGTATGGAATCCCCGTTTTCAAAATCGCTTCTTCAGTTGCTTTGTGAGTCGGCGCAAGGAAGTTTTTGCTTTCGCGGGCATTCGCAATACTCGTATAAGCGATAAACCGAACTCCCGCGCGTTCTGCGGCGGCTACCGCATTGCCGTGCTGACGGATTCTCGTCTCATTGTCTCCATCTGCAGAGATGATCAGCAGACGGTCAACGCCTTGAAATGCGGATGCCAATGTTTCCGGGCGGTCAAAATCCCCTTGACGCACATCGACTCCTCGCGCCTGCAGCGCTTCCGCTTTTTCCGGATTGCGCACGCTGACCGCCAACTGATCCGCCGGTACAGTTTCCAGCAGTTTTTTCACAACTTTCGATCCTAATTTTCCAGTTGCTCCTGTTACTAACATTTTCATAATCAAATTCCTCCTAATGTTTTAATGTCGAACTGTAACAAAAAACGTTACACTTGATGTAACTATCATAATTACAAATAGACTGATTGTCAACAGGAATGTCTTTCACTTGGCTAAAAAAATAAAAGTAGACGACATACGCCCTCCTGGCTCTCTTGTCAATATGGAAATAATAGAGTAAGATGTTATCATTGATTTTGGTCGACCAGATACCGTCGACCCTCAGATGATGCGAAATCAGTTATTCATAAAGGGGAAGAAGCAACATGTTGATTGTGTTGGTTATGTTTTTATTAGGTCTTGTGCTTGGCTTTGTCGGGGCCGGCGGAGCCGGATTCGTCATCGCACTGTTAACGATGATGTTTCACATTCCGATTCATACAGCATTGGGAACATCTCTGGCCGGTATGGCTTTTACGAGCTTATCAGGAACGTACAGCCACTTTCGCGAAGGAAATATCAAGCTGAAAATCGGCTTAACCGTCGGCTGTTTTGCTGCAATAGGATCCTTTGCAGGAGCTAAGCTGACTTCTCTGATACCTTCAAGTTCATTGCACTATATGACCGCAGGAATGTTATTCTTATCGGCCATTCTGATTTTAATCAGATTATTCTTTTTGCAAGAAAAAGAAGCTGACCAGGGAACGAACCTTGCCTTTTGGATCAAGGCCAGTTTATTGGGAATCGTAGCCGGCATCCTGTCCGGAACGTTCGGAATCGGCTCGGCGCCTTTTATTCAAATCGGGTTGATGATGATGCTGAACCTGTCTATTCGCCATTCCGTAGGAACGACGATGCTCGTCATTATTCCGCTCTCGTTAGGCGGTGGGGCGGGCTATATTTCAGAAGGCTTCGTCGATTATGTTCTGTTGGTCAAAATCTTGATCGGTACGATGTGCGGCGCTTATGTCGGAGCTAAATTCACCAATGTCCTGCCGAAAGTCGTCTTGAAATCGGGTTTATTTTTAACTCCCGCCGTTTCAGGGTTCATTCTCTTATTTTAATTAACTTGGAATGGCTATAGCGGGAGATCACGAAGGAACCTGTGGTAAAATACGAAATGAAAACGAATACGAGGATGAGAAGCGTGATTGAAAAACCAAAACCGTTTTATGAACAATCCTACCATGCGATTAAGCGAATGATATTTGAAGGGAAATTAAAGCCCGGTGAACGAATCGCCGAAGCGAAGTTAGCTAAGGAGCTCGGCGTCAGCAAAAGCCCTTTGAGAGAAGCGATCAGAGTTCTGGAAAAAGAGGGGCTCATCGTCATCGACTCAAGAGTGAAGGTCTATCAGCCGACAATCAAGGACGTTGAAGAAATCTATTTTTGCAGAACGGCGCTTGAATCATTCGCTGCGGGATTGACGGCAAGAATTGCAACGGCAGAGGAACTGAAAACGATTGAAGACGTTTTGCAAAAAACGGAGGAAGCCATCCTTCAATCCAAGGATCAAAACACAATTATCCAATTAAATGATACATTTCACGACTTAATTATCCAATATACACGAAACAGTCTATTGCGGAAGCAGCTCAACGATTTGGAAGGATTAATTTATTATTTCCGCATTTTGAATTTTGAAGGAGAAAAACGGGCTGAAGCCATTTTGGAGCAGCATCGGGAAATTTTCCGCCATATGAAACAAAGAGACGACGAGCAGGCATCAAAAGCGATGATTCGCCACCTTAAGCTTGATCTTGACCACTTAGTCGAAGTACTGTCTCACCGCGGGGAAAAATGATAAAGAGGGCTGCCTGTCTTAAGGCGCCCTCTCCTTTTTTTAATAGAAAGAAACAAATTCATTAACCGGCTTGCGATATCCTCTCAAGCGTCGGCTGCTTTCTTTTTCTTTGCCGATCGTAATCATGAGGACGATTTCATGTGTATCCGGGATCTCTAGCAACTCGCGGACCTGATCGCTGTCAAATCCGATCATTGGGCATGTGTCCCACCCCCGGTTTTTGGCGGCAAGCATAAACATCATCGCAGAAAGAGAAGCATTGCGAATCGCTTCTTCCTTCATGAATGGCTCCCCGCGCGTCTCGTAAAATTGGGTATTGTTTTCAACCATTTCCTGCAGCTCAAAGTCCTTAATAATTCCTAAATCCCTCATGCCTTCGTTGATTTTTTCCGTTTGCCGGTAGGCGTAGCGGTCTCCCGTCACTAAAATCACGGCAGAGGCTGAATGCACTTTATATTGGCCGCTCGCAGCTTCCCTGATTTTTTCTTTTAAATCCTTCTCCAATACCACTTTATACTCTGCGTGCTGCAAATTGAACGCTGAAGGCGCTAGCTTGATATCCTCAAAGATAGGCTCCAAATCTTTCACCGTAATTTGAACATCTTCCAGAAAATTATTTGCAGAGTGACGCGTTTCGATAAGCTCGTTAAATTCCATTTTCAAAAAACTCCATTCATCTATCCTTTTGCATCAATATCCTTACTTTTATGATCGACGATAAGCTACCTATTGTTTAGCGATGCTCACATGAACCAAAGAGAACGCGGCGTGGTGTCGGGCTTCTGTCGATAGACATGCTCAAATGTCTTGTGACCGGCGTCATAGCAGCTTCTGTCACCACATTAATTTTTCCTTCGAACCTTCTATACTCAGCAATCAACCATGCTACGCCAAAATCAAAATGCTATAATTGAGAAAAAATGTGAAAGAAAGCAGCGTGTGAACTATGAAACTATCCTTTTTGCCCAGTAACACTTTTATCGATCCGAACGGTGAGAATATTAAGGAAATATCGATTCTTGTTGATCAAATCGTCAAATTTGTCATTGAGCATGCAAGCAACGCTGGGAATCACCGCACTTTGCCTTCTCCGGAATCATCACATTACGGCGATATACCCGAGACCGGAATCGAATTAGAAGAGCTCTTAAAAAAGTTGCAGGCGATTGTAAAAAACTCCATGAATCCTCTAGGCCCGAATTATATGGGGCATATGGATTCCATACCGACTCTAATGTCTTGTCTGGGCGAATTCGTCAGCACTTCAATCAATAACAATATGCTGAGCCTTGAAATGTCGCCTGTCTTTTCGAAGATGGAAGTACAGCTTTTGGGCACCATTGCCCGTATGTTTGGATATGACGACAACTCAGGGGGTGTGATGACAAGCGGCGGAAGCCTCGCGAATCTTCAAGCGCTCGCAGCAGCGCGAAACAATCAATTGAAGGTAAAGGAATCGGGGTTATTCGGTCTTTCCGGACAGCCGGTCATCTTTGCTTCAGACGTCAGCCATACTTCCTTACATAAAGCAGCGATGCTGTTGGGACTGGGTACCTCCAGCGTAATCCCGGTGAAAAGCAGCAGCGATTCGAAAATGGATCTTGACGATTTAAGAAAGAAAATCAAGCAGGCAAAAAATGAAGGCAAGATTCCTTTTGCAATTGCAGCCACGGCCGGAACGACAGTCACAGGAAGCATCGACCCCATTCGATCGATCGCTGACATCGCAAAGGAAAACGGATTATGGCTGCATGTCGACGCGGCATACGGAGGAGCACTCATTTTTTCAGAAGCTTACCGCGATAAGCTGAACGGAATCGAAATGGCAGATTCCATCACATTCAATCCGCAAAAATGGATGTACATTGCGAAGACTTGTGCAATGGTTTTATTCAAAAATCACGGCGTTTTGGAAACCGGTTTTCGCATTTCCGCCCCTTATATGAATGAAACAGACTTTGCTAACTTGGGCGAAATCAGTGTTCAGGGCACGCGGCATGCGGATATCCTAAAGTTATATTTATCGCTTCAGCACATTGGATTAAAAGGCTACAGGGAGCTGTTGCATGAAAGCCTCGCATTAAAAGACGAGTTTACCAAGCAGGTGAAACAGCGCCATTATCTCGAACTGTCCAGCGAGCCGGATACAAACGTTGTCTGCTTTAGAGGCATCCCGCATCACCTTGATGAAGCTCAATGGGATAACTGGAATCTCGAATTGCAGCAGTTTTTGTTGAATGAAGAAAACGTCTTCTTTTCATTGCCTGCATATAGGGGAAACCGCTGGCTCCGTGCCGTTTTGTTAAATCCTTTTATCTCTAATACCCTTATTCAAAGGGTCTTTGAAAAAATTGATCAGTTTTATGATCAGGGGATATCGCGTTAAATGAATAAACAGACTTTGAAAAGGAGGAGAAATATGACAAAGAAAATTGGCACAGAAGAAGCCATTCAAAGATGGAATCGATTTGCCGATGCTTATGCTGCCAATCATACCGAACTTGGAGACATCCACAAAGAAGTGTTTTTAAATCCTGCTATTTTTTCTCTCATTGAAACGGTAAAGAATCAACATGTGCTCGATGCCGGGTGCGGTGAGGGGTATTTCAGCAGGCTGCTGGCCAAGGCCGGAGCCAATGTAACGGCTGTCGATTACTCGCCGAGAATGATCGACATTGCCAAGGAAAGGACGCCGGATGATTTGCCGATTGAGTATCAGCACGGGAACTGTGAAGACCTGAATATGTTGGAAGACAATAGCTTTGATTTAATTATATCGAATATGGTCATGCAAGACCTTGCGGATTATGAAAAAGCGTTTCAGGAAATGCATCGGCTGCTGACAGACCGCGGATTTTTTATTTTTTCAATTTTGCATCCCTGCTTCATTACGCCGGAAAGCGGCTGGGAAAAAACAAAAGACGGAAAAAAACTGCATTGGAATGTAGACCGGTATTTTTATGAAGGTACATACGAACAAAAGCTTGGCGATCGGGAGAATATGCTGTTCTTCCATAGAACCTTGACGAGCTATATTAACACTTTGAGGAAAACGGGCTTCATGCTCGAAAGCATAGTAGAACCAAAGCCATCAGAAGAAATACTGAAAAAATATCCGTCATTTGCAGAAGATTTCAGATGTCCTGATTTTATCGTTTTTAAATTAAGAAAGCCCTGCGGCGATGTCCGATAGGCCTCATATCGATGGAACCTTTTCCTATCCTTTTTGAATGTCTGTTTTTCTTCGCGACCAAATGACGGATGGAATCAGAGCCAAGATAACAGCCCTCCCGCCAAAGATAATGCAGCATAGCTTGAATGAGCGACAACCATTCCTGAAAGAGTCCCGCCGGAAGCTCCCGCCAATGCGATCAAAACATCAAGCGTTCCTTGCCCTTTCGCACGTGTAGAAGGCAACGATCAATAAAACGAGCGAATCACTGGGATCCAGCGCCACCACTGCACCAGCGAGCAGTAAGGTTACTTCTGAGGCGATGCTGATGGCTGTCCGGCCAATTTTGTCAACAAGAACCCCTGTGACAAGTGATGGAAGATACATTGAACCGATATGAAAACCTATCACGATCCCGACATCTCCTAAGCTGTGTCCGTGGCACTGCATATGAACGGGAGTCATGATCATAATCGCAACCATCACAATTTTTGCACCTTTTGTAAAGTTGTTAAGAGCATGTCCCCTTCAACATTTTACGAACCTGAATCTATCCATATTCCGATTTTAGATTGTGGTGGTATTTCGGTTTCAGGTATTAAAAAAACTAGCCACCGAATCAGTAACTAGCCAGATGATGTTCTGTTAATTCTGACTTGCGACAACTATTAAATCTTCCTATTTACACTTGTTACATAAAATTTCGTGAGCAAATTTAGATAACACTCTATCTAAAGGACCGACAGGCATCCGCCTTTTATTCGGCATTCTAATAGCTACAGTCATCTCATCATTTTCGTTTATTTCTTTTCCACATCGAGAACATTTTAGTTTTACGTCCTTAAAAAAACCTTTAAAAGAAGCCGTCATATTAAAAACCTCTATCCTGTTCATTTATTCTAAGTAATTCCAGAAAACAAATTTAACGTTATTTTTATTCCTATACTAGCTACTGTATTAAAATTGGAGCCCATATGGTATTTATTAATTTCTTAATCGATAAATATTTTTCAAACTTTGAAGTGCAAAACGATGATTCTCGAAGCGACTGCTGCAATATGCTTTATTATTTTGTTTTAAAAGTAATTTCATAATATAAATAGCAGTTGCAATTAAAATAATAGGAAATTGCAAACCTGTATTTCCTATTTTAACATAACTTACCTTTCAATCCTAGATCAAAAATAATAATACAGCGACAACAGCCGCCCTATCGAAGATATACTTAACACACCCACAATCTTGTGGCGGTACACTTTAAGAGAAGAAGCGAAGTGAAAAAACAAGATTGTGCTTTGTGCATTTCCTATACGTCCTAACAATGGAAGCCCCCTCCTATATGATTGTAGTTTGGTCTTCCTTTAAAATACAGTTTTAGCACCGTTATTTGCTCTTTAACAAGATTACAGCAATATTCTTTTTTCACTCTTGAAACGGTCATCCCATCGCCGATCGGCATCAACAGGGATTCTAATTGAGGATGGGCGGCGACCGCTTGATCGAATTTCTTCATGGATTCTGTATGACGCTTCGGTGCAGCATAATCGTCTGCTACACTTCCCCCTGTAAGTGCGCAATCGGCAACAATTAAAGCACCCGGCACCGTCAATTTGATACAATACGCCAAGTAATGTTCATAATTTCCTTTGTCTGCATTGATAAAGGAAAAAATTGAATCGCTTTTGATTGTCGGCTAATGTTTCAAGACTTTCCATAGCCGGTCTATCATATCCGATACCTGGCTGCCGAATAGGGATAATTGGTATTTTAATTCTTGCTATTGTATTTAGAGTCATTAAGACACCCTACAATTAGTTTATGAATCTTCTTCAAAAACAGTCCAAGCAGTATTAATTGGCTATACGACTTGACAATGAATCACTGTTTTTCAATGGAGAAATTATTCAAGGCTTGAAGACTCATTCTATCCCTGAAAAAAATTGCCCCCTAGTAACAAAAGGGGGCGTTCTTCTATTTTCTTTATATTGCTCTTTTTTCAACTAAAAAATGCTTTATTGTTTTATCAGCAGCAGGGATTTCCCAATTCTTATTTTTCCAGTTTGCAAACAACACTCCCTACATGGTCATGCTTTAACGGATAATCTGACATTTCCCGAACCGCCTTTTCCGCCATTGATTTGCAAGCTTGATATTGGGTTACTTTAGATTTCTTTTTGTAATCGGAGAGACAATAGATCTTGCAGTAGAATTCTCGCTCCTTCAGGGCTTAACACAATCCCGCCTGATAAAATTTTATTATTATCCGACACCGTGCCGGTAACAAAACACGCTTTGCCTTCTAAATATTTGCGCAATATGACTTTTTCATCTTCAACAAATATCTCTATTGAATCTTGTTCGTTTATTTTCAATACTTTTCTTATCCTTTTAGGTAAGACAATTCTCCCCAGGTCATCCATTTTCCTAATAAATGCTGCTTTTTCCAAAAAACATCCTCCCTATCTTTTTTGAATTTTCCTGTATAAAACTCAGGCAGAATGATTTTTCAGATAAATTCCGAAGGCATTAACACCTTAGCTGCATATAAATCAATTTTTCCGCAGCCGGCACATACGACAGCGACGGAAGGAATCGCTTCAGGCCTAACATTCAAAACAGAAGAATAATCTTGCAGATCCAGCCTTACATATGGGTCTATTATGATCGCTTCATCATGATTGCAATTTGTGCAGGGTTTTATAAGGCCTTTCTTTATCATTGCTTTTTTTATTCTGCTTTTTAATTGTTCCATATCTTTCACCTCTAACCTGAAAGGCTGATTAATACGAGCAGCGAAAACGAGCATAACTACATCAAATCATAATTCTTCATCTACAGCCAACAGGTTGTACATGTTTCGCTGTAACCCATCAAAAACCTCATCGAAAGAACGGTATGTAAATCGAATTTTTCGATTTAAATAAGTCGCAGGGATTCCTGCGACTTATGATCAAACTCTTTTTCCATAAATGATGTACCGTTTCGGGGCATTGCCGATATACGTAAAGGGATAGCAAGTCGTAAGAATGAGCTCCTCTTTGTCATGCTGCAGCGTAATAATGGATGTATCATTTTTATCAACGATTTTTGTCTTTTCAATTTCATATGAAAAGCTTCCATAAGGCAGCAAAATCTTCAATTGATCCCCTCTTTTTAGTTCACCCGTTCGCCGAAAGACTGTATCCCGATGGCCCGACAAAACAATTTGTCCATTATCATTTGGATAGTAGCTGCCTTTATAGTGCCCGACTCCTTTTTCCAAATCATCCGCATCCGTTCCCTCCACAATCGGAAGCTCTGCGTGGATTTTTGGAATCTCCAGAATACCGGCTGCTTCGCCGAACTTGGGTTTGAACCGGTCTCGATCTGCTTTTTGAGGATGCTCGATTGCGAGTTTAGCTGCTTCTAATGTTTGTTCCGTCTTTTTGCTGGTATCCATCACCTTCCAGACACCATAGCCAATAAGGACGAGTCCGGCTGCAATGATGAGGATAGGAAGATTCTTTTTCACGACAGAGATTAGACACTTCTCTTTCTTCTCAAGTACCAAATGGCCGATCCAACCAACAGCAACCCTAAGCCGCAAAGAATCAGATTAAATGTATTTGTAGCAGTATCCGGAAGCTCATGTACTCCGCCTGTCTTCTTAGCTTTATCTTTCGGTTCAGATGGACTTGGCTTTTCTGGTTTTTCAGGCTCTCCTTGGTTATTAGGCTCGGGATCCTTCGGTTCAACCGTAATGTCTGTTCCCGGTTTATCCGGTGTATCGATATTTCCCCCGTCTACAGATGCAACGTTTTTAATCGTTTTGCCCGCATAGCCGGACTCGATTTTCGCTTGGAATGTCACCGTTCTCCATTCCGTATCGCTTACATCTCCAAAGTTCGCTGTAACCTTGCCGTCTGTAAATGTACCTTTACCACCATGGCTCACTTTTAGGCTGCCTTTTACATATGACAGGCCGGCTGGAAGCTTGTCTGAGATGACCAGGTTTTCAACTTTGCTGTCTGTTACCGTATTGCGGGTTTTAATCGTGTAGACCACCGTGTCGCCCGCTTCATACTTTTCCTTATCAGAATCTAGGTTTTTCGCTGTTTTCTCAGATTCTAAAATTGGATCACGCGGATATACTTTCACTTCATGGCTTGGCTTGTCAGGCTTATCAATATTGTCTCCGCCGATCGTCGCCGTATTGACAATGTCTTTGCCTGTTTGACCCGCTTTGACTTTCACTTCGAAGGTCACGGTATGCCATTTCGTGTCGGCGACATCGCCAAATTGGCCCGCAACCGTTCCGTCTTCATAATGGCCTTGATCATCGTCTTGGTCGTCGCTTACTGCAGTGCCGTCTACTTTCAATGTACCTGGGATATATTCAAGGCCTTCTGGTAGCGCATCCGTAATCGTAAGGTTTTTCACCAGGCTGTCTTCAATTGTGTTTCGCGTCTCGATCGTGTAAAGAAGCGTGTCTCCGACTTCAGGGTGATCCGCATCGGTGTTCCCTTCAGCTTTTTCTTGAAGGTTTGCCGTTTTCTTTGATTCAAGCTTAGGATCTTTTGGATCGACTTTGATGTCCGTTCCCGGTTTATCAGGATCATCGATGTTTCCGCCGTCAACGGTTGCCACGTTTTTAATCGTTTTACCAATATAGCCGGACTCGATTTTCGCCTGGAACGTCACAGTTCGCCACTCCGTGTCGGTGACATTGCCGAAGTTTACTGTGATCTTGCCGTCTTCAAATGTCGCTTCGCCGCCGTTGCTCGCTTTTATGCTGCCTTCGACATATGTCAGGCCGGCTGGGAGTTCGTCCGAAATCGTCAAGTTTTCTACCAGGCTCTCTGTTACCGTATTGCGGGTTTTAATCGTGTAGACAACCGTGTCGCCCGCTTCATACTTTTCCTTATCAGAATCTAGGTTTTTCGCTGTTTTCTCAGATTCTAAAATTGGATCACGCGGATACACTTTCACTTCATGGCTCGGCTTGTCAGGTTTGTCAACATTGCCGCCGCTGATCGTCGCTGTATTGACAATGTCTTTGCCCGCTTGGCCGGACCTAACTTTCACTTCAAATGTTACGGTATGCAACTTCGTGTCCGTGACATCGCCAAATTCCCCTGAAACTTTTCCGTCTCCATAATGCCCTTGATCATCGTCTTGAGCGTCTGTCACCGCAGTGCCGTCCACTTTCAATGTACCTGGAACATATTCAAGGCCTTCCGGAATGGCGTCGGAAATGGTGAGGTTTTTGACAAGGCTGTCTTCAACCTTGTTTTGGGTCTGGATCGTGTAAAGAAGCGTGTCCCCGACTTCAGGGTGATCCGCATCGGTGTTCCCTTCAGCTTTTTCTTGAAGGCTAGCCGTTTTCTTTGAGTCAAGCTTTGGCTTTTTCGGATCAACTTTGATGTCTGTTCCCGGCTTGTCAGGATCATCGATGTTTCCGCCGTCAACGGTTGCCACGTTTTTAATCGTTTTGCCTATATAGCCGGACTCGATTTTCGCTTGGAACGTCACAGTTCGCCACTCTGTGTCGGTGACGTCACCGAAATTCGCCGTGATCTTTCCATTTTCAATTTTCGCTTCGCCGCCGTTGCTCGCTTTTATGCTGCCTTCGACATATGTCAGGCCGGCTGGAAGTTCGTCGGAAATGACGAGATTTTCTATCGTACTTTCAGTTATCTTATTGCGTGTCTTAATCGTGTAGACGACCGTGTCGCCCACTTCAAATATATCCTTGTCCGAATCGAGGTTCTTTGCCGTTTTCTCAGATTCTAAAACTGGATCACGCGGATAGACTTTCACTTCATGATTCGGCTTATTAGGCTTGTCAACATTATCGCCGCCGGCGGTTGCCGTGTTGACAATATCTTTCCCTGCTTGGCCAGGCTGCACCTTCACTTCAAATGTCACATGATGCCATTCCATATCGGTGATATCGCCGAATTGGCCGTTTACTGTGCCATCTGTATAATCGCCCTGATCATCGCCCTGTGCGTCAGTTACCGCTTTACCGTCCACTTTCAATGTCCCCGGAACATATTCAAGTCCTTCCGGAATCGCGTCTGAGATCGTAAGATTTTTTATGAGACTGTCTTCAGAAATATTTCGGGTCTGAATCGTATACAGAAGCGTGTCCCCGACTTCAGGATGGTCTGCGTCTGTATTTCCTTCAGCTTTTTCCTGAATGGACGCGGTTTTCTTCGATTCGAGCTCCGGATTACGCGGATACACTTTCACTTCGTTGTTCGGCTTATCCGGATCATTGATATTGTCTCCGTTTACGTTTGCCGTGTTGACAATATCCTTACCGGATTGGCCGGACTTTACCTTCGCCTGGAATGTCACGGTGTGCCATCCGGTGTCCGTTACATTGCCAAACTGGCCTGTCGCTTTGCCTTCGGCGTAATGGCCTTGATCACCGTCTTGGGCATCGCTTACCGCTTTACCGTCCACTTTTAAAGTATCCGGGACATATTCCAAACCTTCCGGAATCGCGTCTGAAATGGTGAGATTTTTTACGATACTGTCTTCAGAGGTATTTCGGGTCTGAATCGTGTACAGAAGCGTATCTCCCACTTCCGGATGGTCGGCATCTGTGTTGCCGTCCCCTTTTTGTTGTATGGATGAGGTTTTCTTTGATTCAAGCTTGGGTTCATTAAAGATGATCGGCGTCGTTACTTCATTTGATTCCGTTTGTTCATCTTTTTTCGTTAATAAATTGTCGTAGTTTATTTGCGCCTTGTTATTGACTTTTGTAACGTCGTAGTCCGTTAGCGTTTTCACTTTAAATTGAACAGTGACCCCATTAGGCAAGTCGGTCGTATTTGGCAAATTACCCAGCTTGACGTTTACTTTGCTGCCGTCAAAATGGCCTTCGTCACTGTCTGATGCATCAGTTAGATTTTTTGTCGTCGAACCTTTGATCAATTTTAACGATCCAGGGACATATTCCGTTCCCTTCGGGATAAGATCGGAAAAGCTTGCATTCGCTGCGATGTCTCCGCCTTCGTTTTTGACTTGAACCGAATATGTCAGCTCATCGCCGGCGTGCACCTCTCCCTGCGGAGAAACCGTTTTATTGGCAGTTACACACGGTTCTGTGCCCAAGAAGATATCATCCAAAAAGTTCCCGGCTCCTAAGCTTCCGCCGGCGGAACTCACTGCCTCAAAGCCGAATCGTGTTGTCGTCTGTCCAGCTGGAACGGTATAAGAGCCAGTATGAGTCCCCCATGCTGCTCTCCCATCAGACAGTTGTTTTTGGACCACGGTATCGTACGGGTTATTAGTCGCTGCCCCAATGCGAACCTGCATGGTGTCAACGCCTTGCCTTCCCATATGGGACAAGCGCCAGTAGATGGTTTGACCAGGCGTTGTCTTCACATCTTGATACAGCATGCCGTTTTCAAAAGCGTTCAATTCAGCCCACCGGTTTCCATCAGGAGGTGCAGGCCAATTTTTCACCGTTGAAGGGAGATTCTCTGCGTAATTCCATATTTCAATCACTTTATAACCAACGGCTTCGTCAGTTGTCTTCCAGCCTGGAACTTCAGATTCGTAAAAAAAATAACCTGAATTATTATATGCAGTTCCTCTGGCAGCACCTTGCTCAAAGCTGCCGTTAATCAGCGCTACCGGAGCTGGGCAAGGATTTTCTGCCGCTTGGGTTGCTTCCGTACTTTCCTCCGCATGCACCTGATTAGGCAAAACAGCAGCCGACAGATTGCTTGCGATTAATAGCAAGATTGCAAAAAACATTAGACATTTTCTGAGCTTCAGTTTGTAAGCTTTAGGCAGAAAATTCTTTTGCATCAATTCCTCACTCCAATAGTCATTTTTTCACAGACAATATTTGCTGTAACGGTTGCTGAAATATCATATTTCAACCTAATATTTTCAAATATGTTCTCAATATGACCCTCCTTTCAATAAAAACTTACCAAAATAGTTTTATATTTCACAATATAACAAAATATTGATATTTAAATTCAAATAATCGACAAATTTGTATATTTTTTATCTGTATATTATTAATAAATGGAAATTATCAAGATGATTTAAGATCATTTTTATGACAGTTTATGAAACTATATTATTTTGAGAGTCTTGAATCCGAGCTAAATCTTATGACTAATCCGAGGCATGAACATTTGAGCTGACAAAGAGCTGTATCTTTCCTCCGCGATACTCGTTCCCAATTAAAAATCTTCCTTCTCTGTAAACCAATAGTACCAAGAAGAATGAAAACACTGAATGTGACGATACACTCAAATTTCGCAAACCGAATCAAAGCCAAGGAGCATCCAATATATAGTTTTTTTACCAATCCTATCTTTGCCTCTTCTTAGCTTTTTTTCATTCTTCAAGTCGGGTTCGCAATTCAGATGCTTTACATCTCATCAAAGATATTTGCTAATAATCGGGTTTGTAAATTTCCAATTTTCCGGTTCATCATTTGTCTTTTTATGAAAATATTTGGTTCGTTTTATGAAAAAATGATAAGGGTCGTTTTTTAAATTTTTTTTGAAAACTGTGCATAATCATGTCCAAGGAGGGAATGAAAAGGGGGGCCATGAAAAGGTTTTGAGTATTTTGCGGTTATTTTTACAATCAAAGATGCGGGGAAGTGCTGTTGTGCTTCCAAAACGTCTAATCGCGAAAAAAAGCCGATGCTCGTCAGCATCGGCTATTCGACTAGTATCTCTATGGCAAAATCAACAAAGCTGCAAAGTCGTTCGGTAACTTCACTTTGCTTCTGCTTTAAATTGGCTCAAATTTTAATGGGGATACAATAGAAATCAAAACAAACCCCTCATAAGCTATGAGAATGAAAAAACACCTTTCACAATGCCTAGGGAACTTTTAATCCCATAAGCCATTACATCCGGATTGGATGTTCAACAATAAAGCTTATCCAGCCTTCTTTATACTCCGCATGGATATGACCTTGATCAAGTTCAACAATTCTTTTTGAGATAGCAAGCCCAAGTCCGGTTCCTTGATTATCTGTTCTGGCCTTATCTCCCATGAAAAACCGTTCAAACAATTTGTTTATATTGTTAACAGGGAATTGATCAACTTTGTCTGATACTTTTCCAGGGGATTAAGGAGATTAGGGCAAGTAAAACATCTTTATTTTTCAACCTTGTTCCCGGTGTAACGATGATTATTTCATTTGCTGATGGAACACAGATAAAGGTATTTCAAGTTATTGGTCTTTGTTAGTTATATTAGGTGTTTTAAATGCTTCGGGGATAATACGTATAATTTTAAAGAACAGTCAGCTGTATAAAGAAACAGGGATTATTTTTGAAAAAATGTGTTAAGTTAAATATAAACTAATTATAGGAAGAAGGTGATCCCATGCCAAACAAAAGTAAACCCAATAGATTAATCGCTGAGAAGTCACCATACTTACTCCAACACGCCCACAACCCCGTTGACTGGTACCCCTGGGGCGAAGAAGCCTTCGAAAAAGCGAAACGCGAAAACAAGCCGGTACTTGTCAGCATCGGTTATTCGACTTGTCATTGATGCATGGCATAACATATCCTACCTGTTTTCCAAAGGTTACGCTATTAGGTTTACCAGGACAATCCCTTTGTCGAATTACAAGAAGAATTTAATCGCAGCATAATGGAACGGGTGTAAGATTTCGATTAAAGACAAAGTGATGCATGAACTCCTTACAAAAGCTTTACGAGAATCACTGGTGACACAAAAAATGATCGCAGCCATTAAACAAAAAAGTGGTGGCAATTTTGGAAAATCTAATTAATTTGCTCACCACTCTCTCTTATTCTTTTATATTTTTTATTTAATTATTAAAATATATTTTTAATACCGCCACCATCGACTCGCATCGCTGAACCGTTAATAGCAGACGAAAGCTTACTGCTTAGAAAAGCAATAAATTCGGCGATTTCTGCTGTTTGTATGGGACGCTGTAACAGTGAAGTATGTCCATTATCTTTCATGAACCTTTTCCCCGCCTCGTCCGAGCCAATCTTGTTTCCATAGGCTGAAAGCATCATGCTTTCAACGAGTTCGGTCAACATTAAGCCCGGAAGCACCGTATTAACCGTTACATTCGTTCCTCGTGTCAACTCGGCAAGATTTCGAGAGACACTCAACTGCATAGTTTTGGTCACGCTGTATTGAGGCATTTCAAGCGATGGCAGAAGCGCAGCCCCGCTGCCTACAAAAATAATGCGTCCATCATCTCGTTCCAGCATTGATTGAATGTAATGGCGGGATAAACGAATCCCACTCATGACGTTCACTTCAATAAATCTAAACCATTCCTCATCCGAAATATCCAGAAGGGGCCTCGCTTCAAAAATCCCCATGTTATTAATTAGTATATCCACTTCAGGAAGGTTGGCCAGAAGCTCCTCACATCCCGATACATTGCCCAAATCCGCGGCCGCCGACTTGACATCAGCAGATGGATGCTGTTGCTGAATTTCTTCAATAGCTGAACGTACTCTTCCCTCATCTCGACCATTAATATACACCGTCGCACCCTCTCGAACCAGTACCTTTGCAACAGCTTTACCAAGTCCCTGCGTCGAACCTGTGACCAGTGCCTTTTTTCCTTTCAAGTCTAAATTCACGATGATACTCCCCCTTTATAAAATGGCATTTACGGATTTGTTACTCATAGTTAAATTTCGTCTACACTTAACATTTCGGAGTCTTTAATGGTTGGCCCATCTGCCAACACATCACCCGTAAATGGATTCAGCGGAAGGCCTTCACGAACTTTGATAGGCCAATCATGATTAGCCAGTGCCATTCTTGCGATCGAAATCAAATCGCCGCCTTCGTTGAGAACCAGCTCTGCGTCTTCCGGTTCCATAATGCTTCCATTAACGATAACAGGAATCTTTCCGTATTTTTTAGCCAACGCAGCGAGCGTTGGGCCGCTCTCTCCAAAAGCAGGCGCATTGGCCATATAGTCCGTCACATGAATATAATCGGCGCCCGAATGAGCTATGCTCTCAAAGATAATCTTCGCATCGGCCTCTCCATTCGGCCATTTGTAACCGAAGTTGTTCATTTTATATTGCGAAATCTCAACACCAACGATAAAGTTATCCCCTGTGCTCGCACGGATGGCTTGTACCGTTTCAATGATAAACCGTAGACGATTCTCCAATGACCCGCCATATTCGTCCTCGCGATTATTGGTGTATTCTGTTAGGAACTGATCATGAAGGAAACCCTTCCCGACATGCAGTTCAATGCCGTCGGCGCCTGCTTTTTTAGCGTTGGCGGCGGCTCTCGCAAAATTTTGTACAAGCTCCTTAATTTCCTCCACCTTAAGGGCCGTTGAAACTGGAAATTCTCCTCCCGGACCGTAAGCCGGAACCCTTTCTCCCTCCGGTTTATAAGACGAAGGAGCAACCGTTACGTCTTCGTCTTTATACCACTGCGATAACGCGCCCGCATGTGCCAACTGAATAATCATTTTGGCACCTTTGGCATGAACCGCGTCAATCACCCGTTTCCAGCCTTGAATATGAGATTCATTCGTGATGCCAGGCATATCTAAGGACCCTTTACTCAACTTGTCATCCATATAGGTCGATTCCGTAATGAGCATTGCGAAGTCCCCTGCCGCGAAGCTCGCGTAATAACGTGCCATTCTCTCGGTAGGTCGACCATCCGGATCGGCGGAAGCTCGTGTCATCGGGGCTAAAACGACCCGGTTTTTCAAAGTCAAATGCCCAAGTTGGTAACTGGATAGTAAAGTCTGTTTTTTCGATGTCATTATAAATTCTCCTTTTTTATCTTACTTGACTACATAGTCAAAAATGATGCAAAAAAATTATGCATAAATTAATGCATAATTAATCCAAATGCCGTTCTTAAGACGACTTCTGTTTGTTGATGATCAACGCCTGACTTTTGCAACACTCTAACACCCTGCAGAGCGTTAGACAGGTGAAGAGCGAGTTCCCTCGAAGTGAACTTGGTGGTAAATTGTCCAGCAGCTTGTCCTTCCTCAATCACCTCCTCCAATGCAAGCTGAACATCGTTATGCATTCCTTCGACCTGTTTTGTTACTTCAAGATCGCTTACTCCAAATTCCAAAGCAGTATTCACCATAAGACAGCCTCTTCGGGCATCTTCGCTATTCGTACATAATGAAGCACGTAAAATAGCCTCAATCTTACCTGCAGGCGAATCAGCTCGAGCCATAATTTCTTTAAGGTTCTGAAGATTATAGTCACGATACAGAGCCAAAGCTTTTAGAAATAGAGTACGCTTATTCTTAAATACCCCATATAGACTTTGCTTTTTAACTTTCGTCTTATTCGTGAGGTCTTCGAAAGAAGTGGATCTAAATCCTTTGGTCCAAAACACTTCCATTGTCTGAAATAATACCTGATCAACATCAAATTCTCTTGGTCTTGTCATACGGGGATTATATATTGTTTTTGACTCTGTAGTCAAGTATGTCACCTAGTGTGAAAGAAGAACTTTGCGATTGGTCTATTATGTGAGATCGCAGAAGTATCAGAAAGTGGCTATTAGTGGTTAAAATCTTATATCAACTGATTAAACTTTTGATGGTGTAAGTTAATGGGTACTTTAAAAAGTCCTCCAAGTTTTTTCATAGACCGATTCTTTAAACCTAGATAAATAAATTAAAGAGACGAATTAATTTCACTACATGTGTTACATTAATAAATAAGAAAATTAGAAAGAAGGTGATCCCATGCCCACTAACAATAAACCCAATAGATTAATCGCTGAAAAGTCACCATACTTACTCCAACACGCCCACAACCCCGTCGACTGGTACCCCTGGGGCGAAGAAGCCTTCGAAAAAGCGAAACACGAAAACAAGCCGGTACTTGTCAGCATCGGTTATTCGACTTGTCATTGGTGCCATGTCATGGCTCATGAAAGCTTCGAAGATGAAGAAGTTGCGAAGCTCCTGAATGAAAAATTCGTCTCTATTAAAGTGGACCGCGAAGAGCGGCCTGATGTGGATTCAATTTATATGACGATCTGCCAGATGATGACGGGGCAGGGCGGCTGGCCGTTGAATGTGTTTTTAACGCCTGATCAGAAGCCGTTTTATGCGGGTACATATTTTCCGAAGACGAGCCGGTTTAACCGGCCGGGATTTGTTGAGGTGGTGAAGCAGCTTTCCGATACTTTTGCGAACAACCGGGAACATGTTGAGGATATTGCTGAAAAAGCCGCCAACAACCTGAGAATCAAAGCGAAAAGCGATGCCGGCGATTCGCTCGGCGAAGACATGTTGAGACGGACGTATCAACAGCTGATCAACAGCTTCGATGCGGCGTACGGCGGTTTCGGAAGCGCACCGAAATTTCCGATCCCCCATATGCTGGCATTTCTGCTTCGCTATCATCAATACAGCGGCGAGGAGAACGCGCTGTACAGTGTGACGAAAACGTTGGACAGCATGGCGAACGGCGGCATTTACGATCATGTCGGCTACGGGTTCGCCCGCTATTCGACAGACGACGAATGGCTCGTTCCCCACTTTGAAAAAATGCTTTACGATAATGCTTTATTGCTGATCGCATATACTGAAGCCTATCAAATCACGAAAAACGAACGGTATAAACAGATTTCCGAGCAGATCATCACATTTGTCCGCCGCGAAATGACCGATGACAGAGGCGCTTTTTATTCAGCGCTTGATGCCGACACGGAAGGCGTGGAAGGCAAATATTATGTGTGGTCAAAAGACGAAGTCCTCGAAACGCTCGGGGATGAACTAGGCGAATTGTATTGCGCTGTTTACAACATCACGCAAGAAGGGAATTTTGAAGGACACAATATCCCAAACTTGATCTACACCAGGCTGGAAAACATCAAGGATGAATTCGCGCTGACAGATGAAGAGCTTCAGAACAAGCTTGAAGAAGCGAGAATAAAACTTTTTGAAAAACGGCAGGAAAGAACGTATCCCCATGTCGACGACAAAGTGCTGACATCTTGGAACGCTCTGATGATCGCGGCTCTTGCCAAAGCGGCGAAAGTCTACACTGCGCCCGAATACTTGGAGATGGCGCGAGCTGCAGTCGCGTTCATCGAGAATAAATTGATTCAAGACGGACGCGTTATGGTCCGCTACCGTGACGGCGAGGTGAAACATAAAGGGTTTATCGATGACTACGCCTTCCTGCTGTGGGCCTACATCGAATTGTATGAAGCATCACTTGATTTAACCGATTTGCGAAAAGCCAAAAAGCTCGCAGAGGACATGACGGGGCTGTTCTGGGATGAAGAGCACGGGGGTTTTTATTTTACGGGAAACGATGCCGAGGCTTTGATCGTGCGGGATAAAGAAGTATACGACGGCGCCCTCCCGTCCGGAAACGGCGTCCTGGCCGTGCAGCTGTCCCGGCTTGGTCGGTTGACCGGCGATTTAACGCTCCATGATCAAGCGGCAAAAATGTTTTCTGCATTCAATGGAGATGTCTCCGCTTATCCGAGCGGCCATACAAACTTTCTCCAAGGCCTGTTGAGCCATGTCATGCCGCAAAAAGAAATCGTTGTGCTCGGAAAGCGCCATGACCCGGACAGACAGAAGATCGTAAGCACTTTGCAGCAGGCTTTCCAGCCGAATTACGCCGTCCTCGCCGCAGAATCGCCTGACGATTTCAAAGGGATTGCCGACTTTGCGGCCGAATACAAAGCAGTCTATAACAAAACGACTGTCTATATTTGTGAAAACTTCGCCTGCAGACAGCCGACCACGAATATAGACGAAGCGCTCGATCAGTTGGTTTAAACGGATGCCATCATGGGAATAACATCTGCAAACACCTAATCAGAAAGGGGTTATGACCATGAAGCAAAAGAATCTGATCTCAGGTCTCGCCGTTGCCGCCGGAGTCACCGCATATATGCTCAAAGACGAAACAAGAAGACAAAAACTGAAATCGTACTTGCAAAGCGTCAAAGAAAAGATCCCTTACTTTTCGGAAAAACACAACGTAGATTCATTCCCGGTTGAAAAAGCAGGCCATCCGTCTCCGCATGATATCGAAGATAACAAAATGGTATCGGAAGGATCCATGTACCCTGTTCAATACTACGATGAAAAGAAAAAATAGCGATGCATGAGCTGTCATATTTATGGCAGCTTTTCTGCTGCCGTGTAAAAACTGCAAGCGGATGATAGATATCAAAAAATCCAAAAATAAAAGCCGCCCGTCGGCAGCCTCTTCAAACCTTATATTTTATTTTCATAGCAATAATGATTGACAAGCTCTTCAATTAAA
This sequence comes from Bacillus sp. BS3(2021), assembly GCF_021043345.1. Lineage (NCBI taxonomy): Bacteria > Bacillati > Bacillota > Bacilli > Caryophanales > Bacillaceae > Bacillus > Bacillus sp. BS3(2021). Next base: position 435,696 of record NZ_JAJNDM010000002.1, read on the forward strand.
TCATGTTCTGGAAACTCTCCGTGAAACTCAAAGGGAATCTCCTCGACAAACCGGCCGCGCCGGTATACATGGATGGCGCCGTTTTGTCTGGTCACGCTGTATTCCGGTTCAAACGTGTATCCGTTCCGCTCTATTGCACCCATTGTTCATGCCCGCCTTTCAAAACAACAGTTCATACACTTCGTTTAATTCTCTTGTTCGTTTATGGTCCTGTTCATTCAGCGCATATTTCATCTCATGTTCAAGCACTTGATTCAGAAATTCCATTTCCCGCTCCTCCAAGTGCTCGACAAACTCTTCCTCATTGGCATATCGCCCGGAAACGATTTTTCTGTAAATGTTTTGTCCTATGCCGTGTTCAAGGTGATTCGACAGTGACTCACGGAGGTAGCCCAATGTTGTGTCCATGATTCAATCTCCTTTTTTACCTTATAGGTTGGGTGAATTCTTGATGATTCATGCATGAGCGGCCTAAATTTTCAATAAGAAAAAGGCGATACACCATGATGCTGTGCAGATAAAAACTTTCTCCTTCCCAGATGGTAGGCACCTAGAGCGAAGAAGACTGAACACGCAGCAATGAGAAAGACGGCTTTTCCCCCGTACAAGGCAAGCATCATTCCCCCCAGCCAAGGCCCTAAAAATTCACCGATGTTGTATAAGTTTTGCATGCCGTAATACGCGCCCTTCATATGATCCGGAGCAAGCTCGTCCAAAAGGACATTCATTGAAGGAAAACATAAAATTTCGCCGATTGTCAGAACAAACATCGAAAGCATAAAAACAATCCAGCCATTTGCGACAGAAAAACCGACATTCCCCAACATGCAAAAAACGGTTCCAATTGATATTGTTGTTAAGGATTTATACTTCTCAAATAAACGGGTGAGCGGCACTTGTAAAAGGATGACCGTCACTGCGTTTAACGTAATTAAAGTCGAAAATATTTTAACTCCGTTTGCAAAGTCGTTATTTAAATACTGCAGCAAAGTACTTTCCATTTGCGAATAGCTGAACAAAAAAAGGATGCCGCCGGCTATGTAAAATCGAAGAGCCTTGTCTTGCTTTAACGTTTTTAAAACGGAACCTGCCTGAATTTTTTCAGAAGCGGTTTTTGTCTCTTTCACCGTGATCAGCCGAATCATCATCAAGCTTAAAAGTGCAGCATAGCCAAAATAGACAAGCCCTGTGATGATAAACGGCATTCCGGTTTTGGCAAGACCGAAATAAGTGCCCAATAAAGGTCCGACAGCGGCTCCAATATTAATGGCCAAATACCGCAAAGAGAAAATGCGGAATCTCATCTCCCGTTCCGATAACTCAGCCATCAAAGCCTTTGACACAGGTTCAAAACACGAATGGCAAAGCCCGCTTAAAATATTTAGCAATAAAAACCACATGAAATCATGGACAAGTCCAAAAAGAATGAATACAAAGCTCCAAATGAAAATGGATGAAAGCATCACTTTTTTTCTGCCGATTTTATCTGAAAGCGCTCCTCCGACTACCCCTCCTACAGTGCTTGAAAAATAGCCTAAACCGATCACAAGCCCGATGGTTCCAAAATCGGCTCCCGTTTTCATATGAAGATAGAGTGCCAAAAACGGGGTTGTCATCGACTTAGCCGCCTTTGTGACAAGCGTGCCTATCAGCAAAAATCGGATCAACGGGTGAAGGCGGCTGAATGCTTTAAATTGCGCAAACATCCGAAGTCTTTTCCCATTCGGTATGATCATGAAACCACGTTGCAAGCCGGCTGATGCGGCCGCTTAATTCGGCTTCTGTGTGCCCGGTAATCAAACAGCCTGCTATTGCGTCTACACTGGAAGACGAGCCGTGGAACCTGTCTCCGGCTTGAGCGAAAATATTTTGTTTCGCTAGCCAGTCTGTAGCTGGTGCCGGCATGATTTCTTTCAGCACGCCGTCTTTTGGTGGAATCAACAGCCAGCCGCTTAGGCGGTGCGGATTGTTGTTCACCGCCGGAATATGAAAGTCCAGGCCGCATTGCGCTTTAACACACGCTTCATTGATATCAAAGCCGAAAGTCTGCGCAGTAGCTTCACGGACCATAGCGCCGCCGGTTCTGCTGGCCACTTCACAAAACACCAGTTCATCATCCGGTGTATGAAACACTTCAGCATGGAATGTTGTAATATCCGGAACAGGAAGGGCAGCAAGCGCTTTTTGAACAAAATCAGTCAACCGCCGGGTGAGCGGATTTTCCCGTTCAAGCTGGAGGCTGCCTAAAAACTGTTGTTCCTGAAAAGCCAGACATCCGTTGATATAACGCGACGGCCAGCTGAGGACAGTCTCTCCATCAAGGATCAGACCGTCTATATGATACATATCCCCTTCGATAAACGACTCAACCTCCAGATGATCAGGAAAACCTTTCGAAAGAAAATTCCACACGTCCTGCCGATCCCTTAAAACGGTTGTATCAACAGACCCCGATCCGCAAATAGGCTTAACGACCACAGGAAAACCGAAAGTTTGAACAAACGTATATAAGTCGGCCGCCGAGTCGATTTTCTTAAAGTCCGGAACCTTTACACCGGCTTTTCTGACCTGCTCTTTCATTAATATTTTGTTGCGGAACAACAGAGCGCTTTCGTAAGACTGCCCTTTTATACCCAAAAGCGACCTCAGCTTCCCCGCCCTCAACATATCAAATTCTGATGATGCAATAATCGTTTTAAAGTGATACGTTTCATTCAGCTCCAAAGCACGCATTTCGATGCATCCATTAACCGGATAATCGTCAAACGCTTCGATCACATCATAATTTCTGCATTCATCCGCACGATCGGTTGAAGTCAGCATGGCCACCGGTTCGTTCAATTCCTCCAGCCATACATCATACGGAGACTTGCAATAAGCTGTTTTATTTAGGATAAGCGTACTCATAGCCGTTTCTCCTTTCTTGTAAAACATGTTGTTCAACTTTATAATAGTAAAAGTATTTAGATAACTCTAATATATCTTTATTTGATATTGATAACTTTTATTTATAAATAGAGGTGTGAAATATGAATCTTCATGCACTGCGATTGTTCTATTCGGTCGCGGAAACAGGCAGCGTCACCCAAGCTGCCAAACAGCTAAACATCAGCCAGCCTGCCGTCACCTCGCAAATTAAGAAATTAGAACGCGAGATCGACTGTACCTTATTCGTTCCTAAAGGCAGGGGGATTCTGCTGACACAGTCCGGCGCAGGGCTTGCAAAACAGGCAAAGCGGCTGTTTTCACTTGAAAAAGAAATTGAATTGTACGTGGAACAGTTAAGGGAAGGGTCAATTGGAAAACTGCGTATTGCCGCCACCTTCCTCCCCGCCAATTATTTGCTGCCAAGATGGCTCAGCCGCTATAAACAGCAATTTCCCAAGACAGAAGTTGAAATCACGACAACGAACTTTCAAAAAGCTTGTGAACAGCTGATCAACTATGAAGCGGACATTGGCCTGATCGGCGGGACAACGGAATTCGATCCTTTCATAAAAGGGACGCTGCTTTTAGAAGATGACATGCTGTTTGTCGTCAATAAAAATCATAGGCTTGCATCACAGTACACGACATTGGAAGAAGTGGTGAAAGAACCGTTTATCTTTCGTGAAGAAGGAAGTCTTTCCCGGGAGAAATTAATTTCTTTATGCACATTGCATCATGTCGACAAACCCAGAATAGGTATACAAATAAACGGATTGAATGAAACGATCAGAACGGTTATGGAAGGTTATGGAGTCGCTTTCACATCCTCTCTTGAAGTAAACGAATATATTGACCGGGGAGATATAGCGCGGGTTCATGTCAAACAAGTCGATTTAAAAAATCCTATTTCATTATGCATTAGAAGAGATGATCACCTTGCTCCTTCCGCCAGCAACTTTATTCAAATGATTCAAACGGCTTCGTATAGGCCTTAGCCGGCAGTTGTGACTGAGCAGGGGTTAGGCGTTTTCAAGGTCAACAGATCATAAATACTTCAAAAAAGCTCTCGCAAAAAGCGAGAGCTTTCTTTATGACTTGAGCCAGTCAAGCATCGCGTTCTTTACTCGTATCGGCAGCAATCAGGCCGAAGGTACTTTTCCATGATTTAAAATGTGCTGGAGTTCATTAAGCCTTTGAATTTGATAAGTCGGCTCAATGTCCGTATGATTCGCTGACATGTCTGGATTCATCCAGCATGTATCCAATCCGGCCAGCCGCCCCCCTTTTATGTCCGCTGTCAATGAATCCCCGATGATCAGCCCTTGATCGGCAGAAAAATGAGGAATTCGTTCAAAAACGTAATCAAAGTATTCTTTCATCGGTTTTTGAAAACCGGTGTCCTCTGAAACAAAAATCCCTTTAAACATCGGGTATAATCCCGAAGCTTGCAGACGCTTATACTGCGTTTTTGAAATACCGTTCGTCACGATATATAAATCATATTGATCCTGCAGGCTTTCAATTAATTCAAAAGCGCCGTCTATCAGTTGATGCCCTTCTTCAAGGAAGCTGCGATACTTCTCCTCAAGCAAAACGCCGTCAGCCTCTAGACCATATTCTTTGAATAAAAGGGAAAAACGCGTATTGACCACTTGGCCGCGGTCTATCTCCCCTTTTTCAAACGCCCTCCATAAACCTTGATTGATACGTCTATAATTCGCTTCTATTTCAGCTGTTAAAGGAATTTGCTGTTCCTGAAAAAGCTTCCGCAGTGCTGACTTTTCCGCTGCACCGAAGTCTAATAGTGTGTCATCCACATCAAAAAATAAAGTACGATAATTTTTCACAGATGTTCCTCCATTTAGCTTTTTAACAGTCGATCTTGCTGTCCTCTATGGCCTCAAGCTCGTTTTTCAGCAAGCTCATCGTCTCTGCCTTTTCTTTTTCTGTCTGAATGTCAAACGCCAGCTGCTCTGTAAACTCCCATATGTCCTCCAGTCTTCGCCTGATCTGATAAAACCGCAATGCGTTCTGATCAATTTCAAACCCTTTATGAGTCTCGCGATAAACCCGCAAAAACTCTTGTACATACGGTTGATTGGCAAAAAACATCAGATCCGCTTCAACAGGGGCCAATTTCAAGCCCTCCCAATCGATCAAAATCAATTCCCCGCCCGTTTTCATCATATTCCATCCATGAATATCTGTATGGCACAAAGCCAATCTTCTGTCGCTGCATTTCAAATCATCCGCCAGGGACAAGGCTGCCTCCATCATCTCGCGGATTGATCCGATGTAGGGTTGAATGAGTGGCGCCAGCTCACAAGGAAGGTGATCAAGCCATTGTTTCATCTCGCCTAAAAACGAAATATCATAGTTTTCTTTTATTCTTTCTGTCTTCACCGGGATCGTCTCGTCATATCGGTGCAGCTCCGCTATGATGCTGGCGAGCTTCTTCGCGCAGCCTTTGCCGAGCGGCCGGCCACCAATGGTTTCCCCGGCGATGTATTCATAAAGCACATAAACCGCATCATCATCTTCGCACTTGTATTCTCCATTTGTTGTTAAAAGCGGCACAGGCAGTTTCCCGCTGAGAGCGGTGCGGTCACTCAGCCACCTGAGAACAGGCATATAATCATCAATCAGAGCCGTCCATTTCGCTGTCGATGCCCTATTTTTATCATACACTTTTAGAAAGAAAGCGGCTTTTCCATCGGTTACTTGATAAGCGAGTGCTGTCCATCCCCCTTGCTCGGGAGAAATGTTCACACTGTCGATTCCATAATGCTCCTTCAATATTTTTTTAAGACTGAACATGGCGTTCACCTCCGCAAAAAACACACTCCCGGCTCACCTGCCGGGAGTGCGGCCATCATCTGATTAGTCAATTACCTTTGCATCAGGCTTCAGCTGCTGAACGCGTCTCACGTACTGTTTGACTTTCTCGGCTTCTGCGAAAAGATATTGTTCAGCCAGATGTTCAGCGACTGCTGCCGCTGTCTCTTCAAACAGATCCCACATCTTAAACAAACTGTTCCATACACGCTCATAATCAGCTGGCGGATACGTCTCCAAAAGCCTTTCCCACGTATTTCGATCAACATAGCGATCAAGAAACTTTGCATTCTTGCCTATGCTCAGCGAAAAGCCCGTTTCAAAACCGACCTTCCATTCGAGCATTTTCAGCAGCATGGCCCTGACGAGGTTTAAATGATCGAGTGCATAAAGAATTTCCTGCCGCCACAACCCTTTGGCCACATATGTCGACGTCCACCAAAATTCATTGCAGCAGTCGGCGAAGCATTGCGGGGACGGTTTTTGCACCCAATATTCCCGATCCGTCGGCGGCGGGATAACGGGCAGGTCCTGATCCTTATCGAGCAGGATCACGGTTAATCCGTCTTCCCGGCAGTATTCCAGCTTTTCTTCAAGAGGCACAAGAATCAAATCAATGCGGCTACCGTCAGTAAATAACATCAAATAAGAAAAGCGGTTGCCAAGCTCATTCGGAAACAGCTCCATCGCTTCCGGCGTCTGCATGATGATCCGCTCCCCAAAAACGTCAACCCAGCCCGGCTCATCAAGAAAAGACTGCATATCTGTTACAACATAGACCATATCATAATCGCGAAAAGGGTCTTTCGGAACATTCGGATTCGTCCGCGAACCGTTCATACCGACCGCTCTAACGCGGTCGTCCTCCCGTGCGACCTTCAGCACCAAATCGATGATTTCCTGCTCTGTACGCATGTATATCAACCTCCTCTTTTTAATGGTTATAGAAAAACTTGATGAGGAGGTCCGCGATTACGTGGTTATATGAAATGCTCAGGAAACGTCGTCATCAATATACCCTCCCTCTTTTAACGAATGGCTTTCAGATCGTCTTCAAGGCGATCCAGCTGTGAAGAAAAGCCTTCGGCCATCCCTTTATCATGATTTGTTGAAGATCTTCCTCTCAAGAAACTGTGAACGCGTTACCAATTTACCTTTGGAGTTCTTCATATTTCTCCTCAACCACCATCTCCGGCATCTCGGGAACAGGATTCCCTTCCTCATCTGCCGAACATATCTTTTCATGGATGTCCTGATAAACGCCTTTACCAAAAGTTAATACGTCCATGAAATTACCCTGGGTCTGACTTGTGCACTCTATGCAATAATCCCATTCACCATTGAAAACCAAAAAAACAGCTTTCAGTTTTCCTCCCTTTGGCCGCCACCAGCAATTTAATATAACGAAAAAGTTCTTTTCCCAACAAAAAATTCCTATAAGCAGAGATCTTCACCTTAGAGGTTATGCTTAACCCGTCAACATCCTATTCAACATTAACAACTGCTGGGGTTACTTTTTTAAAGAATAAAACTCCGTCATACTGTTGAACCGGCTTGAAAGAAATACGCAAGCCTCCTCCCTCAAAAGCCTTCCACTTTTTTTCCCCCCACTTTGAAGCACATGGTATAAAAAAATTGGGATGGGGTGAATTGCTGAGCAGCCACTCCATGTGCTTTTTGTTAACTTTTTTGATAGGATGATCGCCTCCTTGGTTGTCACCCATTCTTCCTTCTCCCGCGTAAAGACCAATAACAAAACTGTCCTCTTTCATAAATTCCGGAAGGTTTTCTACAAATGATCGATATGGTGAAAACCGATTGACGCTGCTTTGTTTTTTGATGTGAAGGTTGTGAGCCCAAATGATAAATTTCTCATCAGGATAAACATGCTGAGATAAAAATTCAAGATTCTTCGCCATTAATTCATCACGATATTCAAACAATTTTGAAAAACCTTTTGTAAAATTCGCCTTAAAATAATTGAGTCTGTTTTTCATCGTCTGTAACACGACATCACGAAGCATAGCAGAGGGGAAAGTCTGTTTTTCAAGCTCCCTTATCATTCCTTGGCCTATTCTTTCAATTTCTTCTACTGTTTTCCTAAAACGCCGCTTTAACATATAATCTTTATCGAGCATCTCATTTGTACGCGTATCAAATGTTACAAACGTTTTCCTGAGATCCCCTGTCAAATGCGAACGCATGTAGGAGGAAAAGTGCTTATCCATGCTCTGCTGAACATCAACGCCTGTTAAATGCAAAGGCTGCCGCTGTTGAGTTTCCTTCATATACTCAAACAAATCAAGCATAAATTCGTTTTGCCAAACTTTCCCGATGGAACCGGACATATTTTCTTTGGCACTAAGTTCTTCTGAAAGATAATTTCCTATGCTGCAATCTCCCAATTCACTTTCGAAAGCAAGAATACGAAATCCTAATTCCTGATGCAGATATTTGATCAAGCTTGCCTTCGCCTCAATATATTCTTTGACGCAATGGCTGCTTTCACCAAGAAATACAAATCTTTTATTTCGCAATATCTCTTTTAAGGAGCCGAATTTGTAACCATCAATCCCCCCAATATTAATCGACTCATCTCTTATTTCATCAAATAAATCATTCACTGTTTTAGCCTCCTCCCACAATCGCTTGGTCATTGTTTGAATTGTACAATTTGGTGTAAAACCCTTGGTTGCGAATCAATTGTAAATGGTTGCCCATCTCTTGAATCTCTCCGTCTTTTAGCACTAATATGAGATCTGCATCCTTAATCGTACTTAGCCTGTGAGCTATGACAATGCGCGTGCACTGATTGAACATCTAAATGAACCGGCCGAAAAAAGGTGTGAAAACCCTGCGCCAGCAAATGTTTTATTTACGAATCTTGACCAGCTGCCGCTCCTCAAAATAAAACATGCCTGCAATTTCATCGATGTATTTCTTTTTATCCAGCTTGACATGCTTGCCCAGCTGAAGAGCCTTTAGATCAATAAAAAAGTCTAAGCGGTCGTCTTTTTCTCTGTCTTCCTCACCGTCCCAGCAAGAGTAAACTTCAATATCTTCGCCATCGGCAATATTTGAATTGATATAGCTGAATAGCGCTCGTATACCATTTCCGGGTCTATGCAAACAGCCGGTTGCCTCATACACAAACGGCTTGCTGAATTTTGTTTTGATCATTTCGTACCCTTGATCAAGCTCATCGATGCTAATCAAACCTTCTTCTGTTTGATCCAGGAAACTCCCCAGCGGAAGCTCCTGATCGGCTGCAATAAAATGATGGAGTGTCAACTGTCTTCCCTCTTCTTTCCGGTATAAAAAAGAACCCTATTAAAGGGTTCTTCAAATCGCTCATTTTTCCTGCTCAGCAGTTATTTCCGTCAAGGTCGCACTGCAAGCCGGCTGCAGGCTTTTGTTTGCTTTCTTTTTCAATCACCTGTTCAAACACTTCCCTCGCAGCGGCCCCGGCGATCCGTTCATTGCCAATGATAAATGTCGGAACGGCCGTAATGCCTGCTTCTTCGTAAGCGTGTTGGAGCGCCTTCCGCTGCACGTCCTGATATGTTCTGGAGCTTAAAGCTTCTTTAAAAGCCTGCTCATCCAGTCCGGCTTCTTTAGCCAGCGCTGTTAATACGTCGATGTCGCCAATATTTTGATCTTCCTGGAAAAAGGCTTGATAAACCCGGTCATTGTACGCTTTCGCTTTACCGTGTTCTTTTGCAAAGTGATAGCCTTCATGAGCCAAATCTGTATAAGGATGCGGTGAGACGTTTGGCAGCTTCATGTTGACGTCCCAAGCCTCGATTCGCGGCTTAATGGCGCCGTCCCACATTGCCAATTTGGACGGGTCGTTTAACGGATCAAGCTGCTCCGATGGACGCGGCCTCAGTTCGAATGGCAGCCACTCGACTTCCACATCTTTGCCTTCGATCGCTTTTTCGAATTGGTCTTTTCCGAGGAAACAGAATGGACAGACATAATCGGAATATACTTTAATATTTATCGTCATGTTTTTTCTTCCTTTCATATATGCAATCAACTATATGTAACAATAATAGTTACAATTATCTCTCCTGTCAATCTTTTTAGCATGAAGCTAAAATCGGCAATGATCGGGAACTTTCTGCTGTGTATATCGTAATATGATGAGTTACAGCTTGCGCCATCCACTTCTTTGACATTATATCGATAAGGAGTTTATCAAATGAAAACAGAAAACAACAATAGCATGAAACCGTTTTTCACCATGATTCTCACATCCGGCGTCCCCAGGCTGGCTTTAACCGTCGGTTTGGCCGCAAGCCTCGTCACTACATTGGTCGGCCTGTCCATTCCACTGTTGACAAGGGAAATGGTTGACGGCTTTTCCGTCCATTCGATCAATCTGGCCTTAGCGGGAATCCTTGCGCTCGTTTTTATTGTTCAAGCGGTCTGCGACGGGTTTTCGACCTATTTTCTTTCCTATGCCGGGCAAAAAGTGGTCGCTTCCCTGCGCGAGCGCATGTGGTTCAAGCTGCTGCGCCTGCCTGTCCGCTACTTTGACGAAAAGACGAGCGGTGAAACCGTCAGCCGCGTTGTCAATGACACCGGCATTGTTGAAAGCTTGATTTCCGACCATTTTCCGCAGTTTGTTTCCGGCATCATCACCATTGTCGGATCGGTAATCATTTTGCTGATCATGGACTGGAAAATGACACTGCTCATGCTGATCTCCGTTCCGATCACGACCTTCATCATGATCCCGCTCGGTATGAAAATGCAGCGCATCTCCAAAACGCTGCAGGATGAAACAGCTTCCTTCACCGGACATGTCCAGCAGACATTGAGCGAAATCCGATTGATGAAAGCATCAAACGCCGAGCATACAGAAAAAATGAAAGGGTTATCAGGCATTTCGAAGCTCTTTCAATACGGCCTCAAGGAAGCCCGTATATTCGCGCTCGTCTCCCCGTTTATGCACCTTGTCATTATGATTGTGATCGTCGCCATCATCGGCTACGGCGGCATCCGCGTCTCTGAGGGGACGATGTCGGCAGGCTCGCTGATCGCCTTTTTGCTTTATCTGTTTCAAATTATCTTCCCGATCACATCGTTCACAATGTTTTTCACTCAGCTGCAAAAAGCAAAAGGGGCAACAGAGCGGATCATCGAGATTTTGCATACTGAAGAGGAAGAGGGCCAGGAAGGGCTTGAGATGGATATCTCCAATCTTCCGATACATGTCGAGAATGTATCTTTCTCTTACGGCGATGACGAGCCTGTCTTGCGGGAGGTATCTTTCGACGTCGATCCCGGGCAGATGATTGCATTTGTCGGTCCGAGCGGCGGCGGAAAAACGACGATGTTCGGCCTCTTGGAACGATTTTACGAACCGGACTCAGGGGCCATTAACATCGGGGAAACACCGATCAACAAACTGTCGATGAAATCGTGGCGCAGCCAGATCGGCTACGTATCTCAAGACAGCCCGATGATATCCGGCACCATCCGTGAGAACTTATGCTATGGCTTGGACTACGCCGACAGCATTGACGATCCAGAACTGTGGAAAGTCGCGGAAATGGCTTATGCCGACACATTTATTAAACAATTTCCAGAGCAGCTTGATACGGAAGTCGGCGAACGCGGCGTCAAGCTGTCCGGCGGACAAAGACAGCGGATCGCCATCGCTCGCGCCTTTCTGCGTGACCCAAAAATTTTAATGATGGACGAAGCGACAGCCAGCCTCGACAGCCAATCAGAAGCCATCGTCCAGCAGGCGCTCGCCCGCCTCATGGAAGGCCGCACCACCTTCGTCATCGCCCACCGGCTATCGACAATCGTGAACGCGGACCAAATTATATTTATCGAAAAAGGCGAGATCACAGGGCGGGGGCGGCACCACGAGCTGATTGCTTCGCATGCGCTGTATCGTGAGTTTGCGGAGCGGCAGTTGACATAGTCTCAAAAATATAAAAGGGTGTCCCGAACGAGGATTCGGGACACTTTAAAATTAAAATTTCACACAAAAGCTGTCAAGTATTCTCTTTTAGTCATTAAAATGAACTTATCTTTTGTATTATCCCTTTCTCGATAGAATCGGTAATTCTACCAGTACCTCCCCAGAGTTGTTGGCATTATTTCTAAGCTTCATTCTTCCATTATGCTGCTTGATTACCTTTTCGGTAAACGTTAATCCTAATCCATAATGGCTGTTATTAGTCCGTCCAAAGTTTTCAGTGTAAAAAAGCTCAGTACCTTTTTTTAGAGCTTCTTCCGAAAAACCGGGTCCTTGATCGATGATAACAAATTGAATACGGTCTTTATCCTGCTTGACGATCATTTGCACTTTTTCATGCGGCGGCGTTCTTTCTATTCCGTTTAATACAATATTATTTATTGCTCGAATAAGCAGGATTACGTCTATATAAAGGCTAGTAGCCTCTTTATGTGTCCAATCTTCGACAATGATATTATTACCCAAGCTTTTAACTTCGGCTTCCAGCTTGCACAAGAAATCGGTTACAGATACTTCTTCCATATTCGTATTGTCTTGTTTGTTGTCCAGGTTGATATCGATAACTTCCTGAATGTATCCTTCAATCTGCTGTATAGAATTCATAATGTCGCTAAAATTTTCCTTAGCATCCTCATCTCCCATTGTCTCCAAAAGTTCTATATTCCCTTTTATCACAGTCAGTGGAATTTTTATATCGTGGATTAAATAACTGATCTGTTCTGACTTTGAATTGGTAATCTCAATTTCCTTCTGAATGGATTTAACAAGTGCTTCCGATAAACTCTCCATTGCGCCCATTACATCTTTGTACTCATTAAATCGAACTCGCGGAAATTCGATATTTAAGTCTCTTTCTTTTATTTTACGGGCTACTTGAATAAGCTTTTGGTTTTCTTGGACAATAATTCGAGAAAAACTTCTTATATTCCAAACTAAATAAACACAATAAATTAAAATTGAAAAAACTGATATCCATACGCCAGGGTTCGGAAATACCTTTCTTAATTCAATATTTGCAAACTGGATTTTCAAGCTATAATGAATCAAAATGCTTTCATATCGACTGTCATATCTTATAAAAGAGCTCATTCTATCCTTACTAGGATGCAGATAAGCTTCTATTGATCTTTGTTTATTTCTGGAACTCATATTACTCTTTACAATTTTGTTTGTTTGCTTATTAAAAATAGTATAATCCAGTTCTGGAGGAATGATGCTGTGATCAATATAATTGGCATTTTCAACTTTACTCTGTATTTTTTCCGCTTTTTTTATCGGTTCATTTGCCGGAAGGAAAAAATGATGATTAATTCCCCAAGTCACGAATCCAATATTCAGGGTCAAAATAAACAAACCTGCAAAACCTAATTTTGTAATCCATTTAATAAAATAAACCGATAACGTATTCTTTATTCCCATATATACCCTACACCCCAGACCGTACTGATAGGGGCTAAATTGAACTGGGCAATTTTTTTCCTTATCACTCTGATATGTTCAACAACCGTTGAAATTTGAGAATCGCTTTCTATTGAATAGACAGACTCATAAATATCTTCTTTGGAAAAGATTTTCCCCTTGTGTAATGCGAGCAGTTCACAAATTTTGTATTGAGTTTTAGTAAAGTTTACTTCCTCCCCTTTCACCATTACTTTTTTTGCTTCCAAATCAATAAGGATGTCACCATCGATAAATACACTTTTTGTATCCTTTTTCGGCCTTGCTTCCCGCCTTAAATGGGCCTCAATACGTGCATTCACTTCATGAATGCTGAATGGCTTTACAATATAATCATCTCCGCCAATGGATAAACCTTTAATTATTGAAGATTCATCACTTTTGGCAGTCATAAAGATGATCGGTATATCAATTAAAGATCTAATCTTCTCACATATTTTAAATCCATCTTCATCTGGCATCATGACATCTAATAAAATGAGATTATATTTATTTAACTCCTCTATCGTGATATCTTTAATACTTTGCAAAGTTGTAACCTCATGTTTTTTTATACTCAACATTTTCCTGACCAGTCTTAGAATTGCAGCGTCATCATCAACCGCCAAGATTTTGGCCAAATTGAACCACCCTTTAATCGTTTGTTTTTTTTCCGGACCACCTATTTATCCAAACGATACTTAGAAGAATTATTCCTGTTGTCATAATTAAAAAAGAATAACCTCCCATTACAAGTGTAGAATTTCCAACCGGTTTTACACCTGTCATTTTCAAATAATCCATTACATATTCACCGAATCGGTTTGCCCAAGCCCAAGGCAGGAGCCACCAGATTTTATCTCCTATTGTGGTCAAGCACAGAGCTGCGATAATCACTCCTCCAAACCCACATATACTGCACATTCCTATCCCATAATTATAACCAACGAATTGATAGAAGAAATATTGAAAGATGGAAGTTCCTGCAAAAATTATACCTGTTAAATAGTAGAGAGTAAAGTTAACTTCACCTACTCCAATCAGGTGCTTCAGAGCTAGGGTATAGATTGATATCGTTAAAAACATCGCAGCAAAATAAGAGAATATCATCATTGTTGTTTGACTTGTGAATGAAACGGTTCTGCTCTGAATTAATCCAAGTATATTTTGAAAATGGCCTGCCTCGTTTTCAGAATCGGCCACCAGACCACAAATAATCGAAATGATGACCGGTGTACCTACTCCTATTAATTCGAAAAAAATGATATAGCTTGCTTCCGGACCTACGGGTACATTCCTGAATAAGAAGTACATCACCAAAACACCAGATAAAACGAGCGGAATGCTTAAGTGTAATAATGAAAATATACTTCGCTTTCTTTTTTTACATTCGCCAAGAAAACATCTATAAAATTGCAGCATTATTTCACCTCAAGTTTATTAAAAGACCTAACAGTAATCAATGTCAGTATGAAAAAAAATGTAAGGCTTAAAACAAGAGCAGTCGGAATAACTGAATAGCTCAGAAGTTCATCATTTTGCGGCAAAGGGATTCCATTAGAGTGTAGCTTCGTTAAAGGCATTTGCACTCTTAAATGCCAGCTGTATGGAACAAACCACCAATCTCCCGTAGGAGCAAAAACTGAACCTAAATTTAAATTAAGCATGCTATTCAACAGTAAGGTGATAAAAAGATTCGTTTTTCTAGAAAGCCACAAGCAAAACGGGATCTGCCATAGTGAAGCTATAAACATTAAGGTAACCGCTAAAATACAAGAAGAAAGTGAAACCAAATATGGACTTGTATTAACCAGCAAACTTGTTAGGATTATAAAAATTATTAACAGAAGAGACCCTAGCCCCATTAATCCAGTTGTAAATAAAACTCTGCTTATTTCCTTTTTTTGAAGATCTATTGGTAAGCCAATAATCGTTTTAAAATTCGTCGATTTTTTTTCGAGATTATTTAAAAGCCCAGTGGAAAGGGCTACGAACACGGATAGCCATAATATTCCCCAATGATTAATGATCGTTTCTACACTCAGCCTTACGATATCCGGGCCGCCTAGAAAATTAAAACCTAGTGCAAGAATGGAACATATTAGGGGTATCACCAACAACATTTTTCTAATCATTGTTCTTTTTGTTTTTATCATTTCTGATTTTAAATATAAATACATTCGGTAACCTCCTATTGGGCTCTATGCTTTCGTACAACATCTGTAAATAGATTTTCTAAGTTATCATATGAATGATATTTACCTTCATAACCGAGTATTCCATTGCTGATAATGCCGATATCATCAGCTAAATGTTCAACTTCCGATAACAAGTGGCTGGATAAAAGAACGGTCATTCCCTGCTTCGGAAATGAAGCCATCAATTCTCTTAATTCTTGAATCCCAATAGGATCCAATCCATTAGTAGGCTCATCTAAAATTAATAGCTTGGGACGATTCAAAATGGCAAGGGCAATGCCAAGTCGTTGTTTCATTCCCATAGAAAAATTCATCACTTTTTTACTTCCCGTATTTGTTAACCCAACAACTTGAAGAACCTCCTGAATTCGCTCTTTTGGCAGGCCAAGAATCGTATTTATCACCTCAAGATTTTCTATAGCAGTTAAATTCCCATAAAGCGGAGCATTTTCAATTAAAGATCCGATATAAATCAAATCTTTCCTTGTCCACTGATTTCCATTGAAAATTACCTCTCCTGATGTTTGTTTGAGCAAACCGGATATTATTTTTAGCGTCGTTGACTTACCTGCCCCGTTGGGACCCAAAAGGCCGTAAACAGTGTTCTTTCTTACATTAATTGATACACCGTTTAAAATGGTCGATTTTTTGTATTTCTTGGTTAAGTGCCTCGTTTGCAAGATATACTCATTATTCATCTTCAAATAACTCCTTTTCGTCTTTATAAATGGAGTTTAGCAATAAAAAATCAAGACTCCATCAATATCGAAAAAAAACAGATGATTGATCAGTTAATCTGTTCAACCATCTGTTTAAGATGTTTTTTAAAGTTTCTGTAAATGAAGCATTTTTCTTCGAACTCTCTGGCCATATAATGTTTGGTATGCGTAAACATATAGTTTATTTTCGAAATCGCGGTCAATCTCAAACAACCTATTAAAATGCAAGTGAATGATGCTCCCCATAATGTTAATGAAATCACTCGTATGCTTATTGCTTCTGTTAATATGTTCTCTATAGACATTAATACTTTTGCTCCTATATTCTAGGATATCAATAATTTGTTTTAGGTCTTCTCTTTTTTTAGCCTTTTCCCAATTGTTATAAGAATCTAGTTCATTGATGAAATCAAACTTTTCTTGTTTGAATTCCTTTTTATGAATGTCACTGTTTTTTAAGTTTAGCTGCAAGTAATTTAATTGATTTTCAAAAGATAATCCAAAGTCAATCAAGTAGTGAAGTAAGGAAATCACTCCAACTTGTTCTTGGCTCAGACTATTTTGTTTCATGACTTTAAGAATTTCCATCACAACTAAGCTATCATGGTAGAATAAATTTTCAGCATCCTTTATCAGCACCGACCCACCATACCTGTTGATTTCAGGGAAATAAGTATTGATGGTTACTTCATAAATGATGCTCATTTTTTGTAATTCAATTATGTACTCACTCAGCTTGTCGTAAATAATCTGAAGATTGTTTGGTTCTATTGAACGAAACCTCAATCTTATATGAGGTTTTGGGTCATTGTATCTCATATAAAAAAACTTATCATAAACACTCCTATCCAGTTGTGTTGAAATGAAGTATTTCATGTATTCTATTAATTCATCTTGGCGGTCTTCAGGGCCATAGAGTTTTAAAAACAGCCATTCTTTAAAAGGAGGATAGCTAACCTGCTGATATATACTTCCATTAAAGAATTCTTTCTTACTCTTATTGTCTCTGTATTCCTCTTTTAGAACAAAAGGAATTACCGCCTCTGCTGAGAAATATTCCTCACCTAAGGTAATAGCGGGGTTTCCAGCCTCTGCTTTCTCTAAAGCAGTACTTGGAAACTTGAATAAATTCTTATACAACAAGTTGAGGTTAGTTTTTCTTGATAAATCCAATAAAATTCGATTATCAGCAAATTGAAAATAAACATTATCCGGGACTGAATAAACTCTTCTGAACTTTTGGAACTCCGCCATAAATTCTTCAATTTTTGGGATTCTTTCAAACTGCCCTCTCAGATTTTGTAAACTCCATTTCTCATTTGAGAGAATAATATTTTCATATCGAATTTCTGGTATATGAATAAATTCTTTATAATATACACCCCATGGAGTATTACTCCATTCTAAATACTGATTTAAGGAGATATCGCTCAATAATCGAATGATATTGCTTGAAGAGCTCAGATTGAGCATATTCATTCCTGATATATTCAGCAATCTTCCATTCCGTTTATTTTTCAAATAAAACTTTTCATTGTCACATCCAACAAGAATATCAGCTAATGTTAATTCATTGTTCGGATTATATGAATTAGTAAACATTGAAAGGTTATACTCTCTCGGTGTATTGATACGGGTAACATTCGCCATTCTAATGTTTGATGGAACAAAACACAGCTCAACTTGATCGATTTCACTTTCTTTTAACTCTCTGCCTACTTCGTCCAACACTTCAGAAAATTCATCGCTCAAATAACTAAATCTTCCAAATGTTTTCCCTGCAGCAGATGAACCTATATTGGGTCCCAAATAAAGAAGATTTTCTCCGTTATTGTTTTTTCTTATGATAAAATTTAATTCGAGAGAACTCGGTAACCTTTTCTCGTCTACCTTCATATTTAACTTGTTAATTTCTTCATCTGTTATGATAATAGGATGCTTATTTTCAACAGCAGCTAAATACTTATTCATAAAATATCTTTTCAAAAGGTTATGTTCTTCAGTTGTTACCGGAGTATCTTGAGCAAATCTATTTTTAGGCCTACTATAAGATGTTAAAGCACCAATTCCATTAACTTCATCTAAAACATCCGCTATTGGTACTTCAACGTAAGTTCCAAACTTCTCAATAAACTTTAAGCGATATTCTTCAAAAATATTTTTATAGCTTTTAGAGTCTTCAATTTCAGAAGCAAATTTCATTAATAATGTAATACATTTATTGATATTCTTGATATCTCTCTCATTTATATAAACTCCTTCTAAATCTAATTTTGTATCTACTTGTAAATGTTTTTCATTTGTAAAAGAATGGATGCACCTTAATTTTTCTTGGATTGTTAAATAATTTTTAGTTCCCTGGCCGATAGGAGCATCATTATACTTTCCAATCAGCACATCCACTTCACTGAGTGGTTTACCGTATTTCTCGTATAAAAAAGGTATTTTTGACAATTTATTAATTGTGTAAGTTAGAAGATTCGTATTACAAAGGGGAGGTCTTATTTCAGAAATAATAAATTCTTTTTCAATCAAGGTTTTTACATAGGCTACAAGATCGTCAACATCCCTTTTCGGATATCTTTCTTGTAATGCCCGAACCATTTTTTTGAAACTTACATGTTCTTTTATACATAGCTTCTCAATAAGCATTAAGGGCTTACTGTAATTAACATTGATTTCTACTGTCTTTCCATCCAAGTTATAAGGAATATGTAGGCGATTACCTTTACGATAAGATGCTGTGTTCATTTTAAACTTTAAGTCATAAAAATGCTCTACTTCTATCTTTTTGATAAGTTTAAATAACCATTCTGCATCAATACGACTGTTCTTTTTAATATTGATTTTTGAAGGCTTGGACACCTCAGTCTTCTTTAGATCGAGTATTCCAACTCCTGTAAATAAACCAAAAGGAGTGGTTCTAGTCGCAGCTCTATTAATGTAGTTTCCCAGGGAAGTAATCAGGTTTCTCTTCTTTTTCTTAGATAATGTAGAGAAATCTTTATTTAATAACGTTTTATAAATATTTTCGCTTGCTACCAAAAGCTGTTCGCATAAAAATGTATCGTTCTTTATCGCCCCTATACTTTTTTCGATGTCATAAAATCTTTCAATTAATGAGTTCGGATGTAACGGTACTCTAAGCATATATTTACTTATAGGTTTAAAATAACTTGTCATAATACTCTTTCCTTTCTTCAAATTAGTCATCTAATAAAAAGGCAACATTCCATATCGAAGGACTGTTCTCTTCAAAAGATAGAAGGGAAAGCAATATTCCCGCAACACCTTTTAAAAGCCCTATTGAATTAAGTTTCAATTTATAGTTATCCTTAATTTCAATATCGCAATAACCGAAGGGATTTAAAAAATCAAAAAATTCTTGGGTCTTTGATTTTAAGCGCTTTGATTCATTATCAAACTCCTGCACACCCGTTTTTTCATAAAATCTTTTATAAAGATACGATATACCAGCATAACCATGACAAAAGGAAGGCGAAAAGATTTTCTGTTCATTTCCGATTAGATCCTTCATGGCTTGTTTTGCAATCTCGGAAAGTTCCCTATCATTTAATGCTTCAGCGGCAGTCAATAACGAAAAAGCTGTTCCAGGTGTTCCATAGCACCAAGCTGAACGTGTCGGTAGACGAAGTGGACATTCTTGGTTAAAATATTGTTGTACGTCTATCATCCCCCCCCAATTATTGTCATACTGGTTTTTGAGTTTTACTAAATCATAGGCTATTCTTTTTATAGCTTCGAAATGCCCTTTTACAAGAATCCCTCTTTTATAAGCCTTACTTAAAATAATTAAAGGGCCAGGAATTCCATGTGACAAACCTACATTCAATATTCCGTTCTTATAGGTTTCTTTTTCACTATCTGAAAATAAAAACTCATTTTTTATGTGCCAATTGGGTATTTTTTCACCTGAAAATTCCTTATAACCAGATAAAGAAACAAAATAGGTCAAGATTTTTTTTAAATACTTTTCACTTGTTGGATCATTTTCTATGATGAAAAGATAATTTGCGATTCCTGCTAATCCTTCCATGACATCATAGTCAAACATCTCATAGTTCGTCTTAAAGTTTAAATTGGTTAGTATTTCATCTAGTTGGTCGTACAAAAAACGATCTAAAGACTTTTGTAATTTAGAATAGTAAAGCCCCCGCATACTAGCTATTCTTATCGAAAATGCAATTCCCGCAGTCCCTGAAAATAATGAAGCTCCAAATATTCCTCTCTCATTTATTAAATTAACAATCTGCTGGACATACCTATTGGAATACTCTATCCAGCAATTCTCATTATCAGTTACTCCCAAATTACTAAACAATATGCATAAAGAAGGATAACCATGGCTAAGAGTCATTGGAGACAGTGTTTGTGTAATCTCTCCTGCATTACGATAATTTAGTTCATTTCTTTTCGACTCCGTTTCTACGTACGATATGTCGGCAATTCGTGAAGCAATATCCCGAATACTAGTTTTGGTTCTTATGCTATCCAACATATTGATCTAACCTCCCCAATTAAAGCCTTTAAAAAACAGCCTTCTTGAACTGAAGCTTACACTCATTAATTACTAACCATAGAAGAGTTGCTATCAATTTGATCTTTTTCATATAAACTGCGGTACACATCACAGTTCCTGATGAGGTCCGAATGATTTCCAATCCCTTCGACTGCACCATTATTAATCACCAAAATTTCCCCTGCATGTTTTGCAATTTCTACCTTATGAGTGATAAAGATGCTAATTTCATTAGTAGCCAATTTAAAGAAACTTTCGAATATATGTTTCTCGGAAATTGCATCTAGGGCTGAACTTGGTTCATCTAACAAAAATAAAGATGCTTCCCTATAGTAAGATCTTGCAATTGCTATCTTCTGCCATTGACCTCCTGATAATTGTGTTCCATCATCAAACCAATTGCCCAGTTGAGAGTTTAATTGATATGATTTATTCCCATCCTTTAAAAAAGTGACATTTGCCATTTCCAATGTTTTATTTATTTTTTCCGGATCATTCATATTTGAAGTATCCCCCACAGAAACATTGTCTCCAAGTGTAAATTCATACTTTAAATAATCTTGAAAGAGGACAGATATACATTTTCTATAAGATTCATGGTCAATTCTTTTAAGCTCTATACCATTAATTAAAATTTCACCACTATAATTAGTGTATAATCCGCAGATTAATTTGAGTATGGTACTTTTTCCTGATCCATTGACGCCGATAATCGCAAGTAAATCTCCCTTTTTGATACGAAAAGATACATTCTCTAAGGAATTTTTACTTCCATCATAACTGAATGAAACATTTCTAAATTCAATCTCATCAATAGAATTTATCTTAATTTTATTAGAATCTACTGTTTCTATTTCAAGATTTAAAAACTCATCTAGTAGTTCCATGTATAAGTTACTCTCATACAGCTGATAAATGCTATTTATTAATGATTGACTATTAGATTGAACCATACTAATCGATTTAATATAAGTTGCTACATTACCTATTAATAATTTTCCTGTAAATGCACTAATTACAGCAATGAAAACAACAACACCCATGCAAATATCTTGAATCGTATTAAAAATAAATCCATATATCATTTTCTTTTTATTAATACCATTATCTTGGTCTCTAAAGCGTTGTTTAAGCCTCCAAAACCGGTTTAAAAAATAGTTTCTCAAACCATACATTCTTATTTCTTTAAAAGAAAAATCGTGCGTCATCAAATAGCTGATGTACCAGGCTTCTCTTTCTGAATTACTTCTTTCAAAGTGAATCTTAAAGTTCTCTTGTGCAATTTTTAAGTAATAAAACAAAGATAAAAACGGGAGTAAAAAGAGGATTATTATTAGGTATGGTTTCCATAATAGCAAAATAATCGATGAAGTTATGATAGTTACACATGCTGAAATAATTCCCAACAAGGCCTGAAAAGTTTGAAAGGGCCTATATCCAACTTCATTTTCCAAGCGTGTAAGTTTATTATATATATCTGAATTCTCAAAATCCCTCATTGAGAGCAAGCTACTTTTTTCGATAAGCAGAAAGTTTATTTTATATTCAAGTAGAAGCCGCAACTTATCATTAAAATAAGACGATATATTATTCAACCACTCAGAAAACAAATTAAATCCCAAATAGATAAATAACATAATACATATTTCTTCAAGCAAGCTCTTTTTTAACTCAATTGCATTCAATAGCTGTTGAAACAATAAGACAGATACGACTGAAGTCAAAGAAGTTCCAATTGTAAGGATTACTACAAAATAAAAATTTCTACCAGTTATATTAAAAATCATCTTAATCGTCTTGCACAAAAGCGTTAGATTCTTCTTAATACTTTGCATTATTATCATTCCGTTTTATTTTTTTTGTTAGCAATTTATTATACAAATTTTAAGACTCATCATTTTTCTGTATGCAGTTCCTTTCATCCCAAAATTATGTATAGATTAAAAGGACTCTAGCACTTAACCTATTATTTCTTAGGCTAGCAGTTAAGCGCTAAAGCCCTAAGACGAACAATTCAGCTTTTAATTAGAACAATATATTACGCAGTTGTTGTGAAGCAAACCCACTTCCAACAAGATCCTGGGGTACATAAATATCTACTTCCGACTTCCGGTTTGACTACATCTTTTTCACTTGCTTGTTTTACGTTTAAATCAAAATCATCAAATTTTGGCAATTTCAGTCTCTCCCTTTCTAAATTTTTCAATTTCAAAAATCTCTATTAGATAATTTGCAAAACCTTTATCTCATATTCTTCCAATGGTTTAATTAATGATGTAGATCTAAAGGGTGTCTCAAAAACTATGTACTCCCTCCTATAACATTGATTGAAAATTACCTCACTTTAACTTTTTAAGCAGTCGTTGTGAAGCAAACCCATTTCCAACAAGATCCTGGGGTGCATAAATATCTGCTTCCAACCTCTGGCTTAACCACATCTTTTTCACTTGCTTGTTTCACATTTAAGTCGAAATCATCAAACTTTGGCATTATCAGTCACCTCCTGTCAAGAACCATATTTTCAGAAGTACATAAAGCTCAATTAAACCTTTTGAACCGGATTTTCTATATGATATTGGTTTTGCAATTTCGATAATATTAAAAAAATATCAAGATTTTATCAATTTTTTATATTTTTTTGATATTTTGACCATTTAATGGTTTATTTTCCATACCAGGTATCTAATATTTTATGCTCATATCAAAAACACTCTTTCCTTATTTCGATCAAAAGCAAAAGGGCAATGAGGTTTTTGGGTACAACTTTATTACTCTCAGATTATTTCATACTAGGCGAGAACTTGCTCCACAGTGATGGTAAAGTGTTACTAGTATGCAGGTTAATTTCTCCTGTCATTCTTTGACGTTACCGAAGGTATAGTTTTAATTTTCAAGGGTATGCTGTCTTTGAATCCATCAAAGTTATGAGTTTTTATTTAAAGGAATTTGTAAATTCATCATCTCTTCTACACATAAAGCATCAGCCGTAACTAAACCAATGAATCAAAACAAAATGTAATATCACATTAAATAATTCCCCACTTCATCATCTGGATACACAAATATGAATTTTTAATATAGAAATCTTGGAACGCACGCCAAAAATGCTGAATTATTGCTGACCGGATTATCGACTGATTGGATCAGCTGCAATGAAGGCGAAGACACTTTGAATACCTTTGATGTTGTCGGTCACCTGATTGAAGGAGAAAAAAATATCCCGCGGATTGAAATAATTATGACAAAAGGGGAAACCAAAGCTATTCCGCCATTCAACCGCATCGATCAGATGCAGCAAAATGCTGGAAAAACCTATTGAACAATTATTAAGCGAGTTTGTGGAACTCCGCCGTCAGAACCTGAAGAATTTACGGCATGTCATTGATAAAGAGACTGATTTCGAACAAGCGGAGGAGCACCCTGAATTTTGTTATCCAAAACTTGAACGATCAAATTAGTGAGTTCATTCACAAGCTTCTAACCTTACAAAATACTCCGTTGTATCTGATCGTCGGCATGTCGGTTATTATCCTATATGGATGTTCATGGCTTCTGTTGAATCATTTACAGAAATAAAGTGTTTTAAAGATAAAGAAGCTATCCAAATAAGATCGAACCTGGATGTCCACCCATGGGAAGTCTTTAAAACTCAGGTTTATAAAAATATAAATGAAAGTATTTTAGCCTGTTTAGAGTTTCTTGATTGGGTGAATACTTCCAACTATTCAATTAAAATAAATGTAAAACACGTCAGTCCTATCTCATCCTTTTATCTCAAATTGCAAAGGAGGTCACCCACATGAACTTTCAACTCGAGGAAGCAATCGAAATCCTGGAGCGCACACCACAAACGCTGAGTCAGCTGCTGACCGGATTATCAAGTCCCTGGATCAGCTGCAATGAAGGCGAAGACACGTGGAACGCCTTTGATGTCGTCGGCCATCTGATTGAAGGAGAAAAAAACAATTGGTTACCGCGCATCAAATTGATCGTGACAGAAGGAGCAACGGAACCTCTTCCGCCGTTCGACCGCTTCAGCCAGTTGAATCAAAACGACGGAAAAACGATGGAACAGTTGCTTAACGAGTTTGCAGACATCAGACGGGCGAACCTGAAAACATTACAGCAGATCATTGATCCTGAAACCGACTTCGAACAAACGGGGATGCACCCTGAGTTTGGAATCGTCAAACTGAGAGAACAGATCTCGACATGGGTTGCCCACGACCTTACTCACATCTCGCAAATTGCAAGAGTGCTGGCGAAACGGTATCAGGATGATGTCGGCCCCTGGAGGGCTTATTTGCGGATTTTAGCGGACTAAATAAAAAACACCCGCTCGTTTTACAACGGGCGGGTGTTAGATTTTTCGGCTCAACACTACCTGCCAGACTTCCAAAAAAACAAGTAAGATATGAGGAATGAAACCATTGAATTTTCAACACCAATCAACGCAACGTATTATGAGCTGATTTCTCTTACAGATCCTGCTTTCCGTTTGTAATGCGAACTGAAAGTCACCAAAACAACAACAATCGCAAGTGTAACCTCCAGTGCCCCAAACCACGTAATAGAAGCCAGCGATATTTTTTCTACAAAAATCCCTCCGATTCCTGCACCTGCGGCCATGGCGAATTGCATCATCGATTGATTGATGCCGAGCAATACACCTGACAATTCCGGTTCGAGTGTCGCTAAGTGATATTGCTGTGTCGGGCCGGTAGACCATGCGGCAAACGACCATAATATGAGAATCAACAGTACTCCGACATAGGAATGGGTGACAAGCGACAGTAAAATCAGTGCGATGATATGCAGCGCCATCCCGCCAACGAGTGTAAAAGGAACGCCCCATTTATCGGTGCTATATCCGCCAAACTTCGATCCAACCAAGCTGGCGATTCCAAATATAAGCAAAAAGCCGCTAAGCAAATTGCCGCTTATCCCTGAAACGGTCAGAAGATAAGGAGACAGATAAGTATATGCAACGGAATACCCTCCGAGCCAGAAAAAAGTGATTGATAACCCCATTGCTACTTTCCGGTTCTTTAAAAGAGAAAGCTGTTGAAGCAAAGGAACAGGCTTATCGCCTTCGGTATGCGGCAAGATTAAGAATATAACAATCATTGCGATGAATCCCAGTAAAGCAATTCCTCCAAATACAGACTTCCAGCCTAATGCTTCTGCCGTCATTCTTCCGAGTGGAACACCTATGATCAGAGAAGCGGTAAACCCCATGACCACTGTAGCAATTGCACTGCCCTGCTTACCCGCCGGAGCGATTTTGGCGGCAATCGTTAATGCCGTGACCACAACCATGCCTGCCCCCAATGCCATAATGACCCGCGCTGCAACAAACCAGCCATAGCCAGGCAGGGTAAAGGCCAGAATATTTCCGATCACAAACAAAGCGAGAGCATACATCATTAACTTGCGCCTATCCATACTTGCCGTCAACGCCATGAGAACCGGTGTGAAAACTGCATACACAAGTGAAAAGATCGTAATCAGCTGGCCCGCGGCAGCTAAAGTTATTCCGAGTGTTTGGGCGATCTGATCCAAAATCCCGGAAATAATGTACTCTGAGGTTCCTACCAAAAAACTGATGATCGCTAAAATATAAATTTTCCAAGCACTAAACATCATCGTTCGCTCCTTCTTCGTTTTATACATTTACATATCACGAAATAACGATATGTAAATCAAAAAAATAAACACATCGGAATATGTCGATATGTATGGTGTAAAAATAAACATCATCTAGAGATGTTTATTTTTTGAATGCTCATATCTCTGTTTTAAGAAAGTCAGCAAGATTTCTGATGGCCTCTTCGTCTCTTTTGTAGTACGTATACTTTCCGATTCGTTCCGCCTTAATCAAGCCGGCTCTTAAAAGAATGGCGAGATATTGAGAAGCCGTTGATTGCGTCATTTTCAATTTGTCTGTGATTTGGCTGACACATACCCCGATTGTGTTCATATCAATCCCTTCATGGGGTTCAAAATGACGATCAGGCTCCTTCAGCCATTGCAAAATTTGCAGCCTTGATTCATTTGATAAAGCTTTGAAAACTTCAATAGGTTCCATACCAATCATTATATCTTCATATCGCAAATTGTCAATATGTATGGTGCCCTTTTATCTTTCATATCATTTCCTGTCTGACCGTTCACTCCCGTTATTCAAAGAGTACATAAAAAAATCGTTGCCATTCAGGTAATCTTTGTGTATATTGTACATATTGTATATATTGTGTATAAATAAAAGAGGTTTTGAAATGAAAATTATAATTTCGAATCGTTCAAAGCAACCCATTTATGAACAAATTTACACCCAAATTAAGGATCATATTCTTGCCGATGAATTGAAGCCTGGACAGCCGCTGCCTTCTATGCGCCAATTGGCAAAAGATCTAAATGTCAGCCTTATTACGTCAAAGCGCGCCTATGAAGAACTTGAGAAGAATGCCTTCATTTATTCCGTAGTCGGGAAAGGCTCTTTTGTATCAGATCAGAATAACGAAATGATGAAAGAAGGAAAAATGAAAGCAATTGAAGAGCAGTTGACAGCAGCGATAAAAAACAGCAAAGACATTGGCGTTCCCCTTACAGAATTAAAAGATTTGCTTACCATTTTATATCAGGAGGAAGAATGATGGACAATGTAATTGAACTCCGGCATGTTCATAAATCGTTCGATGGTTTTCAACTAAAGGACTTTTCAATGAATGTAAAAAAAGGTTTTGTCACCGGATTTATCGGCGGAAATGGCGTGGGGAAATCGACAACGATTAAACTGATCATGAACTTATTGCAGCCTGACAGCGGAACGATTACGGTATTTGGCTTGAATTACAAGGAGCATGAGAAAGAAATCAAACAACGAATTGGCTTTGTATTTGATTCAAACATATTTTATGAACATTTAACATTGACTGAAATGAAAGATATTGTGAAAAGATCCTATGTCAATTGGGATGAACAAGTATTCAATGATTATGTGAACACATTTAACTTGCCGCTCACTAAAAAAATCAAGACGTTCTCAAAAGGGATGATGATGAAAGCATCATTAGCCGTCGCTTTGTCCCATCATGCGGAACTAATTATTATGGATGAACCGACGGCCGGACTGGACCCGATTTTCCGCCGTGAGCTGTTGGAAATCTTGCATCAGCTCATGCAAGATGGGGATAAGACGATCTTTTTTTCAACTCATATAACAACTGATTTAGATAAGATTGCAGATTATATCACGTTCATTCATAAAGGAGAGCATATCTTTACAAAGGACTTTTACGAGATTGAAGAACAATATGCAATTGTAAAAGGCGGCATGGAGTTGTTGGACCGGGAAACCGAACAGGAGTTTATAGCGGTTCGAAAATCAACTCATGGATTTGAAGCATTGACTGCGAATAAATCACGAACAGAAAACATTTTTGGGGATATGGTGTTAATTGAAAAACCGACTCTGGAAGATATTATGTTTTATACGAAGAAAGGAGCTAAAGAGCATGTTCAACTTAATACGTAAGGACATTGTCTTGCAGAAAAAAACATTGGCAGTTTTATTTTTGGGGTTATGTGTTTATTTAACATTAGATGCTTCCCCCATCTGGGTTGGAATTGCATTTAGTATTGCTATTTTTATGAATACCATTTCAATAGATGAAAAGTCCTCTATACATATGCTTCTCAATTCTTTGCCTTATACACGGAAGGAGATTGTCAGTTCAAAATATATTGTCGTCGTTCTCTTTACATCTATGGTGGCTGCAGCCATATTGATCGTAAACTTTATCATTCACCGGGAACTTACGATCTGGAAAGACATTTTGCTAATGGTCGCCATTGTGATGACAGCTGCTTCATTCATGCTGCCATTCTGTTATAAATTCAAAAGTAACTATTTGTTGATTGCTTCTATTGTTGCATTTGGCTTGTATATGCTAACGGTTAATTTTGTTGTCCAAAATTTGAACGATCAAATTAGAGAGTTGATTCACATGCTGCTATCTTTACAAAATGCTCTGCTGTATCTGATCGTTGCCATATCAATTATTACGCTATACGGGTGTTCATGGCTTCTGTCGATTCGGATTTATAGAAATAAGGTGTTTTAAAAAGGATGAGGCTTTTTCTTTCATTGACACCGCTTCATGTTCATCTGCGGATAAAAAACTGCACCGTCACACTTTTCGTCAGGTTGTTACGGTGCAGCGTATGATGGCGATGATGCAGACCAAAGCTGCTTGCAACCGCCTATTCCTGCTCAATAAACGAATACTTTTCTGGATCGGCCAATACATAAAAAAGTCCGAAGAACATCTTCCATCCACGAACCGGACTTCCGCATCTAAACTTTAAAGCTTCTCCTTCATCTAACGTAAACCTCAAAGTTTGGCTTACACACCAATCAATTTTCACTTGGATCTCATGTTCGCCAGGCTCCAAATCAATTCGCAGCCTCCCGCCATCTTTGATTTTCCCAGCCTCGACACCATCAATCAGCACTGAGAATTTTCTCATTTTATTCATCAACTGCGATGTTCTGTTGACTTCAATGTACGTCTCGTTGTTCATGGTTACACATCCTTTCAATTATAATCTAGCGCACTTTCAGACTACCAGAGTTCAATTTTTGATAAGACTTATTTCTCTTTCAAACACAAAAATACCCCTCCAGATCATCCAATCCAAGAGGGGTACAAACTATTATTTCAAACGTCGCCTTACTCCACCGTCACACTCTTCGCCAAGTTCCGTGGCTTATCAACATCACAGCCGCGGTGCAGCGCTGCGTAGTATGCGATTAGCTGCAGCGGGATGACGGAGACGAGCGGTGCGAGCTCCGGATGCACTTCAGGCAGGACGAAGCGGTCGTCTGCTTCTTCCAGGCCTTTCAAGGAGATCACGCAAGGGTTGGCGCCGCGGGCTGTCACTTCTTTGACATTTCCGCGGATGCTTAAGTTGACGTGCTCTTGTGTCGCAAGGGCAATGACTGGTGTGCCGTCTTCGATCAATGCGATTGTACCGTGCTTCAATTCGCCGCCGGCGAAGCCTTCAGCTTGAATGTAAGAAATCTCTTTCAGCTTCAGGGATCCTTCGAGGCAGACGAAATAGTCGAGGCCGCGGCCGATGAAGAAAGCATTGCGTGTTACTGTCAAATATTCGCGCGCGATCATTTCCATTTCGTCTTTCTGGTCGCAAAGGGTTTCCATCGCGTTTCCGATGATGCCGAGCTCTTTGACAAGATCAAAGCCGAGTGCTTTGCCGCGGGTTTCCGCAGTTACAGCTGCCAAAATAGCGAGAACTGCGATTTGCGCCGTATATGCTTTTGTTGACGCTACCGCGATTTCCGGGCCGGCATTCAGTAAAAGCGTGTAGTCCGCTTCACGGGAAAGCGTGGATCCCGGTACGTTGGTCAATGTCAGCGCTTTGTGTCCGAGCTTTTTCACCTGTACGAGAACCGCGCGGCTGTCAGCCGTTTCTCCGCTTTGAGAAATAAAGATAAACAGCGGCTTCTCAGAAAGCAATGGCATATTGTAAGAGAATTCGCTTGCGACATGGACTTCAGCCGGAACTTTCGCCCATGTTTCGATAAATTGTTTGCCGACAAGACCGGCATGATAGCTCGTTCCGCAGGCGATGATATAGACGCGATCCGCTTCTGCAACAGCATTTGCAATGTCTCCAGGAATGGAAAGCTTGCCGTTTTCATCTTGGTACGTCTGAATGATTTTCCGCATGACAAGCGGCTGTTCATCGATTTCTTTTAACATGTAGTGAGGGTATGTGCCTTTTTCGATATCGCTCGCATCAAGCTCTGCAATATATGAGGCACGTGACATCAATTCTCCGTCAAGGTTTTTGATCACAACTTTTTTGTCTGTGACAATCACCATTTCTTTATCCATAAGCTCCACGTATTCGTTTGTCACTTGAAGCATCGCCATCGCGTCAGACGCGATCACATTGAAATTGTCTCCAAGGCCGACAAGAAGCGGGCTTTTATTTTTCGCAACATAGATTGTTTCTTTGTTTTCATGATCGAATAATGCAATCGCATAAGAGCCTTTGAGCAGCATAAGCGTTTGGCGGAACGCTTCTTCCGTGTCAAGACCGTTATTGACGAATTGCTCGATCACTTGAACGACAACCTCTGTATCCGTATCACTTTTAAGGGTTACATCTTGTAAATATTCGCGCGTCAGCTGAACATAGTTTTCGATGACGCCGTTATGAACAAGTGTAAATCGGCCTGATGCGCTTTGATGCGGGTGAGCGTTTAGACGGCTCGGTTCCCCGTGAGTCGCCCAGCGTGTGTGTCCGATTCCCGCTTGCGATATCACATTTGCATCAACGACTTCGCGAAGATCGGCAATCCGTCCTTTTTCTTTAAACACGTGTACGCCGTCTTCGTTCGCTACAGCGATTCCAGCTGAATCGTAGCCGCGATACTCCAGCTTTTCCAAACCTTTAAGTAAAATTTCCTTTGCATCAAGCTGGCCAATATAACCTACAATACCACACATAATTTTCTTCCTCCTAAAGTCGCAGGCAGGAGACGAAGAAAGTCTGCTTATCAGGCGGGGACATTCTTCGTCCCCTCCTACATGTTTTTTATGGAAGATCATGCGATTTCCCTTTGTTCAAAGAGTCGCCTCTTTGGTTTGAGGAAATCCTTGCGGCTGTGATCTTGTGGTCAGCCGGGAGGCATCCGCCGAAAATTCGATAAACCTCCATCCTCGTCAACTAAGCTGTTTCATCCGCACGCTTAGTCCGGGCGCTATAACTATAAAAAATGGTTCTGCCCTGCCTTTCCTTTTAAATTAAACAAGACAAGCTGATTTTACTATACACTAAAGGAACCGTCAAACATTTTTCAAAATGGTTCACATTTTTTCCAAGATTGAACGGTTCCCTTTATCTTATGTCAAATCAGCATGTCTCGTTCGTCAGTCTTCTGCGGAAAATCACTCCGCTCCCATTTCAGCTTTCACGACATCTGCAATGCGGCCTACGTATTTCTCGCAAAGCTCCTTCGTTTTCGCCTCAGCCATAACACGGACAAGCGGCTCGGTGCCGGACGGGCGCACAAGGATGCGGCCGTCACCGTTCATTTCCTTCTCAACCTCTTCGATGACCGCTTTTACCTTTTCGTTCTCCGCTACTTTATGTTTATCGGTTACTTTCACGTTCAAGAGGAGCTGCGGAAACTTCTGCATCTCTGCCGCAAGCTCTGACAAAGACTTACCTGTCATTTTGATCGTGTTCATCAGCATGATCGCAGAAAGCAGGCCGTCGCCTGTCGTATTGTAATCAAGGAAAATCAGATGTCCCGACTGTTCTCCGCCGAAAGTAAACCCGTCCTTTTTCATCGCTTCCACTACATAGCGGTCGCCGACAGCTGTCTGAACGCTTTTAATGCCTTCCGCTTCAAGCGCTTTGTAAAAGCCGAGGTTGCTCATCACCGTAGAGACAACTGTATTGTCCGCCAGGCGCCCCTCGCTCTTCAAGTACTTCGAACATATGTACATGATTTGATCGCCGTCTACGATATTCCCCTTTTCGTCAACAGCGATCAAGCGGTCGCCATCCCCGTCAAACGCCATGCCGACGTCAGCTCCCTTTTCTTTCACAAATTCGGCCAGGGCTTCAGGGTGGGTCGAGCCGACTCCGTCATTGATGTTTAATCCGTTCGGAGAAGTTCCCATCGTCGATACATCTGCGTCAAGATCGGCAAACAGGTGGGTCGCCAGCGAAGATGTCGCCCCGTGCGCACAGTCAAGCGCGACATGAATGCCTGTGAAGTCTTCATCAGCAGACTGCTTAAGAAACTGCAAATATTTCTGTCCGCCTTCAAAGTAGTCGTTCACCATACCCAGATCAGCGCCTACAGGCCTTGGCAGGTGATCTTCAGGCTGATCCATCAGACGCTCGATTTCAAGCTCCTGCTCATCGGAAAGCTTAAATCCGTCGCCGCCGAAAAACTTAATTCCATTGTCCTCGACAGGGTTGTGGGAAGCTGAAATCATCACACCCGCTTCCGCGTCCATAGCCTTCGTCAAATATGCGACGCCGGGCGTCGAAATCACGCCGAGACGCATGACTTCTGCTCCTATCGAAAGAAGACCTGCAACAAGGGCACCTTCCAGCATATGCCCGGAAATGCGCGTATCACGGCCGATCAGCACCTTGGGGCGCTCCTTATCTTTTGTTAGGACATATCCGCCAAAGCGTCCGACTTTAAAGGCCAGCTCGGGTGTAAGTTCACTGTTTGCCACGCCTCTTACACCGTCTGTACCAAAATACTTGCCCATTAATATCGCTCCTTTTTGATTCATGAAGGTTGTGAATCCTTTTCAGAATGATTCTCTTCTTCTTCATTCTGACCATTATTTTTTTCGTTGTGGGTTGTTTGAGATGAGATTTTCACTCGAATGCTCTGCCGCGGCAGCGACCATGTCATGTTCTGCGGTCCGTTTACTTCCAGCTTCACGTTATGCTCGCCGTCATCGAGATCCGCCACATTGACATAGAGCTCGACGTCGGAAGGCTGGAGTTTTTCGATCGCGGCTGTCGAGCCCTTTGCCGAGATATCCAGCTTGCCTGACTTCGGATCGAGAAATTCAAGATCCCGGCTGTCATTCAGCCCCGCGGTTTTAATTGAAACGTTCTTCAGTTTTTTCTCTTCTTCCTTGTCAACTTTCACCTTGATTTTCACTTTTTCGGGTGACACTTTTTTAGCGCCGTCCGGCACTTTAATGTTGGCTTCCAACTCAGTGTCATCTTTCATTTTACTTAAATCAACCTCATCAGCCTCGACAAATTCTAACGAATCAAGAACATTTTGCGGCCCGTAGACGGTTACCTCTCCCGGACTGATATCGAGGCTGGAAATGCTGATACCGTCCGGAAGGCTCCCTTTCCGGTCAACTTTGACGGGAATCTTTTTGCTAGGGCTTGTCACGGGAACGGTGATTTTAACGACGGATGGACTGACTTCAACCGGAAGAACATTTCCGTCCCTGTCGTAGACTGTTAGCTTAGCTTCTTTTTCAACCGTCTGGTCGACGCCCTCTAAATTGATCGTCGCCTTGATGTTTTGGATTCTGTCGATCACGGCTTTTGAGCCGGTGACGCTGACGTTTTTCGGGTTGATAATCGGCAGCTCCGGCGTGTAGCCATCTTTCATTTTGTTTTTATTATAAAAATCAACCTCGACCGGGAATTCCTTCGTCGTTTTTTCTTCGATGGTCACGGTTGTCACCGATGGATTGATGGTCAGAGTGAGGCCTTCGGCAACATTTCTGGCCTTCAACTCGACTTTGTGCCTGCCTGTTTTCAGATGCTGCATATCGGCATAAATCTCAAAATCCTTCACTTGTCTGACCTTCTTGACGGTTCCTGTCGGGCCTTTAATCGTGACATTCACCGTCTGGGGCACGCCTGTTACGACGTAGTTTTCATCATCATAAAACGATTTGACCGGTATATCGGTGAGCGTCGCTTCGTCTGTCGTCGATGTCGGGAAAAACGATTCACCTGGTTTCTTCGGAGTCGGCGCTTGAGCGCTGTGGACCGCAAAGTAAAGAAGAAACGCGAATAATAATGCGACTACTTTGACAGCCCAGGGATTGTTTAAGAACTTATCCATTTTTCTTCGCCCTCCAATACCAGCGATTTGAGGAAGTTTCTCGCGAATTTTTCTTGAATTCCGCTTCAAGCATGTTTTTCAATGCCTCTTCCGATAAATCACGGTGAAGGTCTCCGTTTTTGGCGACGCTGATGCCGCCCGTTTCTTCGGATACGACAACCGTCAGACTGTCGGTCACTTCACTGATTCCCACTGCTGCTCTGTGCCTCGTCCCAAGCTCTTTTGAAATAAAAGGGCTTTCAGAAAGCGGAAGGTAGCAGGCGGCTGCAGCAACCTCATCATTTTTCATAATTACGGCGCCGTCATGAAGCGGTGTATTCGGAATAAAGATGTTGATCAATAGCTCAGAGCTGACCTTTGCATTTAAAGGGATCCCCGTTTCTATGTAATCGCCCATTCCCGTCTCCCGTTCAATCGTCAGAAGCGCGCCAATCCGGCGTTTCGCCATATATTTAATCGCTTTTGTAATCGCATCAATCGTTTTCTGCTGCTGCTCTTCCTCAGGTGTTCCGCTCCTCGAAAAAAAGCGCCCCCGCCCCAGCTGTTCCAGCGCTCTCCTCAATTCAGGCTGGAAGATGATAATGATCGCCAGGAACCCCCATGTGATCGCCTGGTCAACCAGCCACTGCAGGGTGCTTAATCCTAAATATTGACTGGCCAGCCTGACGAGAACAATGACCACGATTCCCTTTAAAAGCTGAACCGCCTTTGTCCCGCGGATGACCATCATTAATTTATATATTACGTACCAAACAAGGAGAATATCAACGGCATCGCCGAGGTACTGCAAGAAAGGGATATCCTCAAAAGCCATTTCCTCGTCCTCCAAGAATTCAGTCATTAGTAAGGTTAATATGTTTCAAAATGGTATGATCTATTATTTTTACATATACAGAGGCTATTATAGCACAAATTGATTTTCCAAGTGAAATGGCGGCCCTTCATAAAAAAAGAGCAAAGCTCATTCGCCCGCTTTGCTCTACTCTTTAGACTCCTTCATGTCAAAAACCGATTTTCCGGTCGATTTAATCTTATACCACATCCAGTCGAACACTTCGTTGATCTCATGGATCTGACCGGTGACTTGTCCTGCTGAAGCCGTATATTTTTCGCCATTAACAATCGTGACATCGCCGTCGACTTTGCCCTCTATAATCAGCTTTCCGTTTTTCACGGTCACATCGCCTTTGACAACTTCGCCTTCAGGTACGATGACCGTGTTGTTTTTCACTACGAGATTGGGCTGGCTTGATACGCTGAAATCCTGATCGTTTTTCCAGCTGGAGAAAAAGCTGCCGCCCATCAAAATGATAAACAAAGCTGCCGCCACTAAAAACGGATGGGCTTTAAGCCACCTGTTGATCGATGCCGTTCGCTTTTCCTTCGGCAGATTCGCCAGCACATCGGCTGTAAAGTTCGCCGGAGCTGTAAGATGCGACGTGCTCTGGACAAGAGCGATAGATTTTTCCATTTCATGAAGGTGCTTTTTGCAGTCTTCGCATGATTGGAGGTGCTCTTTTAATTGCGATTCATCTTCCGGTAGTATGTCTCCGTCAAGGTATTTATGCATAAGCTGAACAATATGCTCCGGACAGCTCATTTCATCACCCCACTTAAAGATCCCTTAATTGTTTTCTGAGAGCCTCTCTGCCCCTGTGTATCCTCGTTTTCACCGTACCTACGGGAATATTAAGGATTTCACTGATCTCAATGAGTGAGAGCTCATCAATGTACTTTAATACGATGACCGTCCTGTATTTATCGGGAAGCCTTAAGATTTTTTCCTGGATGGTGCTGTGCAGCTCCAAAGAAACCACTTCATCCTCTGGAAGCGCAACATCCGCCGCAACCTGGGAATACATCGTCAGTCCTTCAGTCCCCGCCACCTCTGCATCCAAGTAATAGTCCGGCTTTTTTTTACGGATACGATCGATGGTCAAATTGGTTGCGATTCGATAAAGCCATGTGGAAAATTTCCGGTTGATATCAAAACTGTCGATATTCACGTATGCTCTGATAAACGCTTCCTGCGCAATATCTTCCGCCTCATGCGCATTGCCGAGCATACGGTAGCAAAGCTGATAAATTTTGTCTTTGTAAATATCCACGATGTCTGCAAATGCATTACGATCGCCTTTTTTCACCTGTTTGATTCTTTTTTTAATCATTGTTTCCATATTTATCTAACCTCTGCCTTCACCGGTCTTTATGTATACGAATTGATTTTTATAAGGTTTCATTAAATTCATAAAAATAGTTTATCAAATTTTTGGCAGGGTGTAGATGCTTTGACAGGGATCATGCGCTTAATATTAGCTTAAAATTATTATACAACCTAAATATTATGAAGTTGAGACTTTTTTTATAAAAAAAAGCAGCCTAAGGCCGCTCTTCAACCGCACCTAAAGCAGCTTTTCGCCAAACAGCGACCCCATTAAGGCGACTGCCGCTTCAGCCGTCCTGTTTTTCTCATCCAATATCGGGTTGACTTCGACAAACTCAGCGGACGTAATCAGCTTCGATTCTTCCAGCATTTCCATCGCCAGGTGGCTTTCCCTGTAGCTGATGCCTCCCGCTACCGGGGTTCCGACACCCGGGGCATCGTTCGGATCAAGCGCGTCTAAATCGAGTGACAGATGGACACCGTCCGTTCTGCCGCGCAAATAGTCTATCGTTTCTTCCATCACCCTCGTCATACCGAGGCGGTCGATTTCATGCATTGTATACACTTTGATCCCTTTGTCGCGAATCAATTCTTTTTCCCCGTCATCAAGTGACCTCGCACCGATGATGACGATGTTCTCCGCTTTAATTTTCGTTTCTTTTCCATAGATGCCTGTCAGCCCTTCATGGCCGATCCCCAGGCTGATGGCGAGCGGCATGCCGTGAATATTGCCTGAAGGAGACGTTTCTTTCGTATTTAAATCAGCATGGGCATCATACCAGATCACACCCAGGTTTTGATAATGCTTCACAAGGCCGGCCAGCGTTCCGATCGCTATGCTGTGGTCACCTCCCAGCACGAGCGGAAAAGCACCTGAAGCCACGATCTTATCAACGGTCTCAGCAAGTTTTGCACTCGCTTTTGTAATCGCTTTCAAGTTTCTCAGCTCTTCAGATGCCGGCTCCCCGCCTTCTTTCTCATCCTCTCTTTGCCCGATTGTCATATCGCCGAGGTCTTCAATATCCTGACAAAGGCTTTCCAACCGTTCATTAACACCGGCACAGCGAATCGCGCTCGGTCCCATATCGACTCCCCGCCTCAGCTGACCGAGATCCATCGGTACGCCAATCATTGAAATCTGCTGTTTTAACATATGATATCCCCCTTTCAGACCTTCATTGTACCTTCCAATTCGGAATTGACTCAACAAGACATTTTTTTGAATAGTTATACAAAAAAGACAAAATAAAAAGGACATCCTAACAGGATGTCCAAAAACTGGGCTAGCTGGATTCGAACCAGCGCATGACGGAGTCAAAGTCCGTTGCCTTACCGCTTGGCTATAGCCCAATAATGGTGGAGGGGGACGGATTCGAACCGCCGAACCCTGAGGGAGCGGATTTACAGTCCGCCGCGTTTAGCCACTTCGCTACCCCTCCAAAAACAGTGCCGGCCAGAGGACTTGAACCCCCAACCTACTGATTACAAGTCAGTTGCTCTACCAATTGAGCTAGACCGGCATGATACGGTATCTTATGCAGTTACCGGCGCGGTTGTGACAAAAACCGATCCAGAAAAATGGTGGAGGATGACGGGATCGAACCGCCGACCCTCTGCTTGTAAGGCAGATGCTCTCCCAGCTGAGCTAATCCTCCGCAGTACAGGACGTACAAGTGCATGCGTTGCAACAGGACGTTGCGACCTTAGCATGCCTTCCTTTTAAAAATTCCGGCATTCGCAGCGTGCTGTCCAAAAAAGAATGGTGACCCGTACGGGATTCGAACCCGTGTTACCGCCGTGAAAGGGCGGTGTCTTAACCACTTGACCAACGGGCCATCATCGTGTTTCAAGCAGCTCTCGTAAAGCTGACAAAAGTTATTATATACAGGTTCCTCCCCATTTGTAAAGGGGTAAATTAAAATTTTTATTTTCAAATTTTTTATTCATAAACATTGAGAAAAACGCAGAAATTTTGTTTAAAATAGGGCTATCTGATGTGCAAGAGAGGGGACGCGAAAAATGATACTGGTAAGTTCATGTCTGGCCGGGGTGGAATGCCGCTATAACGGATCGCACAGCTATGTGGGGAAAATCAATAAGCTTGTTAAAGAAAAAAAAGCGGTGATTGCTTGTCCCGAGCTGCTCGGCGGATTTCAAACGCCAAGGGAACCGGCCGAGATTATAGGCGGGTCGGGAGAAGACGTTTTAGACGGCAGGGCGGTGATCAACACAGAATCGGGAAAAGACGTAACAGACCTGTATATAAAAGGAGCTTATCTAACATTGGAGATGGCAAGGCAAATCAAGGCTGATACGATCGTGTTGAAGGAAAACAGCCCGTCTTGCGGCAGCGGCCATATATACGATGGAAGTTTCTCAAGCCAAAAAATAGCCGGCAACGGCGTTACAGCAGCGCTTCTGAAAAAAGAAGGCTTCCGCGTGATTTCCGAACACCAAATAGACGAGCTGTAATACCTGAACATAAGCGCAGTTCATCTGCGCTTTATTTTATGTCGGCAATCCGTTGTTTAGAACTTCATTGAAATAAAATTTTAATATTTACCTTTTGTTATTGAAATAATATTCCACCCTTAATATACTGAAAATTAAGAAATATATGCACTTCATCATCAGGAGGAGTTGTCGATGGAAAACAGCCATTTAGGTTCATTAACGACCGAACGCCGGAATGAAAGATCCAGGCGCATTCACCAGGCAAAGACGATTGATATTTTGAAAATCATCAATGATGAAGACAAAATGGTGGCCGAAGCTGTACAAGAAGTCTTACCGGAAGTTAAGACCGCCGTTGACTTCGCCGTCGGGTCGTTAAAGAAAGGGGGACGGATCATCTACATCGGTGCCGGTACAAGCGGGAGACTCGGCGTACTCGATGCAGCTGAATGCCCGCCGACGTTCAGCATATCTCCCGAGTCGGTCATTGGCATCATTGCAGGAGGAGAAAAAGCTCTGTACAAAGCCGTCGAAGGCGCTGAAGATCACGAGGCATTCGGCAGACGGGATTTATCAGCCGTTAACCTCTCAAACAATGATACCGTAATCGGAATCGCCGCCAGTGGTCGGACTCCATACGTTCTCGGCGCTTTGAAGTATGCCAGGGAAAGTGGCACCAAGACCGTCTCACTGACATGCAACGAAAACTCGGCGATCAGCCAGGTGTCAGATCACAGCATAGAAGTGGTCGTCGGCCCTGAAGTTATTGCCGGATCGACGAGAATGAAAGCAGCAACCGCTCATAAAATGATTTTAAACATGATCTCAACGGCGGCCATGATCAAAATGGGAAAAGTCTATGAAAACCTCATGGTAGACGTAAAAGTAAGCAATGACAAATTAAAGGAGCGGGCGATTCGCATCATCCAAACGGTCACAGGTGTTCCAAAAGAAGCGGCGGCACTAGCGTTAGAAAAATCCCATAACCAAGTCAAAACCGCCATCATCATGCTGAAAACAAACGAAGATGCGGCCGCTTCCGAAAACCTGCTTGAGAAATCAGAAGGCGATATCGAAAAAGCTCTATCCATTTATGAAGACCAAGTTTAAAGAAGAAAGGAAGAAACAATGGCTGCAGGAGGATTGGAAATCATTCAGAATATGCTTCACAGATTGCCGCAATCTGAACGAAAGCTTGCCGAATACATTTTGAAAAACCCACACGAGGTCGTAAACGGCACCATTCAAGAGGTGAGCTCTTCGGCAAAGACAAGCGGGGCGGCGGCAATACGGCTCTGCAAATCTCTGGGGCTGAAAGGCTTTCAAGATTTAAAAATGAGGGTCGCCGGCGATTTAATGAAACCGTCTGATCAGGGATACCGGGATATCGAACCGCAAGAGCCGCTCCATTCAATCGTTCAAAAAACAACCAGCAATTCGATTCAGGCGATTCGCGATACCTTTGAAAACATTGACCACGAAGATCTTCAAAAAGCGATTCAAATACTGATCAACGCAGAAACGGTTCATTTTTGCGGGATCGGGGCTTCAGGAATCGTCGCACAAGATGCCCAGCAGAAATTTTTGCGCATCAATAAAAAAGCCACCGCTTTTAGTGATATGCATCTTGTCGCGACATTAATCGCCAATGCCGGCGAGAATGACGTTCTGTTTGCCATATCCCATTCAGGAGAAACACATGAAATCGCCAATGCAGTCAGACTCGCCAAAAAACATGGCATTAAAACCATTGGACTGACGCGGTTTGGACAGTCTGCTGTCTCTTCATTAAGCGATATCGCCCTGTATACGTCATGCTCAAACGAAGCGCCGTTTCGCAGCGCCGCCACCTCCTCTCGTTTAACTCAGCTTTACATGATTGACATTCTGTTTTTAGGCATAGCCGCGGAGCGCTACGAGGACATCATTCAGTATATTGATCAAACAAAAGCGGCCATCCGCATGATGGGAATGAGCGAATTGTAAAAAAGGGGGATATAAAATGAGCGATGAGAAAAAATATGCCGGCCTGGCAAAACTGATTTTACAACACATCGGCGGCCCGTCTAACGTCGCGGATTATACCCATTGTATGACGCGCCTGCGCATCACGCCTGTCAACAGTCAAAAAACCGACATCGGCTCAATCAAAGCGCTTGAAGGCGTGATTGGCGTCGTTGAGGAGGAAACGCTTCAGATTATCCTCGGCACCGGCGTCGTACAGCACGTATCAGACGAGTTCGGGAAGCTGCTTCAATCCGCGGAAGACGTTGACTTAAAACAATCCGCAGCCAAACATAAAGCTGAGATTTCCAAGAAAAACGCGACACCTTTTAAATTGTTTCTTCGGCGGATCGCAAGCATTTTTATACCGCTGATCCCCGCTTTGGTCGCCTCAGGCTTGATTACCGGAATCACCAAAGCCGTTATCCAAGCAGGCTGGCTCGCTGAAACATCACAAACCGCCATTATTTTAACGGTAATAGGTTCAGGTTTATTTACGTATTTGGGCATCCTGGTCGGGGTCAATACGGCGAAAGAATTTGGCGGCTCCCCCGCACTCGGCGGATTAGCCGGTATTTTAATCATTAACCCGGCCGTTGGTGATATTTCGCTTTTCGGTGAAGCGCTTTTGCCGGGACGCGGCGGTTTAATCGGTATTTTATTCGCAGCTGCATTTATCGCTTTTCTCGAAAAACGGGTCAGGCGCATTGTACCTCATTCACTCGACATCATCATCACACCTACAGTCTCCCTTCTCATCACAGGAATCGTCACTTACGTTGTCTTCATGCCTGTCGGCGGCTTGATATCTGACGCCATTACGTCAGGACTTCTCGCCATCTTAGATCTCGGCGGCATTATCGCCGGCTTTGTACTGGGGGCCACCTTCCTTCCGCTCGTCGTAACCGGACTGCACCAGGGATTGACACCCGTTCATATGGAATTAATCAATTCAATCGGAGATGACCCGTTGCTGCCGATTCTGGCTATGGGGGGCGCAGGTCAAGTAGGCGCCGCTTTTGCGATCTATTTCAAAACAAAAAAAGCAAAGCTCAAAAGAGCCATTGCCGGCGGACTGCCGTCAGGCCTGCTCGGAATCGGTGAACCGCTCATATTCGGTGTGACTCTTCCACTCGGACGTCCGTTTTTAACCGCGTGCCTCGGCGCCGGAGTAGGTGGAGCCTTTCAAGCGTATTTCAAAATCGCGACCGAATCGATAGGCGTATCAGGTCTTCCTTTGTCATTTTTAGTCCATACCCACCAAGTTCTTTTGTATATTCTCGGTTTGTTTATTTCCTATGCTGCCGGCTTTGCCTTAACATATCTCTTTGGTTTTAAAGACGATATGGCAGTTGAATTTGATTAAACGTTTGTTTAAAATTCCCACTATGCATTTTTTGACAGAAAGGAGTGAAGCAAGCTGAAAAAGTTTATGATCAGCGCTGCAGCATCGTCCCTATTGTTGCTGACATGCTTTTTCCCGCTTCCGTCATCAGCACAGACTGCAATTGCGAACGAGACAACAGGTCAGCTGACATATCCCGTATTAACGAAGGCGAAAACACCTGAAGAAGCCGGTTTTTCTTCGGAAAAGCTTAAAGCCGTGGACCGTCTGATCGAACAGGATGTCAAAGCGGGCTTTCCCGGGGCTGCCTTGATTTTGATAAAAGACGGAAAAATCGTCAAAAAAGAAGCATACGGCTACAAGCAGAAATACAACGGCCTCTCGACGCTCAAACATCCAAAAAAAATGAAAGCAAACACGATGTTTGACCTCGCCTCCAATACAAAAATGTATGCCGTCAATTTTGCCTTGCAGCATTTAGTGAGCACCGGAAAGCTTGACTTGAACAAAAACATTTCACATTATCTTCCTGATTTCAAAGATCACCCGGAAGACGATGTAAAGGGAAAAAACCGGCTCCGCGTCATAGATTTGCTCCACCATCACGCAGGCTTCCCTGCAAGCTGGAACTATTACGACCCGAAAGCAGCCGGACACCTCTACTCTCAGTCACGGAGCAAAACGCTTGAATATCTTGTCAAAACCCCCTTGTCATATGAACCCGGCACAAAACAAATTTACAGTGACATCGACTATATGCTCCTCGGGCTGATCATAGAAAAAGTCACAAACGAGCGTTTAGATACCTTTGTTGAAAACCAATTTTACCGGCCTCTCGGGTTGCGGCATACTTTGTTTAACCCGCTCCAAAAGGGCTTTAAACCGCCGCATTTTGCAGCTACGGAACGAAAGGGAAACACCAGAGATGGCACCATCTTGTTTCCAAATATCAGAACTTACACGCTTCAAGGGGAAGTCCACGATGAAAAAGCGTTCTATTCAATGGAAGGCGTCTCTGGGCATGCCGGCCTTTTTTCCACCGTTGACGACGCAGCAGTGCTCCTTCAAGTCATGCTGAACGGCGGGGGTTACGGGAAACAGCATCTATTCAGCCGTTCGGTCATTTCACAATTTACTAAGCCGTCAAAAACAAATCCCACATATGGACTAGGATGGCGGCTTAACGGCAATACCGATATGGAGTGGATGTTCGGCAAGCACGCCAGCAACAAGGCATACGGCCATACCGGCTGGACGGGAACCGTCACCATCATTGATCCCGTGTATCAAATCGGCATTGTGTTGTTAACCAATAAAAAGCACTCTCCTGTCATCAACCCTAAAGAAAACCCGAATCAATTCGAAGGTGACGCATTTGCAACCGGAAAGTACGGCAGCGTCATTACAGCTATTTACGAGGCGTTACATCACCAATAGGAGGCGACCCTTATATGAAAAGATTTCTTCAATGCGCGTTGATTGCATTGCTGTTATCGTCTCTCGCTTTGCAGCCCGCCGCTCGCGAAGCAGAAGCGAAACAGCAGCCGGAACAACACCTCAAACAAATGGTCAGCAGCATGTCGCTTGAAGAGAAAATCGGACAAATGCTGATGCCTGACTTTAGAAACTGGAAGAAAAAAGGGGAATCGAACGCCAAAGGATTAACAAAAATGAATGACGAAGTCGCGGGAATCATTCAAAAATACCGGCTCGGCGGTGTCATTCTTTTTGCTGAAAATGTCACAGGCACAGAGCAGACTGTACGGTTAACGGACGGCCTGCAAAAAGCAAGTCCTGACATTCCGCTCTTTATCACGATCGATCAGGAAGGCGGGATTGTCACCAGACTCGAATCAGGCACAAACCTGCCCGGCAATATGGCAGTCGGTGCATCGCGAAGCTGCAAAAATGCCTTCAAATCAGGAAAAATCATCGGAAAAGAATTAGCATCGCTGGGCATCAACGTGAACTTCAGTCCTGTACTTGATGTCAACAACAATCCCGGCAACCCGGTCATCGGCGTTCGTTCTTTCAGTTCCAAGCCTGAGCTGACTTCAAAGCTCGGCATCCAAATGATGAAGGGCCTGCAGGACGAGCAAATGATCGCTACAGCAAAGCACTTTCCCGGACACGGCGATACAGCGGTTGACAGTCATTACGGATTGCCGCTTGTTCCGCATGATGAAAAAAGGCTGAGAAACATTGAACTTGCGCCATTTCAAAAAGCGATCGATGCAGGGATTGACATGATCATGACAGCGCATGTCCAGTTCCCCGCCTTTGACAATACAACCTATAAAAGCAAAAAAGACGGCGAGGACATCATGGTGCCTGCAACACTTTCCAAAAAAGTCATGACAGACCTTCTCCGCAAAGACCTCGGCTTTAAGGGCGTTGTCGTAACAGACGCTTTAAATATGAAAGCCATTTCTGATAATTTCGGACAGGAGGAAGCCGTCGTCATGGCTGTCAAAGCAGGAGTCGACATCGCCCTCATGCCCGCACAAGTCACATCGCTTGAGACCGAAAAAAATCTAGCGCGTGTATTCGAAGCTCTTCTGACAGCCGTTAAAAAAGGTGAGATCCCTATCGAACAAATCGATCAGTCGGTGGAGCGAATCCTTCAATTAAAAATAAACCGCGGTATCAT
The DNA here is from genome assembly GCF_021043345.1 of Bacillus sp. BS3(2021). NCBI lineage: Bacteria > Bacillati > Bacillota > Bacilli > Caryophanales > Bacillaceae > Bacillus > Bacillus sp. BS3(2021). The sequence goes on from NZ_JAJNDM010000002.1 coordinate 480,631, forward strand.
CGATCACACCGGCTCCGAACCGCTTCAGAAAAAAATCAAATACGCCTTGAAAACGGTCGGCAGCAACAAACACATGAAATCCGAAAGAAAAATGGCAAGAGAAAGCGTCACCATTCTTAAAAATGAAAAAAGCACCTTGCCATTCAAACCGAAAAAAGGGGATACCGTCCTCATTCTCGCCCCATACGAAGAGCAAACAGCAGCAATCGCCAAAACCATCAGCAAAATAAAGAAAAACATCAAGGTGGTCGAATATCGATTTGCAGAAAAAGCGTTTGATGAAGAGATTCAAAAGAAAATTGACGAGGCCGATTATGTCATCACAGGATCATACGTAGTCAAAAACGATCCTGTTGTGAACGACGGTGTCATTGATGACAGCATTCAAGACTCAAGCAAGTGGGCAACTGCTTTTCCGCGCGCCGCCATGAAATACGCTCAGGCAAACGGGAAAAAATTTGTCTTAATGAGCTTACGAAACCCTTATGACACGGCAAATTTTGAAGAAGCCGCTGCCGTGATCGCAGTATACGGCTTTAAAGGCTATGCAAACGGGGGCTTCAGGCAGCCGAATATTCCGGCCGGAGTGGAAGTTATCTTCGGAAAGGCAAAGCCTAAAGGAACATTGCCCGTAGACATTCCTTCGGTCACACGCCCCGGAGAAACCCTTTACCCGTTCGGCTACGGGTTGAATATTAAAAACGGCAAGCCGCTTCACAAAGGAGGGGCAAAATGAGAAAAAAAGCGATCTGGCTGCTTGCGGGAATGTTTGTTTTCAGTACATTAACCGCAGCAGCGGCCTTTCCGGACAAAGAAAAGAAAGCAAAGGTCTCACCGGGTATTGAAGTGATCATGAACAAGAAAAGCATATTAAAAGGAAAAAGGGTCGGTCTCATCACAAATCCAACCGGTGTCAATTCAGCATTAACAAGCAGCATCGATTTGCTTCACCAAGCCCCCGGTATTGAGCTGACCGCTCTCTATGGTCCAGAGCACGGTGTAAGGGGAGACGCTCAAGCCGGCGATAAGGTTGACTCTTATATTGATGAAAAAACCGGTCTCCCCGTCTACAGCCTTTACGGAGATACGAGAAAACCGACACCGGAGATGTTGAAAAACGTTGACGTCCTGCTATTTGACATCCAAGATGTCGGAACGCGGTTTTACACTTACATTTACACAATGGCTTATGCGATGGAGGCGGCAAAAGAAAACGGCATTCCATTCATTGTTCTTGACCGGCCAAACCCGCAAAGCGGCTTAAAAGTTGAAGGACCTGTCCTTGATCCGGATTATTCTTCATTTGTCGGAATGTATCCCATCCCTTTAAAGCACGGAATGACCGCAGGAGAACTGGCAAAGCTGTTTAATGACGAATTTAACATCGGCGCCGATTTAACCATCATCAAAATGAAAGGGTGGAAGCGACAGATGTTCTTTGAAGACACTGGTCTTCCTTTCGTCCTGCCTTCCCCGAACATGCCGACGCCGGATACGGGCATCGTCTACCCGGGCACAGGTTTAATTGAAGGAACCAATATGTCAGAAGGAAGGGGCACGACAAAGCCTTTTGAATTAATTGGTGCGCCCTACATGAAAAGTACGGAACTCGCCGAAAAATTAAACGGTCTGAAGCTTCCTGGCGTCCGATTCAGAGCCGCCTCGTTCACTCCGACATTTTCAAAGCATCAAAATAAACTGTGCCACGGGGTGGAGCTTTACGTGACAAACAGGTCCGCTTTTAAGCCTGTAAATACCGGTATCGCGATCATCAAAACCGTCCATGACCTCTACCCGGACGACTTTGAGTTCCTCCCTTCAGGCAATTTCAACCGTCTGATCGGGAATGGATGGGTCAAAGCTATGATTGAACAAGGCGCTTCAATTGATGAAATCGTCAAAAAATACGAAGCAGATCAAAAACGGTTTATGAATATCAGAAAGAAGTATTTGCTTTATTAGGAAGAGCGGGATCCGCTCTTCTTTATTTTTTTAGACTGTTCAATGATTCTCATCTCATGTAAGATATGTAAAACTGCCTTTAGGGCAGGAAGGTCATTTTAAAGGGGAGAGACATCGGATGGAATTTTACCTTGTGGACGTGTTTGCAGAAACAAAATATACAGGAAACCAGCTCGCCGTTTTTAAAGCAGAAAAGAACCTATCAAGTGATAAAATGCAAAAAATAGCTAGGGAAATTAATTTTTCCGAAACAACATTTATATTAGGGAAACAGGAAAACAGCGGGTATGATGTCCGAATCTTCACCCCGGAAAAAGAAATTCCGTTTGCAGGACATCCGACGCTGGGCACAGCGTTTATCATAAAGAATGAAATCGAAACTGAACCATCTTCAAGCGTCATTTTAAATGTTCGAGCAGGCGCAATACCGGTATCGTTTGACAAAGGTGAAGATCAGATCATTTGGATGAAGCAAAATCCGCCTGTATTTAATCGAACTTTTGATAAAGAAATGATGGCAGAAGTACTCGGTATCGACACATGTGATATGGATTTGGATTTCCCGATACAAGAGGTTTCCACAGGTCTGCCAGCAGTTATCGTCCCGTTAAATTCGCTAAGTGCAGTTAAAAAATGCAAAATCAACAAGGATCGGTTTGAAGCTTTTATGAAAGAAACAGAAGCCAGTCTGCTCGTTTTTTCTACGGAAACCTATCATGAACAAAATCACATCAATACACGAGTTTTTTGCGACTGTCTCAGCGTTCCCGAAGATCCGGCAACAGGAAGCGCAATCGGGGATCTCGCAGGATATTTACTGCATCACGGTTATTTTAATCAAAATGACCTCAGCATAAGGGCTGAACAAGGGTATGAAATAAACCGGCCTTCCCTGCTTTATATTGAAGCGCACACAACGGAAAACAGCATAGAAATTCACATCGGGGGAAACGTCCACCTGATCGCAAAAGGAACCTGGCGAACTTGAACACAACGCGGGAAAGCGGTTTTTAAATATTAGAAAGAAGCAGCCGCTGACGGCCTGCGAAAAGCGGCGACTAACCAAATCACATTCACGATCGCTGACAGAATGCAAAGGCATACGACGCCCAATAAAGCAGAAGCATATCCGCCAAAAGCGCCAATCAACATAACCACTGGAATCATGGTCAGCGTGATGATTAATCCAATTCCGCAAAGAACAGCCATTACAAACTTCATCGCATCAAACCCGGCCATATAAACAGCAAGGGGAAGGATATAAAAGAGTAAAACGGTTCCGATTGCCGCCCACATCCCCAAAGTGCCAAACTCATTAGCATGGGGGCCTGAATGAGCGAGCGGAGAAAGTGAAGCTGTGACTAATAAAGAACAAAACAAAAATGCGGAAATTAAAGTCCAAATCATCACACTTACCCTATTGGTTTTCATTGTTTTTCACTCCTGTAAGGTTTGAGTCTGCCAACTATGAGGGCAGACTCGTTTTTTTGTCTAAATGATACGTTTTTTTCAGCTCGCTTCTTGTAAGCAAATGCCCATATAGCGCAGCCAGGATCTGCTGAAACAGCATGCCGATGACAACGGGCACAGCCACTTGCGGCGGAAAAAATCCGGTGGCCAACACAGCGCCGGCGCTAATATTCCGCATTCCTCCGGTAAAAATTAAAGCCACGATTTCCTCCTGGGGCCGTTTCATCAGCCGACCGATCAGCCAAGCTGTCATGTAGCCAGTAAATGCCACCAAAAAAACCGTAACGGCTATCGTTAAAAACTTTAAATCGACGTTTTTCAGGTAAGGAGCGACAACTGAGCTGTTAATCGCCACCACGGCGGCTAACCCGATTTTCGAAAATGGAGCGCAATTCGCGCTTAAACGCGCTGTCCGCTCCGATATTGAAAATTGATTGACGAGCATTCCTAGCAAAGAAGGAATCACAATCATTCCGACTAAACCTTTCATCATACCGATTACATCCATTTCAACATGCGCCCCGGCCAGGATGGAAAGACTGAACGGAACGATGAAAGGCGAAAGAATCGTGTCCACTAAAATAATCGATAGGGTTAAGCCGATGTTTCCTTTATACATGGCAGCCCAAATCATACTCGTAATACCCGTCGGAATGACAACACCAAGGGTAAGCCCTGTAATCGTTAATGAATCTCCGCTAAACACAAGATGCCCCGTGCCCCATGCCAGAACAGGCATAAATATGTGCAAAACAAATAAAGCGAGTAGCATCGGCAAGGGATGAACCATCGCTGTTTTCAGCGACTGAAAATTTGCCCCAAGGCTGCCGGCAAATGTCATAAACGCAAAAATCCACGGCACAAGACCCGCCAGCCCATTTAAGTAATCCGCAAGCAACACCCCGCTGACAACACTTAAAGGCGTCAGTAAAGGCATAATCTTACCAAGTGTTTTATTGATCGTCTGAAGCATAGATGTAAAACGCCCGCTCTCTTTAAATCGAATTTACATTCATTATAACAAAAGATGGAATATCAAAACAGGAAGGGAATACAGAAAAAGACAGCAAGATGAAAGAGTAGCTTTTAGGCATAATGAGCTATGCTTCTTTTTTTATAGGGGAACACGGTTAAAATGGCCTCTATCTTAAACATTCTGAACTGCTGTTTTTGGAAGCAAAATGCTTTCACATAACCGTTTTTAATTTCTTTCACGAGAATCGCCCGTTTAGAAAAACTACTTTCTTTCATGTAAATGATTTCTACCGGAAAACCGTCTTCCATTGAACGATACAACAGCTTATTCATCGTCTCACCTCACATCTTTATTTTATACGAACATTTGTTCTTATTCAAGTGTAAACAAAATGTAAATTTTGGCATTATCCCAAACCATGTATGAAAATATTAGCATTTTGAAGAAACTTTTTAAGGGGTTATTGCGTCAGTAAATACGTCACATATAAAAGAAGGAGTACTCGCCATGGCAAGAACATACAGAACGCGAATAAAGAAAAGAAAAAAGAAGAAAACAAAAAGAAGGCTCATCATTCTTTCCTTTCTTCTTGTTTGTGCGGTAATTTATCTTGCACTTCCAAGCGGTATGCGAGATCACCAAGAAAATCAACTACAGGCAACTGAAAAAAAAGAACAGCCTGAAGCAAAGAAGAAGACAAATCAAAATGAAACAAAAAAGAACCCTATCATCACAAAAAATGATAATGCTCAATTGGATCAATATTTAAAAAGCATTGGATTCAGCGGCACAGCATTAATTGTAGAAGACGGAAACGTTGTGACAAGCAAAGGGTATTTATATGCAAACCGCGAGGAAATGGTCCCCAATACACCGGACACCGTCTTTTATGTTGGGTCATCACAAAAAGCCATTATTGCAACGGCAATTTTACAGCTTGAGGAAAAGGGATTGCTATCAGTAAATGACCCCGTTTCTAAGTATCTTCCTGACTTTCCAAACGGCTCAAAGATCACCCTTTATCATTTCTTGACACACACATCAGGGATTAGGGGGCACAAAGAAGGCCACGGATATATTTCGCCGGAAGATTTAATGAAAGATATCGAAAAACGAGGCGTAAAATACCCAACTGGGAAATGGGATTATAGAGACTCCAATTACTCGGTTCTGGCATACATTGTCTCCATGGTAAGCGGTGAACCAGTCGATCAATACATCAAAAAGCACGTTTTTAAACCTGCCGGTATGAAACACGCAGGCTTTTATAAAACATTTGCTAAAGAGTCAAATCCGTCGACAGGGTATAAATTAAACCCGCAAAAAGAGCTTTATACGCCTGACATGCCGAATTTATCACAGCTTTATGGGGCTGGTGATATTTATATGACCGCTTATGATATGTATTTATTTGATAAAGCACTTTACGAAAGAAAAATCATTTCCAATGAAAGTTTTATGAAAATGTTTACGCCAAACAAAGCAACATACGGTATGGGCTTTTATGTGTCGCCGGGAAGCTATTCTAGTCACGGTGTCATGCCCGGCTATAACATATTAAACAGTTTCAGTCTGACAGGGAGCAGATACGTCATTCTATTTTCTAACATCCAAAACAACATCAAATCTTTTGGCAGTGTAAACAATCGGATCTTCTCTATTTTAAATGGATTTTAAACATATTTAAACAAGCTCTCTGTCATCCGAGTCAGAGAGCTTGTTTAATAGCAGAAAAAGTTTTTACGGTTAAAAGGGATTTTAATTATAAATATGGAAGATGGATAATAAATAATTTTCAATATAAAGGAAGGTTGTCATGTCTTTATTAACGCTTAGCAAAATCGTGACCGTTATTGGCGTTGTAGCATTATTTATATGGACTTTTAAAGACTCAAAACAGCATGAACCTGATACGTTAAAGTACGGGAGTTATATGTTGTTCCTTCTTGTTTTAGAAGTCACAATTAACGTTTTATATGAGTGGATATAGCAATAAAAGCAGGCATTAAGCCTGCTTTTATACATTCTATAAGTTGAAAGCAAAATATCATAAAACAAAAAAAGCTTTCTCCACCATAGGAGAAACCTTGTCATATCAACGTATTCACTTAAGCTTCCAAGCGGGCTCGAACCGCTGACCTCTTCCTTACCATGGAAGTGCTCTACCTGCTGAGCTATGGAAGCATTGGCTCCGCAGGCAGGATTCGAACCTGCGACCGATCGGTTAACAGCCGATAGCTCTACCACTGAGCTACTGCGGAAT
>NZ_JAJNDM010000020.1:0-2963 GCF_021043345.1 Bacillus sp. BS3(2021)
ATTTAGGTTAAGTCCTCGATCGATTAGTATCTGTCAGCTCCATGTGTCGCCACACTTCCACCTCAGACCTATCAACCTGATCATCTTTCAGGGATCTTACTTCCTTGCGGAATGGGAAATCTCATCTTGAGGGGGGCTTCATGCTTAGATGCTTTCAGCACTTATCCCGTCCGCACATAGCTACCCAGCGATGCCCTTGGCAGAACAACTGGTACACCAGCGGTGCGTCCATCCCGGTCCTCTCGTACTAAGGACAGCTCCTCTCAAATTTCCTGCGCCCGCGACGGATAGGGACCGAACTGTCTCACGACGTTCTGAACCCAGCTCGCGTACCGCTTTAATGGGCGAACAGCCCAACCCTTGGGACCGACTACAGCCCCAGGATGCGATGAGCCGACATCGAGGTGCCAAACCTCCCCGTCGATGTGGACTCTTGGGGGAGATAAGCCTGTTATCCCCGGGGTAGCTTTTATCCGTTGAGCGATGGCCCTTCCATGCGGAACCACCGGATCACTAAGCCCGACTTTCGTCCCTGCTCGACTTGTAGGTCTCGCAGTCAAGCTCCCTTGTGCCTTTACACTCTGCGAATGATTTCCAACCATTCTGAGGGAACCTTTGGGCGCCTCCGTTACCTTTTAGGAGGCGACCGCCCCAGTCAAACTGCCCACCTGACACTGTCTCCCCGCCCGATAAGGGCGGCGGGTTAGAAGGTCAATACAGCCAGGGTAGTATCCCACCGATGCCTCCACCGAAGCTGGCGCTCCGGTTTCCAAGGCTCCTACCTATCCTGTACAAGCTGTACCAACATTCAATATCAGGCTGCAGTAAAGCTCCACGGGGTCTTTCCGTCCTGTCGCGGGTAACCTGCATCTTCACAGGTACTATAATTTCACCGAGTCTCTCGTTGAGACAGTGCCCAGATCGTTGCGCCTTTCGTGCGGGTCGGAACTTACCCGACAAGGAATTTCGCTACCTTAGGACCGTTATAGTTACGGCCGCCGTTTACTGGGGCTTCAATTCGCACCTTCGCTTACGCTAAGCGCTCCTCTTAACCTTCCAGCACCGGGCAGGCGTCAGCCCCTATACTTCGCCTTACGGCTTCGCAGAGACCTGTGTTTTTGCTAAACAGTCGCCTGGGCCTATTCACTGCGGCTCTCTCGGGCTTGCACCCTAACAGAGCACCCCTTCTCCCGAAGTTACGGGGTCATTTTGCCGAGTTCCTTAACGAGAGTTCTCTCGATCACCTTAGGATTCTCTCCTCGCCTACCTGTGTCGGTTTGCGGTACGGGCACCTCTCACCTCGCTAGAGGCTTTTCTTGGCAGTGTGGAATCAGGAACTTCGCTACTATATTTCGCTCGCCATCACAGCTCAGCCTTATGGGAAACGGATTTGCCTATTTCCCAGCCTAACTGCTTGGACGCGGATATCCAATACCGCGCTTACCCTATCCTCCTGCGTCCCCCCATTGCTCAAATGGTGAGGAGGTGGTACAGGAATATCAACCTGTTGTCCATCGCCTACGCCTTTCGGCCTCGGCTTAGGTCCCGACTAACCCTGAGCGGACGAGCCTTCCTCAGGAAACCTTAGGCATTCGGTGGAGGGGATTCTCACCCCTCTTTCGCTACTCATACCGGCATTCTCACTTCTAAGCGCTCCACGAGTCCTTCCGGTCTCGCTTCACAGCCCTTAGAACGCTCTCCTACCACTGTTCGTAAGAACAGTCCGCAGCTTCGGTGATACGTTTAGCCCCGGTACATTTTCGGCGCAGAGTCACTCGACCAGTGAGCTATTACGCACTCTTTAAATGGTGGCTGCTTCTAAGCCAACATCCTGGTTGTCTAAGCAACTCCACATCCTTTTCCACTTAACGTATACTTTGGGACCTTAGCTGGCGGTCTGGGCTGTTTCCCTTTCGACTACGGATCTTATCACTCGCAGTCTGACTCCCAAGGATAAGTCTTTGGCATTCGGAGTTTGACTGAATTCGGTAACCCGGTAGGGGCCCCTAGTCCAATCAGTGCTCTACCTCCAAGACTCTTACCTTGAGGCTAGCCCTAAAGCTATTTCGGAGAGAACCAGCTATCTCCAGGTTCGATTGGCATTTCACCCCTACCCACACCTCATCCCCGCACTTTTCAACGTGCGTGGGTTCGGGCCTCCATTCAGTGTTACCTGAACTTCACCCTGGACATGGGTAGATCACCTGGTTTCGGGTCTACGACCACGTACTCATGCGCCCTATTCAGACTCGCTTTCGCTGCGGCTCCGTCTTTTCAAACTTAACCTTGCACGGGATCGTAACTCGCCGGTTCATTCTACAAAAGGCACGCCATCACCCGTTAACGGGCTCTGACTACTTGTAGGCACACGGTTTCAGGATCTCTTTCACTCCCCTTCCGGGGTGCTTTTCACCTTTCCCTCACGGTACTGGTTCACTATCGGTCACTAGGGAGTATTTAGCCTTGGGAGATGGTCCTCCCGGATTCCGACGGAATTTCACGTGTTCCGCCGTACTCAGGATCCACTCAGGAGAGAACGAAGTTTTGACTACAGGGCTGTTACCTCCTATGGCGGGCCTTTCCAGACCTCTTCATCTACCTCGTTCTTTTGTAACTCCGTACAGAGTGTCCTACAACCCCAAGAGGCAAGCCTCTTGGTTTGGGCTGTTCCCGTTTCGCTCGCCGCTACTCAGGGAATCGCATTTGCTTTCTCTTCCTCCGGGTACTTAGATGTTTCAGTTCCCCGGGTCTGCCTTCTCATATCCTATGAATTCAGATATGGATACTGCTCCATTACGAGCAGTGGGTTTCCCCATTCGGAAATCTCCGGATCAAAGCTTGCTTACAGCTCCCCGAAGCATATCGGTGTTCGTCCCGTCCTTCATCGGCTCCTAGTGCCAAGGCATCCACCGTGCGCCCTTTCTAACTTAACCGTTAAAAAGAATCACTACGTGATATCTTGC
>NZ_JAJNDM010000022.1:0-996 GCF_021043345.1 Bacillus sp. BS3(2021)
AGACTGCGGTCATTCACGGCTACGGGCCGACAGAAGCTACGGTGGATGCCGCATTTTTTCGGTACGACCACGAAAAAGACAGGGAACGGATGCGGCTTCCGATCGGAAAACCTGTACCAGGGGCGCGTCTTTATATTTTAGACAGTGAGAAAGCTGTCCAGCCCATAGGGGTGGCCGGAGAACTGTATATCGCAGGCGCGGGCGTCGCAAGGGGCTATTTGAACCGTCCGGAGCTGACAGAAGAACGGTTTCTCGATGACCCGTTTTATCGAGGGGAACGCATGTATCAAACGGGCGATCTGGCGAGATGGCTCCCGGATGGCGCCGTTGAATGGCTGGGCCGCATGGACGGCCAAGTGAAAATCCGCGGCTACCGAATCGAACCGGGAGAAGTCGAAGCGGCGCTTCGCCAGATCGACGGCGTGCGGGAAGCGGCGGTTGTCGCCCGGACAGAAGGGGAGGAAACCGAGCTTTGCGCCTATATTGAAGGTCAGGATCAAAAGACCGCAAGGACAGAACTGGGCAAACGCCTGCCGGCCTACATGATGCCTTCATCATTCATCGAGATGCGTGAGTGGCCTGTCACACCGAGCGGAAAGCTTGACCGCAAGGCGCTGCCCGCTCCCGACGGAGCGGCTGAACGACGCGCTTACACCGCGCCGCGAACCATCACGGAAATGAAGCTCGCCAAGCTTTGGGAAGAGGTGCTGAAATACTGCCCTGCCGGCACTCGCGACCACTTTTTCGAACAAGGCGGCCACTCGCTGAAAGCGACAGCGCTTGTCTCCCGCATTGCCAAAGCCTTTGGCGTGCAAGTGCCGCTGAAGGAGATCTTTGCCAAGCCGACACTGGAAGAGCTCGCCGCCGTGATTCAGGAATTGGATGAGAGCCCATATGCGGCGATTGAACCGGCGGAAATACAGGACACCTACCCGGTGTCCTCGGCGCAAAAGCGGATGTATGTCCTTCAGCAGCTGGAAGACGGCGGTGTCGGCT
>NZ_JAJNDM010000023.1:0-786 GCF_021043345.1 Bacillus sp. BS3(2021)
TTTTTCGTGGTCGTACCGAAAAAATGCGGCATCCACCGTAGCTTCTGTCGGCCCGTAGCCGTGAATGACCGCAGTCTCCGGCAAAGACCGGGCAAATCGGGCGGCTGTCTGGGGAGCGAGCGCTTCACCTCCGGCGAATACGTGTTTCAAGGTTTTCGCAAGGCTTGTCCTTTTCTCCTCTGTTTCCATCTCCACCTGGTCTAAAAAGCTGTTGGCCATCGCCGGGATAAAATGCGCCGTTGTCACTCCTTCGTTTGTGAAGGCTTCTGTCATTAAAGCGGGATCCTTCTCCCAGCCCTGCGGAAGCAAATACATGGAGGCGCCGGGAATCATCCACCAAAACAACTGCCAGATCGAAGCATCAAATGAAAACGATGACTTGAGCACAATGACATCATCTTCAGTTAATGAGAACTGGCGCTGCATCCCGGACAAAAAGGCGGCAGCCTGTCGGTGCTCAACCGCGACGCCCTTCGGTGTCCCGGTTGAACCGGATGTATAGATGACATAGGCGAGTGAGCCGCCATCCGTATGAGCGCAAACCGGTTCGTTCTCCGCTGGTTCCGTTCGAAGTGATGACAGGTTGACTTCAAGCGTTTCCCCGGAAAATCCGGAGACGGACAAACCCGGCCCTGTGACGAGAAGCCGGGCGCCACTGTCAGCGAGCATATATCTGAGCCGTTCTTCAGGATAGTCTGGATCAAGCGGCACGTAAGCGCCGCCGGCTTTCAAAACAGCCAGCACCGCGATCACCATCTCCGGTGAACGGTCGGCGAGCACGCCGAC
>NZ_JAJNDM010000024.1:0-524 GCF_021043345.1 Bacillus sp. BS3(2021)
GCAAACTGAACTTGCGGCGCAAAAGGGTTGTGTATTTGAATTCCTTTTATGTTTGAAGCGACCCTTTGCATCGATTTCTTGAAAGACGCTACGCTTTTTTCCAAAGCTTGTTTCGATACTTTTTTAGAAGCTTTAGTTGCTTTGGCAGCGACCTGCCCTACCTTCCCCGCTTTGGCGGCTTTTGCTGCTTTGTCAACGCCTTTAGAGCCAACAATCGATGTCCCGACCATTCCAACGGCATAGCTAAACCATCTGGCTTGGGTGTAAGAATCACCATTGACGACATCTCGTTGATACGAGTCTTCAATTCCTTTTTTTATAATATTGAATGTGACATCAGGATGATGAAGTGTAAAGTTAATGCCCTCAATCGTTTCGTCTGCGTGAACGACCATGTCCCATAGGCCTACTGCAGTATCGACGACTGCATTTTTGAGTCCTTCAGCACTTCCTTTAATTGCGTTGCCAAAATCACGAGCGCCTTCAATTTGATTGAAATATCGCTGTTGCCAAGGGGAAAGGTT
>NZ_JAJNDM010000025.1:0-494 GCF_021043345.1 Bacillus sp. BS3(2021)
TGCGCTTTTCCTTCAAAGCTGTAGAGAAGCGATGAATAGACGCTGTTCATTTCTTTTTGTATATCGTCTATCTTAAACTTCGGTCTTAGTGTCGTTTTAATGCCTTCAAGCTTCGTTGCGGCTGATACCCTCATGCCCGTTTTCAGCATTTGAAGCTGATTGCGCCGTATGAGGAGCGTATCTTCTTGATCACCGTTTAAGTTGTTGAGTGAGGCTAGTTTATTGAAATTTTCCATTATGTCATCTCCTAAAGCTTAAGCCAGTTTGCCAGCATTTTATCTTTTGATTTAAAATCTTTTGCGATCTGAGCAAGGTACCTGCTGATGTCTTCTAAATCTGAAATCGTATTTTGTAATGAGGCGATGTACGCTTTTTCGGCATGAACATCGTAAAAGAGCGGATTGCCTTTTTTGTCAAACGACTGCGCCAGGTTTTTCAGCGTATTGTTTACATCTTCGAGTGTCAGCTTGTCGTATAGACCGTGGCCGACTTGA
>NZ_JAJNDM010000003.1:0-462630 GCF_021043345.1 Bacillus sp. BS3(2021)
TCTTTTTCGATCAGGACGAGTGAGGCTCCGTTTAAGAGAGCGCCGAAGATGTCGAACACCGATCCGTCAAACGAATAATTGGACAGCTGGAGAATGGCGTCATCTTCTGTGATGTCGATATAATTGGTATTTTGAACGACTCTCGCCGCACTGTAATGCGGGATGACCACTCCTTTTGGTGTTCCGGTTGAGCCGGACGTGTAGACGATGTACGCTGTATCGCTTGAGCTATTTACACGCGGAAGATTCTCTTCGCCTAGTAAGTGCAACTCGTCCGAACGCAAATCAACGGTTCTTATATCAAAAGGTTGAAGAAGCGAATCTGTTGTTACTAACAATGCCGCACCGCTATTTTTCAACATATAATCGATTCTGTCTCTAGGCGTTTCAGGGTCGATCGGCAGATACGCACCTCCCGCTTTTAAAATGCCAATGATGCCGATGATCATCTCAAAGGAGCGCTCCGCGATGATCGCGGCAATCGAGCCTCTGCCGATACCCTTTTCCCTGAGGAGTCTCGCGGTTTGGTTTGCTTTCTTATTCAGCTCTTTATAGGTCATGCGCTGAGCACCGAACACAAGAGCCGTCTGGTCAGGCGTCTTCATGGCCTGTTCCTCAAAGAGCTCATGAAGCGGCTTGTCTTTCGGGTAATCCGTTTTTGTATCGTTGAATGTGTGTAAAATCCTCTGTTTTTCTTCTTTTGACACAAGGTTGATGTCTCGTAATGTTTGTATCTCATCTTCCGCCACTTGTTCTGCGACGGTGATGATATGCTTTTCTAGTGTTTCGATGATGGTGTCGTCATACACATTTTCATTAAATGTCAATTTGAGTTTCAGCTGCTCATTTTCTAAAACGCCGGTCAGATTAAAATCATAGTTGGTTTGTTCTTTTCCATGAACACCTTCCAGTTCAAAACCGCTTTCCCCGGATTGGCTTCTGAACAGCTCTTCATCAAACGCATAATTTTGAAAGGCCATGACATGGGTGATCAGCTCTCTTTTCATTTCACTCAGTTCCTGAATTTCCGATAAATTCATATAGCTGTATCGATTGCTTTCGATAGACTCGGCTTGTGTTTTCTTTAACACCTCTTTAAAGCTTCTTGCGCCTTCAAAGCTGATCCGGGTCGGTATTGTATGAATAAACAAGCCGACCATCTCTTCGATGCCGTCAACAGGAGCCTCCCGTCCCGAGACGACGGTTCCGAATACGACTTCATCGGTATTGTTGTATTTGGCGAGAATCATGCCCCAAATTCCTTGAAGAACCGTATTGATGGTGACATGATGCGTCTTGGCGATCCGGGTGATTTTCGTTGTCAGTTCTTTTGAAAACGATATGACTTTTTCTTTGCCGCCATATTCTTCTGACGTTGCGCCGCGATTGAACGCCGGAAGTTCAGACCGCGACTCATACCCTTTTAGATAATCCTTCCAGTATGCCGCCGCTTCTTCTTTATCTTGTTCTTCCAGCCATTTGATATAGTCTCCATACGGCTTCGGCTCTTTTAATCGGCGGGATTCACCTTTCATTATTTTTCCATATAGACTGAACAGCTCGCTCAAAACAATACCCAGACACCAGCCGTCCAGGAGGATGTGGTGATGACTCCAAATCAGCCGATACGATTCGTCATTCATTCTGATCAAACAAACCCTCATGAGGGCTTCACTGCTCAGATCAAAGCCTTTTTCCTGATCTTCTTTTAAATATGTTTCTATGAACCTATGCTGGCGAGTCCGATTTTCGCCTGTCAGATCTATTGATGCGAAAGGCGTTTTCCGTTCTCTAGCTATAATCTGTCTCGGTTCGGATGTGATTTCATATTCAAAAGACGCCCTTAAGATTTCATGCCTCTTCACGATCTCGTGAAAGCTTTCTTCTAAAATGTCCGGATCGACACGTCCTTTTAATTCGATGACAATTTGCTGGAGGTATGCCCCTGATGTCTGATCCATAGCGTTATGAAATAGCATTCCTTTTTGCATGTTGGCCAGCGGATAGATCTTTTCGATTTGAAAAGCGCTGTACTTATCTTTAATACGCTCCAGCTCTTCAAGACCAAGTGAGACATCGCCATAATCGGAAGGCGTCATGTCCGATCCTTCTTTATTAACGCAATGATCGACGATCTTTTCCAGGTTTTCTTTGAATGATTGATTGAGTTGTTCGATTGCGCTTGTTTGGTATTGGTCCTGGTTGAACGTCGTATAGATTGTCAATTCGCCGTTTAAAGAGATCGCATTCATTTCGACGGCGCAGTGCCTAGCGATTTTTCCGCCGATGCTTTCGCCCGGTGAAAATGGCGACTGGGAAAATACTTTTCTATTCATATCATTGTTCATTTCTCCAAAATAGTTAAAAGAAAGCGGAGCCTGAGTTTGTATTTTCTGAAGCTCTTCTGTCATGTATTTTAAAACGCCGTAGCCGATTCCTTTATTCGGTATTTTTCTCAACGTTTCTTTGACCATTTTGATATTTTGCGATATTTCTTTTTCTTCTCCCAAATCGATAAAGACCGGATAAACCGTCGTAAACCAGCCGATCGTTCTCGTGATGTCAACACCGTCTAAGATGTCCTCCCTGCCGTGCCCTTCCATCATGACCTTCAATTTGTTTTCTCCGGTGATATCCCTGACTGCGGCGATTAATGCCGTCAGCAAAATATCGTTGATTTCCGTGTTGTAGGCTTTGTTTGCGTTTCGCAAAAGTTTTGCTGTCACGTCTGGGCTGATTCTGATGCACAAAGTCGCGCTGTGTTCAAACGTGTCTCGTTCAAGCTTTTCAGCAGGAATAAATGGAGCATCCGCTTCCAGGGCCTTTTGCCAATACTCCCTTTCCTTTAACAGCCTGCGGCTTTGGGCATACTTCTTCAATTGACGGGCGAACTCTTGGTATGAATCCGTTTTATATCCGATGTCGAGAGGTTCGCCTTTCAATGCCTGAAGGTACAATGTTTCAAAATCCTCGAACAAAATTCTCCACGATACGCCGTCAACGACAAGATGATGGATCGCAATGAGCAGGTGATCGCCCTCATCAGCCCGGAAGATGCCAAGATGAACGAGTTTTCCTTTTCTAATCGATGATTTTTTTTGAATGCCTGTCGCCAGCTCAAACACCTTTTCCGCTTGATTGTCAAGGCCTCTTACATCATAAACATCCAGGTCGAACAAGTTTTCACGATAGCCTCTGTTGTATTGAATGATGTCTCCGTCTTTTTCTTCATAGATCATCCTTAACGCGTCATGCTGCTCCAGTATTTTATTGAAGGCTGTTCTGACGATGTTTTCGTCATAGCCGTCTTTTCTAAAGAGCATAAATGACTGGTTGAAGTGGTCAAGCTCCTCTTTGTTGTTCGCAAAATATCTCTTTTGGATAGGAAGCAGTTCCGTCTCACCTGTAACGGGTTTGTTATGTTTGCGATGTCTCGTTTCTTCTCTGATCAATCGGCTGAGATCCTTTATTTTCGGATTGGCGAACAGCGCCTTCATCTCAAGTTTCAGGTTCATCTTTGCCAGCCTGGAAACGATCTGGAGCGCCTTGATCGAGTCTCCCCCTGCCGCAAAGAAATGGTGGCTGATCCCGATGTCCTCGGCACCGAGAATCTCTCTCCAGACTTGCACGAGTTTTCGTTCGATTTCATTTCGGGGCGGATCGTACCGAGTTCCTTCTATTAAATTTCCGTCCGCCTCAGGCAGTGCGCTTCTGTCCACTTTACCGCTTAGGGTGCGCGGGAGCCTGTCAAGCTTAACAAAATAGGACGGAATCATATAATCAGGCATTTCCCTTTCAAGAAATTGTCGTACATCAGCTGCAGGCAATTCCTGATCAGACGCGAAATAGGCGCATAAATAGCTGTTGCCGTTTTGATCCTTTCCTGAGATCACCGCCGCTTCTTTAATCTTCTCATGTGACAAGAGCTGCTGTTCCACTTCGCCAAGCTCTATTCGATAGCCGCGGATTTTCACTTGATGATCGGCGCGTCCCAAAAACTCAATCTGTCCATCCGGAAGCCACCTCGCCAAATCTCCGGTTTTGTACATTTTTTTGCCCGGCTCAAATGGATGGTCGACAAACTTTTCCGCCGTAAGCTCAGGTCTGTTTACATACCCTCTGGCAACCCCTTCGCCTGCTATGCATAGTTCTCCGGCAATCCCAACCGGCAGAGGGCGGAGGTCTTTGTCCACAATATAGATGCTTGTATTGAGAAGCGGTCTGCCGATCGGAATGGACGGTGTTTGCGGCACTTTTCCCGATTCGATTTGATGTGAAGCAGCATCAACACAGCACTCTGTCGGGCCGTATACATTCGTGATATTGCATGACAGATTCGGGAATTTATGAAATAGGCCGCCTATGACATCAGGTGTTAAAGCATCTCCGCCGACAATCAATTCCTTCAGATCGAATTCGAGTTCCGTTTTGTCTACATACGCCAGCATGTTTAAATGAGCAGGCGTCATGTCCGATACATTGATGTTGTTTTTCGAATAATACTCAATTAAACTCATCGCATCCCAAGCTGTCTCGCGCGGGACGATGCAAAGGGTATGCCCGAAGAGAAGCGCTGCGAATATTTGTTTGACAGAGGCATCAAATATATAAGGCGCAACCAGTGCTACATTTAAATGAGCATCGAGATGATGGTAAATTCTTTCATTTAATCCATGAACAAGATTGTTCACACTATGATGCTCGATCATGACGCCTTTCGGTTTTCCAGTGGATCCCGATGTATAGATGACATATGCCAAATGCTCCGGCTTGATGTCATGCTTAAGGTTTTCCACGTGGTCATTTTGTCCGGTTTGATCAATCCGGATGATGTCTCCGGCATAAGCTTCACCCAGATCCACATCGCCTGCCGCGCATAATACGCTGACATCGCTGTCTTTTAACATGTAGCTTATTCTTTCCTGCGGATACGCCGGATCGATTGGCAGATAGGCTCCGCCAGCTTTCAAAATACCCATAATACCGACGATCATTTCGATTGACCGTTCTGTGAGAATCCCTGCTATCACATCAGGGCCTACTCCTTTTTGACGCAAGGTGAAAGCCAGGCTGTTCGCCCTTTCATTCAGCTCCCTGTAAGAAATCGTTTCATCCCCGAAGGCAACCGCCGGATGATCAGGCGTTTTTTCCGCCTGCTTTTCAAACAGCTCCGGTATCGTCATCTCTTTGCAGAACACACCGTCTGTTCGGTTAAAATCATACAGAACCCGATGTCTTTCACCCTTTGTCAGGACATCTATCTGATTGATGGCAATGTCCGGATGATCCGCCGCTTGTTCCAACAAGCTGATCAGGTGTTCAGATAGTCTTTCCATTCTTTCCTTGTTGAATAGCGTCGTTGAATACTCAACTTCCAATCTTAATCCGTCTGCCGCTTCACTCGCAGTCACTGTGATGTCAAACTTGGAAATGCCGCGCTTGATCTCCACCAGCCTGCTTCTCAGCCCCTCTGCTTCAAACGGCTTTACGTCAGTGTTATGGTACACGAGCATCGTATCAAAGAGCGGGTTTCGGGCCATGTCCCGTTTGATGTTTACTTTTTCTACAAGCTCTTCAAACGGATAATCCTGGTTTTCATAAGCCTGAAGCGTGTTTTCTTTTACCTCTTGCAAATAATGTCTGAAAGTCTTTTTCCCTTCCGGATGGTTTCTGATCGCCAAGGTATTGACAAACATGCCGATGAGATGTTGAATATCCTCATGATTTCTCCCTGCAGCCGGAGTCCCGACGATGATATCTTCCTGACCTGTATATTTGGAAAGCAGTGCTGTATAACCGGCCAACAGAAGCATGTACATCGTAACGCCGTTTTCTTTCGCCATATGCTGAAGCTTGCGGAATGTTTCACTTTCGATTGCTGCAGTGACGGTGTCACCTTCAGAGCTTTTCGTCAGCGGCCTTTTATGATCTGTCGGGAGATCAAGGACCGGGATATCGCCTTTATACGTCTTCAGCCAGTATTCTTCCTGTCTTTTAAGCTCCTCGCTGCGGGCATGGCTATTTTCCCATTCTGCGTAATCTATATATTGAATATCGAACGGTTCCAGTGATTTCCCTTCATACAGCGCTCCCAGCTCTTGAATGAAGATGTCGGTGGACACGCCATCGGAAATGATATGGTGCATATCGAACATCAGCAAGTGCTCACGTTCATTCACTTTGACGACCTCCGCCCTTAAAAGCGGTGCTTTTTCCAATTGAAACGGCCTGATAAAGCTTTTGATTTTTTCTTCGGCACTTTCTTTGCCGATGTCACTGTATGCGACTTGAAAATCGATCTCGTTTTCAATCTGCTGCATCACTTCACCGTCGATCATGACAAATGAAGTTCGAAATGATTCATGTCTTTTAATCATATTTTTGAATGTATTCTCAAATCGGCGGATATCAAAATCGCCTTCGAGCGTCATGGCAAAAGGCATGTTATATGCAACATGACTGCCTGCTTGAGAAAGGATATAGAGCCTTTTTTGCGCTGAAGACAATCGGTAATATGGTTTTTCTTCCGTTTTTCCTAACGATGTAAAAGTACTTTCCTTCGCCGCACCGATATATTCCCTCAGCCCTTTAATCGTCGGGGTATCGAATATTTGTCTTAAAGGCAGCTTGACATTCAGTTCTTTATGAATAGTTGATACCAAAGCGGCGGCTTTAAGCGAATGCCCGCCGGCTTCAAAGAAGCTGCTGTTGATTCCGATTTTATTGATTCCTAAAGCCTCTTCCCATATGGAAACAAGTTTTTCTTCCATCTGATCCCGCGGCGCTTCATAGCAGCGATCCATTGTGATGCTCCGTTCCGGAACCGGAAGGCTTTTCTTATCCACTTTTCCATTCACGGTAAGCGGCAGCCCGTCAAGCTGGACAAAGTGCTGAGGAATCATATAATCCGGAAGGCTTTTCTTTAAAAACGCTCTGATCTTTTCCTGTTCGACTTCCTTTTTAGCCGTTACATATGCGCAAAGATACGGGTCATGATCTCCGTCTTCTCTTGCGATGACCGCCGCTTCTTCAATCTTTTCATATTTAAGCAGCTGGTTCTCGATCTCGCCGGGTTCGATCCGATAGCCGCGAATCTTAACCTGCTGGTCAACCCGTCCCAAAAACTGAATGTTTCCATCTGGCAGCATTTTGGCAAGATCACCTGTGCGGTACATTCTTTCCCCGGGTACAAATGGATTTTCGATGAATTTTTCCCGAGTCAATTCCGGTCTATTTACATACCCGCGGGCCAGCCCTTCCCCGGCGATGCAGAGCTCGCCGCTGGCTCCGAGCGGACAAAGCTGAAGGTCTTTGTTCAATATATACACTTTGACGTTATCGATCGGTTTTCCGATCGGAATATTTTGATACGATTTGTCGATTGGAAAACTTGTAGCAACGACTGTATTCTCCGTCGGTCCGTAGTTGTTTACGATTTGATAGCTTTTTTCTTTAAAGACGTTTAATTTATCTCCGCCCGTTAACAGCGTTCTTAACGAATGATTGTCAAGCGCTGTAAATTGTTCGCAGACTGGTGTCGGCAAAAAGCTGATCGTAATATGATGGTTATGAAAATACCGGTTCAGCTTTTCAACATCCAGCCTTGTCTCCTGATTGAGGACATGAACGGTGGCTCCCGCTGTTATATAAGGGAACAGCTCCCAGACAAAAGCGTCGAAGCTGATGCTCGCATAAATCGAGCTGTTGTCGTTTTGTCCGACTTCAAAACAAGATTGATGCCAGCGGCACAAGTTGATCAATGATTGATGCTCGATCATCACGCCTTTTGGCTTTCCTGTTGAACCCGACGTATAGATGACATATGCAAGGTCGCCGCTTTGATTGACATTGTCAATGTTTGACCGATCCTGCCCGGCAATCCTCTCATCATCCATATGAATCAACTCGATCGATTCCGCCGTAAGCTCCTCGGCCAGCGGAACGTCAGAGATGATGACTTTGACTTCACTGTCAAAAGCCATGTATCTCATCCGCTCCAGAGGATACTCAGGATCAATCGGCAAATAGGCGCCGCCTGCTTTCAGCACACCGAGAACCGCTGCAATCATATCGGACGACCGCTCCATCACGATCCCGACGAGCGTATCCGGCTTAACACCTTTTTCTCGCAACAGCCTTGCCACTTGATTTGCTTTTTCATTCAACTGTCGGTACGTCAGTTTTTGATCTTCAAAAACAACCGCAGTGTGATCTGGTATTCGATTCACCTGCTCCTCAAACAGCTGGTGGATTGCTTTTCCTTTTGGATATGCCGTCTTTGTATGGTTGAAGGACTCTAAAAGTGTCCGTTTTTCTTGACGGGATATCATATCGATTTGATGTAAAGTAACATCAAGGTTTTCTGAAACTTCCTCTAAAATCCTGAAATAATCTTCCGCTATCTTTTGAATCGTCTCTTCCTTGAAAAGGTTTGTCGAATATTCAATGTTCAATACGATCTTTTGTTCAAAATCCAACACATTAAAGATCATGTCAAATTTTGCATTGTCCAGTTCAAAGATGATCGGACTCAGCTTGACATCGCCTTTCTGTTTGGTAAACATCCTGGCATCTTCCAGAACAAACATCGTGTCGAACAAAGGATTGCGGTTAGACTCCCGTACACCATTGAGTTTGCGGATCAAATCATCAAACGGATACTCGGAATTGTCAAAGGCCGCTATCGTACGCTCTTTCGTCTGCTGCAAAAATTCTTTAAAGCTGTTGGAAGTATCAACCTCGTTCCGCAAAGCAAGTGTATTTACAAAAACGCCGAATACATCTTGCAGATCAGGATGCAGCCTTCCCGCAGCAGCGGTTCCGACAACGATATCTGTTTGATTTGTATATTTATTTAAAAGCACATAATATGCGCTCAGCATCACCGTATAAAGAGTTGTTCCGGTGTGTTTCGCCAGCTTCCTTATATGATCTGACAGCTCCCGCTCCATTTCCAAAAACACGCTGCTTCCTTCAAACGTGTCGATATGATGACGTTTATAGTCATAAGGAAAGTCCAGCTTTGACGGTATATCGCGATAAACGTCAAGCCAATAAGCTTCCTGCTTTTTCATCGCGGCTGATTGATTAAATGTATGATTCCATTCCACATAATCTTTATATTGCACATTTACTTCCGGCAATGGCACATTGCTGTAAAGTTCCAATATTTCATTCATCAGGATCCCTTGAGAAACCCCGTCACTGATGATGTGGTGAAAATTTATGACCAGTATATGCCTATTATCGTCGATTTTGATCAGCTTGGCCCTCATAAGAGGCGGCCGGCTCAAATCAAAAGGCTTAATGGATTCTTTACAGTACCTGCTTGTGATCTCCATTAAAGCATGCTGATCTGTAATTGAAGCGTCTAAGCACTCGTATTCGAGGCGGAATTCGACATTCTCATAAATTTTTTGGATGAGTTCATTGTTTTGAATTTCAAACCCGGTTCGCAAAACTTCATGTCTTTGCAAAAATGTCTTCAATGCGTTTTCAAGCTGTATGGCGTTTATCCGGCCTTCGACAAGAAGGGCCATCGGAATATGGTAAGCTCCCCTTTCATTTTCCAGCATCGACAGCATATACATTCTTTGTTGGGCAGGGGATGTCGGATAATACTCTTTTTCGTGAGCTGTTTGAATCGGATGTTCCATATCGCTTTCTTCTCTGTTTTTCAAATAGTGGTCCAAAGCGATGATTGAATCATTTTTAAAGATTTCGCTGATCGGCATCTCAACATTCATTCGTTTGTTGATTTCCGTGATGATGGATATCGCCTTGAGTGAGTCTCCGCCGATTTCATAATAGCTGACATGAAGATTGATGCTGTCTAGGCCAAATATATCTTTCCAAATCTCCAGAAGCATGGCTTGTGTTTCATTCTCCGGCAGCATCGATCCGCCTCGTTGACCTTCATCTGCGGTATGCTGTTCAGCCAAGTCATGGAGCGTGCGCTTATCGACTTTTCCGTTTACAGTTAACGGGATTTTGTCAATTTCCACGAATTTCGCAGGAATCATATAGTCAGGCAGCGTTTTTTGCAAAAATTCCTTTACATCTAATTGGCTGATCGCGTTCTCTGCTACAACAAAAGCGTATAAGTTTTTGATTCCATCCGGACTTGTGTAATCAATAACCGATGCCTTCGTAATCTCCTG
The DNA here is from genome assembly GCF_021043345.1 of Bacillus sp. BS3(2021). Taxonomy (NCBI): domain Bacteria; kingdom Bacillati; phylum Bacillota; class Bacilli; order Caryophanales; family Bacillaceae; genus Bacillus; species Bacillus sp. BS3(2021). Next base: position 10,161 of record NZ_JAJNDM010000003.1, read on the forward strand.
ATGGCTTACGAGAGTATTTTCAATTTCCCCCATTTCCACTCTGTAGCCTCTGATCTTCACCTGGCTGTCTTTTCTTCCGAGAAACTCTACATAACCGTCCTCTTTCAAGACGCCATAGTCACCCGTTTTATAGATGTAACCTAATTCCTGATGATGGATAAATGAATGATCCGTTTTTTCTTGATCATGAATATACCCGCTTGCTACCCCTGCTCCGCCTATGTACAGCTCTCCTTCGACACCGACGGGACATAATTGTTTATTCTGGTTCAATACGTATATTTTTTGATTGGCCAGCGGTTTTCCATAAGGAATGCTTTTCCAGTCTTCCTCTACTTTTTGAATCGGATAGTAGATCGACCAGATCGATCCCTCTGTTGCGCCTCCCAAACTAATCACTTCTGCGTTTTTAAACGTCTTCTTTATGGTTGCAGGCAGCTGAAGCGGTATCCAGTCTCCGCTTAGCAGGATGAGTCTGAGATGATGATTGAGCTCGTTGGCCGGGTATACATCGGCCGTCATTCCCATAATCGCCGGAACAGAATTCCAAATTGTAATCCGTTCTTTTTCGACTGTCTCTTTCAGACTGAATACATCCCTTTGGTCATCAATGATGACCAGTGACGCCCCGCTGCTTAAAGCGCCAAACACGTCATAAACAGATAAATCAAAGCACAATGAGGAAATGCCCATTATGTTATCTTGTTCTGTGACGTTGAATTTTTCATTGATATCGAGAATGGTATTCGCTGCGGCACCATGCGTAATCTGAACGCCTTTTGGCTTGCCTGTGCTTCCTGACGTAAAGATGACATATGCCATGTCATCCAAATCGACTTTTCGGTCAACCGGCGCTTTTGAGAAGCGCTCGATATGTTCTTTGTCATACACGTCATGGCTGATGAAGAATTTGCAGTTGCTTTTTGATTGGATATACGCCTTTCTTTCTTCCGGATAATCCGGATCGAGAGGGATATAAGCTGCTCCAGTCTTCAATACAGCCAATAAATTGACAATCGTCCCCAGGCTTCTTTTGCCGATGACACCGATATAGTCGCCCCTTTCAACCCCTTTTCCAATGAGAAATCTTGCGACCTGGTTGGATTTTTCGTCAAGCTCCTGATAGGTCATCACCTCATCATGATGCTTGAGTGCCACTCTGTCAGGTCCATGTTTAACCTGGCCGGTAAACAATTCGTGCAAGGGCTCGGTATCGAAAGATTGATCTGTGTTATTATAGGCGCTGATCATCTGGCGGCTTTTTTCATTTATTTGGATGGTTGAAACGTCTTCGCCGGATACGGCTTTCTGGATGACTGCGATATACTGGTCAAACATCGATTCAATTACTTCATGTTCAAAAATTTGCTCCACATAGTCCCATGTAATATAAAGGCCGCCGTTTATTTCATATACTTGGTTGTCAATGTATACTTGCGACGTTCTCGTGCTAAAGAAATGAATGTTGTCAAAATCGACAAGACTGTCAAATGAGTCGTCGGGATTTTCACTCAGCACGCTTGTGAATACGATCGGCATGACCGCTTTTTTATTCATGCCATTCTTTTTGGCGATGTTTCTGATCACATCAACTCCGTCATAATGTCTGTGTTCCAGTGCTTCTAAAAGCGTGTCCTGAACATTTAAAGCAAATCTCCAGAAAGAGCTCGTGTTTTCTTCGGCATGGATGTCCAGCAGCATTAAAGAGGTAAAATCTCCGATCATGTTTTTGACATCCGGATGAAACGGGATTCTGTTAAATACGGTTAAATTGATAGCAAAGTGGTTTTGCCGGCTCCAATAAGCTAAAATATAGGCATATGCAGCACAAAGGACTGAGGTCGGCGTGAGATGATAATGCCGGGCTTTCTTTTTTAATTCATTCCATGTATGTCCATCCAAAAACGTTGAAAACTTCTTGAACGAAGGTTTCGCTACATGGGCTGGATCTGATTTAAGAGGCAGCTCAGGCGCACTTGGAAAATGATCCAGTTTATCCAGCCAATATTTTTGGTCTTTTTGATATCTGCTTGTTTGCTTAAAATCGATCGAGGCCAAAACATAATCTCTGAAGCTGTATGCTAGTGAAGGCAGTTTGAGGCCGGGGTTTTCATATAGTTGTTTAAACTCCCTGATTAATCGTTTCATACTGCTGTCATCGCAAATGAGCGGGTCCACATTGAGGAAAAAATATTTTTTCTCTCCCGGCAGCATAAACGTTTTGAGTTCAAACAAAGGCCATACACTTGGATCAATGATCTTTGATGTCATCTTCTCCCGCTGTTCTAAAATTCTGGCGTTGATTTCTTCTTCTGTGAAACCTCTTAAATCCTGAGTTTCGATTGTATAACGTTGTGTTGCTTCGAGAATTTTTTGCGTTCCGTTTTCAAATACGATCGTGCGGAGAATCGGATGCCTGTCAATCAATTTTTGCAGTGTCAGCTGAAATCGATTCAAATCGACATCAGCTTCAAATTCGACAGTTAAATTCGTAGCGACTCCGCCGATTTCGAACGACTCATCTCTTCCAACTAAATAAGCCAGCTGAATGCCTGTAAGCGGGAATGTTTCATGGATATTTTCCGGATCGGCAGCCCTTGTCACGAAGCCGTCTCCCTTGTCTTCTTGTTGATTAGCTTCGATAAAAGCGCTCAATTCCTTTATGGTCGCAAGCTTAAATAGCTGATGCAGCGGAATTTCAACATTCATTTTTTCCTTTATTTTGGCGATGAGCTCCATCGCATGCAATGAATGTCCGCCCATTTGTGCAAAATGATCATGAATGCCCGCTTTTTCAACGTGCAAAACATCCTGCCAAACAGCTGCCAGCTTTTCTTCCGTTTCATTTCGCGGCGCTTCATATTCGTTTTCCGCCCCCGCCGTTCTGTCCGGCTCAGGCAGGGCTTTTCTGTCCACTTTCCCGTTTTTGGTGAGGGGCAGCTTGTCCAATTTGACAAAATATGCGGGGATCATGTAGTCCGGAAGCCTTTCACCTAAAAATCCTTTCAGCTCATCAAGGGAAATCTCATGATTTGCCGTGATATAGGCGCAAATGTACGGGCGGCTTTCTTCGTCTTCCCGGACGATGACGATCGTCTCATTGATGTCTTCATGCATCTCCAGCCGGCTTTCGATTTCGCCGAGTTCGATCCTGAAACCGCGGATTTTCACCTGGTGGTCGATTCGGCCGATGAATTCGATGTTGCCGTCAGGCAGCCATTTCGCTAAATCACCTGTTTTGTACAGCCTTTCTCCCGGCATAAACGGATGCGGGATGAATTTTTCCGCCGTCAGTTCCTCGCGGTTTAAATATCCTTTGCTTAAACCGTCGCCTGCGATGCACAGCTCTCCGGGAACCCCGATCGGCACGAGCTTGCCGGCTTCATCCATGATCAAGACTGACGTATTCGCCAGCGGGCTGCCGATCGGGATTGTATCGGCTTTTTCATCTATTTCATTGATGAAATAATATGTCGCATATACCGTGCTTTCCGTCGGGCCGTAAACATGAATCAATTTATCCCGGCCGACATGATTCAGCACTTTTCTCACATGCGGAATCGACGCTCTCTCCCCGCCGAAGAGGATTTTTCGTAAATTCGACAGACAGTCGACATGAATATCTGCAATCATGTTGAACAGTGCCGTCGTAATGAACATCACGCTGACCTTCTCCTCATTGATAGCGCTTCCAAGTCTATTGATGTTCAATAACGCTTCCTTCTCAATCATGACCAGCGACGCTCCGTTTAATAAAGCGCCGAAGATGTCGAACACTGATCCGTCAAACGAATAATTGGACAGCTGGAGGATCACGTCGTCTTCTGTGATATCGATATAATTGGTATTTTGAACGACCCTTATGACACTGTAGTGCGGGGTGACGACGCCTTTTGGCGTTCCCGTGGAACCTGATGTGTAGATAATATAGGCGGTATCGCCGGAATCATTGACAGAACTGAGCGGTTCTTTACTGAATCCGTCTGAAGCCTTTTTGTCCAGCTGAACGATGTCAGCCTCACAATCGATTCCGTCTGCCGCTTTTCCTTGCGTTAGCAGCACCGCGGCTTTCGTGTCGCTGAGCATGAAGGCCATTCTGTCTTTCGGCGTTTCAGGGTCGATCGGCAGATACGCACCTCCCGCTTTTAAAATGCCAATGATGCCGATGATCATTTCAAAGGAGCGCTCCGCGATCATCGCGGCAATCGAGCCTCTGTCGATCCCTTTTTCCCTGAGAAGTCTCGCAGTTTGGTTTGCTTTTTCATTCAGCTCTCTGTAGGTCATGCGCTGAGCACCGAACACAAGAGCCGTCTGGTCAGGCGTCTTCATGGCCTGTTCCTCAAAAAGCTCATGAAGCGTCTTGTTTTTTGGATAATCGGTCTTTGTGTTGTTAAAATGTAGGATCAGTTCTTTTTCATTCTCTGTCATTTTGTGAAATACCCCATTTTCTAATGAATGTTTAGCAACCATATAAAAATTCTCCTTTTTGATAAAATATTCACCATAATATTGGTCTGTAGTTGCTCTTTTACCGATTTTTTATTGAACCTCCGTCTTGTGAAAACAGATTATCAAAAATAATCATTATTTTCCATGGGAATATTGTTTAATAATGGTTAATTTTTTATGAATTGGATATTTTATATTTTACATTGTCGATACACGTATTTATGAGACAAGATAAACAGCAACCAGATCAAAAGACCTAAAAAACACTGTTCCGATTATAATAAAAGTAATTTTCGAAGCTGCGGAGGAAGGAAAAATAGATTAGGCCCGGGCTTGAATCTCGCCGAAATCGTAGGTTAAAACGTCCGGCTGGCTGTCAATGAATGATTGATGATGCCGGTGATCTTTTCAACGTGATGGTGCAAAAAGAAATGATTCCCCTCAAAGTAGTAGGCTGTAAAGTGTCCTGAAGTATGATGTTTCCAATCGGATACATCTTCCTTGCTCATAGCGTCTTCTTTTCCGTTGAGAACGGTAATGTCGCAATCTATTTTGCTGTTTCTTTCTTGATAGATATAGTTTTCTACCATTTTAAAGTCGCTTTTGAGAATGGGGATAAACAATTCAAATAGCTCTTCATGATTGATGAGCTCCTCAGGTGTTCCCCCGAGCTCGACAATTTTTTTCTTAAAAATAGGATTGGGCAAGGTATGCAGTTTTTCTTTCTTTCTGATCCTGTTTGGCGCTTTATAGCCCGAGAAAAAAATGTGAACCGGTTTTTCAGCTCCCGCCCCGCTCATTTGATAGTAAAGTTCATATGCCAAAAGGCTTCCCATGCTGTGCCCAAAAAGAGCGTAGTCGTCACCTTTTCGTTCAGCTTGAACCTGCTCAAAAATGTCTTGAACTGCTTCTTCAAGGCTTTCGTAACAAGGCTCGTTGAAACGCCGGCCCCTTCCCTTCAGCTGAATCGGACAAATCTCAATGTCGGGCTGCATATGGCCTTTCCAGGAATAAAATGCAGATTCGGATCCGCCGGCGTAAGGCAGGCAAAATAATTTCATTTCTATCATTCCCTTTCGTTGTAGATATTTTTTGGTGAATAAGCCGTTAATCGACAGATACGTCAGCCGTCCGATTCAGCGCTAAAAACTTCGGAAGGATAATCATGTAGAAAACGCCAACAGCAATCAGGCTTCCCCCGACTAGCCAATACAGGCTTTCAAGCGCGATCCATGCCGGGTAAAGCCACGCAATAAACAGAAGGGTCAGCGACTGTGAGAGCATCATAAGCGGATGAATCCACCCCTGCACCCTACCCATCATTTTCGGATTGACGATGTTTGGTATCCACCCTCCGATGGCAACGTTGATGCTTGGAAGCGAAACCGCGATAAAGCAGGAGCAGACCATATACAGCCACAAACTTTTAACCAGGGAGCCGGAAATCGTGGCACATCCGCAAACAATCAGCGCTAGGATCAAAAGTTGATAAAGCTTCAATTTTTGAGAAAGCAAGGATGCGGCGATGCTCCCCGCCAAAAACCCCGCACCGAAAACAATGCCGAGTACAATCGACATCTCTTCATAGTTTCCAGGTGCAAGCTTGTATTTTAATATAAACACCTGCATGACCGAGAGCCCCCCATTGACAACTCCGAAAAGGACGAATCCGGACACGAGGGCAAGCAGCAATTTATGGTTGAGAATATAAGTAAAACCAAGTGTGAAATCTTTCCATATACCAGCGATATTCAGCTGTCTAATGGAATGTTTTCCATTTGGCATGCGGACGGCATCGGAAATCCGGCAGGCTTGAATTAAAAGCCCGCTCAGTGCGAAGCTGGCTGCATCAACCATAACGGCTCCTTCAACTCCAAGCGTCCAATAACAAAATACGCCAAGCCCGTTTCCGAACAGCATAAATAAACTGGCTACCATTTGATTCAATCCGACGGCCAGCGAATATTCGTTTTCAGATAATATTCCTTGAATAAGAGAAGTTTGGGCAGGGGTGAAAAAACTTTTAACGGCATTTCTTAAAAAAAGAACGGCAAATGTAAACGGCATCCATTCAAGATAGAGAGACAGCAGTAATACAATCGATAGTCCCATACAGATCCAATCGCAGTTTTTGGCGATTTTCTGCCGGTCAAACTTATCCGCGAAAACACCGACGAGGAAAAATACAGCCAATGTAGGCAATGACAGCATCAGCTCGGTCATTGTGGCATATGCAGGCTGATTGGAAAAACGGTCTAGCAGGTAAAACAAGAGGGCAGTGAGTCCGATGATCCCTCCCATTTGTGAGGTAAAGGATGCGAAGAACAGTAGCGCATAATTTTTATTTTGAAAAATAGAAAACATTTTTTTCATAGGCGCCTCCTAATTTGTATTGAGACAGACGGCTCCATTTGTTATTCTGAAAAAATAACATCATTCTAATTTTCCGTCTCTTATCACGCTGATTTTCATTTTCAAAACTACACTTCTATCATTTAAAGTGTCACAGATTGAATTTCCCAATATAAAATCGCTGCTTCTCATAACGATTGCAGCCGTCTTTTTAACCCCCCGTTTCTTCTTTCAGATAGTATTCTCTAGCAAAGTGGAAGGGAAATCCTTGATCTCTACCCTTCAAATTTACAAAGAAGTAAATTTATGAAAAGTAATTCTAAGGTTATAGATTCGTCCTATTTCAACAATATCCTCTATCTTATATTCAATTTTTTAGAAAATGTCCTTTTTAAAAAACAATTACTATATTTAAAAAATAAAAAACGCTTCCAATATGGAAGCCGAAAGACTCATCATACTGGAAGCTGTTTAGATGTTCATTTTTTTATGAAATTGTTATCCAGCACTTCGATCACCGAAGAAGTCGTTTTTGAACGGTCTTTTGTTTGCTGCACCAGTTTGATGATGTCTTTGTATGCCTGCTGCGCTCCGAGCACCAGCAAAGGAACCCCGATCGGATCGATTTTCAGCCTTCTTGAAAATAAACCGCCGAATGTCATCGCAATGGGCACAGTCGGAGACGTGTTTGAAAAAACGACTTTTTCCTGCAGTTTTCCGTTTTTTTCAAACAGCTCAAAAACGCCCAGCATGGCTGGAATGACCGCTTTTGATGATCCTCTGCCGATCGTGTACACCTGGTGGCCTTCTTCATCAAGACCGTGAAAGATTAATTTTCCCATTTCCTTCGGACTTAATTGATTAAAACAGTCGGTGCTTAAAATTTCGTTTTTCGACGGTTTTCTGCTGAATGGGAGCTTTTTCAGATGATAAGCGGCGGCAAGTGCAGAAGAATGAGTGCCGCCGTAACAGTTGTATATATAGATCAACATACTCACCCTCTTAAATGTCTTTAGTTTTAATGTGACCCAAATATACAATCTTATTTATACCGCGTTTCCAAAACTTCTTTAACAGCTGAGACATACGTTTGGAACGTCTCATTTTTAGAACTTGCCCGCGTCCACAGGCCGAACTCCGAAAAAAAAGCCTCTCGTTGAGGCGTGCTGATTTCCAATTGAATGCTTTGACCTGTTTTGCATTGATTATTGATATTTTCGGGATTTCCCCCTGCAAGCCGGTGGCTTGGGCTGACCAGCTCCGCTGAAAAACCTTGGTTGTGCAGCGCTCTGACAATCGCTTTCGCCCCTCCGGTATCCGTTCCTCCTACAAGCGTATGTTCAACGATGTCATGATATCCATGAAAAGCCAGCGTATAGTTGTGCTCTTTGACCGCTTTGACGGCCTGCGGTTCATCAAAATGATTGCTTGTGATGTGAAGATCCCAGTTTTGCGAGGGTTTGATTCCTTCGAATAAGTAAGTGGAATAATCGGCGCTGAAGGCGCGGACAAGTTCACTGACACCTCCTTCGATTCCTCCGCCGTGCGGCGAAAGAATCAGCAGTTCGGTGCCCATGTCTGTATATTCGATTTGATAATCTTCTCCTTCTGTTTCATGTTCGGCAAGCTCGGCAAAATTGGCGTATTTGTCTGCAGATGAAGCGACGCTCTGCAGCGGAAATTGAAAGATGACCGTTAAGCAAATCCCCGTGACTAACCAGATGATGCAACGATTTTTCATCAATGGGTTCCATTCTTCCTGCACCGTTAAGAAACTCCTTTTATCGTGTATTTTGTTTTCGAGTATCACGTGATATCATGTTTCGGCCGGGATGAGAGAATTTCAATAAATGGTAAAATATTACTCCTTTTCGTCACCCAGTTGCCATTTTATATAAGAAGAACAGCATAACGAAAGCGACCTTTACCTTATTTTTCATCAGCGGCCGGCGCGTGTTCCCGGAAGCACGGAATCTTTCGGCATACAGTATTTTTATATCGATTGCCTCAGACGGGACAGGTGCCTTCAGATCAAGCAAAGCCTATAGAAGGAAGCACAGGTTCGGTGCAGCGGTTTGAAGAGGGACAAAGTCTCCCTGTCTTTATATGATATTTTGAGCCTCTCTGACAGGAGATCATCTAAAAAAATGCAAATAAAAAAGAAACGGACGATTCCGTTCCTTTCAGAGACGATCATTTTTTATAGAAAGCGCTCCGGCCTGCTCGTTCAACCAGGGCTGGGAAGAGCTGATAGAGTTTGCTGACGCCGTTCATCCAGCCTGGAAGATTAATTTCTCGCTTGTTCGTCATCATTGCCGAGACGACTTTCTTAGCAACCTGATCCGGATCAAGCATCCATCTCTCGACGCTTTTGACATAATCCCCTCTTTTATCGGCCGTCTTAAAAAAGTCGGTTTGAATCGGTCCAGGATTGACCGTTGTCACGTTGACCCCCGTTTCGGCAAGCTCCATTCTCAAGCTGTTTGAATACCCGAGCACAGCATGCTTTGTTGCCGCATAAAGGCTTGACTTGGGCGTCGCTAATTTGCCCGCTTGCGAGGCGATGTTGATAATATGGCCTTTGTCTTGCCTGATCATATGCGGGAGTGCCATTTTCGTGCAGGCGATCAGACCGAATACGTTGACCTCAAACATCGCTTTCATATCTTCAAGGGAAGCGTCAAGCGCGTTTTCGAAAATACCGAATCCCGCGTTGTTCACAAGAATATCAACCGGACCGGCCTCTTGAAACGCCGCTTTTATGTCATCCGTCCGGCTGACGTCCAATGCGATTATGCGGCATTTTGCACCGGTTTCATCGGCGATGTTTTGCTTCAAAGCCATGAGGCGGTCTTTTCTGCGCGCAGCCAGAATGACCTCGGCTCCTTCCTTGGCGGCATGGTATGCGATCCGTTCCCCAAGTCCTCCTGAAGCCCCTGTAATCATCACGTTTTGCTCTTTCAACTTTTGCTGCATGTTCGTCACCTACTTTGCGTAATAGTACTCGATTCCATCGGCCGTTTCTGCTCCGATCCTCCCTTGGGATTCCAAATCGTCAAGCTGCCCAATCGTTTCTGACATCGTTAAGAACAGCTCTTTTTCATAGACTGCAGGGAACAGTTTTTGACATATCTGATAAGGTGAATGCGGTTTTTCAGTAAGGATGCGGTACACCTCTTCGGCTCTGTTTCGCTGCTTTTCCAGCCTTTTGGCGACAAGCTCATTCACTTTTGTGATGTCCTCCCCGTGGCCGGGATAAATAATGTTGAGCGGAAGCTCCCGCAGCCTGCCGAGCGATTTCAAATAGTCCAGCAGCGGAGTCGGGCGCCTTTCTCCTTTTTGCGGCACTTCAAGAAGCGGATTTGAAGAAGACGGCTTTAACAGCAAGTCTCCTCCGAGCATGCTTCCAAGCTCCTCATGATAAAGGACAATATGTGAAGCGGCGTGTCCGGGCGTCTCAAGAACCCTCCACCCTTCAAGCCCGTCAATTTGCTCGCCTTCTGAAACGGTCTCTGTCAAAGTCCGATTACAGGAAAACCGGTACGACGCTTTTACCGTAAGCCCCGGCGGCTTCATATCGCCGGGAACGCCGAATCGCTGATACAGGTATGTAAAAAAGGCCTTTTGTTTTTCAATAAAATCGGGATTTTGGCTGATATACGGTTCATTGAACGGATGGCCGATGATGTTGACCCCTGCGGGGAATTCGTCCAGCAGTCCGGCGTGATCAGCGTGATGATGGGTCAGAACGACCTGGTCAATATCGTTTAATGACAGTCCCTGGCCGGCCAGCTCTTTCTTCAAAACGGCGGCCGCCTCCTTTGTGTTGGGCCCGGCATCGACCAGAGTCAGCGCCTCGCCTCTGACCAAATAAATGTTGACGTCTCCGACTGCAAACGGAGTCGGCAGTGAAATAGGAATGATTCTTGCGTCTTTCATCGTTTGATTCTCCTCATCCTGCGAATTGATGTTGATCATATTTTACCTTTTTCTCCCGCGCATGTCATTTTTGCTTCAAATGCCTGTTGACATTTCATCATTCCTCATAGCATAATGAACAACAAATATATGCAGGTAAATGATTGAAGACGCAATGAAGAGGAATAGTAAACAAGCAATGGTGAAAGAGAGTGAAATCCACGGCTGAAAGATTTCACAGCCCGCTTGCATGTTGAACCTGCCCTCAGAGCGCTTAGGCAAACCTAAACGTATCCCGCGTTACGGGGCAAGAGCTGAGCATGTATATGCTAATGAAGGTGGTACCGCGAAACCTTTTCGTCCTTTGTGAAGACGGAAAGGTTTTTTTGTTTTTTAGAAGGAGGAATTCATAATGAAACGAATGGGATTTATCGGAGCCGGTTCGATGGCTGAAGCGATGATTAAGGGGCTTGTCAAAAGCGGTGCGATGGAGCCGGAAGCGATATTCGTTACGAATCAGTCGAATACGGCCAGACTTCGTGAGTTAAGCGAGACATACGGGGTGTGCGGAGAAGCCGATACGGCAAAAGTCGCCGCCCGTTCGGATACACTCGTTTTGGCGATGAAGCCGAAGGACGCGGCGGCCGGAATGGCCGCACTCCGCCCCTATTTGCGAAAAGATCAGCTGCTGATTTCAGTCCTTGCAGGCATTCCGATTCGCACGATCCAGCACTACGCCGGGCTTGATCTGCCAGTTGTAAGGGCCATGCCGAATACATCGGCCTCCATTCAAAAATCAGCCACAGCCTTTGCGGCAAGCCCGCTCGTGACGAAAGAGCAGATGCGGGAAGCAGCTGACCTCTTTGCGACAGTCGGAAGCGTTGCAATCGTTGAGGAATCTGCCCTTGATGCGGTGACAGCAGTAGCCGGAAGCGGCCCCGCTTTTGTTTATCGATTTGTCGAAGCCCTGCAGGCGTCAGCTGCGGAATTGGGACTTCCTGAAGAAACGGCGAAACAGCTGATTATCGATATGATGTCAGGTGCGGCTCAAATGCTTGAAACCGGCAGGAACCCTTCTGTCATGAGAAAAGAGATTACAAGCGCCGGAGGGACAACAGAAGCGGGCCTTCGGGTGCTTGACGACCATCAATTCGAACAGATCGTCATATCCTGCGTCAAAGAAGCGGCGAATCGTTCTGCGGAAATCAGGGATATGTTTGCGGCCAAAATTTAAAAAAACCGGGAGACAGCGTATCGCTTGTTCCCGATTTTTCCCCAAGCGGCCCCGTCCGTATACTCAGAGAAGCTTGTGTATCGCCAGCCGGAGGATATCGGGCAGCTTTCCGAATGAAAACGGCACATGGAGGCGTTCCGTCCATTTATGAGGGTCTTTGCCGGCCGGCCCGATATTGATGACCGGCACAAACAGTGCGTTTTCTCGTCCTTTAGGCAATGAATAGCCGTGTTGAAACAGCGGCATATTGGATGTGAACGCATCGACAGACTGCTTTTGCAGCTGAAGGTAGCTTAAATCGGACAGGCCGGGAAAATATTGGACTTCTGTAAATTCAATACCGTACCTGTCGGCCGCATACTGTTTCACATCTTTTATCACCTTTCGGATCAAAGGATCGTCCTTTGAAGAAACAGCCGGATAAAACGGCGGACTGTAAAACAGAACGATCATCGGAGCATCTTCTTTGCAGAGCGAAGCCAATTCAGACACGATTTTCGTTGAAAAATCGCGGTCTCCAAGCTTCCCCCTGTTGGCAAATGCAAAGTTGAGTATGCGCTCCGCCTCGGACTTCCCGGCCTTTTCCTTTGCTTTGTTCCACAGCTCCTCAAACGTCAGCACGGAAACGGTCGGATTCATTGGCGTGAATGCTTCAAATCGCTGATATTCGGCCGTTTTACGCTCAATATTTGTTTGAATATTGGCGGCCGCTTCCTTGGCTGTGTCAAGCAGCATGTGATGGAGCTCGGCGGCGGAACGCTCCATCATCAGCACATTAAAGAGCGACACCGCTGCGTGAGGAGTCTGAACCGAGTACGCTTCCTTCAAATCTTTTTGCATCAGATTGGCCGGGGGAGGCGTCACTTCTCCATCCGCTTCTTCGCAATAGTCAACGTTTAATTCGAGCAGCCTGTTGATTTCGGACACCATTAAATTCGCATTCACCCCTGCAAACGGCTCGCCGACATGCGTCTCAATCCCTTTGCAGAAAAATCCGGCAAGCGCTTTGCCGATGCTGCCTGAATAGACGTATTGCTTCTGATCTCCCGGATGCTTTTCAAACATCGGCTCACAATTTAAGCATGATGTATAATGAAGGCCAAATTCCTCTTCTAAAGCTTTCAGTGCGGGTACAGCTTCAAGCATCCCCTGTGAGTTGACTTCTTCGTCCGGAACCGTAATTAATAGAAGGTTTCCGTCAAATTCTCCGTTCATCGCCCGTTCCAGCATCGAAAATTGAACAGCAAGACCCGCTTTCATGTCCATGCTTCCCCTTCCAAACAGCCACTCGCCGCTTTCCAAGTCACTTCTGACCCGTTCAGGCAAAAGTTCTTTTTTATCATTTAATACATCCATGAGTTCTGGGACTTTGCATGCCGTATGTTTGAATTCGCCGTAGTCTGCCGTATCGACCACGTCAAAATGGCTCAAGAGGAGCACCGTATTTGATTTCTCTTCCTTTTTGACGAGGGCGGTTAGAAAATAACGCCCGTCTTCCATCGGGTGAAGCTTTAAATACTCAGGATTCTTTTGAAAGTACGAACGGTCTTTTAATAAATCATGCATATACTTCGCAAGCGCCACTTCTCCGGCCGTGTCTGAGATGCTTTCGTATTGAACTAGAGAAATGAGCAGCTGTTTCAGTTCTTCCACTGTCTGCCACTTCACAAAGCAAACCCCCTCTTTCGCTGTTTTCCGCAGGTGTATGCAAATATCGTATTTAGTAAAAAATAGAATGTGAACAACTTTATTGTACTGAACATTCTTACATATGGAAATGACTTGAGCAGTTTATATGACGTGAATGGGCAGAATTGGTATAATCGAGGCGAAAACTTACGGGAGGCGAAAAAATTTGAGTAATCGAAAACTGTTCACACCATGGAGTTTAAAAGGAGTTACACTAAAAAACCGGATTGTCATGTCGCCGATGTGCATGTATTCCTCCCATGAAAAGGATGGAAAAGTGCAGCCGTTCCACATGACCCACTACATCTCCCGCGCCGTCGGACAAGTCGGACTGATCATGGTAGAAGCTACCGCCGTCACCCCAGAGGGCAGAATCTCCGATCAGGATCTTGGTATATGGGATGACGCGCATATTGACGGACTTGCCGCATTAACGTCACAAATCAAGCCGTACGGCAGCAAAACGGCGATTCAGCTGGCACACGCCGGAAGAAAAGCCGAGGTCGAAGGTACAATCTACGGGCCTTCAGCTCTTCCTTTCGACGAAAATTCGCGAACACCTGTTGAAATGACAAAAGAAGACATAAAAGAAACCGTTCAGGCTTTCAAAAAAGGAGCTGAACGCGCGAAAGCCGCCGGCTTTGACATCATTGAGATTCATGGGGCCCACGGATATTTGATCAACGAATTTTTATCACCGCTTTCCAACAAACGCGAGGATGAATATGGCGGATCACCGGAAAACCGCTACAGGCTGCTTCGCGAAGTCATCGACGCTGTAAAAGAAGTCTGGGACGGACCATTGTTCGTACGCGTTTCAGCTTCAGACTACAAAACAAAAGGCCTTGATGTCGCCGATTATGTCGGTTTCGCCAAATGGATGAAAGAACAGGGCGTTGATTTGATCGATGTCAGCTCCGGTGCAGTCGTGCCTGCCGACATCAACGTCTTCCCGGGCTATCAAGTCGGCTTCGCCGATACAATTCGCGCCCAAGCCGAAATCCAGACAGGTGCAGTCGGGTTGATCACAAGCGGCCTTCAAGCTGAGGAAATCCTCCAAAATGGACGCGCAGATCTCATTTTCGTTGCGCGAGAGCTGCTGAGAGATCCATACTGGCCGAAAACCGCTGCCAAACAGCTGAACACAAAAATTGAAGGACCTGTTCAGTACGACAGAGCCTGGTAAGTTGCTGATATCCCGCCTCAAGGCGGGATATTTCTTTTTTTCAAACTCGTGAGAAACGAACATCCTTGTTCGTGCGTCTTTCCTAATAGAACACCATATACAGAGAGAGGATGACCTCTATGACCATAACGGAAAGAATATATACAGTTGAAGGATGCATGTTTTACACAAAGCAGAGAAAAGGAAAAAAGAACGCAACCATTATTTTTGAAGCGGACTACGGTTCTTCTTCAAAGACTTGGCAGCCCATTTTACCCGATATAGACGAAGATCTCGGCTTGTTTGCATACGACCGTGCAGGCCTTGGCAACAGCGGGCCGAGCAGCAGCAAAAGAACAGCGGATCAGATGGTGAAGGAACTAAAAGCTCTGCTTGCAGCAGCAGGCGTCAAACCGCCATACCTGTTTGTTGCCCATTCGTTCGGCGCCGTCATTGCAAGGTTGTTTGCAAGCCGGTACAGCGATGAAGTCATCGGCATGGTGCTGCTTGATCCCGCTTGTGAAGATCAGGAGGAAACAGTGCTGCCTCTTCTTCCGGAAACATTAAAAGAAGACTACAGCAAACAGTTTTCGATCGAAGGGTCCCATGAGGACTTCCAACAAAGCCTGGACATTCTGAAGCAGGAAAAGAAACACCTCGGTTCGGTTCCTTTGCTCGTCCTTTCGGCTGGAAAAAGAACGGAGGCGGCGAAACAGGCTCATCACGAGTGGCTGAAGCTTCACAGCAGACTGCTGTCTCTTTCGCATCAAAGCGGCTGGATTCAAGCGAAAAACAGTTCGCATTTGATCCATCATGATGAGCCCCACATCGTCCAGCTTGCGATCTATGATGTGTGGTATGCCGCACAGCAGCAAACATACGCTTATCAAGCCGCCAATTAAACAAAAAAACCAGCAGACATTCTGCTGGTTTTTTGTTATTTTGTTTCTCGGTGTATCGTGTGCCTTTTCAGACGCGGAGAATATTTTTTCAATTCCAGGCGATCCGGATTTGTACGTTTGTTTTTTGTCGTAATATAATTGCGGTCCCCCGTTTCAGTACACGCCAATGTAATTTTGACTCTCATGTTGTCCTCCTTATCAAAACGTAATGATTACGCTTTATTATACACCATTTTAAAACCGTGTCAACAAAAAAAGCTTCCCGTCCCGCATTGCCGGAACAAAGAAGCTTCGAATGCCAATTAAGTTCTTTTGATCTCATGCTCATAAAAGTCAAAAGCTGCCACGGTATCAGGAAAGATCGCTTTCGCTTCATTGACCAGTTCAAGCACGTTTTCCCCCTGGTATCTTGCACTGATATGGGTTAAAATCAGTTCTTTTGCGCAGGCCTCCCGCGCTGTTTCCGCCGCTTGTTCTGAAGTGCTGTGATAATAGTCTCCGGCAAGCTCCCTGTCGCCTTTCGCAAATGTTGCTTCATGGATGAGGACATCGGCTTTTTCGGCAAGCTTCTTCACATTCTCGCATGGCCTCGTATCTCCGGAAAAAGCGACAATCCGCCCTTTTTTCGGCGGTCCGATAAAGTCTGCACCGCGAATCTTCCGGCCATCTTCCAATGTGACAGTCTCCCCGTTTTTCAGCTTTTGATAAACAGGGCCAGGCGAGACTCCAGTCTGTTTCAGCGCTTCGGCGTCAAGTGCGCCTGGAACATCTTTTTCCTGCACGCGGTATCCAAAAGCGGGGATGCCGTGAGATACGCTTCTCGCCGTCACGATAAACTGGTCATCTTCAAAGACTGTCCCTTCTTCAATCTCCTTAATCACAAGCGGATATGTGACATGCGTCCCCGATACGTCAAGCGCCGTTTCAAGAAACGTTTTGATTCCTTGCGGTCCGTACACGGTCAGCGGACCTTCTCCTCCCTGGAAAGAGCGGCTGCTGACAAGACCCGGAAGCCCGTATACATGATCGCCGTGAAGATGGGTAATAAAAATCTTTTCAATTTTTCTGGGCTTGATCGATGTATGTAAAATTTGATGCTGTGTGGCCTCCCCGCAGTCAAACAGCCAAACAGACCGCCTTTCTTCTAAAAGCTTCAATGCAACGGATGTGACATTCCTCGTTTTTGCGGGGATGCCTGCTCCCGTTCCTAAAAATAATAACTCCAATATCCTTTCCTCCTGCTAAAAACTTCATCTATCACAAGCATACAGGAAGTCTGAGAAAAAAGAAACGCCGGCTTCACGCCATGCTATGCAACTAAATACCCTGCCCGTTTTCAGTAAACTTTTCATACGATTCGATCTCAAATGTTTGCTTTAAGGGATTATTAGCTTTAAAATGAAGAAAATAAACTTAGCTTCGAATAAAGTGAGGTACGTTTAATTGAAAAAAGATCAAATGGAACCAAAAGCAGTTATCGTAATATTTGGCGCAACAGGGGATTTGGCAAAACGAAAACTATATCCTTCTATCCACAGGCTCTACGAAAACGGACAAATCGGGAATGAATTCGCGGTTGTCGGAGTCGGCAGACGCCCTTGGACAAATGAAGACTTTCGCAGTACCGTACAGCAATCGGTTTCGAAGTTTCCGTTAAACGAAAAGGATGTAGACGAGTTTACATCTCACTTCTACTATCATCCTTTTGATGTTACAAATTCCGGCTCATACCGGGAATTGAACGAACTTTTAGAGAAGCTGGAAAGTACATATGATATTCCGAATAACCGGATGTTTTACTTAGCGATGGCTCCTGAATTCTTCGGAACGATTGCAAAGTTCCTAAAATCAGAGGGTGTCACTTCAACAACAGGCTGGTCAAGGCTCGTGATCGAGAAGCCTTTCGGACATGATCTGCCGAGCGCAAAATCCTTGAATCAGGAAATTCGTGAAGCCTTTACAGAAGATCAAATCTATCGGATTGACCATTATCTAGGAAAGCAAATGGTGCAGAACATCGAAGTCATCCGCTTTGCCAACGCGATTTTTGAGCCGCTTTGGACAAACAGATACATCTCGAACATTCAAATCACGTCAAGTGAAGATTTGGGTGTGGAAGACAGAGCGAGATATTATGAAAAATCCGGTGCGCTTCGAGACATGGTTCAAAACCACATTCTTCAAATGGTGGCGCTGCTTGCGATGGAACCGCCGATCAAGCTGAACACGGAAGAGATCCGCAGCGAAAAAGTGAAGGTGCTCAGAGCCCTTCGTCCGATTCGAAAAGACGAAGTCGATCAGTTTTTTGTGCGCGGCCAGTATGACGCGGGTGTCGTTGACGAAAAACAGGTTCCGGCTTATCGCGATGAGCAAAATGTAGCAAAAGAGTCCAATACGGAAACGTTCGTTGCCGGCAAACTGCTGATCGACAACTTCAGATGGGCCGGTGTGCCGTTCTACATCCGGACAGGGAAACGGATGCAGAAAAAATCAACCCAGATTGTCGTCCAATTTAAAGACATTCCGATGAATCTTTATTACGGAAACGGCAACACGATGCATCCTAACCTGCTGGTGATCCATATTCAACCGGATGAAGGCATCACCCTTCATTTAAACGCAAGGAAGCTTGGAGGCGGCACTTTTGCCCAGCCGATCAAGCTCGACTACTGCCATAACTGCGGGGACGGCATCAACACGCCTGAAGCTTATGAAAAGCTGATTTTGGACTGTTTGCACGGAGACGCGACAAACTTTGCCCACTGGGATGAAGTTGCGCTTTCCTGGAGTTTTGTTGATGCGATTTCTCAAAACTGGGAGGAAAACAAAACCCTTTCCCCTAACTATGAGGCGGGCTCTATGGGACCGAAAGCTTCTGATGACCTGCTCGCAAAAGACGGCTTTCATTGGTGGCCGCTTTAATAAAAAACAGCCTTCACATTGAAGGCTGTTTTTTTATTTATGCTTTTAAGGCCTGCATTTCTTCTGGATGGCTTTTGTCCCGCTTCCACATCAGCTGAAGAACGAACAACAGAAGGAATATGCCGAGACCGATTATGTCGGAATAGCCCTCCGGATAAATCAGCAGAAGACCGCTGGCAGCCGCCATTATTCTTTCAAACCAGAACACTTTTCTCATCCAGAATCCAATCATGCCCGCACCGATGGCAATCATTCCGGACAATGCGGTAAAGATCACCCAGAGAATTTCATACCAATGTGCGTCAATCATGAGAAGCTCCGGAGACAGGACGAATACATACGGGATGATAAAAGCGGCAATCGCAAGCTTTGCTGAATTGATCCCCGTTCTGATCGGCTCTCCTCCCGCAACACCGGCGGCGGCAAATGCGGCCAAAGCAACGGGCGGTGTAATGTCAGCTACGATGCCGAAATAAAACACGAACAAGTGGGCCGACAGATCAGGAACATTCAGCAAAATCAAGGCTGGTGCGGCAATCGTTGACGTAATTACATAGTTTGCCGTCGTCGGCGATCCCATTCCGAGAACAAGAGCGGCGATCATTGTCAAAAAGAGCGAAGGCAGCAATGCGCCTCCTGCCAAATCGAGCAGGCCGTTTGCAAGTTTGAGGCCGAGACCCGTCTTTGTGACGACTCCGACGATGATGCCGGCAGCTGCCGTTGCCGCCGCAACGGAAAGCGCCATTCTCGCTCCTTCCGCGAGAGCCAGCACAATCCCTTTAACGCCCATTCGCGTTTCCCTGTTGAACAAACCGACCAGGATCGCCAGAACGATCGAATACAAAGCGGCATGCATGACCGTGATGCCCGACATTAACAAAAAGACGACCGAAACGATCGGAAGCAGCAAATAAATCTTTTTGAATACTTCCTTGCGGTTCGGCATTTCTTCTTTCGTTAATCCGCGCAGGCCGAGGCGCTTCGCTTCAAAGTGGGTCATAATCCAGATGCCCGTAAAGTACAAAACAGCCGGGATCATCGCGGCTTTCGCGATATCCCAGTACGTAATGCCTCCGCCGATGAACTCAACCATTAAAAAGGCGGCGGCTCCCATGATCGGAGGCATCAGCTGCCCGCCTGTAGATGCGGAAGCTTCGACTGCACCGGCAAATTCTTTTTTATAGCCCAGTTTTTTCATCATCGGAATCGTAAACGATCCGGAAGTGACGACATTGGCGACAGAGCTTCCGCTGATCGTTCCCTGAAGCGCACTTGAAAAAATCGCGACTTTTGCCGGTCCGCCAGTGCTTCGTCCGGCGATCGCCACAGCAAGGTCATTAAAATACTGCCCCACACCGGTTCTGACAAGAAATGAACCGAACAGGATGAACAGGAAGATGAATGTCGAAGACACAGCGAGCGGCGTGCCCAAAATTCCTTCCGTCGTAAAATACATCGTCTGAACGAGCCTTTCCAGCGTCAGGCCGTTGTGAGACAAAAAGCCCGGCAGATACGAGCCGTAAAGGCCGTACAAAAGAAACAGGCCGGCGATGATCGTAATCGGCAACCCGACAGCACGTCTCGTCGCTTCCAATACGAGCAGGACGGCCAACAGTCCGACATAAAAGTCCGTTTCCGTGATCAATCCGATCCCGCCTACAATCGTTTCATAATTGGCGACCCAATAAGCGCCGACGCCCGCTCCTAATACGGCTAAGATTGCGTCATACCAGGCGACTTTGAATTTGCCGGTCTTCCGTAAACCTTTTGTCGCCGGAAACAATAAAAAAATCAGACCGAGCGCAAACCCTAAATGAACCGACCTTTGAATTTGAGCCGGAAAAACGCCAAAAATGGCTGTGTATAATTGAAACAAAGAAAAAGCGAGCAGGCCGACAAATGCAATGACCCCCGTCAACCCTTTGAGCTTTCTCGTTCCCGCTTCAGGATCGTATTTCTCCAGCAGTTCCTGCTGATCTTTTTCCGAAAGCTGCTCAGTCATTGATCTTCACTCCCCTCAGTTGTTGCAAGACATTTTGTTTTCGGACACTCATCCTTGTCCATGTGCCGGGGCGGATGTACCGCTTTAACTCATGTTCAGCGCCTGAATACTTGATCCTGTGATTCGCCCTCACCCTTCCGATCCGCATATCAATGAACGGAAAGGTCCTCTTCATATCCGAAATGGTATAGACACCGTTATTGATGACGAGCCTTTCACCTTGCTCCGCGTTTGCGGGCATCCCGACGGCCGGATCATGATAGGTCAGAGCGGTCTGCCGAATCATTCCTTTTTTCCACACATACGATTCGATCACTTCTGTCCGATGGATGGAATGCGTATAGATCACATCAAAGCTTTTCTTCTTTTGGAGGGGAAGAAAAGCGATGATCTCGCCGCTGTCCTCTTTCTCGAACACGACAGCGGTCTGATAAGGAATCAGGCATGCCGTTGCAAAAGCGGCAATGATCAGCGCCGGCACAAGCCGTTTTACAATTTTAAATTTCCCCATTTTTCCAAATCCCCTGCCGAATAGAAAAACGATAGACCGATGTTTCATTGCAACGGTCTATCGATTGTCCGGGCTTGTTCATCGCTTATCTGCCTGCGGCTTTACGATTTTTCTATCCCTTTTTCTTTGAAATATTTAGCCGCTCCAGGATGAATTTCAATATCGCCCAATCCTTCAAGCGCGGTTTCAGGCTTGATAAATTCGCCTTTGGCATGATTGATTTTATCGGCTTCAAACAGCGCTTTCGTCATTTTATAGACGGTGTCCTCATCCATCTTGTCGGATGCGACGAGCATCGCTTTGACAGCGACCGTGTTCATATCGCTCCCGATGCCGTAGGTGCCTTTTTTGATCGTATCCTCAGCATAGAACGGATACTTTTCCATCAGCTTTTCCTGCTTATCTTTTTCAATATTTAAAATTTTTATTTTATTTTGCGCAGAAAGCCCTTCGACAGCCCCGGTAGGCGTTCCAGCCGTGATGAAGGCGGCATCGATCGCGCCTGACTGAATGCCGTCTGTCGACTCTTCAAAAGACAGGTTTTGCGGTTTGATGTCGTCAAAAGACATCCCGTGAACCTCCAAAATCTGCTTGGCATTAATGTTGACCCCTGCACCCGCAGCACCCACGGAAACCGTTTTGCCTTTTAAATCTTCAATCGAATTGATTCCGCTTTTTTCTGTTGTTACAATCTGTACAGTTTCAGGATACAGGGCGGCAATCGCCTTGATTCCTTCAATTTTTTCTTTAAACATTTCTTTGCCTTCTATGGCATAAGTGGCAATGTCCGTCTGAGAAAAAGCGACCTCAGCTTCCCCTTTTTGCAGAGTTGCCATGTTTTCAGCAGAAGCACCTGTAGTCTGCGTCGTAAATTTGTCTCCTGTTGCATCCTCCCAAAGGTTTGCAAATTGACCGCCGAGCGGATAATATGTACCGCCGGTTCCCCCTGTCAGCAGACTGTAGCTTTCTGATCCTTTTGACGCAGATCCGCCGTCCTTATTTCCTGATGCATTGCCGCTTCCGCACGCTGCCAATCCCATGACAAGCGTCAGTAGCAATACAATCCATGATAAGCTTTTCCACTTTTTCATTCATTCTCCCCCTTTGCTTGTTGGACAAATAACAATCCTATCGTACCACGAAAAATGTATTAGTTGTCAATATATTGTTTTATTTCTAATTATTTAGTTAATTTTATGAGCAGCTGGTTCTGAATATGCGCACGGCCTCGGAAATTCCCGTCCGCTAAAGCGGTGGTAGCCCACGATCTCCTCGGAGGAACAGCGTGCTGGAAGATTGCATGACAAAACAAAAAACCCGCGGTTATGCAGGTTTTTCATTTCCGAACATGGACGCTGGAAAACACAAACTTGTCGTAGCGATGCCTTGCAAAAGAATATTCAAACGGTTCTCCCGTATTTAAAAAAGCGACCTGTTCAACTTCAAGAACCGGATCGTCAGGGGCGCATTCCAAGTACTCTCGGTCGAGCGCATTCGACTTATCCGCCCTGATCTTCCGGTGCGAGCCGGCGATTGTCAGTTTCAGCGTCTCGGTGATGTGCCGGTAAACGGAGCCGTGAAGAACGTCTTCATTTAATTCAGAGATGACATTCGAAGGCATATACGTTTCTTCAATGACATACGGTTCGCCTTCAACCTTTCTGAGCCTGATGATATGATACACCGGAACGGTCTTTTCGATTGACAATTGCTTAGCCACTTCATCTGAAGGGAATTCGACATCAAATTGAATGATGCGGCTTTCGATTTGTTTATTGGCGAGAAGCTTGGTCAGCCCGAGGTTTTCGCGGTCTGTCACACTGACGGGAAGCTGCTGAATCGATGATTTTACTATGAAGGTGCCGTGTCCGCGCTTGCGGTACAGCATGCCTTCTGACACGAGAATATCGAGGGCTCTTTTCATCGTCATTCTGCTGCAGGAAAATTCTTTGGCGAGAGAAAGCTCATCAGGTATGGGCTGATCAATCGGATAGTATTCTTCCTGAATCCGCCTCCTCATTTCGTTTGAAATATATTCGTATTTTCTCATGTTTTAACCACCATTACTAAGGATTCTGTATGCTTGTAACACCTTCCTTATCATTATATCGGTTTTGAAGCAGAAATAAAAAGATGGCCCAACAGACCATCTTTTAGCCCGAGTCCTTTTTAAAAACCGTTGTTCTCGGCAAGTTTCTTAAACCAGTATCCGCTTTTTTTAATCGTTCGTTCGCCGTTTTTGTCAAGGTTGACAGATACAAATCCGTAGCGGTTTTTATAGGCGTTCGTCCATGACCAGTTGTCCATGAATGTCCAAAGGTGATAACCTTTGACATTCGCTCCTTCCTGAATCGCTCTGTGCACCCATTTTAAGTGTTCTTCGATAAACGCAATTCGGTAGTCATCGCGGATTATGCCGTCTTCGCCACGGAAACGCTCTTCTCCTTCAACACCCATTCCGTTCTCAGAAATAAAGCATTCAATATTTCCATAGTTTTCTTTGACATTCATTAAAATATCATAGATTCCTTTTTCGTATATTTCCCAGCCGCGGTGGCGGTTCATTTTTCGTCCGGGCATTTCATAATGGTCAAAAAAACGCTCCGGCATAAAAGGCGCGTCCGGATGAGGCATGTGCTCCTTCGCTTTCACCCGTCTCGGCTGATAATAATTGATGCCGAGCAGATCGACAGTGTGATTTTTGATCAGCTCCAAGTCTCCTTCTTCCATGACAGGCAAATAGCCTTTTTCTTTTAAAATATCTGTTAAAAGCTGCGGAAACTCACCCTTAACGGCAGGATCAAGAAACGACCGGTTAAAGAAAGCGTCAGCTATTTCAGAAGCTCTCACATCTGCCGGGTGCTGGCTTCGCGGATAGGATGGCGTTAAATTTAAAATGATGCCGATTTTGCCGTCGCCTCCGAGTCTGCGGTAGGCTTCGACCGCTTTGGCGTTTGAAAGAATTTCATGGTATGCGACCTGGACGGCCTTTTGAAAGTCGATGATGTTCGGATAATGAAAATCGTATAAATAGCCGCCTTCAGCAGGAACGATCGGTTCATTGTGGGTAAACCATTTTTTCACACGATCCCCGTACAGCCGGAAGCACGTTTCCGCGTATGAAACAAAGTGATCGACGACTTGCCTGTTTTCCCATCCGCCGATATGCTGGAGCGCAAGCGGCATATCAAAATGATAAAGGTTGACAAAAGGCTCGATCCCAGCTGCCAGCAGCTCATCGATGACTTGGTTATAAAAGGCAGCTCCTTCCTCGTTCAACCGCCCTTTTCCTTCAGGAAACAGACGGGCCCACGAAATGGAGAAACGAAAAGAGTTGTGGCCGAGCTCCTTCATCAGCTGAATATCTTCTCTGTAAGTCTCGTAAAAACGCGAAGTCTTCTCAGGGCCTACTCCGTCAAAAAATCGGTTCGGCTCTTTTTCGTACCAGTGATCCCAAATGTTCTTTCCTTTGCCTCCTTCAGCCGCCGCTCCTTCAGTCTGAGTCGCGGATGCCGCCGACCCCCACCAGAAGCCTTTTGGAAAACGGTATTGAATTTGTTCTAGCTGCAGTTCTGTTTTTGACATGTCATCAATCTCCTTTTAAAGTCCTAGCGTTGTCTGATCTTGTTCCGCTGCATTGATTTCCTGCTCTTTTTTCATATTCATCCGGTCGATGAATTTCAAAAACGGGAACCAGATCATAAAGACAACGGCTAAATTGACAATCTGTAGAATGCCACCGGCAAGCGAATTGGTCGCCATCATTCCGCTGATAAAAATCGGCACAGTCCAAGGAATCGTGACCCCGGTCGGCGGCGGCACAAGCCCGGACGCCATTGCGAAATACGTAATTAAAGTGACGATCATCGGCGAGATCACCCACGGAATAAAAATGAGCGGGTTCATGACGATCGGCAGGCCGAAAATGATCGGTTCATTTACGTTGAAAATCCCCGGCGCTGCTCCGAGTTTTGCGACCTGCTTCATTTGCTTGCTCTTCATAAACAGCAGGATGGCAATAATCACGGCCAGTGTCATCCCGGTTCCGCCCATTCCGACGGTGTACACTTCCATAAACTGCTTATTGATAATATGCGGAACTTCCCCTGTTGCGGTATAGCTATTCAAATTTTCGATCGAAAGCGTATTCCAGATCGGATCCATAACAGAGTTGATGATAATTTGCCCATGGAGTCCGAAAAACCAGAGAAGCTGAGTAAAAAATATAGCAATCAAGGTCGGAATGATACCGCTTCCAAGGCCGACAAGCGGAGCCTGTACCAGATTGTAAATTAAATCGTGCATATTCGTATTGAACGCTTGGGTCACAAGGATATTGATGACCAAGTAGACGGACAAGGTCATCACCGCCGGAATCAGCGCGGCAAAAGATTTAGCTACAGCAGGTGGAACGCCGGCGGGCATTTTGATTGTATAGTTTTTCTGGACAAAAAATCTGAAAATCTCCGCGGATGTAAAGGCGGTAATCATTCCGAGGAACATCCCTTTCGCACCGAGCCTGTCAATCGGGATGACGTTCGGAATCACTTCCCCTCCTTCGCCGTTTAATACAAACGGAGTCAGCAGAAGGAACGATGCCAAAGCGACGACTCCTCCAAAAACCGCTTCGACTTCATAAGTTTTGGATAAATAATACCCGATCCCGAACACGACGAAAACGGACATAATGCTGATCGTTGCACTCGGCGCTATGCTTAAAGCCGACTGGAACGTTTCAAGCGCCGATTTGCTCATCATTTTATTGAGAAACGGCAAATTGGTTAAAACGACAATGATCGATCCGAAAATGGTGAGCGGAAAAGCCAGCATAAACGCATCCCTCAGCACGCCTAAATACCGGTTGTTATTCAGCTTCCCGGCAATCGGCACCAAGAGGTTGCTCAATTTTTCAAACATGGTCTCTTATCCCCCTTCGATTTTGCCATACAGTGCGAATCATAGATTTTTCTCTTTGAATAATTCCAATAATTCGGACACAAGTTCCTTCATCGTGAGCGTCGACATCAAATGGTCCTCCGCGTGCAAGAGCAGCAAAGAGAACTCACTTTTTTCCCCGCCCGCTTCTTTTTGAATCATTTGAAAGTGAATATCATGGGCCTGCTGCAAATCGGCTTCAGCCTGGTGCAGCAGCTCCTCTGCTTTCTGAACGCTGCCGGCGCGGTATGCCCTGATGGACTGAATGACTTTGCTGCGGGCGTTTCCGCTATGAAGAATGAGCTGAAAGCAAATTTGTTCGCCTGTTAATTCATCGAGTTTTAATTTTCCCATCATCATCAATCTCCGATCAAGCTGAGCGCCTGTTCATAAGCTTTCTTTCCGTCTGCCATTCCGTAAGCCATCATATCAATCACATCAACCTTAGTACCGTACTGTTCTGCTTCTTTCTGCAGCTCGCCTTTTAAAAAGCTCATTTGCGGGCCGATGAGAACGACGTTTGCCTCTGCCATCTCTTTTTTTGCCTGGTCCTGTCCGACCGCCCAAATTTTTGCCTCGTCACCGATTGAATGCGCGTATTCCTCCATCTTGGTGACAAGGAGACTTGTCGACATACCCGAACTGCATGCAAGTAAAATCTTTTTCATCGTCATATCCTCCTTTATTAAAAGCGCTTTCACACAACTATTATTATATCTTTTTATTTTTATATGTCTAGACATTTAAAAATAAATGTATGTATTTATTTTGAATAATAAAAACCCCCTCTTCTTTCAAGAGGGGGGCCAAACAAATTATCGGGCATATTTTTTGAACAGCTGAACTGCTTCCTTCGGCACGTAGAAGGATCCATTGCTTTCAACAATCACGCTGTCTAATTCATATTCCTTTCCGTTGATTCTGATGAGGTTTTTGTTCACCGGCATTTCGGCTTTCCCTTTTTTGCGCGATGCGACAAGAACTGGATTAGCCGGATCTTTCTGATCGATCGTTACGCTGGCTCCGGCTTTTTTAAATGCCTGTTTTGCTTCGATAAATAATTCGTTTGTTAATTTGTCTAAGTTGAAGCCCATTGCTTTTGCCATCGTTTTAGCGATGCCGGTGTTATCGACGAGGCCCTGCGGCTTTTCGGGACCGTACGAATACAGGAAGACATCTTCACCTGTATGACCGCCTGTTGTGAATCCGATGTTGGCTCGGTTGCTGAGCAGCTTGGTGAATAATGAAGCCGCTTCTTTTTTGTTTTTCACGCTTTTCAGCTGTTCCTTCTCTGCCGGCGTTAAATCATCAAGTCCGTAAAGCTTTGCCGCTTCTTCGATATTCGATAAATCGTCTTTTAATTTGCCGGTTGCGCCTTCCACCGTCATTTTAGCCTTTTTCAGCGGATCGATATAGGCTGATACCGGCGTTGTGTCATAGCCTTTCGTCGTGTTGCTGTTGCCGATGGAGATGCCGCTGTTGCCGTGGTCTGAGACGGCAATAACCATTGTATGTTTGTCTTTTTTAGCGAATTCAAGCGCTTCTTTCACCGCGTTATCAAATGCCAATACATCGCTGATCATGCCGATCGGATCGTTTTGATGCGCTGCCCAGTCAGGCTTGCTTCCTTCCACGAATAAAAAGAAACCGTCCTTGTCTTTAGAAAGCGTCTGAATCGATTTTTTCGTCATCTCCGCAATCGTCGGCTGCTCTGGATGCGTTGCACGGCGGTCCATGTCATACGCGAGATCGCGCTGTGAGAATGCGCCCCAAATTTTTTTCGATTTTGACTTGAGGAGCTGATCTTTCGTTTCAACAAAATCGTACTTTTTATCTTTGAGCACTTTGACAAGGTCTTCACCGTCTTTGCGGCTTTTATCCTTTGTCCCCGGCTGAAGCGATTCTTTTCCTCCGCCAAGGACAACGTCCATGTTTTGATAAACCTGCTGTTCACCGAGCACTTCAAAGTTATTGCGGTCCTTATGATGGCCGGAATAGCCGGCAGGTGTGGCATGCTGAATTTCAGAGGTTGCAATAATGCCAGTTGCTTTTCCCTTCTGTTTGGCGCCTTCCAGCACGTTTGCCACAGGCCGGTATTGATCTTTTTTACCGACCTTCTCGACACCTGGTGTATTCACCTTTGAAGGCAGCACTCCAATATAGGAAGAATTTGATTTTCGTCCCGTTGCCATCGCAGTTGCTGCAGGTGCAGAATCAGTGATCGCCGATTCTGCCGAATGCGTCCGGACACCGCCGCTGACAATCTGGTCCATCGCGAGCGGTTCGCCTTTATACCAGCGTGCCAATGTTGTTGCAGAAGAGCTTGTTCCATCCATGACCATCATGATCACGTTTTTCACCTTTGGTTGTTCCTTCTTTTTCGCTGTTTCCATTGCTGCACTGCCTGTTCCCGCTGATCCTAAAGCGACTGCGCCTGCCAGTGTAATGCCGACGATTCTGTTGCGTAAGAAACCCATTCTTATGTACTCCCTCCATAACCGCTTTTTGTTGACAAACCTACACTATCATTGCTATGTAAACAGCACTTTTGCTTTCTATTAATCTTATGTAAATTTTTTTGGGCTTATGATGAAAAGAAGGCACCCCGCCTTCTTTTCATCCTTTTCCAGCTTGGAATCCCGGGTATTTCGTCATTCCGCCGTCCACATACAGCGTCAGGCCCGTCACATAGCTCGCTTCTTCGGATGCGAGCCAGGCCGCGCAAGCCGCGACTTCCTCCGGCTTTCCGATATACCCGATCGGAATCAATTCAACAACGCCTTTTTTCAATTCGGGATCAGCGAATTTTTCGGCGTTAATCGGCGTATCGATCGCACCGGGTCCGATCGCATTTACCCGAATTCCTTTCGGGGCATATTCAAGGGCAAGGGTTTCCGTCAGCAGTTTTGCCCCGCCCTTGCTTGCCGCATAATGGACAAAATGCGGCCACGGGATTTGCTGATGGACGCTCGACATATTAATGACCGAGCCTTTAATATTATGATCGAGCATATAGCCGATCGCTTCCCGGCATCCTAAGAACATCCCTGTCAAATTAGTTGATATGACGCGGTTCCAGTCTTCCAGAGACAAATCCTCAGAAGGTACTTCATTTTCCACCCCAGCGTTGTTCACCATCACATCAACGGAACCGAATGAGTCAACGGCCTGTCTGATCAGCGCTTTTACATTGTCTTCTTTTGAGACATCTCCTTGAACGGCAATCGCGCGCGCTCCACTGTTTTCTATTTTCTTCACCGTCTCTTCAGGATTTTCTTCTTCCTTGAAGTAATTGATCACTACATTGGCTTTTTCAGAACCGAAGCGAAGTGCCATCGCTTTTCCAAGACCTGTACCCGCCCCTGTAATAACCACCGTTTTTCCCTCTAAACTCGGATACATGGGTTAATTCCTCCTTATTGAAACTCTCTTTTGAGTAGGTTTCCACAGAAGCGCTTAAACATGCATCCTTCCGAAATCAAAAAACCGCAAGCTTTTCAGCTTGCGGTTTTACATCTTATTTCATCCACTCAGTGTGGAAAATGCCTTCTTTATCTGTACGCTCATACGTATGTGCGCCAAAGTAGTCGCGCTGCGCCTGAATCAGGTTGGCCGGCAATGTCGCAGTGCGATAGCTGTCAAAATAAGCGAGAGCGCTTGAGAAGCAAGGTACAGGAATTCCTTGTTCAACCGCAAGAGAAATCGTTTTGCGGAGAGCGCCCTGATAGCCTTCAACGATATTTTTGAAGTAAGGATCAAGAAGCAGGTTGTCAAGCCCCGGATCGCGGTCATACGCTTCTTTGATTTTTTGCAGGAACGCCGCGCGGATGATGCATCCTCCGCGGAAGATCATCGCGATATCGCCGTATTTCAAATCCCAGCCGTATTCTTCTGATGCGGCTTTCATTTGAGCGAAGCCCTGTGCGTAAGAACAGATTTTGCTCATGAAGAGTGCTTTTCTGACCGCTTCGATCAGCTCTTCTTTGTTCTCGGCGGCCGGTTTCGCTTCAGGACCTGTCAGAAGCTTGCTTGCTTTGACGCGCTCTTCTTTCATGGAAGAAATGAAGCGGGCGAAAACGGATTCCGTAATGATCGGAAGCGGCACGCCCAGGTCAAGAGCGCTTTGGCTCGTCCATTTTCCTGTGCCTTTTTGACCTGCTTTATCGAGGATGACGTCAACGAGCGGCTTGCCAGTTTCCTCGTCTTTTTTCGTGAAAATATCAGCCGTGATTTCAATCAGATAGCTGTCAAGCTCTCCTTTATTCCACTCGGAGAAGACTTCGTGAAGCTCATCTGAAGACAGACCGACAATGTGTTTCAAAATAAAGTATGATTCTGAGATCAGCTGCATGTCTCCGTATTCGATGCCGTTATGAACCATTTTTACATAATGGCCGGCGCCGTCTGGACCGATGTATGTCGTACACGGTTCGCCGTCTACTTTTGCAGAAATGGCTTCAAGAATCGGCTTGACAAGCTCATGGGCTTCTTTTTGTCCGCCTGGCATGATAGAAGGACCTTTCAGAGCGCCTTCCTCACCGCCGGAAACACCGGTGCCGATGAAGTGAATGCCGCTTTCGGCCAGCTCTCTGTTTCTTCTCTGCGTATCTTTATAATATGTATTTCCGCCGTCAATCAAAATGTCGCCTTTTTCAAGATGAGGCAGGAGCGATTGAATCGTTGCGTCTGTCGGTGTTCCAGCTTTGACCATCAACAGAATTTTGCGCGGTTTTTCAAGAGATTGAACGAACTCTTCAATGCTGTATGTACCGACAACGTTTTTGCCTTCGGCTTCTTTCAGAAACTCTTCCGTTTTCTCGCTTGATCTGTTGTAAACAGAAACCGTAAACCCGCGGCTTTCAATGTTTAAAGCCAAGTTTTTTCCCATTACTGCTAAACCAACTACACCTATTTGTTGTTTTGCCATGTCAAACGTCCCTTCTAAA
Source organism: Bacillus sp. BS3(2021) (assembly GCF_021043345.1). Taxonomy (NCBI): domain Bacteria; kingdom Bacillati; phylum Bacillota; class Bacilli; order Caryophanales; family Bacillaceae; genus Bacillus; species Bacillus sp. BS3(2021). The sequence goes on from NZ_JAJNDM010000003.1 coordinate 41,186, forward strand.
GCGTTTAGCATTTTAGTTTAATTTTTATTTAAATTGAAATTACCACACTTTGACCTACATTTTCAAGCTATTGATCTTGTCTCTCGTCCTGGAAAAAATCTTTGTTAAAGCTTGTTCCGCTCGTCTTGCTTTCTTTTTTCACGATCCTGATCCCTTTTTTGATGAGGTCTGTTCCATATTTTTCATTCAATTCGGCCATCACTTTTTGGATCGGCTCATCTTTGGCATCCTCATGAAACGAAAATAAATCAAGCTGTTTGACGGCTTCCTTCCGATTGACGAGGTCTGTTCCCGTCACGCCTAAAAGTCTGACAGGGCTTCCGTGCCAATGCTGCCTGAAAAGGGCTTTCGCTTCCTTCGCAATATCTTCTCTTGAATCGGTCGGATTCAGAAGGGTCTTGCTTCTGGTTATGTTTGTCCAATCCGCAAAGCGGATCATGATGAAAACTTTTGCTGCCATGACCTCTTTTCGCTTCAGCCTGTCGCTTACTGAGACGGAAAGCTTGTCAATCAGGCCGCACAATTCCTTCTCATCTGTGCTGTCATACGGGAGAGTCGAGGAATTGCCGACGCTTTTGAATTCGTATATCCTGTCGGGATTCACCTCTCCGGTGTCGATGCCGTTTGCCCTCCTTTTTAAACGGGGGCCGTTGATACCTAGGAGGCGCTTTAAAGCATACTCATCTGCGGCAGCCAAATCGCCGATCTTGCCGATATCAAGCGTCTTGAGCTTTTCAGCGGTTTTCCGGCCGACTCCGTACATCTCGCTGATGTCCATGGGCCAAAGAATCCGGGGCACTTCGCGCTTTCTCAATATCGTAATGCCGAGCGGTTTTTTCATATCCGAAGCCATTTTGGCCAGGAATTTATTCGGAGCGATCCCGATGCTTGACGGAAGAAGCAGTTCTTCTTGAAGGCGCTCTTGAATTTCCTTCGCCGTTTCATATGCCCGATTTCTGTATGGCGTGTCCGTTAAATCCATGTACCCTTCATCAATGGAAACGGGCTCGACAAGGTCCGTATACTCCCTGAGCACTTGAAACATTTCTCTTGAAGAGCTTCTGTAGCGGTCGAAATTCGGCGGCTTGACGATCAGCTCGGGGCAGAGCCGCTTCGCTTCCCAAAGCGGCATAGGCGGTTTTACGCCGCGTGCTCTCGCCTCGTAGCTGCACGTGACGACGATGCCTTTCCGCTCCTTTGCATTTCCCGCGATGGCGAGCGGCCTGCCTTTCAGCGAAGGGTCATACGCCATTTCAACAGACGCGTAAAAGCTGTTCATATCGATATGAAAGATGACTCTTCCCTTTTGTTTATCAGCAGACAAAACGGCTCCCTCCTGGTACTCAGATTAGACATCCCGGCATTCATATAGTAAGATGTTAAATGAAACGGAAGTGATAATAGATGATTCTTGAATCTTTCAACGATGCTTTTTTACTGTTTGAGTTTTTCACAATCGTCCTTCCCGCACTGACGGCGATCGGTATCGCCCTCATCCTAAAGGACTGCAGTACGGGCGACAGCTGGAAAACGAAACGGTTTGAAGAATATCATGCAATACAGTTTGTTTCTGCAATCGATTTTCTTATCATCCTATATCATCGCATTACGGTATGGATAAGTAAAGTCATTCGCATGAAAGCTTCATCGAACGACGATGAAGACCACCGTTCCCTTCTTCTTTCAATTTAAACGGGAAAAGGTGTCCGGCAGACGGGCCCTTTTATTCAGAAGGAGGAGAACGTGTTGAACACGAAATTAAAACAATTGTTTGCGACTGCAATGTTTTTGATCATGACCATGTTTATAGGTGAACAAGCTTCGGCAGCCACCGGCAGTACCGGAGGAAGCGACAACTTCTTCCAACACTATGTCGTGGGGCCTTTTTCAGAGCTGATTAAAGGAATCGCCGGATTTTTCCACGGAAACTACGGACTGTCGATTATTTTTGTGACCATCATCGTCCGGGTTCTCGTCTTTCCGCTGTTTGCCAACCAGTATAAAAAACAGCGGGCCATGCAGGAAAAAATGGCGCTTGTCAAACCTGAGCTGGATGCGATTCAAAGCAAGCTAAAAAAGACGAAAGATCCTGTGAAGCAGAGGGAAATTCAGCAGGAGATGATGCAGCTTTACCAAAAGCATAACATCAATCCGCTGGCGATGGGCTGCCTGCCGATGCTGATTCAGTTTCCGATCCTGATCGGTTTTTATTATGCGATCCGCTCGACGCCCGAAATTGCTTCACACTCTTTTCTCTGGTTTAACCTCGGGCATTCGGATATTATCGTATCTTTATGCGCCGGGTTCATGTATTTTATCCAGTTCTATGTGTCTCAAAAGCTGAACGCACAGAACGCCCAAACAAATCCGGCGGCTCAGCAGTCCGCCAAAATCATGGGCTTCTTTTTCCCTGTGATGATGACGATCTTTTCGATCAACGTCCCTGCAGCCCTGCCGCTGTACTGGCTGACAAGCGGACTGCTTCTGACGATTCAATCCGTCGTTCTTCATCAAGTTTACCAAAAAAACAAAAAAGCCATTCAGCCTGCTGAATCGGCTACAAAATAAAAAAGCTTGCGCCTTTAAAGGCGCAAGCTTTTTTGCGTTTCCCTTCCATCTTCTCGATCGCGACTTCAGGTAGTGTGACCGTTTCCGCTGAAACCATCGGCTCGAGCTGAAACGGTCCCTGTAAAAACCCGCCTTTATGACGGGTTTGCTACTTCCTCAATAATGGCAACAACCATTTCTGCAGTTTTGACAAGTTCCTCAATCGGCATTTTTTCGTTTTTCGTATGGATTTGTTCATATCCGACTGCAAGGTTGACAGTCGGAATGCCGTGTCCTGCGATGACGTTCGCATCGCTTCCTCCGCCGCTCGTTAATAGCTCGTACGGACGGCCGATTTTCCCGGCGGCTTTTTTGGCGATTTCAACGACGAGATCCCCGTCTTTGTATTTAAAGCCCGGGTACATGACTTCGATTTCCACCTCGGCTCTGCCACCCATTTCAGCGGCGGCTGCTTCAAACGCCTGCTTCATTTTTTCGGTCTGCTTTTCCATTTTTTCCGGAACAAGCGAACGGGCTTCAGCGAGAATGTCGACCTGATCGCAGACGATATTGGTTTGCGTTCCGCCCTCAAAGCGGCCGATATTAGCCGTCGTCTCCTCGTCGATGCGGCCAAGCGGCATTTTGGCAATCGCTTTTGAAGCGATCGTGATCGCGGAGACTCCTTTTTCCGGCTCTACTCCGGCATGAGCCGTTTTTCCGTAGACAGTTGCTCTAATTTTCGCCTGTGTCGGCGCTGCTACGATAATATTGCCGACCTTCCCGTCGGAATCAAGCGCATATCCGTAATCGGCTTTGATCAGAGATCGGTCTAAAGCTTTCGCTCCGACAAGCCCCGATTCTTCGCCGACCGTAATGATAAACTGGATCGTTCCGTGCGGAATGTTTTTTTCTTTCAGCACTTTTACGGCTTCGAGCATCGCTGCAAGGCCTGTTTTGTCGTCAGCTCCCAAAATCGTTGTGCCGTCTGTTTTGACATATCCGTCTTCAATGACCGGCTTCACGCCTTTTCCGGGCACGACGGTATCCATGTGGGATGTAAAGTAAATCGTGTCCGCCTCTTTCGTTCCAGGAAGCGTGCACACGAGGTTTCCCGCTCCGTGCCCCGTTTTTGGCGCGGTGTCATCCTCCACGACATCCATTCCAAGAGCAGCAAATTTTTCTTTCAGCACCTTGCAAATATCAGCTTCGTGTTTTGTCTCGGAATCAATTTGCACAAGTTCTAAAAACTCTTCTAACAGGCGTTTTTCATTCATGCTAGTTTCCCCTCCATTTTTAAAGCGGTATATTTCCATGCTTTTTGTCCGGCCGGATTTCTCTTTTGCTCTTCAGCATGTCAAACGTTTGGATCAGCTTCTTCCGCGTCTCTTTCGGATCGATGATATCGTCTACCATGCCGTATCTTGCAGCGGCAAAAGGGCTTGAAGCGTGCATGCATTTCCGGATTTTTTCCTCGCGGGCGGCCCGCGGGTCTTCCGACCGTTCGATTTCCTTCGCGAACAGCACATCTGCAGCTTCCGAGGCGCCCATCACTGCAATTTCTGCATTCGGCCAAGCAAATACGGCATCCGCTCCAAGCGCCTTGCTGTTTAAAGCGACATATGCTCCGCCGTATGCTTTTCTTAAAATGACCGTCACCTTGCAGACGGCGGCTTCCGCATACGCGTATAGGATTTTAGCGCCGTGTCTGATCACCCCGCCGTGCTCTTCGCGTATTCCCGGAAGAAAGCCGGGGCAATCCACCAAAGTCAAAATCGGGATCTGAAAGGAATCGCAAAAACGGATAAACCGGGCGATTTTGTCAGCCGCATCCATGCTGAGGCTTCCGGCTAAATACTTCGGCTGGTTGGCCACGATCGCCGCCGTTTCCCCCGCTATCCTTGCAAAACCGATCACCGCGTTTTTGGCAAAGTGGCGCTGCACTTCAAAAAATGTTCCGCTGTCTGCGATTTCCGCGATGATCTGTTTGATGTCATACGGCCGCTGACCGTCTTCAGGCAGAATCGTCATTAAATCAGGCCTTACCTCATCGTCTTTCGCCTTTCTCGCCTTAGCCGGGGGCTTTTCTTCGTGATTCTGGGGGATGTAGGACAAGAGCTTGCGCACCTCACTGAGGACGGCCTCATCGGAATCCCCGGAAAAATGGGCATTCCCGCTGATTGAATTATGTATATAGGCGCCCCCCAATTCTCCGGAGCTGACAGCTTCGCCTGTCGCCGTTTTGATGACTTTCGGACCGGTAATGAACATCTGTCCGGTTTTTTCGTTCATGAAAACGAAGTCGGTCAAAGCTGGAGAATAAACCGCGCCGCCCGCACAAGGGCCGAGAATGACAGAGATTTGCGGAATGATGCCTGAGCAAAGGACATTTCGGTAAAAAATATGACCGTATCCATCTAATGATAGCACACCCTCTTGAATTCTCGCACCACCTGAGTCGTTCAGACCGATGAAAGGGGCCTTATTTTTGAGGGCAAGATCCATGACGGCCGCTATTTTTTTGGCGTGCATTTCTCCGAGCGCTCCGCCGGTGACGGTAAAATCCTGGGAAAACAGATAAACGGGCCGCCCGTCGATTTTTCCGAATCCCGTGACAACCCCGTCGCCTAACGGGCCGCCGGACTGCCGGCTTCTGGCAAAAGCATTCAGCTCAGTGAACGTTCCCTCATCAAGCAGAAGATCGATTCTCTCTCTGGCGGTGAGCTTGCCTTTTTGCTTCTGCCTGTCGATCCGTTCCTGCCCGCCCCCAAGCAAAGCTTGTTGACGGCTGTTGTTTAAATCGTCGACTCTTTCAAACATATTCATCGTGTTCTGCCCCTTCTCTATTTGATTCTTACACGAAACTTGTCCGATGAAAAAAAGCAGTATAAAATAATGGGAGATTAAAAAACAGAGGTGAAAAGCTTGTCTCGAAAATTCATCAAGTTCATGGTTATTTTAATGATCGGCGTCATGGTGCTGACGACTCTGCTTACCGGACTCAGCATGATTTTTTAATACAAATCATGAAAGCAGGCGGCTCTTTTTGCGGAGAAACGCCTGCTTTTCTTCAAGCCCGGACTTCCGCAGGAATAGAAAAAACCGCACGGGTTTCCCCCTGTTCCATTAGATTGACCAATGAAGGAGAAACTCATGCGGTTATGCAGGAGATTTAATTCCTTTAAAGTAGCTCTTAATCACAAGATACTGTTCCATTTCGCCGAGAAAATTGAAAAGAGCAGCGCGCGCTTCAAATTCTTCGCGTGTCGTCGGCAGCTCCATCTCATCAATTTCCTCTCTCATTTTCACGAGCCGCTTCAAAAACTTATGAGCCGTATTGCCGGGATGGATGGCTCCTCTTAAATCATGAAGAAACGCTGCGATCATATGCCCCTGTTCAACCGTCATCGAAATCGACGTGATTTTCGGCAGGACCCTTTCGATAATTTCAAACTGCTTTTCTCTCATTTTAAAGTAGTGATAATAGAGATTTTCGTGCCTGAGAAAGTGATTTTCCACATCGCGGTATGCCAGGGTCTTCGCTTCATTGATCAAACGGTGCGTCTCAGGAATCTCTTTTCCCGTCCAGTCCTGTTCCCCGGTCAGCAAATAGCGTTCGATTTCTTCAAAAATCTTGGCAAAGTTATCTTCGATTTTCTGCTGATACTGTTTGAGCTCTTTATCGAGGCTCGGCATGTACAAATTCATCAGCAGGGCAACGCCGATTCCCGTAATGATGATGAGGCATTCATTCCAAATGAGAGAAAGGGTGATCCCTTCTGACATATAAAGATGAAGAATGATGACCGAACTTGTGACGATTCCTTCTTTTATTTTCAGAAGAACGGTTGTCGGAATAAAGAACAGCAGCATCAGACCGATGACAGCCGGATGATAGCCGATCAGCTCAAAAAACGCGTATGAAAAAACGATCGCAAGAATGCATGCCGCAAACCGGGCCCATGATGCCTGAAGGGACCGCTTTTTCGTCACTTGAATACAGAGGATCGTGATGATCCCTGTCGACACAAAATTATGAAGGCCGAGCAGCTGTGCGATATAGATGGCCAATGCTGTGCCAAGCGCTGTTTTTAATGTGCGATAACCTATTTTAAACATCGTTAACCCCAATCTTTTCTGCTAGTCTTAGTGAATAAAAAAGAAGAAGATCAGCATCTTCTTCAGCTTATTTTATAGTATTTTCTCTAAAAAGTCTTGAGCTCTTTTCGATTTTGGAGAAGAAAAAAACGCTTTAGGATCATCGTCTTCGACAATGGTTCCTTCATCCATGAAAAGCACCCTGTCGGCGACTTCTTTGGCAAAGCCCATTTCGTGCGTCACGATCACCATCGTCATCCCGGTTTTCGCCAAATCCTGCATCACCTGAAGCACTTCTTTGACCATCTCAGGATCAAGGGCCGATGTCGGCTCGTCAAACAGCATGATGTCCGGATTCATCGCCAGCGCCCTCGCAATCGCAACGCGCTGCTTTTGCCCCCCTGATAAACGGTTCGGATAATCATCTTTTTTATCGATAAGCCCCACTTTCTCAAGCAGTTCTTCCGCTTTTTTCGCTGCCGCCTGTTTGCTTTCTTTTTTGACATGGACAGGTGCATACGTAATATTTTCAAGAACCGTTTTATGCGGAAACAAATGAAAATGCTGAAAGACCATGCCGATGTTCTCTCTGATTTTCAGCACATTTGTTTTCGGTCTTGTAATCTCTTGATCCTGAATGAAAATGCTGCCCTCCGTCGGCTTTTCGAGCATGTTTAAGCAACGCAAAAACGTGGACTTGCCTGAGCCTGACGGACCGATGACAGCGGCTACTTCGCCTTTTTCAAAGGAAACGGAAATATGTTTAAGCACCTCGTGCTTTCCGAAAGATTTTGAGAGATTGCGAACATTAATCATTGACATTCAGCTTCCTTTCAATCGCTTTGCCGACAAACGTCAGGATCAAAACGAGCACATAGTAGATGAGACCCGCAAACAGCATCGGCTCAAGCGGGCTGTAGATCGCCGCTCCCGCCTGATAGCTTCGTCTCATAATATCGCCGAGTCCGATGACGGTGACAACAGCCGATTCCTTTGTCAGTGTAATCGATTCGTTGATCAGCGCTGGCATGATATTTTTAAAGGCCTGCGGCAGCAAGAGATCCTTCATCATCTTTGCATACGGGACGCCCAGCGCCATCGCCGCTTCTTTTTGCCCTTTGTCGATCGCATTGATTCCGGCTCTGATGATTTCTGACACATAAGCGGCGGAATTTAAGCCGAATGCGATGACGGCCGCCCAGTAAGCATCAATATCGAAGCCCAGCACCTGAGGCAGCCCGTAATAGACGATCATCAGCTGCAGAACAAGCGGTGTCCCCCGGAATATGGAAGTGTAAAAATCGGCAATCCATGCGAGGGGCTTGATCGAACTGATTTTTAAAAGCGTAATCAAAACCCCCAGCAAAAATCCAAGCACGGCCGCAGCCGCGACCACTTTTAAGGTGACGCCCAAGCCTTCCAAAATGAAAGGCATCTCGGGTATTGTACTAGAAAAATCAAGAAAATTCATGTGACTCTCCCTCTCCCGCCTCATCATCAAAGAGGCGCACATCGCTTTAGAAAAAAAAGTTCAACAAAAAGTTGAACTTTTCACGCTTACTTTTTCGTTTCTCCGCCGAACCATTTTTCTTTCAGCTTTTCAAGTTCTCCGCTTTTCTCCATTTCTTCAAGCGCTTTGTTGAACTTCTCGGTCAAATCGCTTCCCTTTTTGAAGGCGATCGCGGAGCCGGCTTTTTCATCCGGTTCTTTCGGCAGATTGTAGCCAACCAGTTCTTCATTTTTATTAATATATTTTTCGGCAACGATATCCTCTATAATTGCTGCGTCAAAGCGGCCCGCTTTGATTTCTTCGGTTAAATCCGAAATGCGGTTGCGGTTTTCAACTTTTAAATTATAATCCGGCGTAAGCTCCTTCGCTTTTTCTTCCTGAATGGAGCCAAGCTGCACGCCGACCGTTTTTCCTTTCAAATCGTCAAGCGATTTGATGCCGCTTGATTTTTTTGTAACGATCATGTTGTGAGCCGTATAATAGACGTTTGAAAAATCGACCTGCTTTTTGCGTTTAGGCGTCGGCGTCATTCCTGAAAGCACGATGTCGACTTTGTTTGTTTTAAGAGCGGTCACCAGGCCGTTGAAGTCCATGTCTTTCACTTCGATTTCATGGCCCGTTTTTTTAGCCAGTGCATTGGCCAGATCAACATCAAAACCGACAATCTTATCTCCGTCTTTCGATTCAAAAGGCGGGTAATCGGCTGAAGTTCCCATCACCAATGTTTTTTTATCAGCAGAACTGCTGCTCGTCCCGCATGCAGTCAATGCAAATGTGACACATGCTGCCACTACCATTAACATCCATTTTTTCATGTTGTGTATCCCCCTGAACCTTTTTTGAATATTTATTCGTTGATATGTATTTTAAACATTTTCTAGGCCAGATGCAATACCATTTTGAAAAATAACTGAAAAACCTTCAAACAAGCATTTAAATACCAATTGAAAGCCTGTGTTTTCATCTTTCCGATTGCATATAAAAAGAATTTTTATACACAAAAAAAGCCTGCCATTGTTTTGGCAGGCGGTATTTCCTTTACCTTATACTTCTTCACAGTATTCTTCAAACAATCCTTGAAGCTTAGTGATGACAGCCATCGGCTCATAGCCTTCAATTTCATGGCGTTCGACCATTTTTAAAATCTTGCCGTCTTTTAAAAGAGCGAATGACGGAGAAGAGGGCGGATATCCTTCAAAATATTCCCTTGCTCGAGCCGTCGCTTCTTTGTCTTGTCCGGCAAAAACGGTGACGAGATGATCCGGGCGCTTATCGTAATGAACCGCATGATGTGCGGCTGGCCTTGCAATTCCCCCTGCACAGCCGCAGACGGAGTTGACCATCACAAGCGTAGTCCCTTTTTTCGTGAGCGCTTCATCGACCTCTTCAGGCGTTTTCAATTCGGTGTAGCCGGCAGCCGTTATTTCCTGTCTGGCTTGGCGCACGACATCATTCATAAACAGATTAAAATCCATGTTCACTTTAAGATCTCTCCTTTTTAGCCGCCTTTAGCATGATGCTAAAGGCGCTGTTTGCTCATCTGTTCTAATGATACTTTGAAACCGTCCGAACCGCAAATCAGGCGATTCGTGTTCCTTCAGGTTTATGGCACGGGCAGCCCGGGGAAAAATAAGTAAAGACTCTATCAAATAAAGGAGCACCTTTATGAATCGAAAGAAAGCAATGCTGATTTACAACGGAAATGCAGGACAAAAAAATGTTGAAAAAACACTGGGTGCTGCCGTACCTGTTCTTTCACAGGCTATAGACGAACTCATCGTAAAACCGACGAGAAAGAAACGTGATGCATTCGAATTTTGCCGAAAGATCGGGGAGGATATCGGGCAATTGTTTATATTAGGCGGTGACGGAACGGTGCACGAATGCATTAACGGCATCAGCCAGCTTCAAACGAAGCCAGATATCGGCATTCTCCCGGGCGGCACATGCAACGACTTTTCGAGGGCGCTCCGCATTCCCCAGAACATTGAAAAAGCGGCGGAAGCGCTCGTCAATGGAAAACCTGTCCCGGTCGATGTGTTAAAAGCAAATGATCATTATTGTCTCAACTTCTGGGGCATCGGATTGATTACGGAAGCTTCCACCCATATCAATCAAACGGAAAAAGCGCTGCTCGGGAGAATCAGTTATTTTACCAGCGCACTGCGGACCATCTCCAATCTTGAGCCTTTCTCTTTCCGCCTGTCGATCGACGGAGAAGAGTTTACTGACGAAGCGGTCATGGTGGTCGTGCTGAACGGAACATTTATCGGAACAAACAAGATCCCCCTTCCGCAGCTGAGCATTAACGACGGAAAAGCGGACATCCTCGTCTGCCGGAATACGAATCTGGCTGCATTGAAAGAACTTTTTGCAATGGATGATCCCGAATGGGATTCCTTTGCAGGCGAGCTCTCCTATTATCAGGGGCAAACCGTTGAAGTTGAAACCGTCCTCCCAATGGAAGCCGATACAGACGGCGAAATCTGCACAAAAACTCCGGCTTCAATCGAGGTGCTAAACGGACATCTCCGCATGCTCGCCCCCTTAGAAAAAGAAAAGAGCTGACCCTTAACGGGCCAGCTCTTCTTTTTTAATAAATGGAAGTATGATCATCGATTTGTTCCAAAATCTCTTTCACACGGGCAAGGAATCTGCCGCAAACGAGGCCGTCAAGCACTCTGTGGTCGAGGGATAAGCACAGGTTCACCATATCTCTGACCGCGATCATGCCATGCTCCATGACGACGGGACGCTTGACGATCGATTCAACCTGCAGGATGGCCGCCTGTGGATGGTTGATGATCCCCATTGACTGAACCGACCCGAACGAACCGGTATTGTTGACCGTGAACGTACCTCCGCTCATATCCCCGCTCGTCAGCTTGCCGCTTCTGACCTTATGAGCCAGTTCGTAGATTTCTCTCGCGATGCCTTTAATTGTTTTTTCATCGGCATGCTTGATGACAGGAACGTACAGCGCATCGTCAGTCGCTACTGCAATTGAGATGTTGATGTCTTTTTTCTGAATGATTTTATCTCCGGCCCACATGCTGTTCATTTGCGGGAATTCCTTCAGCGCCTGTGCGACCGCTTTGACAAAGAACGCGAAAAAGGTCAGGCTGAAGCCCTCTTTCTTCTTAAATTCGTCCTTTATTTTGTTGCGGTAGCTCACAAGACTTGTGACATCCACTTCCATCATCGTCCAGGCATGAGGGATTTCATGCTTGCTTCTGACCATATTGGTCGCAATCGCATGACGGATTCCGGTCACAGGAATCTCGACGTCTCCAGCCGCACTCTGAGGCGGTGCAGCTTGAGGGGCGGCTTGCGCCGGCTTTTGGACGGGCTCACTCGCTCCCGCGGCATTTGTATCCGGCTGTTTTTCCGGCGCCGCATCAGCTTGAGGAGCAGCTCCGGAAGCAATGATGCGCTGGATGTCTTTTCTGGTGATCCGTCCGCCGGCACCGGTACCTTCCACCTGCTCCAAATCAATGTTGTGCTCACCGGCAAGTCTCAGCACCGCCGGGGAATAACGTTTTTTCTGAGATGTATCTTTTTCCTCCGGTTTGGCCGGCTCCGCTTCCGCTTGATCCAGATTGGAAACAGCCTCAGCCTCCGGTTTCGCTTCTTCGTTTGTTTCGACTTTGCAGATGACGTCTCCGACTTGCAGAGTTTCGCCTTCTTTCCCGACAAGCTCGGTAATCGTTCCCGTGAACGATGAAGGGACTTCAGCATTGACCTTATCCGTCATCACTTCAGCAATCGGATCGTATTTGTTGACGTGATCTCCGACGCTGACAAGCCATTTGCTGATGGTTCCCTCCGTCACGCTCTCTCCGAGCTGCGGCATTGTCATTTGTTCCACTGCCATACGATATGTCCTCCTTCGCTATATTAAAACTCGGCCAATTCTCTCATTGCTGCTTCTGCTTTATCCGGATTGACCATAAAGAATTTTTCCATTGTAGGAGCATACGGCATTGCCGGGACGTCAGGGCCCGCCAACCGCTTAATCGGCGCATCCAAATCGAACAGGCAATGCTCTGAAATGATCGCGGCTACTTCACTCATAATGCTGCCTTCCTTCGTATCCTCGGTCATCAGAAGCACTTTGCCCGTTTTGGAAGCCGCTTCAATAATCGCTTCCTGATCGAGCGGATATACTGTTCTTAAATCAAGGATATGTGCGGAAATCCCGTCTTTGGCAAGCCGCTCGGCAGCCTGAAGGGCGAAATGGACGCACAATCCGTATGTGATGACGGTAATGTCTTCGCCTTCCCGCTTCACATCCGCCTTTCCGATCGGCAGCACATAGTCGTCACTCGGCACTTCGCCCTTGATCAGCCGGTACGCACGTTTATGCTCGAAGAACAGGACAGGGTCGTCATCGCGGATGGCCGCTTTCAAAAGCCCTTTGACATCATAAGGTGTCGAAGGCATGACGATTTTCAGCCCGGGCTGGTTGGCAAATACGGATTCAACTGACTGAGAATGGTACAGCGCGCCGTGCACGCCTCCGCCGTAAGGTGCGCGGATGACGATCGGACAATTCCAGTCATTGTTGGAGCGGTAGCGGATTTTTGCCGCTTCTGAAATAATCTGGTTGACAGCCGGCATGATAAAATCTGCAAACTGCATTTCGGCGACCGGTCTCATCCCGTACATGGCAGCCCCGATTCCGACGCCGGCAATTGCGGATTCCGCCAAAGGCGTGTCCATCACCCGCTCTTCGCCGAACTGGTCGTAAAGACCGGCTGTTGCCTTGAACACACCGCCTTTTTTGCCGACATCCTCCCCTAAAACAAAGACGCGGGAATCCTTTTCCATTTCTTCTTTCAAAGCCAAAGTGACAGCATCTATATATGACATAACTGGCATTGTTCTTCCCCCTTACTCCGCATAAACATGCCGCAGCGCATCTTCCGGATCTGCATAAGGTGCATGTTCAGCATAATCTGTTGCTTCATTGACGATGGTTGTGATCTCATCCGACATTTGCTTCTCAGACTGGTCGTCCAGAAGCCCTGTTTCTTTTAAGTAATGCGCGAATTTGTTAAGCGGATCATTTTTCTTCGCCTCCGCCACCTCTTCGCGCTCTCTGTAGCTTCGATCATCATCATCGCTGGAGTGCGGGGTCAGCCGGTATGATATCGTTTCGATTAATGTCGGACCTTCGCCTCTTCCGGCACGTTCCCTTGCTTCTTTAACCGCTTTGTAGACTTCAAGCGGATCATTTCCGTCAATGGTCACGCCGGGCATGCCGTAACCGACGGCGCGGTCGGAAATGTTTTCACAAGCCACCTGCTTTTCGTAAGGAACCGAAATGGCGTATTTATTGTTTTCACACATGAAAATGACGGGAAGCTTATGAACGGCGGCAAAGTTCGCCCCTTCATGGAAGTCCCCCTGGTTTGAAGAGCCTTCACCGAACGTCACAAAAGTCGCGATGTCTTTCTTTTCAAGCCTTCCGGCAAGCGCTACACCCACCGCGTGCGGAACTTGCGTTGTCACTGGCGAAGAGCCCGTGACGATCCGGTTTTTCTTTTGACCGAAGTGGCTCGGCATCTGCTTTCCTCCCGAATTCGGATCCTCGGCTTTTGCAAACGCCGACAGCATTAAATCTTTTGCCGTCATGCCAAAAGCAAGGACAACGCCCATATCTCTGTAATATGGAAGCACATAATCGTTCTCACGGTCTAATGCAAATGCCGCTCCGACCTGGGCGGCTTCCTGTCCTTGACAAGAGATGACAAAAGGAATTTTGCCTGAACGGTTTAAGAGCCACATCCGCTCATCAAGTTTTCTGGCTAAAAGCATGGTTTTGTACATGTCGATTGCTTGTTCATCTGTTAATCCAACTGCTTCATGACGGTTATTGCCCATTTTTTTCACTCCTTCATGCTTTCTAAAAATGAATCGCCTTTCCATCTACGGCAAGGGCGGCTTCTCCGATCGCCTCCGACAGCGTCGGATGCGGATGGATCGTTTGTCCGACTTCCCACGGGGTGGCGTCAAGCACCTTTGCCAGACCGGCTTCAGATATCATGTCTGTCACATGCGGGCCGATCATGTGAACGCCCAAAATATCATCTGATTCGCGATCGGCGACGATTTTGACAAAGCCGTCCGTCTCACCGTACACGAGCGCTTTGCCAATCGCCTGAAACGGAAATTTGCCTACTTTGACGCTTTTGCCCTGTGCCTTCGCCTCATCCTCTGTCAAGCCGACCGATGCGGCTTCAGGACTTGAATAGATGCATTTTGAGACAAGCGAATAGTCGATGTCGTGCGGATTCTCGCCAGCAATATGCTCAACAGCCGTAATCCCTTCATGGGAAGCAGCATGTGCAAGCTGAAGGCCGCCGATCACATCTCCGATCGCATAGATGTGGGATTCTTTTGTCTGGTACATGCTGTTTGTCGCGATAAAGCCGTTTTCCACTTGGATATCTGTGTTTTCCAGACCGATCCCTTCAACATTTGCCTGCCTTCCGACAGATACGAGCATTTTCTCAGCGGAATAGGTCTGTTTTTCTCCGTCTTTTTCCGCTTGAATGCTGACCGTATCGCCTTTCGCCAATGTGTCGGGCAGCACTTTCGCTCCCGTGATGATGGTGATGCCTTTTTTCGCCAGCTGCGTCTGCATTTCTTTAGAAATATCGGCATCTTCAGTCGGCAAAATCCGGTCTGCATACTCAATGACGGTCACGTCAACACCGAAATCGCACAGCATGGAAGCCCACTCGATTCCGATGACACCTCCTCCGACAATCAGCATGGAAGCCGGAAGCTGCTCAAGTTCAAGCGCTTCGTCGGATGACAGCACGTTTTCCCCGTCAAGCTCAAGCCCCGGCAGCGACCTGGGCCTTGAGCCTGTGGCGATGATGACGTTTTTCGGTATGAGCATCTCATTCTCATCCCCGTTTGCCATCTCAACGGAAACCGTCCCCGGCATCGGGGAAAAAATCGACGGCCCGAGAATCCGTCCGATTCCTTCGTAAACATCAATCTTTCCTTTTTTCATCAAGTGTTTGACACCGTTGTGCAGCTGGTCAATTATTTTTTGTTTTCTGCTTTGAACTTGAGAAAACCGCAGGCCGACTTCAGAAATGACCACTCCGAATTCGTCCGCCTTTTTTGCTGTCCTGTAAACTTCCGCGCTTCTTAGGAGCGCTTTCGACGGGATGCAGCCTTTATGAAGGCACGTGCCGCCGAGTTTCCGCTTTTCAACGACGGCTGTTTTCAGCCCCAGCTGCGAAGCTCTGATGGCAGCCACATAGCCGCCTGTGCCCCCTCCAAGAATCACGAGATCGTATTCAGTTGCCATGACTTTCCCTCCTCTGGTTCGGATACTGTTTCGCCTCTTCTTCGCCGTTCAATACGCGAAATGCACCTTCAGCCAATGCTTGAAGCTCATTTTCTCCCGGAAAGACGACGACATCCGAAATCCAGTCTATGTATTGTCTGATCGAGGTAACAAACGATTTTCCGTACGCCAGTCCGCCTGTCAAAATAATGACATCGACTTCGCCTTTTAAGACGGCGCTGGCCGCCCCGATTTCTTTGGCGATTTGATAAGCCATCGCTTCATAGATGAGCGCAGCCTTTTGATCGCCTTCCTTGATCATTTTCTCAACTTTAACCGCATCCGTCGTGCCGAGATAGCCGGCGAGGCCTCCGCCGCCGACTAGCATTTTCATCAGCTCGCCTTTCGTATACTTGCCGGAGAAGGCCATTTCGATCAGATCACCCGCAGGAATGGTTCCGGCCCGCTCCGGACTGAGCGGACCTTCTCCGTGGAGGCCGTTGTTGACATCGATCACCCGACCGTGGCAATGAACGCCGGTCGTAATGCCGCCTCCCATGTGGGTGATGATCATTTTCATATCTTCATACCGCTTTCCAAACTGCCAGGCCGCTTTCCTCGCGACAGCTTTTTGGTTGAGCGCGTGAAAAATACTGCGCCTTTCAATGGCCGGCGTGCCGGAAATTTTTGCGATAGGGGCCATTTCATCCACAACAACGGGGTCGACGATAAAAGCGGGAATATTTAATCCGTCGGCAATCTCCCTGGCGATGATACCCCCGAGATTTGATGCATGCTGCCCCGCATATCCGTTCTTCAAATCGGTGATCATCGCATCGTTGACTTCGTAAGTGCCGCCTTCAATCGGTCTGAGCAGCCCTCCCCGGGCGCAAACGGCATCCAATTTAGAAATATTGATTCCCTGTTCATGCAGGGTTTCGAGTATCGCCTGTTTTCTGAACGAATATTGATCAATAATGGTTTGGTATTGCTGTAACTCAGCCTCGTCATGACGGATTGATTTTTCGAAAATCGAACGGTCATCATGAAAAACGCCGATCTTTGTAGATGTTGATCCCGGATTGATGACGAGAATACGTTTTTCCTGTACCTGCATTGATATAAAACCTCCAATAGCGAATAGGGGTTATGATCTTAACGCCTGCTTAAAATGTGATGGCCGTTTTGCAAAAATTGACTTCTCGATTGGCGCATGCGCTCAATACGCTCTTCCGCCAGGCGGTCTGCGGCCAAGTATGTCGGAATGCGGTCGCGTTTTGAAATTTCAAGGACGCGTTCAATATTACCGTAGATGCCTTCGACTTTTTTCAGCGCGCGCTCTGAATTATAGCCGTAAAGCTCGTCAGCGACATTGATGACGCCGCCGGCATTGATGACATAGTCAGGGGCATAAACGATACCCATGTCGTGGATTTGATCCCCGTGGCGCGTTTCTTTCAGCTGATTGTTGGCTGCCCCGGCAATCACTTTGGCTTTCAGCTGCGGAATCGTATCATCGTTGATTGTCGCTCCCAGAGCACACGGTGCATATATATCGCACTCCTGTGAATAAATATCATCCGGATCGACGGCACGGGCGCCGAATTCGGCGACTGCGCGTTCGACCGCTTCTTTATTGATGTCGGTCACGATCAGTTTCGCGCCTTCTTCGTGGAGATGACGGCACAGATTGTATGCCACGTTTCCGACCCCTTGGACAGCAACGGTTTTTCCTTCAAGCGAATCTGTCCCGAAGGCCTCTTTTGCCGCAGCCTTCATCCCTTTATATACCCCGTAAGCCGTTACCGGGGAAGGATTGCCAGATGAACCGAAAGCAGGCGAAATGCCTGTAACAAAATCAGTTTCGTCATGAATGATGTCCATATCTTCAACGGTTGTACCGACGTCTTCCGCGGTGATGTATCTGCCGTTCAGCCCTTGAATGTAACGGCCGAAAGCGCGGAACATTTCTTCGTTTTTATCTTTGCGCGGATCGCCGATAATAACGGTTTTGCCTCCTCCGAGGTTCAGTCCGGCCGCCGCGTTTTTATAGGTCATTCCCCGCGCAAGGCGCAGCGCATCTTCAATTGCGGCTTCTTCACTTTCATATGTCCACATTCTCGTGCCGCCGAGAGCCGGCCCGAGCGTCGTATCATGAATCGCGATGATCGCTTTTAATCCGGACTGTTTATCTTGGCAAAATACCAATTGCTCATAGTCATACTGTTCCATATATCGAAATAGTTCCATTTTTTATTCCTCCTCTTGTCGTGCTTCAGACGTACACAGCGCCAAAGCAATCGAATACAGCTTGTTTTCTGCGGAATCGGCCCTGCTTGTCAAGGCGATGGGCGCTTTTGCCCCTGCCAAAATGGCTCCCACTTTCGCACCCGCAAAATGAATCAATGATTTGTAAAGGACATTGCCTGTTTCAATTGAAGGAACAAGCAGGATGTCAGCCTCGCCCGCAACGATTCCGGAAATGTTTTTATGCCGGGCGGCAAGCGGTGAGATCGCGTTATCCAACGCAAGAGGCCCGTCAACGATGCAATTTTTGATTTGGCCCCGATGATTCATCTGCGTCAAGGCAGCTGCATTTAATGTCGCTTCCATTGCGGGATTCACCGTTTCCACCGCGGCGAGGCAAGCGGCTTTCGGCATTTGCACGCCGACCGCTCTTGCCACGCCGACTGCGTTTTCTAAAATTTGTTTCAGCTCATCAAGCTTGGGGCTGATATTCATTGCCGCATCTGTTACATAAATCAGCCTCTCAAACCCGCTGACTTCAAAAGCTGCTACATGTGACAGCACATGCGAGGAACGGAGCCCGTACTCTTTATTCAAAACGGCTTTTAATAGCACGGCTGTCGGGACATTCCCCTTCATGAGAACATCAGCATTTCCGCTTTTGACAGCTTGAACGGCAATTCTCGCCGAATCCGCCGGCGATTCCGAATGAATGATATCCACGTGCCGTTTTGAAATGTTCTGTTCTGTCATCATATGCCTGATCTTTTCTCTGTGCCCAATCAGCAAGAACCGGGCAAATTGTTTGTCGACCGCAAGTTTGACTGCTTGCAGCACTTCGTCATCTTCTGCATGTGCGACGGCGACCGTTTTATTGTCAAGCTCCGCCGCTTTTTGCAATAATTGTTTCAGCTTCATAGTACCCACCTTTCTTAGCAAACATCCGCCCACTATATCATGCAAGTTTCGTGCCAGTATAAAAAAGCGGTTCGGTACTGTGATCCTGTTTTACAGTTTGCATGATTTTGCACTCGTTTTGCAATTTATTGCATGCTATCTTTTGCAAGATTGTATTTATCCATTTTGTAATAGAGATTGCGGATACTGATTCCAAGCGCTTTCGCCGTTTTCGTTCTGTTGTATTGATGCTTTTCAAGCGTTTCTTTTATGACATGAGCTTCAAACCGTTCAACCGCATCAGACAGCTTTTCCTCTTCAATCTCAGGGAAAGCTGCTCCGGCTTCCACCTTTTTTTTCGGACGGTCTGCTTCAGGCAGGTGTTCGAGATCAATCCATTCCATTTGCGGTTTTAAAAAGATCATCGCCCGCTCAAGGACATTTTCAAGCTCTCTGACATTCCCCGGCCACTTCCGTGCTTTTAACGATTTGAGTGCGTTTTTCGTGAGCCCCTTTACATTGCGTCCGTATTCTTGATTGATCTTCCCAATCAAATGCCTGCTCAAGGCTTCGATATCCTCTTTCCGCTGCCTGAGCGGCGGAATTGATATCGGATAGCGATTGATCCGGTAGTACAAGTCTTCGCGAAACCTGCCCTCAGCGAGCGCTTTTTCAATATTGACGTTTGTCGCTGCGATGACCCGGACGTTCACAGAAATCGGTTTGGTCCCGCCGACTCTGACAATTTCTTTTTCCTGAAGAACGCGGAGGAGCTTCGCTTGTGTGTTTTGCGTGAGCTCTCCGATTTCATCCAAGAAAATGCTGCCGTTGTTCGCCTCTTCAAAAAATCCTTTTTTGCCGCCGCGGCGCGCGCCTGAAAAAGCGCCTTCTTCATAGCCGAACAGCTCTGATTCAAGCAGTGATTCCGAAATGGCCGCACAATTGACGCGAACAAACTTATTATACTTTCGGTCACTTTCGTTATGTATGGCATGGGCAAAAAGCTCTTTCCCCGTTCCCGATTCGCCTCTCAGCAAAATCGTCGCAGGCGTCTTCGCCCCCAATTTCGCCTGTTCCAGCGCGACGAGCATCTGCTCGCTTGAACCGATGATGTCGGCAAATGTATATTTCGCCTCGAGTGTACGGATAATCTGGCGCGCTCTGTTCAGCTCGTTTGTGAGCGATTGAATTTCAGATACATCGTGAATAACGCCGACGCTCCCTTTTAAAATACCGTCAACGATAATCGGCGCGACATTGACGATCACTTCTTTTTTATTGGGGCCGACTTTCATTCTGACCCCTCTGACAGGGCGCCTCGTTTCAAGCACTTTCAAATGCATGCTTTCACCTTCGGATATGTCGGTATTGGCCGGCTTCCCGATCACCTGGTCTTTTGTCAGGCCCGTCATCTTTGTATACGCCCTGTTGATCATCATCCCGTTTCCGTTTTCATCAACGACCGATATCGCTTCATCCGAAGATTGAATGATCGCTTCAAGCATCGTTCTGACTTCCTTCAGGTTGGTCACCTCTTCAGCCAGCTCGACCGCATCGGTAATGTCCTTAAATATGCTAAGCGCCCCGAGCAGCGTCCCTCCGTCATCGATAATCGGAATTCTGGTCGTGACGATCTGCCTGTTCGGATGGAGAAATTGTTTTTGATGATACTCAGGCTCTCTCGTATTGAGAATGCGCGGCAGCTTCGTCGTCGGGATCACGCTTTGAATATGCTGGCCGATCGCTTCAGTGCGCTTTGTCCCGGTCATCACTTCCGCCATTTTGTTAAACAAAATGATCTCTTCGTTAATGTCGATAAAAATCATGCCGTCATTCATAGAGTTGAAAATACGGTCGTGTTTATACGTCTGCTCTTTTAACATTTGGATGAGCTGCTGCTTTTCGTTCATCAGCTGAGAGATGATATAAGCGAGCGATCCCGGCACCACGATCGTACTGTCGTGCTTTTTTCGCATCAGTTGCTTTAATACGCCGGCGTCTCCGGTCGTTTCAATGATGATATCGATCTGTTCTGTGATGTACGGCGCCCAATCGAGCGCCGTTTCGATATCGTTTTTTTGCGCGATGAAAAGTCCGGGAGCTTCCGGATTTTTATCGATGACCGCCTCGATATGCATCGTCTTTGTTTTCAGCAGCACATCCAAGAGAGCGGTCCCCCCTTTTCCAGCACCAACGATCAGTACTTTTTGCATCATCCCTTTACCCCTTTGTATGAAAAATTTTGCACACTATCACGTTCACTTGCAACAATTTGCACAACATCTATGTTATCATGTTTTCCTTTCTTGACAAACTTTTTTTTCAAATAGACAATAAAGGTAAATCTTTGGTAAGGGGATTCGTGTATGGGGAGAATGATCGCACTGCTCGTTTTGCTGATACCGGGAGGCCTGGCTGCTCTCGGAATTAAATTGATGCGCGACACTGTTTTCGGCGTTTTGATCAGCCCGTTTCAGATCCTTTGGCTTCAGGGGCTGGCGGGGTTCATATGCTTCGCAGGCGGCCTTTATTTATTAGGCGGATTTATTCTATACAGAGACAGAAAACGCAACCAAGTAAGCCCCCGCTTCAGAAAAAAGCAGAGCGGCCGCGAGGTGTGATCTCTGCGAACGGAAAGCAAAAAGCCGCAGATATTGTCTGCGGCTTTCAGATTGTTGACAAAATCCCAAAACGACTTTTAGTTTTGGGATTTTGTAATCCTTTCAGCGTGTCACATCTCGGCTTTTATTTTTAACGCTTTTTCGGGAAAATCGGTGAAGAAACCGTCAATTCCTTCAGCAATCAGCTTTTTCATCTCCTCTTCACGGTTGATGGTGAACGGCCGGACCGCTTTTTGTTTCAAATGGGCGTTTTTGATCATGTCAACCGACATTGAACGGCGATACGGATGAAATCCTGCAGCCGGAATCATTTCAATGTACTCCTCAGGCTTGTAGATGACATCCATGTAAAGCGCGGCCAACTCGATACTTGGATTCAATCTGCTGCATAACGCAAGGCTTTCATGATTAAACGATGAAAGAATGATCCGGTCTTGAAGGCCGTACGCTTCAATCATCGACATCACCTTTTCTTCCATCCCTTCATAACGGATAATGCTGTTTTTCAATTCCACATTGAGAAGAAATTCAGCATCTGCCGCCCACTCAAACACTTCTTCAAGGGTCGGTACCGGGACAGATCCGGTTTTTTCGGAAAAACGGTGGCTTGCGTCTCCGCGCTTGATCTCCGCATATGTAAGATCCTTTACATATCCTTTCAGCGAAGTCGTCCTATCAAGCTTTTCATCATGTATTACAACAAGACGTCCGTCTTTTGCCATTTGTACATCCAATTCGATGCCGTCTGCACCGATGGCCGCCGCCTGCTTAAACGCCTCCATTGTATTTTCGGGAAAAGTGCCTGAAGCTCCTCGGTGTGCAAATATTTTCGTCATTTCTGGTTCACCTCTACAAGAATTGCAAGTTTATATCCCATTATGAAGGTCTTACTGTTTTCTTTCCACACATAAGGCCTTTTTTAACATAAACATAACACAAGAACCCCGGTCTTATACCGGGGCCCCTATTGTTATTCGTAATAAGCTGTGACAGCGTCAGCAATCGCGTCTGCCGCTTTTTCCTGATATTCCGGACTTTCGAGTTTAGCTGCATCAGTTTTGTTCGTGATAAAGCCGAGTTCGACTAAAACACTCGGCATTTGAGAATTTTTGATGACATAAAACCCTGATTCTTTTACACCTCTGTCCCGAGTGCCAAGCGCATCCGGAAGGCGTTCTTGAATGTTAGACGCCAGGCGTTCGCTGTCAGCGGCTTGATAGGCAGAATCGAAGTATGTTTCTGTACCTGACGCTTCAGGGACGGCCGAGTTTGCATGAATGCTGATCAGCAAGTCCGAAGCGTGCTTGCTCGCTTTGGCCACCCGGTCTTCCAGCGTCAAAAACGTATCATCCGTTCTTGAGGCGACTGTGGCAGCTCCCTCTTCTTTCAGTTTTTCATCAACCAGCTTTGCCACTTCAAGATTGACATCTTTCTCAAGCAGCCCGTTTCCGACCGCGCCGCTGTCTTCGCCCCCGTGACCTGCGTCAACATATACCGTCTTACCGGAAAGCGGCTCAGCTGCAAAAGCAGCTGGAAAAACCGCAATAAACGAAAACAGCAGCAAAACTAAACTCCTCATTAACAGTTTCACGATTAGTTCCTCCTACAATCCCTTTTTGCAAACGATCATTCTTTCTCTTTCATATCTTCAAGCTGTAATGTTCCGTCCTCTGTTTTCGTGTACTTCACTTCCACCTTTGTATCATCCTTGATCCCCTTATATTTGTCCCGTTTTTCGGGAGGGACCTGAAACGTCGTTTCTTTACCGTCAATATTGACGGCGACGGTATGCTGATCCGCCAAACCGACAAAGGTGCCTTCTTTCACAAACGTTTCCCCGCCTGTTCCTTTTCGGCTCTCATTATGTTGCGTTGTCCCGCAGCCTGCCAATAGCAGCATAGCGAACAAAACAAGGATGACTCCTTTTTTCATGTCTACCACCTCGCCCGCTGAATTTTTTACACCCCGTACCTTATCTTTAATACCCGGCGGCTGTAAAGCAGGCTACTCCAGCAGATATTCGCCCGATTTACCCGTCCAACGCCCCAGGGATTTCCGAATTGTTAGAAGCCATCCGCTCAAAAACGTCTGTGAAAAACGGTCTACCCAAGGCGAAAAATGGTTGTCATCTGGAAGAAATCAGATCTATTTCATCATTTTTATTTTTTTGTATAAAAAAACGTCTTTTTTCATAAGAAAAAAGACGTTTCATGCGGCTTTCGCTTTATATGATTCAGTCTATGACGCCAATGCACCGGGCGTGAGACAAACTTTGAAAAATAGACGGATACACCGAAAGCTGGCTGCGTGCTATGTGGCTTTTATCAGAACTTGCAGGAATGCATTTTTAAAGCCCGGCTGCTTGATGACAACATTTAGTCCTTCATAGCTTAGCAGCGCTGCTCCTTCCGCAGTTCTCATGCTTATATTTGCTGCTGCAGAGCCTGCTTCCGGTCCATTGTTGACGGCGCCTCTTTAATCTTTTTGGCAGGCACACCGGCTATTGTAATGTTTTCCTCAGTGAAAGATTTGTTGACTACGGCGTTTGCGCCAATCGAAATGCCGTCGGCAATGTGAATGCTGCCAAAGAGCTTTGCTCCAGGCCCGATCCAGACATTGTCTCCGATTGTTGGAACATCGTGGTGAGCGTGATTTTGCCCGATGTTAACTCCTTGATGAATGTCACAGTTTGCACCTATTTTTGCATTGCTGTTTACGATGAGCAATCCGTAATGGTTGATCCTCAACCCCGGACCGAAAACATTCACCGGGATGTCAAATCCGAGCTTCAATCCTCTCTTTTTATGCAGATACCGGTAAACACGCTTGAACACCTTGGAGTTGGCATTTGAGTAATATTCATGTTTGCGCAAGGCTATCTGATACTTCCAAATATCATCGCCAAACCATTTAGGCCTTTTTCGACTTGAGATTCCTAACGCTTTCTTGTCTTGTTCGAGATAATAGCGAAGATCTGTTTTCGTAAAGATCATCATACCACCTGCTTATTTCATACTTTTAACTCGAGATTGGCTTTTTTCGAAAGGTTTTACATTCTCCGCCATCTATTTCCGTGAAAACAAAAAAAAGGGGGAGCCCCCCTTTTTTGTTCATCCTTCGTAAAAACCAACCCAAGTGTTAAAAACATTACTGTAAAATTTCCCTTTGAAATACCATGTTCCATCGCTATCAGAAAATTTGTTACTGAAAACTCCTGAAGAAGATTTTACACATTTTGATGATTTGCTGCTTTTGAATGAGCTTGGCAAGTCACTTGGACAATTGATGTATTGAGCAGTCGGATGTGCAATCACCTCAGATGAATGCGGTGCAGCAAATACCGGCGCTGTAGAAATAAGTAAACCAACAGCCAGAGTCGTACCAGTTAATAATTTATTGACTTTCATTTTAAAACAACTCCTTTTCCATTTATTTCATTTCGATTTCATCATATAACAAACAGGCATGTCTAAAAAGTGCACAAATTACAATATTTTGGTATTTTTTGATAAGCTGTTAGGCTGACTTTACACAATACACACCGTGCTGAAACACAAACAGTACATTTAAGAGCAAAAAAACAGCCTCGTTTATAAAAACGAGACCTTCAAATACTGTATGAAACCCTTCGGATCGCAATTCATCGCAATAAGGGCGAAAAATTCATCGGAATTACGATAAACTATTCGTTAGAAACAGGTCGGCAATTCAACGGTAAATCTTCGTCAAAACCGCGCCATGTCAACGTTTAAGAAGCCTTATGCTCCAGTCTCAGCTTGTCTGCGACCATCGCGATGAATTCTGAATTCGTCGGCTTGGCTTTTGACATGCTGACTGTGTAGCCGAAAAGTGACGAAATCGAGTCGATGTTGCCTCTGCTCCATGCGACTTCGATGGCGTGGCGAATCGCCCGTTCGACTCGGCTTGCAGTCGTGTTGAATTTTTTGGCGATATCCGGATAAAGCACTTTTGTAATGCTTCCGAGCAGTTCGATGTCGTTATACACCATGGAGATGGCTTCCCTTAAGTATAAATAGCCTTTTATATGAGCGGGCACGCCGATTTCGTGGATGATGGTCGTAATGCTGGCGTCCAGGTTTTTCTTCGGCGATTCCGACTGCGGCCGAAGCACACTGCTTTGAGAAGACGGGGCACGGTGTGTCAATTGAGATCCGTTTCCGCTGACCTGGCGGATATGGCCGACTAAGTTCTCCATGTCAAAAGGCTTCAAAATAAAATACGACGCGCCCAAATCTACAGCTTTTTTCGTCACGTCTTCCTGACCGAACGCCGTCAGCATGATGACATTCGGCTGCTTTTTAAGCTGCGATTCCCTCAGCCTTTCAAGAACGGCCAATCCGTCGAGGTGAGGCATGATAATATCCAGCACAAGCACATCGGGCTCCTTGTCTTTAAACAACGAAAGGCATTCCTGTCCGTTGTATGCGACACCAAGTACTTCCATGTCGCTTTGTCCCTCGATATATTCGCTTAATAGGCCGACAAGCTCCCTGTTATCATCAGCAACACATACTTTAATTTTCTCCACGTTTCTTCCTCCCCAATGTGTATGTTGATAAATTTCATCATTCTTTTCTAATATGTTTAATTCGACAGCACCACTTTATTCCCTTTTTTTAAAAAGGATTTTTCCAATAATAGTGGTATCTCTCGCTTTTTCTCTGTTTTTTTCTGATTTTCTCGATTTTTCGACTCGAAATGCGACTTGACAAACCGGGGAACGTGAATTTGTCGAAAAATCTTTTCTTCTTTCATTTTAACGCACAACGCGCAAGAAAAAAAGACGAAATCAAAAACTGCCGGAGGAATCCGGCAGTCAGCTTGCTTTTTCTTTTTTATAAATATCGATTCCTGCTTCAGACAGCATCCATTCAATATGCACGCCGTATCCGCTCGTCGGATCATTGACGAAAACGTGAGTTACGGCGCCAATGATCTTTCCGTTTTGGATGATCGGGCTTCCGCTCATCCCTTGAACGATGCCTCCTGTTTTGCTCAACAGCCTCGGGTCGGTAATTTTCAGCACCATCCCTTTTGTAGCCGGAAACTTCTGAGGTGTCGTACTGACGACCTGAATATCGAATTTCTCGACTTTGTCGTTTTCGATAACCGTTAAAATTTGGGCAGGGCCTTCTTTTACTTCATCTGAAAATGCAATCGGAATGGCTTTGTCAGCGATGCGGTTTTTGATTGACTCGTGAAGCGTCCCGAAGATCCCGAATGGACTGTTTCTGTTGATATCACCGATCACTTTTCGTTCTGATGCGAAACGGGCCAGTTTCTCTCCGGGATTTCCGCCTGTTCCTTTTTCAATCGAAGTGACGGTCGATTTCACGATTTGCCCTTTTTCAACAACGATCGGTTTTTTCGTATCCATGTCTGAAATGACGTGACCAAGCGCTCCGTATTTTTTCGATTTCGGCTCGAAAAAAGTCATTGTGCCGATTCCTGCGGCAGAGTCCCTGATATATAAGCCGATTCTGTATTTATCTTCAGCCTGGTCTTTTTTCGGAATGAGCTTCGTTTTGATTTCTTGTTTATCTCTTTTAATCGACAGATGTAAGGTTTCTCCTGTTTTCCCGGCCTTTTGAATAAAAGGGGTAATGTCATTCATTTTTTCGATTTTCGTGCCGTTGATTTCGGTGATAATGTCGCCTACCGCGATTCCGGCTGCTTCACCGGGCGATTTTTTGCCTTCAGAGGTATTGATTTGATGAAAACCTACGACCAATACGCCAACGGAGTGAAGCTTTACACCAATAGACTGCCCGCCGGGGACCACTTTCAAATCAGGCAGGACATTTACTTTCGTTTTTTTAACTGGGAATCCGGCAAAATCATATACGAGTTCTGCCTTTCCATTCTTTTCACCTTTTATTTCCACTTCGCTTTGATTTTCTTTCAGTGTGAATGCTTCCGATGATCCATCTTTCGAAGCACTGACGGATAAGCTCGTTTCAACCGCACGGGTACCCGTCTCAAAAATGTTCAAGTTTTTTGGGATTACAATGTATTCTTTCACCGGTTTGTAAAACCCTACACTTATTAAAGAAACAAGGAGAATCATACCCACAACTTTTCTGATTTTTTCAACATCCACCTTTTCACTCTCCTCGCACCTAACCCACACCATATAAAATTTCTTTCGCTACATTCATTACTTTTGCCTTTCGGACAGCGATTTATAACTGCGGACGGAAGAAAATCATTGGATAAAATGATAAGAATGAGTTTGTATAAGAAAATGCCGACAAAAAAATAAGCTGTTCAGGATGAACAGCTTATCCGGTAGTTTTAACAAGCTTAGCTTGGTTCAAAAGTTCTTTCGCATGGCGCTTCGTCAGATCCGTTACTTCGACTCCGGCGATCATCCGGCCGATTTCCGCTATTTTTTCCTGTTTTGTCAACGGTGTGACGCTTGTCGTCGTTCTCCCGTCTTTCGACTGTTTCGTAATCAAAAGATGGGTGTCAGCCATCGCGGCCACCTGCGGCAAGTGGGTAATGCATAAAACTTGAGAGCCGATCGAGACGCGGTGTATTTTTTCGGCGATCGCCTGCGCGACTCTGCCGCTTACACCCGTATCCACTTCATCGAAAATGATCGATGTAACATCCTGCTGAGCAGAGAAAATGCTTTTCATGGCCAGCATGATTCTTGACAGCTCTCCTCCAGATGCAACCTTTGACAAAGATTTGAGCGGTTCTCCCGTGTTTGTTGAGATTAGGAAATGGACGGTATCAATGCCGTGCTTTGTGAGCTGAACCGGCATACCGTTGACGACGGGTGCATCATCATCCCGTTCCGCTTTTTTCACCTGGAATTCCGTATCGAATGTCGATTTTTCCATATACAGATCTTTCAGTTCCTGCTGAATCTGTTTGGCCAGTTTTTTCGCCCATTTTTTTCTGATTTCGGACACATTGGCGGCTTCAATCGCCACATCCTTGCCGATTGATTCAAGGCGGGATTTTAAAGCCTGCAAGTGGCTGTCCCGGTTTTCGATCCGGTCGATCTCTTCCTCTATCTTAGCCGAATAAGCTTGGATATCTTCGACAGTAGCGCCGTATTTGCGTTTCAGCTGTTTGATTTCGTTTAATCGCGATTCGATATAATCGAGGCGCTCGGGGTCGTATTCGAGTTCATCCAGCATATTTCTGATCTGAAAAGTTGAATCTTCGAGAATGTAGTATGCGTTGGCTACGGATTCAGATACTTTATTGAGCCCTTCATTGATGCCTGAGACGTTTTCAAGCTCGCTTGAAGCCATGCCGACCCAGTCAAGCCCGGCCTGCTCGTTGCGAAGCGCATTATAGGCATTTTGCAGAGCTTCGTATATTTTTTCGAAATTAGCGATTTGACGGCGCTCTTCCTGAAGAAGTTCGTCCTCTTTCGGCTCAAGGTTTGCAGATTCGATTTCATCAAGCTGAAACTGTATTAAATCGAGTCTGTGAGCCATTTCCTGCTCGCTTTCAGAAAGCTCTTTCACCTTTCTCATGACGTCCATGTAGCGGCTGTAAACTTCCTGATACGCTTTTAAAGCATGCTCGATTTCTTCTCCTGCAAACCTGTCCAGAAGCTGAAGATGGTGCTCATCCTCCATCAGCAGCTGATTGTCGTGCTGCCCGTGTATGTCAAGCAGCAGTCTGCCGACTTCCCGCAAAGCGGCAATGGTGACAAGTTTTCCATTGACGCGGCAGATGCTCTTGCCGTTTGCGTTAATATCTCTCCTCATGACGATCATGTCATCCGAGGCTTCAATCCCGAGTTCTGTGCACAAATCAAAAACCGGATGGCCGCTGTCAAGGAGGAAGAGCCCTTCCAATTCGGCTCTTTTTTCGCCATACCTGACATATTCGGACGAGCCGCGGCCTCCGACAAGCAAAGAGACGGCGTCGATGATGATCGATTTTCCGGCCCCCGTTTCACCGGTCAGAACCGTCAGCCCTTTTTCAAAAGAAACGGTTAATTCTTCGATAATGGCAAAGTTTTTGATCGATAATTCAGCTAACAAGCTTTCATGACACCTCTTTTCAGGCCTTCGTTTATAAAAGCTCCAATATTTTCTTCTGTACGATTTTGGTATCATCATGCGTCCGGCAGATGATCAAAATGGTATCATCTCCGCAGATCGTTCCCATGATTTCTTCCCAATCCAAATTGTCCATCAGCGCCCCGATCGCCTGCGCGTTGCCCGGCATTGTTTTTAAAACGATCAGATGGCTGGCTGAGTCGATTTTGACAAATGCGTCCATCAATGATCTTTTTAATTTGGAAAGGGGATTAAAGCGCTGATCAGCAGGCAGGCTGTATTTGTAGGAACCGTTGTTTGTCGGCACCTTGACCAAATGAAGCTCTTTAATGTCCCGCGAGACGGTGGCCTGCGTCACATTATAGCCGTCTTTCTTTAAAATATCGACAAGCTCATCCTGCGTTTCAATTTCATTAGCGGTGATAATCTCCCTGATTTTAATATGCCTTTGACCTTTGTTCATTTCACACCTCGTTTTATACACAAATTGTGTATGTTTATACATTTATGTTAAATGATTTTGTCGGAAAAGTACATGTTTGCAGTAAAAAAGGAATAATAGCCCACTATTATTCCTTTTTGCGTGCCGGCCACCCTCGCATTCGCCGTACGGCTCTCAAGGGTTTTTAATCACGCGGATCCGTTTTTTTCGCTTTTAATGTCTTGTGAGCTTCTTCGACAATTTGATTGATCGTTTCTTCTGCTATCGGCGTGCCAGGTTGCTCTTCTCCGTCCCAATGCAAATGGAGAAGGAATTCGATGTTGCCGTCGCCGCCGGTAATCGGCGAAAACGAGACGTTTCTGCAGTCATATCCTTCCCGAGCCGCAAACCGGCTGATGTCATCAAGCACAGCTTGATGGACGAGGGGATCGCGGACGATCCCTTTTTTCCCAACGGATTCCCGCCCTGCTTCAAACTGCGGTTTGACGAGAGCGATGCAGTCGCTTCCCGGAACTAAAATGCTCTTAAGCACAGGCAGGATGATTTTCAGTGAGATAAAAGAGACATCGATCGTCGCGAACTCCGGCAGTCCTTCCGTAAAATCGGCAGGTGTACAATACCGGAAATTCGTGCGTTCCATCACTACAACCCGCTCATCCTGTCTCAGCTTCCAGGCGAGCTGATTATACCCGACATCAACGGCATATGAGCGGAGAGCGCCGTTTTGCAGCGCGCAGTCAGTGAAGCCGCCAGTGGAAGAGCCGATGTCAATCATCAGCTTGCCTTGAACGGAAAGCTGAAACTCTTTTAATGCTTTTTCAAGTTTTAATCCGCCTCTTGAGACGTATTTTAACGGGTTTCCTTTAACGGTCAGCGGAATCGTGCGGTCGACCTTTTCGCCCGGCTTGTCCAGTCTGTTTTCATTCGTATAGACGATGCCGGCCATGATGGCTCTTTTCGCTTTTTCCCGCGTTTCCATTAACCCTCTTTCTACTAATAAAACGTCGAGCCGTTCTTTTTTTCCTGTCATGATCCAATTCCTTTATGAGTCTTTACGGGCGTCAATAGTCTTATTCGTCTGATGACGTCTTCTTTTGTCATTCCGATCTCTTCCAGAAGCTTGGCGACACTGCCGTGTTCAATAAATTGATCAGGTATCCCCATTCTATCAATGATCGGGCTGTAAGACTGATGTTCATGGGCATACTCAAGGATCGAGCTGCCGAATCCGCCTTGGAGCACAGCCTCTTCGATCGTTAAAATCGGAAGCCCTTCGTTCAGGATTTCCATCAGCATGTTTTCGTCAAGCGGCTTGATAAAACGGGCGTTAACCACTCTGACCGAACGTCCTTCTTTCTGCAGCTCCTCCGCGGCAGCAAGCGCCATCGGAATGGTGGTGCCGAATGTTAAAATGACCGCGTCTGTCCCGGGTCTCAGCACTTCCCACTTTCCGATCGGGATCGTTTTCAATTCTTTATCCATTTTGACGCCGAGTCCGTTTCCGCGCGGAAAGCGCATGGCAATCGGGCCGTCATCGTATTTGACAGCCGTGTTGACCATGTGCTGGCCTTCGTTTTCGTCTTTCGGCATCATGAGAACCAAATTCGGAATATGCCGTAAAAAAGCAATGTCAAACACGCCCTGGTGTGTTTCCCCATCAGCGCCGACTAGGCCCGCTCTGTCAATGCCGATAAATACATTTAGGTTTTGCCGGCAAATATCATGGACAACCTGGTCATAAGCGCGCTGAAGAAATGTCGAATAGATCGCCAGAAACGGCTTCATATTCTGAGTCGCGAGACCAGCCGCCATCGTTGCCGCATGCTGTTCCGCAATGCCGACATCAAACATGCGCTCCGGAAACTCGCTCGCAAACCCTTCAAGTTTTGAACCGACAGG
This sequence comes from Bacillus sp. BS3(2021), assembly GCF_021043345.1. Taxonomy (NCBI): domain Bacteria; kingdom Bacillati; phylum Bacillota; class Bacilli; order Caryophanales; family Bacillaceae; genus Bacillus; species Bacillus sp. BS3(2021). The sequence continues at coordinate 72,804 of NZ_JAJNDM010000003.1, forward strand.
CATGGCCGGAGTAATGGCTACAATCCTTTCATCCTCGCGGGCAAGCTTCCTGACCGTTTCGCTTACGAGCGCGCTCCATGATGGCGCAGCGGCTTTCGGCTTAACAAAATCACCGGTATCGATTTTATATGGGCCGGTTCCGTGCCATGTGCCGGTTTTATCGGTTTCCGCAGGCTTATAGCCTTTTCCTTTTTTCGTAATAACGTGGAGGAGTACCGGGCCTTTCGTCTTTTTCGCATACTGCATGTTTTCAAACAGTTCATCATAGGAATGACCGTCTACAGGCCCTAAATACGTAAATCCGAGCTCTTCAAAGAACATCCCGGATACCAGCAGGTATTTCAGGCTGTCTTTGATCCGCTCGGCTGTAGCGGCAAGCTTCCCGCCAACAGCAGGAATCCGCTTGAACAAATACTCAAGCTCATCTTTGACCCATTGATATTTTCCGGCTGTGCGCAGCCTTCCGAGCATGGAATGAATCGCTCCGACGTTTGGAGCGATGCTCATTTCGTTGTCATTCAAAATGACAATCATATCTTTTTGCTCATGGCCGATATGGTTAAGCGCTTCAAGAGCCATGCCGCCGGTCAGTGCACCGTCTCCGATGATCGGGATAATATATTCGTTTGTCCCTTTCAAGTCTCTCGCAGCTGCCATCCCCATCGCACCGGAGAGAGAAGTCGAACTGTGGCCCGTTTCCCAGACATCATGTTCGCTTTCATTCCGCTTTGGAAAACCGCACAGTCCTTTATGCTGACGCAGGGTGGCGAAGTCCTTTCCGCGGCCGGTCAGCAGTTTATGGACATACGATTGATGCCCCACATCCCACAAAAACTTATCTTTCGGGCTGTTAAATTCTTTATGCAATGCAATGGTAAGCTCGACAACGCCGAGATTCGGACCAATGTGCCCTCCGGATTCAGAAAGCGTTTCAATTAAAAAACGGCGAATTTCAGCGCTCAAGCTTTCCAGTTCTTGATTTGAAAGGTTCTTCAAAAATGCAGGGTCCTTTATCGATAACAGATCCAATCGGATCAACTCACTTTCAGCATGATTTCTGCAAGTATGCGCCTTGCTTCATTTTAAGTTTCAGCTTGAATTATTATATGACGAATTCATCCCCATGCGCAAACTTGCATATGCGGACGCTTCGTTTGAAAAAACAGCCGCTAACACAACGTGATAACGGCGCGGCGTTTTAGAGTTCAACTCTTTATATTTTAGCATAATAAGCCTTTGATGCTCAAATGGAAGCCCTGTATCAATGATCCCTTGCGGCAATCATATCGCAAAACTCGTACATAAGCTCTTTTTCAAGCGGAAGCTCTGAAATCAGCCGTTTTGCTTTTTCAATATGTTCATCAAGCTTTTGGCTGGCGCCCTCAAGCGAAAGGAGCGACGGATAGGTCGATTTTCCGTTTGTCTCGTCAGATCCGATCCGTTTGCCGATTTTATCCTCTGATCCTTCAAGGTCGAGAATGTCATCTCTGATCTGGAAGCCGATGCCGATATGATGGCTGAATTCGCGGAGCTTTTCGATCTCTTTTTCAGATGCATCTGCTAGAATCGCCCCCGCGATGACGCTGAAGCTGAGGAGTTTAGCCGTTTTTCCTTCGTGAATCCGCTGCAGTTCATCAAGAGAGACAGACTTTGATTCCGCTTCCATATCTAAAATTTGACCGCCGACCATGCCTTCAGCCCCCGCTGCCGATATCAGCTCATTCACCAGTCTGATGCGTTTTTCAGCAGATACATCAGAAGGCATATTGGAAGTGATCATTTTGAAACTTTCGGTTAATAAGGCATCTCCGGCGAGAATGGCCGTCGCTTCCCCGTATATTTTATGGTTTGTCGGCTTTCCCCTTCTGAGGTCATCGTCATCCATACAAGGGAGATCGTCATGGATTAATGAATACGTATGGATCATTTCAACCGCGCACCCTACCGGAATTCCGGCTTCTTCGTCTTTTCCGTACGCATGAAGAAGCGCAAGTACCAAAATCGGTCTCAGCCGTTTCCCTCCGGCTTCCAATGAGTACAGCATGGATTTCTTAAGGATGGACGGCGCTCGTAGGTCTTTAATATACATCGGAAGGCGTTCTTCAATTACTGTTTTTCTCGATTTTAAAAATCCGTCAAGTTTACCGGTCACCTTTTTCCTCCTCCCGAACACTGAAAGGAGCTAATTCCCCATTTTCCCGCAAAATGTAGTCCATCTGCTTTTCGACATTTTGCAGTTTTTCGTGGCACATTTTCGAAAGAGCCATCCCTTCCTGGAAGTAGTCGATCGCCTTTTCCAAAGGCACATCCCCTTCTTCAAGCTTTGATACGATCTGTTCCAGACCTTTCATCGCCTCTTCAAATGTCAGGTCTTCCCGGTTTGTTTTGTTTTCTTCAGCCATTTGTTTCGCCTCTCTTTTGCAGTACCTCACAGGTCAGCGTCCCATCGTTTAATGTGACGCGGATCTCGTCTTTTTCATGAACCTGTTCAATACTTTTAATCAATTCGTTTTCTTTATATGTCAAACTGTACCCTCTTTCCATCACTTGGAGAGGGCTTAATGCATTCAGTTTACCAAGAACCGTTTGAAACTGCGAGTGAATCTGCTTAAGCTGCACATCCATATTCCGCTTCAGCCGGACTGTCTGCTCTTCATGCCTCTTTCTCGCTTGTTTAAGCTGCTCCTCGGGATGAAGCATCTCCAGCTTGTATGTCTGTTCGTTCAGTTTTTGTTTTTTGCGTTCAACGGTCATCGCCAGCTGTTTTTGGAAACGGTCGAATATCAGGTCGAATTCCTGTTCCTTTTGGGCATACAGCCGTTTCGGGTAGCGGAAGGCATAAGAGGACTGGAGGGTTTTCACGCGCTCCTGCCGCTTTCTTAAATCCTGCTTCATCGATTTTGCAATTCTCGCTTCGAGCGTTTTCAGACGCTCCAGCAAATCAAGCATATTAGGTACGGCCTGTTCGGCCGCTCCCGTCGGGGTCGCCGCGCGCAAATCCGCAACAAAATCGCTGATTGTAAAATCCGTTTCATGCCCGACGGCGGAAATGATCGGAATGTCGGAAGAAAAAATGGCCCTGGCGACAGCCTCTTCATTAAATGCCCACAGCTCTTCGATCGATCCCCCTCCGCGTCCGACGATTAATACATCGCATAAATCTCTGCGGTTAGCCTCTTTGATGCTGCTGACGATGGACTCGCCCGCGTTTACTCCTTGAACGAGCGTTGGAAAGACGATCACTTTTACAAGGGGGTATCTTCTTTTAATGGTGGTGATCACATCGCGTACAGCCGCTCCGGTTGGAGATGTGACAACACCGACGACGGATGGGAACGCGGGGATGGGTTTCTTATGTTTTTCATCAAACAAGCCTTCTTGCGACAGCTTTTTCTTAAGTTCTTCATACGCGAGATGAAGCGCACCTATGCCGTCAGGCTGTATTTCTTTCGCATAGAGCTGATAATTGCCGCTCGGTTCATATACCGAAATGCCGCCTCTCACCAATACCTTCATCCCGTTTTCAGGGGTAAAGGCGAGATTTCTGTTTTGTCTGGCGAACATGACGGATTGAATGCGGGCGTTATCATCTTTCAGTGTAAAATAAATATGGCCTCTGCTATGTATTTTAACATTTGACAGCTCGCCCTTGATCCAAATATCTTCAAGATGGGGGTCCACGTCAAATTTGCGCTTAATATATTTTGTCAAAGCCGTGACCGTGACAAATGAAATTTCACTCATGGCACAGTCTCCTTTCTAAGAAGGCACAAGCACGTTCATCCGCCGGCGCGAGACCAGGCGGATGAACGGCTGTACATTAAAGTTAAATTGTACGCTTCGCTGATTTAACCGTGTTATGGGCCAGCATTGTAATCGTCATCGGACCGACACCGCCCGGTACGGGTGTAATATAGGAAGCCTTTTCCTTCGCTTCTTCAAAATCGACATCACCGACGAGCTTTCCGTTGTCAAGGCGGTTAACGCCGACATCAATGACAACGGCTCCCTCTTTCATTTGATCCGCTTTGATGAAATTCGCCTTTCCGACAGCGACAATCAGAATGTCGGCTTTTTTTGTGTGAGCCGTAATGTCGGCCGTTCTTGAATGGCAGTACGTAACGGTTGCGTTTTCGTTCAAGAGCAGCTGCCCTACCGGCTTTCCGACGATATTGCTTCGCCCGACGACAACAACCTCTTTTCCCGACAGATCAATCTCGGTTTTCTTTAAAAGCTCCACGATGCCCGCAGGCGTGCAAGGCAGAAATGTATCTTCGCCAAGCAGCATCTTTCCTACGTTTAATGGATGAAAACCGTCAACATCTTTGTCAGGGGATATTCTTTCAATCACCGCTTGTTCGGAAATATGATCCGGAAGAGGCAGCTGGACAAGAATTCCGTGAAAGTCGTTATTTTGGTTGTACTGGTCAATTACTTCAAGAAGTTCCTGTTCAGAGAAACTTGCATCGAAATGATCCAGCTGAAAACGAATCCCCATGGCTTCAGCTGCTTTTTTCTTTCCCCGTACATATGAAAGAGACGCCGGATCATCACCAATTAAAATAACGGCCAGTCCCGGGGTCACTCCTTGTTTTTTCAGCTCTTCAACTTCCTTGGCCAGCTGCCCGCGCTTTTCCTTTGCTGTTTCTTTCCCATCGATGATGGTTGCTGTCATTTGCTCTCCTCCTAGATTATTCAAGATCGGATTTAATGTTAGAAAGAACACCGTTTACAAACTTCGCCGACTTGTCATCTCCAAATTGCTTGGCCAGTTCAATCGCTTCATTCATAGAGACGTTGACAGGTATGTCTTCTAAAAAAATCATTTCGTAGGCGGACAAACGCAAAATCGCGCGATCGACATTCGCTAGCCTGTCAAGCTTCCAATTGACGAGATGCCGTTTGATCATCTCATCGATTTTCTCTTTGTTCTCTAAGACCCCGTAAACAAGCTGCTCGAAAAAAGCGTCGCTTTCCTGCCCGTCCAAGGCGTGCTGCATCGCTTCATTCGGTTCTGTATCACTGACATCAATCTGGAATAGTGACTGCAAAGCCTTTTCTCTTGCTGTTCTTCTTTTCATTCTTTCTTTTTCTCCTTTAACCCTCTTTGCCGCTTGCCGTTTAAGCCACAAAGAGATCATATCATATTTTTAGTCTTTCCGCATGCAAAAATCGCGGTTTTATCGTCAATAACCGAATAATAAGAAACAAACATTTGTTATCATTCGTTTTTCGAACTTCTTTGCAAACTTTCCGGTTCCTCTTATTTTTGGTCGATAACAGCGGAAAGATGCTTTTAAACGTCATTTTTTAAAACGGAACATGAAAAAACCAAAGGGCCGTCATTCCCCTTGGTTCTTCCACTTCACCGCACTACATCTCTTGATCGACTTCCACCTCGTGCGTTTTTGAATCGAATTGAATGCCAACGATGTGAATATTGATTTCATTAATCGAAAGAGCTGTCATATTGAGAAGCGTCTGGCGGATATTATCCTGAACGGCATTTGCAACTTTAGGAATCGAAACGCCAAACATCATCACGCAATAAACATCAATGATAATTCCGTCATCTGACAAATCAACTTTGACGCCTTTGCCGTGATTCTTTTTTCCAAACCGTTCCACGACACCTGTCGCAAAATTGCCGCGCATTTCAGCTACGCCTTCAACTTCGGAAGCTGCGATTCCGGCAATGACTTCGATGACTTCCGGAGCGATTTCCACTTTTCCTAAATGATTGTCTTCATGGCTCATTTCCAATAAGCTGTTGTCGTCTTTCAATATGTTCACCTCCGTTAAAATTACGACCCCATTACATCATATATTTCTAAAAACTTCGTATTGAATTCTCCGCTTACGAATGTTTCGTGCTCGAGCAGTTTCAGATGGAACGGTATCGTCGTATGAACGCCTTCGATGACGAATTCGCTCAACGCTCTTTTCATTCTTGATACAGCTTCTTCCCTCGTCTTCCCGTATGTGATGACTTTTGCAATCATGCTGTCGTAATAAGGAGGAATCGAGTATCCCGGATAAGCCGCAGAATCCACTCTGACGCCGAGCCCGCCCGGAGGCAGATACATCTCGATTTTTCCCGGAGAAGGCATGAAGTTTTTCTCAGGGTTTTCCGCATTAATCCGGCATTCGATGGCCCAGCCGTTAAAAGTGACTTCATCTTGGGTGAGGGCTAATTTTTCACCTGATGCCACTCTGATCTGCTCTTTAATCAAATCAACGCCCGTCACCATCTCTGTTACCGGATGCTCAACCTGAATGCGCGTGTTCATTTCCATAAAGTAGAACTTCTGCTCGCGGTAATCGTAGATAAATTCAACTGTTCCCGCGCCCGTGTACTTAACGGCTTCAGCCGCTTTGACAGCCGCCTGCCCCATTTGCTCCCTGATTCCTTCATCAAGCGCAGGTGAAGGGGTTTCTTCAAGCAGCTTTTGGAGCCTTCTTTGGATTGAACAGTCGCGTTCACCCAAGTGAATCGTATTTCCGTGTGTGTCCGCAAGCACTTGGATCTCGACGTGTCTGAAGTCTTCAATGTACTTTTCAATGTACACACCCGGGTTGCCGAAAGCGGTGGCCGCTTCCTGCTGAGTGATTTTAATGCCGTTGATCAGTTCTTCTTCCGTACGGGCGACCCTGATTCCTTTTCCGCCGCCCCCGGCAGTTGCCTTTATAATGACAGGATACCCTATATCGCGCGCTAATGAAACCGCATCTTCAATATCTTCAATAATTCCTTTGGAACCCGGTACGATCGGAACGCCAGCCTGCTGCATCGTTTCCCTAGCAACATCCTTTGTCCCCATCTTAGAGATCGCGTCTGCTGTCGGACCGACGAAGGTTACGTTTACCTCTTCGCAAAGCTCGGCAAAATCGGCGTTTTCCGCCAGGAAGCCGTAGCCCGGGTGAATCGCATCAGCGCCGGTCATTTTGGCGACGCTGACGATGTTCGTTATATTCAAGTAGCTGTCTTTTGATAGCTTAGGTCCGATGCAAAATGCTTCATCAGCCATCTGAACATGGAGCGCCTCTCTGTCGGCCTCGGAAAAGACGGCTACTGTATCGATCCCCAGTTCTTTACAAGCTCTGATAATTCTGACAGCAATTTCTCCCCTGTTCGCAATTAATAGCTTTTTGATCATCTTATTGCTCCTTACTCTGCTTTTACTAAAAATAAAGGTTGTCCGTATTCAACCAGCTGGCCGTTTTCAACCAATACTTCAACGATCTCGCCTTTCACTTCGGCTTCGATCTCATTAAAGAGCTTCATTGCTTCCACAATGCAGACGACAGAGGATTCTGTTACCTTCGAACCGACTGTTACGTAAGGGTCGGCTTCAGGCGAAGAAGACGCATAAAACGTTCCGACCATCGGAGAGGTGATTTTGTGGAGGTTTCCGCCGTCTTTTGCGGCTTCTTCTGCTGCAGGCGCATCCTGAACTTGCGCTTGCATCGCGGGAGCTTCCGGAGCCGGTGTTTGAACAGGCGCCGCAGCCACTTGCTGGATGGTTTGCACGGTTCCGCTTTGTTTTTTCAGTTCAACCTTCGATCCTTCGTTTTCGTATGTAAATTCATTTATCGAAGATTCATCAATTAATTTTATCAACTGTCTGATTTCATCAATGTTTAACATGCTATCGCACTCCTAATGAAAAAGATTTTACGCATTTATCAGTTAGTACTAAAAGTACATACTATATTCATCTTACAGGAGAGGAATGCCGAATTCAACTACAATCATGAGCGCCCTGCATCAACAGGGGCCTCAAGCATAAAAAAATCCCGCTTTTTGCAAGCGGGACATGTTTACTCTGCTGGCTCGAACGTCACAGCCACATCGTTTAAGTTTTTCACTTCTTTTGCGACGATGTCGATGATATCGGTGGCAGCGGCCTTCGAGTGCTCCTTCGCCTTCACCGTAATATTGACTTTATCGCCGTCGGCATTGACCAAGGCGTCTTTATAGCCTTTTGTTTTGATCAGCGTTTCAAGCGTCTTTTCCGTTCCTTCAGCTTCACTGAGCTCTGTCATCTTGTCGTAAGCTTCGCTTTTTTCTTTTGCCGTCGCTTTATCGCTTCTGACGATTTCGGTTAATTCCTCCCTCTCCCTGCTGCGCTGATCGTCCATTTCCATGCGGTATGTTGTGAATAAATCTTCATCACCGGATGATTCTTTTGTTACAACTTCTCCGTTCTGCTCACTCGCAGACGTTTCTTTATCTTTTGTGTCTTTCCCTTCAGTTTTGTCTTTAGCAGGCGCGGTGTCTTCTTTGCCATCTTTGGCAGGCTCTTCTTTCATCGGTTTTTCTTTTTCAGCAGCGACTTGTTCTTTGTCATCCACCGTGACGACATTTTCTCCTTCAGGCGACATAATGTAGTAGACACTCAGCACAACGACGAGACTTAACATGGTTAAAAGCCAAACCGTTTGTTTTTTCAGCATCATTTATGAATCCTCCTTCATTTTTTTAGGGGCAACAGCGACGCGGTGGCTCGGAACATCAAGAACCCTTGTCACTGCTTCAATGATGGTCTTTTTTATTTGAACGTTGTCGACTCCTTGAGCGACAACGAGAACACCCCTGATATCGGGCTTTTTCGTCTGAACGACGACAGGCGTCTCTTTATCTCCGTTTTTGATGATGACAATTTCTTCGTCAGAAGACATTTCAGACACCGTTCGCTTGCCTCCCTGTTTATCTGTCTCATTCGTTGAAGTCTCCTGGGTTTTTCTATTTTTCTCGAATATTTTCAATGAGGTTGCATCAACATTGACGACGATTGATACGTCTTCCACGCCGATAATCGTTTCCAATATGTCTTTGAGCTGATTCTCATATTCCTGTTCGTAATCTTGGATCGAGTCCTTCGGTTTGTCATCTGAGGCGGGTTTGAACACTTCTTTTTCACCTTCACCGCTCTGTCCGGCGCTTTCAGACGAAGCTTTTTGTGAAGCCGACGGCTGATCTGCCGCTCGATCTTGAGAAGGTTCGGAAGAGAAGATTTGACTGACGAGCATGAAGGAAACGCCGAGAACAAAAAGCAGCAGAAAATAGTGATATTTCGTCAGCTTTTTTCCGTTTTTCTCGCCTTTGGGTAGCAGGTGGCCGATCAGCTTTTCGATCCAGGTTCTTTTATTCATTGCCGCTTCGTTCTCCCCCTTCAATATGAACTGTAATCTTGTCGGGGCTTATTTCCCATATGCCTGCAAGCTGTTCTCTGACTTCCCCCGTCTCTTTCTTTTCTCTTTCTCGCATTGGCTGGTAGCCTCGATCCGTATTGATTTCGACAGGAGCGACGGCTTGGACCGTTTTTTCGGATGCCGGTTCCATGAATACCGAGACTTCCGCATGCTTACTGAGATCTTTCTCTGTTTTCAGCTGGCTGTCAGAAGAGACCGCGACTCGGTCAATCTTGTATTTGTCGCTGATAAACCTTCCCTCTGCGCTCTTTTTCAATTGAACAGCCATCTGTTCTAAGATATATGCTTGTTGTGAGGCTTGTATTTCTTTTTTTTCTGAATTCAACTGATTTTTTATTTCGTTTGACTGAACTTGTCCGTTTTTTGTAAGCCTCTCAAAGATTACATCCGGATCGGTCCTGAATAAAGAGAAGATCGGATTCAGTATCACAACGATCAAGAGCAGGCTGATCACCATTTTCGCGTATTTTTGCATGCTCGAATTCGGCAGAAGCATATCGATGACGATCGCCATCAGAATAAATAGAATAATGTTCGTGAGCCACTCTGTCAGAAATTCCATCTCATCCCTCCCTACTTCATCATCATCGTCAAATTCCCCGCTGTAATGATCACGGTTAAGCTTAAAAAAAACATCAGCGAAACGATGGCCATGGCCGCGAAAATGTAGATGACGCTTTTGCTGATGACATCCAGGCAGCTGATCACCGGACCGCCTCCGAGAGGCTGGAGAACGGCTGCGGCAATTTTGTATATGAGCGCGAGGGAGAGGATTTTGATTGCGGGAAAGGCTGCGATGCAAATCAAGATCGCCACCCCGAGTATCCCGACGGTGTTTTTCAACAGGAGAGACGCGCTGATCACCGTGTCCGTCGCTTCGGTAAACATGCGGCCCAATACGGGAATGAAGTTTCCGGTGATGAATTTGGCCGTCCGCAAAGTAATGCCGTCCGTCACTGCGGCTGAGGCGCCCTGAACCGAGATGACACCGAGGAACACGGTTAAAAATGCAGCCAGCGTGCCGATCGCCGCGTTTCTGAGGAGCTGAGCCAGCTGTGTGACTTTATACTGGTCCGTCATCGTGCTGACAATGCTTAAAATCGCTGATAAAAACAAAAGCGGCAGCACGATATATTGGATAAACAAGCCGCTCGTGTTCATGAGAAAGAGAATGACCGGATGAAAAAATGCGGCTGAGGCGGCTCCTCCCGAAGTCGCCATCAGCGCTAGAAGCAGAGGCACGAGCGACAGGATAAAGCTTGTCATCGTCTGGATCGCTTCATTCGCATATGTGACGGCAACCCGAAAGCTGTTGAGCGCAAGAATGATCAGTACCATGTAGACAATTGCATACGCCACTTTGCTGACGGTGCTTTGCTGAAACGCGTTTTGCAAAAGCTGAAGCAGCACGCAGAAGATGGTCAACAGGATCAGCGTCCCGAGCAGTTTCCCGTTAGCCAGCACTTCATGAAACAAGTAAGAAAACAGCGCTTTGCTCCATTCCTCAGGCGAAAAGTGCTTTTCACCTTTGACAAATTCAAGCAGGCTTCCTTTTTGACTTTCGGGAAGGTGTCCTCCATACTCAGTCAAAATGTTGTTCCAGAACTCCCCGACCCGGTCAAGCTCCAAACCTTCAGCCTGCTCTCTGGCCATCGCTTCAGCCGATTCTTCCGCGGCGGGTTCCCCAGCCGGCTCCGCTTCTTTTGGCGAAGCTTGTACATCATGCGCTCCAAAGCATACGATTCCTATGACCAAGAGCCAGAACAGAAAACGCTTCACTCAGGAAATCCTCCTTTCTAACTAAGACATGGAAGGGATGAGTCCGATGATCGTTTCGATAATGACGGTTAAAATAGGCACGGCCATGACTAAGATGAGGATTTTGCCTGCCAATTCGATTTTTGAAGCAATCGCACCCTGTCCGGCATCTTTCGTCAGCTGGGCGCCAAACTCCGCTATATAAGCAATCCCGATAATTTTCAAAATCGTTTCGACATACATCATGTTGATGTTGGCATTGGCAGCTATTTTTTCAATCATCCGAATGATTTCGTAGACTTGATCGACTAAGAATAAAAAAATCGTGCATCCGGCAAAAACGACAATCATAAAAGCAAACGTCGGTTTTTGCTCTTTCACAATCAAGCTGAGGAAGGTGGCGATCATTCCCAATCCTACGATTTGTACGATTTCAATGAGTGAGCCCCCCTATCCTTGAAATAGAAAGACAGCTTTTATCTTTTGGAATAGATCATCGACAACAGTAGCCACCATGAACAATATATAAATGAATCCTAAAAGCGTGACCCATTGGGCATATTCCTTCTTCCCCATTTGATCCAGTATGGTGTGAAGAAAAGCGACGACGATCCCGACGCCGGCAATTTGAAAAATAATATTTACGTCTACTCCCATTTCGTGTATGCTCCCCTCTTCATTACATCAATAGAAGAATCAGCAGCAGTCCCGACAAGAACCCAAGGCTCTTCACCATTTTTTCATTTTTCGCCTGGGCGAGATTTGCTTCAGCTTCCTCTGTCTCTAAATGGGTTAACGCCAGTTTGATATGTTTTTGCTGAGAAATCAGATCATGACGGCCAAGCGTTTCGCCGAATTGCCGTAAAATCTCGTATTCTTTCTTTTTGAGAGCCGTTTCGGGCCATACTTTCTCCAAGCTGTCTTCCCATGCCGTCCCCGCTGAAGCGCTGCCTTTTTCCAGCTGTTCTGCAAATGTCTGAAACAAAGAAGCTATCGGCCCGGAAAGCTGGTGTGCGATCTGCTTTGACGCCTGAAGGAGCGGTGTGTGCCCGTACATGATTTCAGCCTCTAAAGACTGCAAAGCGGCCAACAGCTGGCGGATTTGCTTCGGTCTATCCCTGAAAGGCTTCGCCATTTCAAATCCTGTCCATGTGGCTGCTGCCAAAATAAGCACGGCACCTAAAAGCTTCAGCATGATAACATCCTCTTCGCCGCACCGAGCGGCTCTCCATTCCCGTTCAAGATGCGGCTCAGGCTGCCGGGACCGTTCTTTCTGGATAGTTCCACGATTCTCTCAAAAACCCGGTGCTCCTGAAGCATTTTCAATGATGGACGCCTGGCGATATCGGCATATGAGGAGCCGTGAGCCGAAACGATGACAGACACCCCCGCATGGACCGCTTCCAAGAGCGCTTCTGCGTCTTCCATTCTTCCGATCTCATCGGCGATCATAACCTCCGGACTCATCGATCTGATCATCATCATCAGGCCTTCCGCTTTTGGACAGGCGTCAAGGATGTCTGCCCGGTCGCCGAGCCGATATTGCGGGATGCCGTTTACACAACCTGCGATTTCAGACCTTTCGTCGACGATTCCCACCTTTTTGGCAGACACGTTGCCGCTCCCTGAGCTGATCAGCCTGGCGAGATCTCTGAGCAGTGTTGTTTTTCCGGTTTGCGGCGGACCGATGATCAGCGTGTTCAGCCACGAGTTTTGAAATAAATGAGGGACATACGGTTCGGAAATGCCGATTTTTTCTTTGGCAATGCGGATATTAAATGATGATATTTCTCTGATTCCTTTGACTGCTCCGTTTTCGACGACAACCCGGCCGGCAAGCCCCACGCGGTGTCCGCCTCTGATCGTGACATATCCTTTTTTCAATTCCTCTTCCAGTGTATACATGCTGTAATTTCCCAGCCTGTTTAAAAGAAGCGCCGAGTCTTCAGGCGTCGCCGCATAAGGGAGAAAGCGTGGCTTTCCTTTGTTCACCAGTTCGAGCGGACGACTTGTCCGAATCCGAATTTCTTCTATCTGATTGATTTCATGGTCGCCAAGACCGTTGAGCGCGCGTTTGATCGTATCGGGGAGAATCTCTGTGATGTGATGCAAAAACACTCCCTCCTCTTTTTGCTTGTCTTCTATAAAAATGTATGATCAACGGAAGACATTATGACAAGTCGGTCTCTCTTATCATGTGTCACTATTTATAGATCCCCGCGATGATCAACACCACTCCCATAAAGATCAAAATCAGCTTTGCGTAAGAAAGCTGCCCTGCAATCTGATAGATGCCGATTGTCATTGTAATAATAAAGATGAGCGGTCCGACCATCGCAAGCACACTGTTGACCGCCACGGCTTTTCTGACGTCGTTTGTCAAAAGCATTACGACAGCCGCCGTCAGTTCGATCAAAGATGATACCACTCTTAACGCAGCCATTGTCAAAACCGTCGGATTGACTTGTCCAAAGAAAAGCTTCATGATCTTAAACCTCCAGTAACACATCCTCTTTTTTTACAATCTATGCTCCTCATTGAAAAAGTAGTCTTCCGATTTTTCTATTTGGCCTGTGAGAGGTAAAAGATTTCAGACAGCAAAAAAAGAGCCGGCTTCAATGAAGCCGACTCTTTCCCGCTGTTACTCTTATGCTCTTGATACGTAAGATCCGTCAGAAGTATTGACAACAAGCGTATCTCCTTCGTTTACGAAGAACGGCACGTTGACAACAAGGCCTGTTTCTGTTTTTGCCGGTTTTGTTCCGCCTGAGGCTGTGTCGCCTTTAATGCCCGGTTCTGTTTCCACAACTTTCAGTTCAACTGTATTCGGAAGTTCGATTCCGATCGTCTCTGTCTGATACATCATGATGTGGACAGACATATTTTCAAGCAGGAATTTGAGCTCGTGTTCGATTTGCTTCTCGTTCAGCTCAAGCTGCTCGTAAGATGTCGTATCCATAAAAACGTGCTGGTCGCCGTTGGCATACAAGTACTGCATCGTTTTTGTTTCAATTTGGGCGCGTGCCACTTTTTCACCTGCGCGGAATGTTTTTTCCTGAATCGCGCCTGTGCGAAGATTTCTCAGTTTGGAGCGGACAAATGCCGCACCTTTTCCCGGCTTAACGTGCTGGAAGTCAACAACGCGCCAGATGCCTCCATCTACTTCAATCGTTAATCCTGTACGAAAATCGTTTACTGAAATCATGATTATCCTCCTATTGCTCCAATCAAACGGATTATAAAATAATTAATTCTTTCGCGGAATGGGTAAGGGATTCGTTTCCTTCCTCTGTCAGGACAATATCATCTTCTATCCTGACCCCGCCTTTTCCCGGTATGTAAATTCCCGGTTCAACCGTTACAACCATGCCTTTTTCAAGCATCTGGTCCGAACGTGCTGAAAGCGCCGGACTTTCATGAACTTCCATGCCGAGGCCGTGGCCTGTTGAATGGCCGAAATACCCGCCGTAGCCTTGTGAAGATATGTAGTCCCTTGTATAAGCGTCAGCCTGTTTCCCGGTGATTCCCGGCTTGATGCTCCGCATGCCGATAGCCTGCGCCTCAAACACGGTTTGATAAATGCGTTTCAGCTCATCATCCGGCTCTCCTACCGCGACCGTACGCGTTATGTCCGAGCAGTAACCTTTATAGTAAGCCCCGAAGTCCAGTGTCACAAGGTCGCCTTTCTCAATCGCTTTGCCGCTTGCCACTCCGTGCGGCAGACTTGAGCGTACGCCTGATGCCACGATCATATCGAAGGACGAATGATCCGCTCCCTGGCTCCGCATGTAAAACTCGAGCTCATTGGCGACTTCAATTTCGGTGATGCCGGGCTTTATGACCGTCAGAATATGGCTGAATGCATCATCTGCAATCTTTGCAGCTTCCTTTAATATCTTAATCTCTTCACTAGACTTAATCAAGCGCAACTTTTCCACAGATTGAGAAACAGGAACGAGTTCAGCTGCGCCAAGCAGCTCTTTGTAGGCGGCATACGTTCCGTATGTCATTTTATCCTGTTCAAAACCGATTTTGTTTATCCCCATCTCTTTGATCACTTCGGCGGCCTTTTGAACGATTCCGCCGGCATGCTGAACAATGTCAAAGCCTTTGACTTGATCTTTCGCCTGTTCTGTATAGCGGAAATCTGTAATAAAGACCGCTTGGTCGCCGGAGATGACCGCCAGTCCTGAAGATCCGGTAAATCCGGTGATGTACCGCAGATTAACGCTGCTCGTCACCAAAATCCCGTCAATACCCAAACCGCCGAAAAGCTCTCTCAATTTGTTTAGTTTCATTGTCCACTAGTCCCCCTATTTGTTATTTGCGTTCATAAAATAACAGATGGCCAGCTTATAACCTTCAAAGCCGAGTCCCGTGATCTGGCCTCTTGCAACCGGAGCGATGACCGAGCGGTGCCGGAACTCTTCCCTCGCATGAGGGTTTGAAAGATGGACCTCAATCACCGGTATGCTGATTGCTGCCACCGCATCGCGGATGGCATAGCTGTAATGGGAGAAAGCCCCCGGATTCAGGACGATTCCATCGTATTGTTCCTCTGCCTCATGAAGAGCATCAATCAGGTCCCCTTCGTGGTTTGATTGAAAAAAAGTCAATTCAATCTGAATGCCTTCGGCAAATTGAAAAAGTTTTTGTTCCAAATCAGTTAATGTGTCTGTACCGTATACATCGGGTTCGCGTTTTCCAAGCCGGTTTAAATTCGGTCCGTTCAATATTAAAATATGCGGCAACTCTGCCTCCCCCTTCTCATCACGCAAAAAAATGTCCACTTACAGTGAACATTTTATCATATTGCTTCCTGATCAGGCACTATTCTCTTGTTTCTCCAAGGGCCCGCGTCAACTTTTCAGAATTGAGCTCATTGTATTCAAACGAAATGGAATAGCCGACGAATAAACCGTAAAGCAGGTAAATGCAAAGCGTCGTCACAACCGTTTCCCTCTTTAATTCAGCCACAGTCTGAACATCTGGGAACATCGGATTGAACAGGTAAAACACGACAGCCCACAAAACGGCTCCATATACAATGCCTGCCCACATGCCTTTGACCTGCTTCAAAGTGCCGTAGTAAAGCAGGGCAGCTCCGATGGAAATAACACCGATCAGCAGGATGCTGATAAACGTCCCGAGAAATCCGTTTTTCCAATCGCCGATGACAAAAGGCTGGAGAATCATGTTTGCATTGACTTCGGAGAACTTAAAAAGGTACGCAAGCTCACCGAGTGCACTCCAAAGCACTCCGCCGACAAAGCCAGTCGTGATCACCCTTCCGATGAAAGTCATCGGAGTTTCACGCTTATTTTGCTCAAGCTCTTCCGGCTGTTTTTGATTGTCTTCATTACCCATACAGTCCAGATCACCTCCATTTCCAGTATGTCCAAAAACAGCCTCGCCAACATCAGCTTTCCCGGATTTTTAAGATCCGAGTGTAAAAAGCATGAAAAAGGGTATACTTTAATTAGATTTGGCTTTGTAATAGGTTCGAATTTCTTAAATTTTTGAGCCCGTCAATCTAGAGGTTTCAGCGTTTTTCCTGTACAATAGGTGTAAGGAAATGGTTAATGTACTCATAGATTGATACAGATAGGTTGATGCAAATGTCAAATCAAACAAAACAGCCCGCATACGGAGGGCAGGCTGTCGTCGAAGGCGTTATGTTCGGCGGCAGGCGCCATTATGTAACCGCGATCCGCAGAAAAGACGGAAGCCTTGAATTTTTTAAGCTGCCTCGGAAAACCAATCCGGCGCTTGAAAAATTTAAAAAAATTCCTTTTCTCAGAGGGATTATCGCGATTATTGAAGCAAGCGCGAACGGCACCAAGCACTTGAATTTTTCGAGCGAACGCTATGACCTCGATCCTTCTTTAGACGATCAATTGAAAGAAGAGAAGCCGTCCAAGCTGACGATGATTTTTGGCCTCGCCGCAGTCGGCGTCCTGTCTTTTTTGTTCAGCAAGTTTATTTTTACGCTCGTGCCCGTTTTTTTAGCGGAGCTCACCCGTCCGGTCTTTCAGTCGGACGTCGCGCAGATTATGATCGAAAGCTTTTTTAAGCTGCTCCTTCTCTTAAGCTATATTTACGCCATATCATGCACTCCTTTTATTAAAAGAGTTTTTCAATATCACGGAGCAGAACACAAGGTCATAAACTGTTACGAGCAAAATCTGCCGGTCACGGTTGAAAACGTTCAGCGGCAGTCAAGACTGCACTACCGATGCGGAAGCAGCTTTATTTTATTCACCGTCATCGTGGGCATGTTTGTTTACTTGCTCGTTCCTACTGACCCTCTCTGGGTCCGTATTTTGAATAGACTCGCACTGATACCCGTCGTTCTCGGCATTTCATTTGAAGTTCTGCAGCTGACAAACAAACTGAGAGACATCCCCGTATTGAAGGTGCTCGGCTATCCGGGTTTGTGGCTGCAGCTTTTAACAACGAAAGAGCCGTCTGACGATCAGGTGGAAGTCGCCATCGCAAGCTTCAATGAGCTTCTTCATATGGAGACCAAAGCAGAGGACGAACAGAAGGAACCTTCTAATATCGTAATGTAATGCAACGAATTGGTTAATTTTTTGGGAGGTGGACAGTTATGAAGCAACGCGTACATCCTGTCTCAGCTTTAATTATTGCGTTTGGAATTTTTGGGTTTGTCTATTTCGCCGTCACAAGTCCGGGCCGCCTGCTCCAATACTTGGTTGTTTTTGCAGCGGTCGGCGCCATCATTTATTTCGTGATCAGGCGCATTTCCAATCGCGATATGGGCAGTGAAGGAGCCGCTTTTAAGAAAGCAGCCAAGCAATCCAACAAGCGTTTTCAAGATCACAAAAAACGCTCTATAAAAGGCAAGGTTAATCATCTGAGAAGCGTACCGTCTATTAATAAATCGAAGCCGGTATTGGTGAAGAAAAAAAGCCAGACTCAGCTGACAGTGATTGAAGGCAAAAAAAGCAAAAAGAAAAACAGGGCTTTCTTTTAAAACGTCCACTGTTTCAAAAATAATTCTGTTCGTTTTTTTCCTAGCTCGATTAGAGCTAGTTTTTTTTCTGCCGACATCGCGAATTCAGTCGACAGGACTTCCTCAACAGGTAAAAAAATGATGTTGCGCTCATGTTTTGTGGCAATGTGCCTGGCGTCATGCGCCTCTTTCATCGTCTCAAACAGCGCCCCGAACAGTTCGAACGCATTTTTAATCGTTTTCTTCGGCCTCTCTTTTTCATTGGGCATCAGCGTGATCCCCAATACCGGCCGTTTTTTTTCTGTTGTAAACAGCCACATCGGAAAATTGCTCAGAACTCCGCCGTCTACGACAACGCTGATGCCGCTGGAGGACTTGAGCTTCACCGGCTCAAAAAAATAAGGAATGCTGCAGCTCATCCGGACCGCCCTGGCGACGGAAAAACGCCTTGGGTTTAAGCCGTATCTGTTTAAATCGTCAGGCAGCACAAGCATCTTGCCATTCGATAAGTCGGAGGCGATCAACTTCAGTTTTCCCTGTTCAAGATCCCCGAAAACTGAAATGCCTTTCGCTTTCAGCTTTTCGGAAATCCAGTTTTCCAGTTTATCTCCTTTATATAAACCGAGCCGCCAATAAATCGATGCCCATTGCAGCATTTTCAAAGGCAAGAGTGAAAATCTCGGGTCAAGGAGCTCGCTTTCATTTAATTCTTCCATCATTTGACGGATCTCCGCGCTTGTATAACCTGCCGCGATAAACGAGGCAATAATCGAACCGGCGCTCGTTCCGGCCAGCCTTTTAAATCGGAAGCCCCGTTTCTCAAGCGCCTCGTATGCCCCCACAAGTGCAATCCCTTTCATACCGCCGCCTGAAAAAACCCCGTCGATGTACATCGCGATCTCCCTCCCTTAAAAGATGGCTTTACACCATTTTAAGAAACGGACAGAAAAAAAAGACCATGAGACAAAGCGGCAGCTGGAAAAACTGATACGGAAAGAGAAAAGCCGCCGTTACCCGGCGGCTTCAGCGTGTCGACAAACCCTCGCATTCGTTGTCAGGCCTGCGCGTCGGTGCTCACGAATTCCAACATTCGCTCCGCTCCGATGCTCGGCCTTCCTAGACTGCAAGAGTTTTCAATCACGCTGATAGGATGACAAAATCCCAAAACCAAAAGTCGTTTTGGGATTTTGTCAACAATCTGAAACCGCCGTTACCCGGCGGCTTTTATTGATTTTCCTGTTCGTTTCTTTTTTGGACGCTTCTCAAATCGTCGATTCTTTTGCTGTCGTCTTCAAAATACTGCACAAGATCTCCGACACGGTCAATGCTGTTCCAGCTTAAATGATGCTCGATTCCTTCGACATCATCATAAATTTTCTCTTCGTCAACACCAATGATTCGTAAAAACTGCTCCAATAATTCATGTCTGTATACTAAACGTTTGCCTATTTTCTTCCCTTTAGGCGTCAGCACGAGGCCGCGATACTTTTCATAAATCAAATATTCGTCTTTATCGAGTTTTTGAACCATTTTTGTAACCGAGGAGGGATGGACGGCCAGAGCTTCGGCTATATCTGAGACCCTTGCATATCCTTTTTCTTCAATCAGCATATAAATTTGTTCTATGTAATCTTCCATACTCGGTGTTGTCATCAAATCCCTCCAAATCACACCTATTCAAATCATAACAAGTTTACACTATGTGCATGTAAAAAACAAGCAACGGGATAACGTTTTCACCCGATTACCTTCTATAATTCCATTCATCTGCCGCATACTTCGTTCTGGCGAGATCGGCGACAAATTCCGTTTCCTCTTCTGTCAGTTCATAAGGCTCCAAATGAATGTTAAGCCCCTTTTCGAACCCTTTTTTAAAAGCTTTGCTCGCTTCTTCAATCGTGATTTTTTCTTTTGCGAGCTCATTGATGGCGACCGCTTTTTGTTTGAAGTTTCTCTGCATGCGCTCTCTGAGGCGATCATTTTTGTAAATAAACAAATCAAAGAGCTTGTCCTCATCCAGATCAAGAAGGATCGAACCGTGCTGGAGAATGACTCCTTTCTGCCTCGTCTGGGCGCTTCCTGCGACCTTTCTGCCTTCGACAACGAGCTCATACCACGACGGCGCGTCAAAACAGACGGAAGATCTCGGGTTTTTCAGGCTCTGTTTCTCTTTTTCCGTTCTTGGTATGGCGAAATACGCATCAAGTCCCAGCTCTCTGAAGCCTTCAAGAATACCTTCTGAGATGACGCGGTACGCTTCCGTCACCGTCTTGGGCATTTCCGGGTGTTCTTCAGACACAATAACACTGTAGGTCAGCTCTTGATCATGGAGCACGCCTCTTCCGCCGGTCGGCCTTCTCACAAAGCCTAAACCGTGTTTTTTGACGGCATCCAGATTGATTTCCTTTTCGATATTTTGGAAATAGCCGACTGAAAGCGTGGGCGGATTCCAGCCGTAAAAGCGGATGGTCGGCGGAATCTTATTTTCGCTGTGCCAATAAAGGAGCGCCTCGTCGAGCGCCATATTAAAAGCGGGATCCTGTCGTCCCGAATCGATAAAACGCCATATTTCTTTTTCCATAACCTACCCTCTTTTTCTTTGGTATAAAATAAGTCTACCATTCCCTCTTAAAATTGAAAATAAATTCGGCGAATCAGATGACAGATTTCTGAGGCTTTACTATAATAGTATTTGTCTTAACATATCGTTAAAAATCTCCCGATTATCAGACGGGATGAATTCAAAAAGGAGTCGGATCAGATTGTCTACCAGCAGCATTATCATTCTCTTGATTTGCGCCGCGCTCATCATCTACGCGGTCGTTTCATACATCTATCAGCAGCGCATTATGAAAACCTTGACAGAAGAAGAATTCCGGGCCGGCTATCGCAAAGCGCAACTCATCGATGTGCGCGAGCCGAACGAGTATGAAGGCGGCCACATTTTGGGTGCGAGAAACATTCCGCTTTCACAGCTTAAGCAAAGAAAAAGCGAAATCCGTCCTGACAAACCGGTTTACCTGTACTGCCAAAACAACGTCAGAAGCGGAAGAGCCGCCCAAACGCTCCGCAAACACGGCTGTAAGGAGATTTACAACCTGAAAGGCGGGTTCAAAAAATGGGGCGGAAAAATTAAAACGAAAAATTAATAACCGCAGCTGTCTCCAGTTGCGGCCAACATCCTAAAGCGTCTTTGCGTTTTAGGATTTTTTTTAGCATATCCTGCAGACAATCAAAACAGGCGGAGCAGATGATCCTTCAAATAAAAATAAGCCGGCGAAATGGGTTCGCCGGCTTTGTTCGTTATTTTTTCAAGTCTTCGATTGAATTGACATCTTTCATGTATGTCGGAACGACAAGGCCAATTTTTACGCCTGTCATGCTTGTACCGATATCTTCGTATTTGCCTTTGTATTTTTCAGCATATGTTTTATGCGTTTGCGGCAGCCATGCAGCAAGTGAAGCATCGACGCTTCCATTTGCAATTCCAGTCCACATCGGGCCTGCTTCTACTTGGCTGAGCGTCACGTTGTAGCCTAAGTCTTCAAGAACTTTTGCGATGACATTTGTGCTCGCAATTTCACTGTCCCATGCCACATAGCCGAGCTTAATTTTTTCGCCGTCCGCTTTATCGACGCCTTTTGTCCATTTCTTAACAAGGTCTTGATGTTTTTTAACGAAATCTGCTGCAGCTTCTTCCGCTTTTTTGCCTTCCTGAACGGCAAGCATGACTTCTCCCATATCATCCTCTGTCCAGCTGAATTGGCTGAGCAGCTTGTGTGCGCCCGGATGATCGTCCTTGAATCCTTTGCGCGTAACAGTATGGATTTCTTCGGCATCGCCGTAAGAACCTTTTGGATCTTTCAAATATTTGAGATCGTATTTTGCAAACATCCAATGCGGTGTCCAGCCCGTAATAATGATCGGATCTTTTTTATCGTAAGCTTTTTTCAATGCGGCTGTCATCGCTGAGCTTGAGCCTGATGTTACAGCCCACTTGCTGAGATCGTAGTCCTTGAGCGCCTTGTCCGTTGCATTCATAATGCCCGCTCCAGGATCAATGCCGGTAATTTTATAACTGACTTGATCGCCTACAGACGCGTTTTCATTATTATTGCTGCTTCCGCAGGCAGCCAGACCCAATGTCAGTACTGCTGCAGTGCCGATTCCCGCTATCTTTTTCCACATTATGCATTCCCCCTGCTTTTTTTCAATTTTATATTTTGTGTAACCCGGTCAAGTACGATCGCAATAATAACAATCGCAAGCCCGGTTTCTACACCGGTACCCGTTTGCAGCTGGGTAACAGCCCGGTAAACTTCTTCTCCAAGTCCAGGCGCACCTACCATGGATGCAATAACGACCATTGACAACGCAAGCATGATGCTTTGATTGATACCGGCCAGAATGGTTTTCGTCGCAAGCGGCAGCTGCACTTTAAAGAGCCGCTGGCTTGTCGTTGAACCAAATGCTTCTGTAGCTTCAATCAGATCTTCCGGCACCTGCTGAATTCCTAAGATTGTCATCCGGATTGTCGGAGGCATCGCAAAGATAACGGAAGCGACAACACCCGGCACAACCCCGATATTGAAAAAGAAGATGGCCGGAAGCAAATAAACGAATGCCGGCATCGTCTGCATTAAGTCAAGAATGGGCGTAACGATTCTCCGAACCGTTTTCTTTTGGGAGCCCCAGATTCCGACCGGAATGCCGATAATGACAGAAATCAGAACGGATGTGACGACAAGCGCCAATGTCTGGAGCATGGCGTCCCAATATCCTAAATAATCAATGATAAAAAATCCGATTAAAGTAAACAGCGCAATGCCTCTTTTGCTGATCAGCCAGACGAGCGCGGCAAAGATAACGGTCAAAATAACCGGCGGAACAAAACCCAGGCCTTGGACAATCACATCAACAAACGATTCCACTCCGCTGGCAATTCCGTTAAATACCCCGCCGAACGACACCGTCAGCCAGTCAACAAACTGATCGATCCAATCGGCTAAAGGAATGCGGGGAAGCGATGATAAAGTAAACATTATCTCACCTCCTGAACAACAGTTTCATGAGCTGATTCATGATCTGAATGTGCATTAATATACCGGTCATTTCCGGCAAGCGCTCCGATTAACGCGCCTTTGACGATGATCCCTTTCATCCGCTGTTTTTCATCGACGACAGCAATCGGGATGCTGGCATCAGAGACCAATTCAAAAATATCCGTCAGGACCGCATTCTCTTCCACGGTTGTAATGTCTCTCGAGATGACGCTCTCCAGCGTCTGGCTTTTTTCGGCTGCTTTTTTAGCTGTTTCAGCATCAACAGAACCAAGAAGCCTATTGTGTTTGTCAACGGCATAAATCGAGGAAATCCCGAGGTTTTTCATCAGCGTCAGAGCGACGCGCGGCCCTTTGTCTGCGCGTACGGTTTCAGCGCGTTTCATAATATGACCGGCTGTCAGCACTTTAGACAAGTCGACATCTTCAACGAATTTTTCAACATATTCATTTGACGGGTTCATTAAGATCTCTTCCGGCGTACCGATTTGAACGATGTTTCCGTCTTTCATCAATGCGATTCGATCGCCGATTCTCAGCGCTTCATCAAGATCATGGGTAATGAAAATAATCGTTTTGCCTACTGATTCATGCAAATCGAGGAGTTCATCCTGCATATCTTTGCGAATCAGCGGGTCAAGCGCGCTGAACGCTTCGTCCATCAGCAGAATGTCCGGATCATTCGTCAATGCGCGGGCAAGCCCGACGCGCTGCTGCATCCCGCCGCTCAGCTGATCCGGATATTGCTGTTCATATCCTTCAAGACCGACAAGCTTTAATGATTCCATAGCTCTTATCCGGCGTTTACTTTTATCGACTTTTTGCAGTTCCAATCCGTACTCTGTGTTTTCAAGAATCGTTTTGTGCGGAAACAGAGCGAACTTTTGAAAGACCATGCTGATTTTTTTCCGGCGGATTTCCCGAAGCTGGTCTTTGGACATATTTGTTATCATGTCACCATCTATGTACACATGTCCTGCAGTCGGTTCAATCAGCCGGTTTAAAAGCCGCACCAAGGTTGATTTACCGCTCCCTGATAGACCCATGATGACAAATATCTCACCTTCATACACGCTAAAATCCGCTTGGTTCACCCCGACGGTCGCCCCGGTTTCTTTCAGAATTTCTTTTTTGGTTTTGCCATCGGCAAGCAGCTGCGTTGCTTTCTTTGTATTTTTCCCAAAAACTTTAGACACTTTTTCTACTTTTATCTTGATTGGCTTTTCGTCTGAATTCATATTTCTCCTCCCGTATGAAGCAATCTAATATACCGTAACATTTATGTAACATATGAGACAAACGGCATATTCGCTGTCATTTTGTATCAAACCTTCATATTCATCGTTGTCACTCTCTACCCTTGTGAATCCTTTTAAATACTCCATAATCCTCTTCTTTTAAGGTAAATTAAACCATTATATTTCATAAAAACATTGAAACTATCACGTTTTACAATGTAATTTTTATTTTTAATTTTAAATTTGATGAATTTACTATTTAATACGAGAGAAATCCTTATCATTCAGCACATAAACCGTTTACATAAAGATGTTTTTTTCACAAAAAAACCGGCGAAATCGATCCGCCGGCTTCTTATCATTTTTCATAACGCAGCACGGGCTTCCGCGCAGCTTTTGTTTCATCCATGCGTTTCACAACGGTTGAATGCGGTGCTTCCTGAACGACTTCAGGCGTTTCCTCCGCTTCTTTTGCAATCTGGATCATCGTATCGATAAACGCATCGAGCGTTTCTTTAGACTCTGTTTCTGTCGGTTCAATCATGATGCATTCCTCGACATTGAGCGGGAAATAGATAGTCGGCGGATGGAAGCCGAAGTCCAAAAGCCGCTTTGCGATGTCAAGCGTCCTGACTCCCAGCTTTTTCTGGCGCCTTCCCGACAGCACAAATTCGTGCTTACAGTGCCGGTCAAACGGCAGATCGTAGTATGGAGCAAGCTTTCTCATCATATAATTCGCATTTAAAACGGCGTTTTCCGTTACTTCTTTGAGCCCGTCCGGCCCCATTGAACGAATGTACGTATAAGCTCTCACATTGATGCCGAAGTTTCCGTAGTAAGGTTTCACCCTGCCGATCGAATGCGGACGGTCATGGTCAAAGGTATAACGGCCGTCTTTTTTCACCAGCACCGGCTTCGGCAAATACGGAATCAATTCCTTCTTGACGCCGACAGGGCCTGATCCAGGTCCTCCGCCTCCATGCGGTCCTGTAAAGGTTTTGTGAAGGTTCAAATGGACGACGTCAAATCCCATGTCACCCGGCCTTGCTTTGCTGAGAACGGCGTTCAGGTTCGCTCCGTCATAGTACAGCTTTCCTCCGGCTTTATGGACGATTTCAGCCATTTCTAAAATATTTTCTTCAAAAAGGCCGAGCGTATTTGGATTAGTCAGCATTAACGCGGCTGTTTCTTCATCTACGACACGCTTTAAATCTTCGAGATCAACAAGACCGTCGTCATTCGATTTGACGGTGACCGTTTCAAATCCGGCAACAGTCGCAGACGCCGGGTTTGTACCGTGGGCCGAATCAGGTACAATGACCTTCGTCCTTTTATGATCGCCGTTTGCCTCATGGAACGCGCGGATCATCATCAGCCCGGTCCACTCGCCGTGCGCACCCGCAGCCGGCTGAAGGGTGACCTCATCCATACCCGTGATCTCTTCCAAATGCTCGCTCAAGTCGTACAAGAGCTCCAGCGCACCCTGCACGGTCCGTTCATCCTGGAGCGGATGGATCGCAGAAAGTCCTGGGATTCTCGCGATTTTTTCGTTAATCTTCGGGTTGTACTTCATCGTGCATGAACCGAGCGGATAAAAGCCCGAATCCACTCCGTGGTTGCGCCTTGATAAAGCCGTATAATGGCGCATAATATCAAGCTCAGACACTTCGGGGAGATCTGCCGGTTCATCTCTGAGATACGCTTCGTCAAGGACGTCTGTCACATCTGTTTCAGGGACGTCAAGCTCAGGAAGGCTGTAGCCGACCCGCCCTTCTTTTGATACTTCAAAAATAAGCGATTGATCCTGATTATTCATGGCGATCCCCCAATTCATTCATGAGTGTATCGATTTCCTCTCTTGTTCTGAGCTCTGTCACGGCGATCAGCATGTGCTGTTTTAAATCCCGATATGAAGCGCCGAGATCGTAGCCTCCGATAATATTTTTCTCAAGCAGGCGTTCATTCGCTTTTTCGACAGGTTCATTGAGCCTGACGACAAACTCATTGAACATCGGCCCGTAAAACACGACTTCAAGACCGGCCCGTTTAGCTGCTTCTTTTGCGTAAGCCGCTTTTTGCAGGTTCTGCCATGCGATTTCCTTGACGCCTTTTTTGCCGAGCGCCGTCATGGCGACTGATGCGGCAAGCGCATTGAGCGCCTGGTTGGAGCATATATTTGATGTTGCTTTATCCCGTCTGATATGCTGCTCGCGCGCCTGCAAGGTGAGAACGAATCCCCTTTTCCCGTTTTCATCTTCCGTCTGACCGACGAGACGGCCAGGCACTTTTCTCATCAATTTTTTCGTGACGGCAAAGAATCCACAGTGCGGCCCGCCGAAAGCGGCCGGTATTCCGAACGGCTGGGCATCCCCGACAACGATGTCAGCTCCCAGTGCCCCGGGCGGTGTTAAAAGCCCGAGAGCCAGCGGATTGGCGGACACGATGAACATGCTTTTCCCTTTATGGGCGATCGGTTCAATGTCTTTCAGCGGCTCAATTCGCCCGAAAAAGTTAGGGTATTGGACGATCACTGCTGCTGTATCTTCGCAGACGGCTTCATCAAGAGCCGCAAGATCTGTTGTTCCGTTTTTGGCAGGTACTTCTACCACGTCGATGTACTGTCCTTTCGCATACGTTACTAAAACCTCGCGCGATTCGGGATGGACGGTTTCCGAAACGACGATTTTTTTCTTTTTTGTATGTCCTGAAGCAAGCATTGCCGCTTCGGCTAATGCCGTTCCCCCGTCATACATCGACGAGTTGCTGATATCCATGCCCGTCAGCTCGCAAATCATCGTTTGAAATTCAAAGATCGCCTGGAGCTCCCCTTGAGAAATTTCAGGCTGATACGGTGTATAAGCCGTGTAAAATTCCGACCGCGAAATCACGTGGTCCACGATGACGGGCTGGTAATGATCGTATACGCCCGCTCCCAAAAAAGAGGCGTGCATCACTGTATCTTTATTTTTAGCCGCGAGTTTCGTCAGCTCTTTTGTGAGCTCAGTCTCGGACTTTGCCTTTTTAATTTGGTATTCCCCTTTAAATTTGACGCTTTCGGGTATATCGGAGAATAGCTCTTCGATCTTCTCGACTCCAATTGCCTCAAGCATTTCTTTTTTATCCTGATCTGTAGCTGGCAGGTAACGGTGCTTCATCTTCAGTCTCCTTTCACGGCCTTGGCAAACTTACGGCTGCCGTTTGTAAAATGGGGTTTTCACGATTTTGGCTTTCAAGCGCTTATTTCTGATTTCCACTTCAACGACGGTGTCGAGGGCGCAGGCTTCTTTTTTCAGCAATGCGAGGCCGACGTTTTTCTTTAAGGTCGGCGACTGTGTGCCGGTTGTCACCTCGCCTGCTTGTTCGCCTTGATAATAGACGGCGTAGCCGTGCCTTGGAATGCCTTTATCGATCATTTCAAGGCCGACGAGCTTTCTGTCCGCTCCATGTTCCTTTTGGCTTGCCAGGACGGCTTTTCCGAAGAAGTCCGAGGCTTTGTTTGTTTTGACGGCGAATCCGATGCCGGCTTCGATCGGTGTAATATCTTTTGAGAGCTCTTGTCCGTACAGCGGCAGCTTCGCTTCAAACCTCAGCGTATCTCTGGCCCCGAGGCCGCACGGCACTAATCCCGAATCCTTGCCCGTTTCAAGAAGCAGCTTCCAAATGTAGGCTGCATCTTCACTCCGGCAGTAAATCTCAAAGCCGTCCTCTCCCGTGTATCCCGTTCTGGACACAAGCGCCTGCACGCTGCCAATCGCCGCATCATCCCTGAACGTAAACAGCTTTAACCCGGCAAGATCGCTATCTGCGACCTGTTTTAAAATCGATTCGGCCTTCGGTCCTTGAAGGGCAAGCAGCGCAACCTCGCCAGACACGTTTCGAACCGAAACGTCTCCTTCTTGGTGCTTGTTCATCCAATCGACGTCTTTGTCGATATTGGCTGCGTTAATGACGAGCATGTAGACATTGGCCGCTTTTTTATAGACGAGGAGATCGTCGATCGTTCCGCCGTCTTCATAGCACATGGCCGTATACTGGGCACCGCCTTCTTTCAGTGTCGAAACATCGTTTGTCAACAGTTTTTGCAAAAACGGAAGGCTGTCTGTTCCTGTGATTTCGACCTCCCCCATGTGTGAGACGTCAAAAAGCCCCGCTTTCGTCCTGACGGCTTCATGCTCCTCTTTAATTGAAGAAAATTGAACAGGCAGTTCCCAGCCGCCAAAATCAATCGTTTTTCCGCCATATTCCTTATAAAGGTCAAATAAAGGCGTTCGTTTAAGCATTCTGCTTCCCCCTTCGCTTTTCAAACTAAAAACAAGTTTGCCAATCATCAGAAAACAAGAAAGATTCCAACATCACCTGGATGGTTCCGCCGCTTTGGACGGCACAAAAAAGGACAGAGAAGCCCCTTTGTCAGTTCTGAGGCTCTCTGTCCTGGCACCTGAAAGTTTACTTTGCATCAAAAGCAAAGATGTCCCCTTTGGTGGTTTGTTAAAACATCATATGATACAAACTCTCTCCAGAGTTGCGTCAAGCAAGAGTTCTTTTGCCTGAGAGATTCACTGTTTCCCCAGCTTGCTCCTTCGGCGCCGCTTTAAGGTTTCCCGCTATCGGTCTCTCCCCTTGCTGTCATTCGCTCATATTCATTTCTTTTCATGGACATACTATATAAAGCTTATGATTTTTTTACTGATGATCTACAAATATCCTACCATCATCACAACAATTGGGCAACAGGAAAAATCATTAACAATTTATTATTTTAAAATAAGAATGTTCGTGTTTTGTTTATTTGTTAGTAAAATCCGTTTTTTTCACGCAATATTTTCTTTTAAAAAAGAACATTTGAATCTCAGAAGAGAAAGGCGGCATTAGTGATGAGACCAGACATTCATTTCGACAACGAGTGGCCGGAACAGTTCAAAAAGCACCTTGATGAAGACGGACCATGGGCGAATTGGGAGCTTTACAAGCTTTCCTGTGAAGTGCAGAAAAGGCTTGCGATTCCGACGTTTGAAGGCTTGCAGGCCCCTTATCACCTCCCAGGATTCACCCCGCTTCCCCATCAGCTCGAAGTCGCCCGGAAGGTAGTCGAGCAGATGAACGGAAAAGCCATCTTGGCGGATGAAGTGGGCCTCGGCAAAACGGTCGAGGCTGGGCTGATATTAAAAGAATACATGATTCGCGGGCTGGCCAAGAAAATCTTAATCCTCGTCCCCGCCTCGCTCGTCTCGCAATGGGTGAAGGAACTGCGGGAAAAGTTTTTAATTCCGGCCGTGGAACAGAAAAAAAGCTATGTCTGGGAGCAGTGCGATGTTGTCGTCTCCTCCCTTGACACGGCAAAGCGGTCACCGCACAGGGAGACGGTTTTGTCGATCCAGTATGATGTGGTGATTATTGATGAAGCTCACAAACTGAAAAACAATAAAACAAAAAATTACGAGTTTGTCCGCAGCTTAAAGAAAAAATATTGCCTGATGCTGACGGCGACGCCCATCCAAAACAAGATCGACGAAATATTTAATCTCGTTTCCCTGCTAAAACCCGGACACTTGGGAAATGAAAGCAACTTCAACAAAGATTATACAAAACAGATCAATTCAGCTGAAGCGCATGAACGCTTAAAGTCCCTTATCAATAAAGTCATGATCAGAAACAGACGGCATGATACCGGCATCACCTGGACGAAGCGCCATGTCGAAACCGTGCCCATTTCCTTTTCTCCTACAGAACAGGCTTTGTATGACGAGATTAAAAAGCTGAAGACAAGTCATCAGCATTCATCAAGCATGTTCTCAATCATGACATTGGAGCGCGAATGCTGTTCAAGCAGAGAAGCTGTCTATATGACGCTGAAAAACATGCTTGACCGAAAGGATCGCGAAGCGCCGGTGATCTCCGAACCTGTCATCCACCATTTGATCGAAAAGGTCAACGAGGTCACGCAAAATTCAAAAGCGCTGAAAGTTGTTGAGCTCATTCAAGAACTCGATGACAAAGTCATCATCTTTACTGAATACAGGGCGACGCAGATTTATCTGCAATGGTTCCTCCAGCAGAACGGCATCAGTTCTGTACCGTTCAGAGGCGGATTTAAAAGAGGAAAGAAAGACTGGATGAAAGATTTGTTCAGGGGCAAAGTTCAAGTTCTGATCGCGACTGAAGCAGGCGGTGAAGGGATCAACCTTCAATTTTGCAATAAAATCATCAACTATGACCTTCCGTGGAACCCGATGCGTCTCGAACAAAGGATCGGCCGGATTCACCGGCTCGGCCAGGAACGCGATGTTTACATTTACAACATGGCAACAAAGCATACCGTAGAAGAGCATATTTTAAAACTTCTCTATGAAAAGATCCATTTGTTCGAAAAAGTCGTCGGAGACTTGGATGATATTTTAACAAAAATTGAGGTCGGCAATTTTGAAGACCACCTTCATGACATTCTCTTTTACTCCGCAACAGACGAGGAAATGAAGATTAAAATGGAAAACTTAACCTCTTTCATTTCATACGGAAATGAAGCCGTTTCAAACCAAGAACAGATCGGAGGCTAAAATCAAATGCGTCAGGAAGAAATATACCTGTTTTTAGAACGCTTTTTCATCGCAAACGGCTGCACGATCACCGACAAAAGTTCAGGCCACATGACTGTGCAGCTGACGGTTGAAGTCGATAAACAGATTATGAACAGGCCGTTTTACTGGCACTGGCTCGAAAAGACGGGCGGAGAACCTAATCCGATGAAAATCACGCTGATCACGAATGAAGACGAGGCCCCTTCCGATATCGAAGGTGAGTTTATTCATTTTGGATCACCAAGACTTTTTCAAATTTTCCAGGCCGTGCAAAAAAACGGCAAATTTATTCGCCTTTATGAGAAAATCCGTTCTGATGGAGCCCATATTTCCCTGGAACCGTGGCTCGGCATGAATGTGACGATCTCGTACCAATCCGACATGAAAAAAGATAAGCTTTTGTCTCTCGGCCTTCATTTAATCAGCGGTCAGCTGGTCGAATCGTTTCAAGAACAAATGGAGGCCCGCGATCTCTCTTCACAGATCTCTGACTACTGCTACACGATGTCGCCGTTGATTAAGCCGGAAAGCGGCATTAAACGGCTTGAGCGCTATATCGAACAGGCGGCCAGAAGCGAGCCGCTTGATTGGGCTGAAGCTTCCCTGAAACGCTGGAATAACGACCTGTCACTTTTAAACCAATTTTACGAGGATACTGAAGAAAAACCGGAGGAATACGAAATTGAGAAAAAGGCTCTCCAAACGCTTTACGAGCCTAAAATCGATATTAAAGTTCAAAACGGGGGATTATTTTATTTGCACAAAAAAAATTCAGGATAATTTTTCCGATTCGACAACATTCTTGTTTTTATTCAGTGAGCTGGACTTATAATAGAACTAAAGAGATAGGAGGAACTTTCGTAACACCATTTGGACAATATTGGTAAAGTGTTGAGTCTCGGGGTTTATCTTTGTTTATCACAACACGGTTGTCTGAAATACATAATGAAGTATTTTGGGGGGGAAATGTATGAATAAAGATAAAAATGAGAAAGAAGAATTGGATGAGGAGTGGACAGAACTGATTAAACACGCTCTTGAACAAGGCATTAGTCCAGACGATATACGTATTTTTCTCAATTTGGGTAAGAAGTCTTCAAAACCTTCCGCATCAATTGAAAGAAGTCATTCAATAAATCCTTTCTGAATGTGCTATAATATCGAAAGGAAGGTGATGACATTGATTGGCCAGCGTATTAAACAATATCGAAAAGAAAAAGGCTACTCACTATCTGAACTAGCTGAAAAGGCTGGGGTAGCGAAGTCTTATTTAAGTTCAATAGAAAGAAACTTGCAAACAAACCCCTCCATTCAATTTCTAGAAAAAGTCTCCGCTGTTCTGGACGTCTCGGTTCATACCCTGCTCAATGAGAAAGATGAAACCGAATACGATGGTCAATTAGATAGTGAATGGGAAAATCTAGTTCGTGACGCTATGGCATCAGGGGTTTCTAAAAAACAATTTCGAGAATTTTTAGATTATCAAAAGTGGAAGAAAAGACAGGAAAAGGAGTAAGGGAAACATATCTTACTCCCTTTGGCATTTTTTACGCTGAATAAGCCGATTCCTCATGAACATAAAAAAACGGATCATACAGATCCGTTTTTTAAATTGCACCATTATTTATCTTCACTGTGCGCTCTTTCGTTCTCTTTTACATAACCTTTTTCATCGGCATGTTTTTTGCCGTCGATTGTCAAGCCGTTCCATTGAGTACCTTCGAATGAGAAGTCAAGCTGCACAGAATCTCCTTGATATTTGTTCTGTACCATTCTGCCGCTGGCGTCTGTTGTTTTGTCATTGACGAACTCAATCACCAATTGAACTTTGTCAAAGTCATATGGATCTTTCGGAATGCCGTCGTATTCAGGCGCCGTTTTTCCGTTGATTGTCGCTACATTGATTTTGCCATTGTCATGCAGGAACTCTGGCTCGATTGCTTTCTTCACTTTTTCGTACGCGGCCTTATCTTTTTTCGCGGACATATTGTACAGATCATAAAGGTTGGCTTCATCTAAAATGATGTTTTTAGGATAGCCGTTTCCGCCTTCAACTCCGACAGTCAGAACGCTGACTTTAAATTGTTTCAGGAAGTCTTCCGCTGTGCTTTTTCCGCCGTTTTTCGCATTTCCGTCAACGAAATTGCTGTAGCCAACCTGCATCAGCACTTCTTTAATCGCAAGTGATCCGTCATTTTTGAATTCGAAATCTTTAGTGAATTTGTCGCCAGGTTTTAAGTTGGACAAGTTCACTCTTGCAGATGTATCTTTCGCATTCAGGTCAAGCGTACCTGCTGCATAAGTTGCTTGAGTTGTTTCGATGTCGTTAAACGCAGCCCAAGTTCCTCCTCCTACTAATGCCAGTCCAAGCGCAGCAGACGCAACGCCTAATCCGAGTTTTTTCTTTGTACCCATTGATAACTCCTCCTTTTATAATAAGAAAATCTGTATATATGGAGACCTGAATGTTCAGGTGACCAACGAAGATTACATGGAAACTGATTGATCTTTCCCGGCGGCTTCAATTGCTTTAGTTTTTTGGTCAATCTCTCTTAAAGCCGCGGATACAGTAATCACTGCATAAAGAATCAACAAGAGTCCCGGCACGATCAGCAATATAGCTGTGCCGATCGGTTTACTTGCAAAATCCAGAAAATACCCGGCATACGGAACCGTAATGCCCGAATACTTAGCGACAACATTTTCCGCCAGCACCGGATCGGAATCAGGGTTTTGGTTATTGTCACCCTTTGTTTTAAACATGAGGTTTGATTTATTTTTTGTTATACCGATAATTCGGTGGGTAACCATGGTGTTTTCGTCTTGCATGAATGTAATGATATCTCCCTTTTTCAAAGACCCGGGATTTTCAATCTTTTGAACGGCTATCACAGAACCTGTTTTAAATTCCGGCTCCATCGAACCGGATAAAACCGTTTTCAATTGATAGCCGAAGAGCTGCGGCTCTCCGCCGGACGACTTTGTCGAAATCACGACGATGACCGCGGCGATGATGAGTGTGAAAATAATCACATATAAGATATTGCTGACCCATTTGATCACATGTTTCATGACGCTTCCCCGCTTTCTAATGAATTTTCTTCTTTTCTATTTTCTTTATCTACGGATTCACTGCTCTTTGGTGTTTTCTCTATGTCCTGTTCAGACTTTTCCCGTGTTTCTGTCTGTTCTGTTTGCTTCGGCTTTTCTGATGCTTTTTTAGGCGGCTTCGGTGTTTCTTCTTTACAGTCTTGAAGCTTCATCACATTTGACCAAATAAAAGGTTTGCCCTTTTTCACATCGGGATGGCCTTCAGGCTTAATCAATTTAAATGCGTAGAGCCCTCCTTTTGCCGCCCGCTTTGACTCTATCCGGTAGATGTTCTTTTCGGCTTCTTTTTTGAACGCGCCTTTATCGATCACAGTCCCGTCCTCTAACGGTTTTTTGGCATTACCGAGTTTATGCAGCTCCCACTTCCATTCAGAGTCGGCGATTTGGCTGCCGCGGTTTTTATATTCTGCAAACAATGTCAGCGGTGCACAGACCGTTCCTTTCGTCTTTGTCTGTTTTTGAAGCTTCAAATTGCTCCCGTCCCACTGTTTCCCATCTTGAGGAAATGAAGAGGCCGCTTTCATTGTCATGCTGTATGTTTCCACATCGTGAAATGATGCGTTTGTATGCTGTGACAGCTGACTCCCCAATCCAATTAAAAGATAAATGATCAGCAGCGTTTGAAAAACGATGATGTTTTTTCCGGCTCTTTTTCGGGATCTCCTAGTTCGAGATAATCGGATCATGACTACCCTCCTAGCGAGTATGTAATGGCTTTTTTCGCTCGTTCGTTTTAAAGAACTTGATAGTTAGAGTATAAAGAACAAATGTGCCATTTGAAAACTATCAAAATAGTCGATTAAGTTCGTTTTACAGAACGTTTTCGTTTAATTCCTCAAAAAATCTCTCAAATTCTCATCTTTTTGAAAAGATTGAAGTTCTTTATAAAGTACATAATTTCTTCTTCATTTTTGTATAAACACTGTTGACAAGGAAAAAATAGGATAGAAAGGATGATGCCCCGTGCTGAAAAATGCTATGTTATGCTCTTTTTTACTGCTTGCAAGCATCGGGCCGCTCAATGCCCATGCGGCAGCTTACGAAACAGCCCGCATGTCTAAGTGGGAAGAAAAAGCGGTTGAGGAAGCAAAAAAGAGGTATCCGGAAGCAGAAGTGCGTCTCACGAAAAAAGTATGGGATCGAAAGCGGGCGGATGAAGCGGTCAAACAATACCATGTCACATTGAGTGAAGGAAATAAAAATTTCGGAGTATTTGTTACAATTTCATTTGAACCTGCGACACACAAAATCAACAAAGTCGTCGTTGTGGAAGAATATAAATAAGCCGCTTTGCAGTAGAAAGCGGCTTGTCTTTATTTATGCCTTTTAAAAAACATGATACACCCAAGAGGAAGAATGCCGAACCATTGATATATCCTGGACGGCGGCTTTGATTCTTTACGTTTTTCTTTCATTTCTTTTCTTTCCTGCTTAGGCGTGTCCATATATTTTACGAGCTGTTCCGTCATATATTTAACATAATCGTTCGTTTTCATCACATCACCTCTTGGGGAGTTCTGTCAGTTGAAGTGTTGTCATACGAATCTTTTTTTATACATTCTTCATGATTCCGACACACAATTTTTAATATTCTTTCCACTGTGTGATTTTCTTAGTGCTCAAATCATATTGAAATTCAGCGCTCGTTTCTGTGCCGGAAGCTGTCGTTACCTCTATCTTCACTCGCTTGAGCCGCTGATGAGCCGGATTGACAGTATACGATATCAAGCCATGCTGTTTTTGAATTTTCTCTTTTGTCTCTTCGTGAATATGAGACAGGGCATGGAGCATTCCATTTTGGAGAAGGTTTTGCTGAATATGAAATTCTTTTGTTTGCTGTGCAAACATTCGTTGATTCGATAATAAAACGGCTGAATGACCCGCGCAGAGCATGTAAATCACAGCTGTGAAAACAGCAGCCGGATAAATGAATCCTTTTGAATTTTTCACGTGATCACCTTTTACATATGATAGAGCGGAATGGACGTACGGTATGACTTGCCGCTTAAACTTGTCGCTTCAAGGATCAGCAGATGATCTTCAATCACAAACCTCATGTGTTTGACATGTTGCAAAAGCGGCACATGACCTTTTCCAGTGACTCTTTTTCGAATAACTGTCTGATATTTCTCATAGCGAACGGCGGCACCTTGGCGATTTGTCATTTCCAATGACTGATGATCGTCGCCCGCTCTTATATCAACCGAGTTCCTGCACTCCTTCAATATTTGCTCGGCAGTAATCGTCCATTCGCGCGGGTGAATATCCGCACCGTTTCTTTCCGGGGATAAAAACAGATGAAATATCGAGGCCATCGTTCCTGCAATGAACATATACACCATTAAGGAAACCAGTACATTAAGAAGGGTAAATCCCTTTTGACCGCAAAATGGTGAAGCAACGCCTTTGACTGTCTCTTTTTTTAATGGAGATGCATACTTCATAATCATCTCCCTGCTCCTTCCATTCAATAAAGTAAGATGTGTTTCGGTAAAGCACAGTTTCTTTAGGCTGAAACCGTCCGGTCAGTGTGTATCGGCTGATCTTTTCATCCAATATGCGATATGCCTCTTCTTCTTTTTCAGATGCCCCGCGCTGCAAAGACAGCTGATGAACCATAGGAATCAATAACATGGTGATCATGACCCAAATGCCGAATGCGGAAACAGCTTCAACTGTTGTAAAGCCTCTATTTTTTTTGCACATTAATCTTTCCGCTTCCTAAATAGATCGTCAGTGCAAAAGAGGCGTGCTGTGTATCGATCACGATTTTTCCCCCTTGATTCGGAACTCCGCTTGGGTTAAAAGTAAGAGTTCGTTTGAGCGTCGCTTTTTTGAACGCAATATGGCAACTGTATGTCCTGACCAGCTTAGGCGATGAGCCTTCGTCCGCGTGCTTAATAATATAGCGGCAGCCGGCAAAGTCAAACTGCACCTTAACCGTCGCATGGCGGACGAGAGCTGTCTGCTGTGCGTAAAGCAGATCCTCTTCAAGCTGTGAGACAAAGTGCTGAACAACTCTTTTTTCATAAACGGGAGGCAGTGCGGCAAAGAGAAGAGAGAGCATAATGGAACCGATCATCAATACAGTTAGGCTTTCCAAAAGCGTAAATCCTTTTTGATTCATAACCGTCAATCAGCCTGTGCTTTGCCGTTTGAAATTTTAATTGCTTTCCCATTCGGGCACTTTAAGTTCTTCTTCACGTAACCTTCAGATTCAAGGTCCGCCCTACTCGGCGTTTTCCCGTCATGATCCATTTGATAAGCCGTGATTTGCGCTTGAACCATATTAATTAACCCTTCGCATCCTTTCTTTTGAATACTTTGATTATGCTTGGTCACATTCGGTATGGTGATCAACAGCAGGATGGAGATGACGAGCATGACGACTAACATTTCTATCAGTGTAAATCCCTTTTCATTCACAGTTCCGTCCTCCTTATAACTGGTTCATCATTTGATACATTGGCAAAAGCATAGACAAATAAAGAATTAATATCATCGCCGCTGTTAGCCCGTAAATCAATGGCTGGATCAAACCTGTCCATTTTTCTGCTTTCCGTTCAAGCCGTTCAATCAAAAATTGACTGTATGAATACAGCTCTCTGTATAAGAGTCCGTTTAATTGGCCGTGAGCAACAGCCTTCGCCAGATCATTTTCATAAAACGGATGCCCGGCCAGCATCTGCTCCAGACTCTCCCCTTGTTTCAGCCGCTCGATCAGACGCTTCGCTTCATTTTTATGAAATGATAAAAACGGCTGGCTTTCAAATGCTTTTAAACTGTCATATACAGACAGACCAGCTTGCAAAAGATTGCTCAATTGGAGCGATAAAAAATAACTGTTGAATAGTTTGAAGGTTTGGCCCAGCAAGGGAATTCTAATGAGAAAGGTCATTTTGTCTTCTGGAGGTTTATGGCGAAATGAACACAGATAATAGAGGGATAAAGCGGCGGCAATCAACATCATTCCTGCGATAAAAAGATAAAAATGATCAAAAACCGAAAAGATGAGGGTCGTTGCAAAAGACGTTTCAACGTTCATTGATTCATAGATCGCGGAAAATTGCGGGATGATTGCCGATTTCATAATAGAGATAATGACGCAGACCGTTAAAACTAAAAACAAGGGATATCTGGCGGCTTTCTTTAGTTTTTCGGTTTGAGCGATCTTGCGGTGAAGCAGCTCTCCGCTCTGCCGAAAGGCATATGGCAAATTCCCGTGCTGTTCGGCAAAGTAAACAATGGTAACAGCATCCTTATGAAATGAAATCATTTCAAGCACTTGAAACACAGGTCGCCCTTCTGTCAGCTTCTCCATCGCAAATGTCAGATCTGCTCTTCGCCTTTCATTCAATTGCAGTTTCAGCATACTTAAAGCATCCAAAATCGTATATCCGCTCTTCATCATGTCTCCGAGTTTTTTCAGAATGTCCGCCTGTTCCCGGACGGGCCACTTCATTTTAATCTTCATGGCCTATCCAGCGTTCATAAGTATTCGACGGCAGATATCCGAGTGCTATTCCCTTCTGGATCAGCGTTTTCAATGTTTCTGTTTTTATGTCACCGCACCTGCCTTTTGCTTCTTCGATGCAGAGATTGAGGCTTTTTCCGTACAAAAGCTCGAAGACGCTTGCTCTTCTCACAGGCCTCGACAATCTGCAATATAAAGAGCAGTTGTCGCCGCAAAACGGGCAGACGAGACCGACGAGGCGCTGGGCGCTGATTGCGACCAGTGTTTGTTCAATTTCTGTCATATCAACGCCGAACTCGAGCAGCCTGTATATTGCGCCTTTGGCATTTTTCGCATGCATGCTCGATAAAACAAGGTGTCCTGTCAAAGCTGCCCTGACTGCGATTTGGGCTGTTTCGGCATCGCGAATTTCCCCGAGGATGATCATGTCCGGATCGTGGCGAAGCACCGCCTTCAACCCCGCAGAATAAGTCATGCCAGCTTTTTCGTTTACTTGCACTTGCAAAATGTTTTCGCTTCTTGATTCAACAGGGTCTTCCAAGGTAATGATATTTCGCTTAAAATGCCGCTTAGCGTATTCGATTAAAGAATAGAGTGTTGTCGTTTTCCCCGAGCCTGTCGGACCGGTGAACAGAATTAATCCGTGGGAATGCTTCAGAAAAGACAGCAGCTTGAATGTTGCACTCGGAAACAATGAGAGCTTTGTGAGCGGCTTGCTGCTCATCTTGGGAAGAAGCCTGATGACCAAGCTTTCATCATGGATGGTGGGCAGAGTGGACATTCTTAAATGAACGGGCTGACGGTTGATATAAAGAGTCAAAGCTCCGCTTTGCGGCAGCCGTCTTTCCCCAATATCCATCGAAGAAAGGAATTTAAAGTGAGAAATGAGCCTTGAGCACTCATTTCTCGTTAATCTTTCTTTTTGAAAAAGTTCATCATCAATCCTGAAGCGAACCACCGCCTCTTTTTCACCGGGAACAATATGAATGTCTGACGCCTTCATTCTATATGCCTCGTCAATTAATCTTCCGCTTAATGATTCAATCGTGTACAAACCATTGCGCCTCCTTTCTAAGCGCAGTTTATACGAAAAACATCGGAAGCATCAAATCCTTAAAAATCGCAAATCAAGCTGAATACGAAGCAAAAACGGAATTTCCGAATACCGATTTGACTATTTTATTCAGCTTCCAACTGCTGAAATGAGAAATTTAAACCTTCTCTTCAGCCTTGCCGTTTTCACGGATGCAAAAGCCTTTATTGCAAAGCGCCTTAGCAAGGCTCTGTTCTGTGTTAATATGCGAAAAATCCATCCCAAGCTTCACAACTGTTTGGGCAATCTCCGGTCTCAAGCCCGAAAGAACCGTCTCAACGCCAAGTAGTTTTGTGCTGTCTACGACTTTGAACAACTGGTAGGCAACCATCGTATCGACGACAGGAACACCGGAAATATCAATAAACAGATGCGAGAGATGAAGCTCAGCACACTGCTTAAGCGCAGATTCAATGATCACCGTTGCCCTGTGAGTATCAATTTCACCAATGAGCGGCAGCACACCGATGTGTTCTGATACCGGTATAACAGGTGCGCTCAGTTCGCGTATCATCTCGGTCTGCGCCTTCAATTGCCTCTTTGTCGTATGCTCATATTCAAGAATAAACTGTTCAATAACCTCATCCATCATTGAGTGAAGCTGTTTATTCCAGATAAAAAAGTCTTTTTTCGAACAGTCCGGTGCATGTTTATCCGAAAAATGCTCGATTTCATCTATTAAAAGTTCACGGCACACTTTAAACCCCTTTATGCTTTCAGTCACCGGAATTTGGCTAACAGCCCTGTCGTAGGCAATTTCCTTGGCGCATCCGGAAGCTTTATCCCAGCATAGCGCCTGTTCATCCTTGGCAAATACCCTTGAAACAGCCAGTATAAAGTCCTTATATTGCTGTGCCGTTTTTTCTTTTTCAGACGCTGTTCGGGACAGCCATTCATCGGTGATTCTGTCCGCCTGTTTGACCAAATACTCATAAAGGGCTGCATGCTTGTTTTCCATGTCAATCCTCCTCATTGTTTTCCTTTAAAATCAATCGGCTATATGACCAACATTTTGATCACTATGTATAAAACGA
The DNA here is from genome assembly GCF_021043345.1 of Bacillus sp. BS3(2021). Taxonomy (NCBI): domain Bacteria; kingdom Bacillati; phylum Bacillota; class Bacilli; order Caryophanales; family Bacillaceae; genus Bacillus; species Bacillus sp. BS3(2021). The sequence continues at coordinate 113,339 of NZ_JAJNDM010000003.1, forward strand.
AATCGATTGTCTACACTATACGTAAGCGCATTGGGCTATAGCCAAGCGGTAAGGCAACGGACTTTGACTCCGTGACGCGCTGGTTCGAATCCAGCTAGCCCAGTTACACAGGCGAAAAAACGAAGATATGCTGAACATGCAATGTGTCAGCAATCTTCGTTTTTTTCAGGAAACAGAACGGTGTAAGGTGTGTTTTTTTAATTTTAAGAGTTCGCCGGGATTATATCCGACAACCAGCTTATCGCCGTTTACGATAATCGGGCGTCTCAGCAGTTTTGGTTTTTGAATTAACAATTCCAGCACTTCGCTGACCGTTAATTCTTCGATATCAAGATTTAACTCTTTAAATGCCTGGCTTCTTGTCGCCAATATCTCATCAATTCCTTCGGTCGTGAGAGACAAAATATGTTTCAGCTCGTCCTGATTCGGCGTTTCCCTGAAAAGATGCCGCTCTGTAAAATCAACCTGGTTCGCTTTCAGCCAATGTTTCGTTTTCCGGCATGATGTGCAGCTCGGGTATGAATAAAAGGTCAGCTCTTCCATGAATGATTCCTCCTTAAAATGTACTGACTTTGTCTTTGTATGTTTTAGTACCCGTGATATTTTCCGTTTAAACACGTGACAGGTGATTTTTTAAAAATGCTTATCACAAAATTGTAAAAAATGAATTGATTTTCCCAAAATGAAAATGTTTACATTTCAAGATAAATTGGCTTATAATAAAATCAAAGGGGCTTTTTGGGAGGGATATAAATGAATCGCATGTTCCGTGTGTTAGGATTCTGGACAGGTATCTTTGCGGTCATGTTTTATTTAGGAAATATGAAAGATGCATCACTGCTGTTCTTCGGTCAAACTGTATTTTTTGTGTTCTTATCGTATCTCAACTTGACCGAGCGGATGTACATTTATATTTTCGGTGCTTACTTGACAGTCTTTTTTGCCGCATTTACATATTATTCTGTGTTTATTATGGTTCCCGGGCAGGGAGGCCATTAAAAAAGACGATCCATCAGGATCGTCTTTTTTATGTTTTACAAAGTAAATCCGTTGATGAACGGGTTTTGTTCCTGTTCTGTTGCAATGTCCGTCTCGGGGCCGTGACCGCTTAACACAAGCGTCTCTTCCGGAAGCGTCAGCAGTTTTTGATGAATACTGTCCATCAGCACCTTTTGATTTCCTCCCGGCAGGTCTGTACGCCCGACTCCCCCTTTAAATAAAACATCCCCGGAAACGATCAGGTTTTCTTCTTCCGCATAATACGAGACGCTGCCCGGAGAATGTCCAGGCGTAAAGAGCATGCGGAGCGTAAAAGAGCCGATTTTAAGATCCCCCTCTTCTTCGATCAGATGATCTGCTTTTTCTGCTGTGATCGTCTGTCCCGTAAGCAGCGCTGAACCATTTAATGAAGGATCAGTCAGCCATTCAGCTTCATTTTTATGTACGTATACAGGAATGTTCCATTCTTTTCTGACATTGTCCACGGCTCCGATATGATCAAAATGAGCGTGAGTGAGCAATACTGCAAGAGGCTTCAAACCGTTTTCTTTTATGTATGCATTCAGTTTCCCTGATTCGCTGCCGGGATCAATTATTAAACAGGTACCGTCATCATGGGATAAAATATAAGCGTTCGTCTGGATAGGCCCTAAAGGCATTCTTCTCCATTTCATTTTCTTCACCTCAGATTCATCTTTCTTTGTTCCATTATGAAGGTTTTGCGGGAAACTTTCAATGAATCATGTTGTCCTCGACAAATTTGATGAAAACGGTTAAAATAAAATTGGAAATATACTGCAGGGGATCCAAACGAAGGGGGTTTATATTGATGTTGCTCGTGATCATTTTCGGTCTAGTCACGATATTATCTGCTCTTGGAGTTCTTCGTTCTCTTAAACAAATCAACGTTCTTGGCATCTTATTTGGCGGGGCGGCTTTTTTAGTGTTTGGATGGTTTACCGTCATGACAATCATTAACAGCGGGTATCCGACAGTCCACTAAACCCGGTGCCTTTAGACAAAAACAGCCTTATTCCGTTATTCCGGAATAAGGCTGTTTTTCTTATTGGCTGAAATGACGCTGGACGCTTGCAAGCTTGCCTTCCATCGTCGTTTTCTTGTCGCGGCGGTCGTCAATCCTGATATTCGTCGCCACTCTGTGGATGCCTTTTTGGAAAGGCGCTTCGTGAATCGTCTGAATCACCTCAAATAAATCGCTTAATTCCCCTTCAATCAAAGTATTCATCGGTGTCAGCTGATATTGGATTTTGCCTTCTTTTTTAAATCCTTCTAAAATGGTTTGAATCTCCGCTACATACGCGCTTACGCTTGGAGTTTCGGTACCGATCGGTATGATGGTAACGTCTGCTATGGCCACTGTCCATTCTCCTTTCTATTCTTTTGTCACAAGGGGTGCTGCAGTTTTTGAGTTGAATGAAATGATTTGATCCTGGGTATAACCGTACAATGCATAATCCCCGTCAGGAGATACGGTAATCGGAAGCATTTCCACTTTTTCACGAATGACTTCCCGTTTGCCGGTTTTGAGACTGACGGAAATCAGATCATACAAGGAGCCCGACTCATTCGGCTGATACGTATAAAACAGCTCATGCCGAGGGTCGTAGCTGTATTCCATCGGTGACAGGCTGCCATATTCCGAGAACAGCGGCAATTTGAAAGAAATTTTCTTTTCCGAAGAAGAAACGTCTGAAAATATGTAGGTGCCCTGGCGATGACTGGATGAAGGCGCTACAATCAGCCGCATATCCCCCAGAACATCGAGCAGTACGGCATCACCGGCGAGCTTCTTTTCCCGTCCGTCCGCTGTGTTGAAGGAATAAACAGGAGCCGGTTTTTCCCGGTTCCGTTCATTCCATTTGATATATTCAAAAGTGTCGGCGGAAGTCCAATGAACAAAGGCGGCCTGTGCGATGTCTTTTTCGGTTTGCTGTTCTTTCGCATCAATCAGGCGCGATTCATAATTCCAATCTTTCGTAAAAGTTGTGACGTATAAAAGATAAGGGTCAAACCGATTCCAGTCCACTTGCAGTTCATGCGTGCGAAATTTTTTTGTGTATAGCTGTTTTCCCTGTAAATTAAGCAAAGTTAACTTCATTTCAGAGCCGTTTCCGGCGGTTTGGATGAGAATCATGCCTTTTTCCCTGTTTACTTCCGCCGCTATCAGCCTGTCATCCGTCTTGTAGATCGTTTCGCCCGTCCCTTTAAATATATCATATGATTTGACTTCACTTCCTGCGACCGGATCGGTTGCGGTGTATATAACGGTTTCATCATCAAGCCATCCTGCCGCCTCATCAAAGTGCCGGTCCTTCAGCGCTATCACTTTTTTATCTTTTACTGCTGCACTGCTTTTCTTTTTCCCTTCCGGCTCCTCATGATGAACGCTTTTCGTTCCTTCCTGATGCTGCGGTGTGCAACCAGCCGCAGCCACGGTCATCACAGCGGCAATAAGCCATAACGAAACTCTCAAACCGGCCATTCTCCCTCCATAAATGATTGGCTGTCTAATTTACGATTTTCACCGTGAAAAGTTTCAGCTTTCAAAAAAGCAGGATGCCCAAAGTATGCCTCTGCTTTTACAATATATATCGTCAAATTGTTTCAGTGGTAAAGGATTTTTTCCTTTGCCGAGTTCAACAGTATATCCTTCTCTTCCGAAAAAATGAATAAACCAATCTCTAAATCCTGCATAGCTGTCTATATATCTGACGCCCTTATAACCGCTCAGGCGCTCAAATGTTTGGATCACATCGGCTGATTCAGGAGGCTCCAGCCCCTTGTACCCCCAATAAATTTCCTCTCCCTGTGTGTGAAGCGCCACAAGCCGATCAGGCGGCTCGTTTGCGATTAAATCCCTCATCGCTGCCGCTTCCGGTTCTGTCAGCGGTTCATCTCCGGGGTAGTCCCTGTAGGAAGGGGATTTGGGTGGTTTTCTCTGTTTTTCGATCTCCCAAAAAGACGGAAACTGATTATTTAAATCCACTCCGTTTATATTGGCTTTCCATTCCCGGAAATCCGGTTGATGCTCATTCATCTCATCCAGTGCTTCCCGCGCTATCCCAAGATGACCGGGACCGTTAAGCACAAGATCAACCCCGTCGGGATTAACGATCGGCACGACGGAAAGCTTTGTTGATGAAAAAATGTCAAGCGGTGAAAAACCTAAAGCGGACCGGCCTGTACATAAATGATAACAATATTCTTTGAGCCATTTCATCAAAACAGAAGTGGTGATCCATTCATTGGCATGAAAAGAAGCATTCATATGCGTTTTTTTTTCGGCATTTTCAGCTCCGAGGAGCAGTTCGTATATAGGCTGGCCCATGCTTGAGCGACCGATGATGCGGGAAGTAACAAACGGAAAGCACTCCGTCAATCTGTCAATTTCCTTTTTCAGTACTGCTGAATCGTAAACGACTGTTTTTGTCAGCCACTGTTCATCTTCAAGTGTGTATTGATTCACCAATAATTGCAGCTGTTCATATGTTTCGGCTGCTGGAACGTTTTTTCCTGCTTGAAAAGACGCTCCCGGAAAATAAAATTCGTCCGCGGCTGCATTCGCGTTTGCGCTGATTAAAAGCGGTTCGGGTATGTTCAGGATATTAGACAATCTTTCCATATTCTGCTTTAACTCCGGTTTGATGTTGATGAATGCCATCAATGATCCCTCCCACAATAGCATATGATGAAGGCTCGTTTAAAAACTCTCCCGGTTCGCTTAAAAAACGCTTTTTCAATAAGGTTTCAGCCCGCAAAAAAACTTCCGCCCAAATAGGCGGAAGTTCATCTTTATTTCGCTAAGCTTTCTGTAATAAAGTCAAGCTGGCCCTCTAATGAAATCGGATCGGAAAAGTAGAAGCCGACAGGGTCGATTTTATAGACATGTTGATTTTTGACCGCGCCAAGGTTCTTCCAAATAGAGGTATTAAGCACGGCGCTGTCGTCTCCGCTTGATTCCCAGGGCCCTATAAATATATAATCTCCGGCGAATTCAGGCAGCTTTTCTAATGAAATGCTCGTGTAGCCCGGCCCTTCGTCGATTGCTTTTTCCTTCGTCAGCTTTGTCGCCTTTAAGCCGAGATCTTGATAAACAATGCTTCCTCCCCTTCCGAATTGATCGCCGAATACAAAGATTTCTTTGCCATTCGTTTGCATAATGGAAACCGTTTTGTCCCCGACCGCTTTTTGAATTTTTGATTTTGCCGCGGCAACTTTTTTGTCCCAATCAGCCAGCCATTTCTCCGCTCGATCTTCAGTACCTGTCATTTTTGCGAAATCCTTCAGCCGTTCAGTGTTATTCAAGCTGTCATATTTCAAAGCGACCGTCGGAGCGATTTTTTCCAGCTTTTCGATATCAGCGCCTTGGGTCGTCCATACGACAATCAGGTCCGGTTTTAATTGAATAACCTTTTCAGCGGAATTTCCTTCACCAATGTTTGTCACACCCTCGGTTTTCCCCTTGAAATAAGGATTTTTGAATACCCTGTCAGGGGCACCCACTACATTGAGACCGAGTGTCTTGAAATAGCCGAAATAATCGTCAGCCATGACAACCACCCGTTTCGGATGCTTCGGAACTTTAACCGTTCCGTTTTCAGCCTTGTATGTAATCGTTTCTTCGCTTTTTGATTTAGAAGACGAATCTTTGCTCTCCGTTTGATTACCGCATGCTGTCAATGCTGCGATCAATAATAGTACAAAGCATGCTCCAGCGAGCGTCTTTCCTTTCATATTCACCTTTCATACCTTCTTTCTGGTTTGAATATCGATAAAGAGAATCATTATCAATTATATCATAACCGGCATCGGCTTGGATCATGATTTTTATGACGGACTCTTGTCATTAAAAACAGGCCGGAACGATATCCGGCCTGCTGCATCAGCTTTCTCCGCCAAAAGAAAAGCTTACTCGTCTTTCGGCTTGGCGTCAGATTGCTTTTTTAAGCGCTCGCTGTCATAAAACCTCAGCAAGTCGCCATAAATGATTTGATCTGAATATGAAAGCTCCTGTTTCGCTTTTTCAATGTACGGCTCACAGCCTTTTTTATCTTTAGACGGCTCTCCTGTCGATTTATCATAGCATATGCCGTCTGTGTATACTTTGTCTTTCGTAATAAAGCTGCCGTCGCGAAGCACTGTAAACTCCGTTTTGTCTTTGGCAAACAGGTCGTTTCCAAACTGGATCTGATCGCTCGAATCGATTCCGAGAAGGTTCAGTACAGTCGGCCGAATATCGATTTGGCCGCCGACGGTGTCAATGGCTTTCGGCTCTTTATCCGTCACTCCCGGAATGTGGATCACAAGCGGGACTCTTTGAAGCTGCACTTCCTCAAACGGGGTTACTTCTCTGCCGAGGAATTGGCTCATCGCTTCGTTATGGTTTTCGGAAATCCCGTAATGGTCACCGTATAACACGATAACAGAATTATCGTAGAGGCCGTCTTCTTTCAGCTTTTCAATAAATCGTTTAAGCGCTTCATCCTGATAGCGGACGGTCGGGAAATATCTGTTTAACGTACGGCTTTTTGAATCAAATTCATCGATCAGTTTATCTTCCTCATCCAGCTCAAACGGAAAATGGTTTGTCAGCGTGATCAGGCGGGTATAAAACGGCTGAGGCATTTCTTTCATCAGCTCTGATGTTTGTTCAAAGAATTCCTTATCTTTCAGTCCCCAGCCCACTGAGTTTTCTTCGTTTACATCATAGGAATTGATATCGTAAAACTTATCGTATTTAAACGTATCGTACATAATATCCCGATTCCAGAAGCTTTTGTTGTTCGCATGGAAAATCGAGGAATAATAGCCGTGGTTTTTCAATATTTCAGGCATTGCCGTATATTCGTTTCCTGCATTCGTAAAGAAGACCGCTCCTCTTCCAAGAGGATAGAGAGAGTTGTCAACGATGAATTCGGAATCTGCCGTTTTGCCTTGGCCTGTCTGATGATAGAAATTCTCGAAGCTGTAGCTTTTCTTTATCAGGTCGTTTAAATAAGGCGTAATCTCTTTGCCGTTTAACTTTTGGTTCACGACAAAGCTTTGGGTGGATTCCAGGGAAACGAGGATCACATTTCGACCCTTGGCGATCCCGGCCAGGTTCTGATTGGTGTCCGTGCGGTTTGCGTTGACATAGTTTTCAATCTCCGTGAGGCTGTTGCTGTCGGCCAGCGCACGCTGTGCAGATTGCTTTGACTGGATCAGCCCGTCATAGATATGGAAGTTGTAAAGACTGATATTCTTCACAAGAACTTCCCTGTCAAACGATCTTGTCAAAAGCTGCGGTCTTTCTGTTTCAGAAATCCCTAAATTGAAAAAGAAAACGGCAGCGACAAATAGATAGTAAGCCGCGCGTTCCTTTCTTGTCGCCTTTCCGCCTGTTTTGGCAGGCTGGCGCTTGTACAGCCAAATTAAAATGGCAATGTCGACGACGAGGAGCAAATCGGTCGGCATAAACAAAGAGTTGATACTGCTTCCCAAATCACCCATATTATTCGTCTGGAACAATACAGGAATCGTTAAAAAGTCGTTGTAAAAACGGTAGAAGATCATGTTCGCAAGCAAGACAAACGTCAGGACGATGCTTGCCCCGATAATAAACCGGTTCCTGTTTTTTTCTTTGAAAAACAGGCCGATTCCGAATATAAACAGCAAAAAGCTTAAAGGATTGATGAACAATATAAACTCTTGCATGAAGTTTTCAATTTTAATGTTGAAGCTTGTTTTGTAGACGACATACGTTTTCAGCCACATCAGCAATGTCGCAATTAACAAAAACGAAATTTTTGAAAAAAATGACTTTCGCATTCGAAACCTCCCTATGCAGCAAGACGCATGTTTCCGCAAACTGAATTTCCACATATTGTTTTATTTTAGAAAAATCGCTAAAATTACTAAATCATATCTTAACCTGTCTGTACAAAAAAATCAATCATTTTTCACATTGGCTTAAAAGTGTTAACAATGCTGCAAAGCGGTCCGAAAATGCTTATAAAACAGGCTCCGCCTGGCTTTTCAGCCATTGGTTTTTGGCGATCCATGCGCCGCCGATCACGCCTGCGTCGTTTCCAAGTGAAGCGATTACGATCTCAGCCGCCTCGCCGGCCCGCGGGAATACGAAGCGGTTGAAAGATTGTTCAACTTTGGAGCGCAGGATTTCTCCTGCTTTTGAGACGCCTCCGCCAATTACGATTTTCGAAGGATTGAGCGAGCTCGCCAAGTTGCCGAGGACCATTCCTAAATGACCCGCCACATAATCGACGACTTCGCAAGCAACCGGATCATTTTCCCGGGCCGCTTCAAAAATATCGCGCGCCGTGATATCCAGACATGCACGCAAGTCTGTATCTAGATGACCGGATTCTATTTTTTCTTTGGCAATCCTGACGATGCCCGTAGCCGAAGCGATCGTTTCGATACAGCCGCTTTTCCCGCAGTTGCACGGCGCTCCTCCTTCAGGAACTGAACAGATGTGGCCGATTTCTCCGCCTGCACCGTTTTGCCCGCGGACGATTTCTCCGTTTACAATAATGCCGCCTCCGACACCCGTTCCCAACGTGACAAGAATCAAATCCTTTGCGCCGTCTCCCGCTCCTTTCCACATTTCGCCGAGAGCCGCGATGTTCGCGTCATTTTCAATGACCGCCGCTAATCCTGTCTCTGCTTCAAGGTGGTCTTTTAACGGATAGTTCTCCCAGCCCATGTTCGTCGTTTTATAAACGATGCCGGTCTCCGTATTGACGGGGCCCGGAGCGCCCATGCCGATCCATTTTAAGATGTGCTTCGGTTTGCCGAGCTCTTTCAATTTTCCGTCGATGGCTTTTGCGATGCTTACCGTAACCGTTTCCCCCGATTTATCGGTCGGAATTTCCCACTTGTGCAGGATTTCACCATAAGCGCTTACAAAAGCGAGCTTTACCGTTGTTCCTCCAAGGTCGACTCCGACCAGCCAGCTGTCATTCATTTTGCTCCCCCTCTAATCCCTGTTTTATTTTCTCTTTACTTTTGTGAGTTCATTCTGCAAAATTGAAACGCCTTTAAGCCACTGTTCTTTTTCTATCAGATTCGAAAGAAACATTTCTTTCAGTTCGTCCATCATATATTCAAGTTCAAGTTCGCGATCTCCAAAATAAACATAACATCCAAACTGTTTCAGCAACAGCTGTACATCATAGGCTGTTTTCATTTTATTTCACCATTCTTTAAAGGTCTAACATTAGAGTATTCATAAAGCTGTCCGGCGTCAAGCAAAAAAAAAGCCTGTTTTCCTGAAGAAAACAGACATTCAGCGGTCTGGATCCTGGGGATCCAAAAATACGGGCCTTCTATTTTTCAGCGGCATTGGCGTTCGAATCGCGATATCTCGAAAGGCTCTGTAGTCAAAGGGGATAAACGGCCATAAATACAGCACATGAAACGACTTCATTCTGACCAGATAAATCACCCAGCAGAAGATCGCGATGACAAAGCCGATCGGTCCGAATGCGCCGGCCGCGATCAGGAGAACGATTCTTGCCAGCCTGTTCGCTATGCTCAGCTCATAGCTCGGCGTAGCAAACGTGCCGATAGCCGCAACAGCGAGATACAAGACGACTTCATGCGAGAAAAGTCCGACCTGCACTGCCACTTCTCCGATCATTAAAGCAGCTACAAGTCCGAGAGCCGTAGCCAGAGACGACGGGGTGTGGATTGCAGCCATCCGCATCATGTCGACGCCTATTTCAATTATGATGAATTGCGCAAGCAGCGGAAGGGCCCCTTTTTTTTCAGGCCCTATATATTGAAGGGCGTCCGGCAAAAGATCGGGATGAACGGAGAGCAAAAACCACAGCGGCAGCAAAAAGATCGATGCCAACACAGATATAAAACGGACCACTCGCAAATAGGCGCCTGCAAGCGGTTTGTTTCTGTACTCTTCGGCATGCTGCAGATGGTGCCAAAAAGTAACAGGGGTAATCAGCGCGCTTGGCGAACCGTCCACAAAGACGAGAATGTGGCCTTCGTACAAATGAACGGCCGCAGTATCAGGCCTTTCTGTATAGCGGACCGTCGGATAAGGATTCCAATGACGGCCGCCGATATATTCTTCCAGTGTCTTTTCCGCCATTGTCAAAGCGTCCGTATCGATCGCTTCAAGCGATTGCTTCAGCTTTTTTACACTTTCCAAATCAGCGATATCTTCCAAATAGCAGATGACAACATCTGTTTTGCTTCTTCTGCCGACCTGAAGGAACTCCATTCTGAGGGACCGGTCGCGGATTCTTCTTCTCGTCAGTGCGGTGTTGAACACGATCGTTTCGACGAAGCCGTCTCTTGAACCTCTGACGACACGTTCATTGTCGGGTTCCTCCGGGTTTCTTGCCGGGTATGTCCGCGCATCGATAATAATGGCATGGTCCACCCCGTCGACAAGGAGAACGGCCGGCCCGGACAGCACCTGGGCGGCTGCTTTGTCGAGGTCGTCTTCCGTATCAATTTCGATGTATGGGATGTACGTTTTGATCAGCTTCTCAAGCGGATCGTCTTCCAGAGTTTCGGGGGTGAGCCTTGAGAGATTCTTAAGCAAGTGGTGCATAATATCATCTTTTACAAAGCCGTCGACAAGATAAAGCGACATGTCTCTATCAGCATAAACAACATCAAGCCGGATCATATCGAAGCTTTTGTCGACCCCCAGCTTTTCATTTAAATATTCAACATTTTTCGCTAAATTTTTTTGGACCGCATGCTTTTTTTCCATTGTATATTAAAAGCTCCCGTCAAATGAGTCTATACTAAAGACCATTTTTAACATAACGGAAGCTTTTCATACTTGGTTACCGGGCGGTTTCTTTCTTAAGTTCGTCCCGAAGCGCTTTATACATCTCTTCATCAGGCTTTTCTGCCAACGCTCTTTCAACAGACTGTTCGGCTTTGGCGAACTCGCCTTTTTGAGCATAGAGCCTGGCAAGATTATAGAGTGAGGCGTGATCTGATGGATCTTTTTCAACGACGGCCTCGAACCTTTTCTCAGCGTTTTCAAACTCGCCGAGCTGAAATTCGGAATAAGCGAGCAGCTTTAAAGTGTCGCTGGAAGCGTCCTGCTTTGAGCCCGCTTCCTGCAAGGCATCTTTTACCTTTTCATAGTCTCCCTCTTCATACCATTTCGCCGCCTGATGCAGCATGGCATTTTCCTGCATCGAAGCTGAATGTGTCCCAATGTACAGAGCGCCTCCTCCGATGACAAAGATGAGAACCCAGCCTGTCAGCCGCTGGAGTGGTCTTTTTTTCCCGGGGATTCCGACTGCCAAGGCCGTCAGGAGTCCGCCGATCAATCCGCCGATATGGCCGGCATTGTCAACATTTGAAATCGTGAAACCGAGGCCGAGGTTCAGAATGATAATCACAATGATATTTGTTCCAATCGTTTTTAAGAAAGCTTTCCGATTTGAAAAAGCCAGATACAAAAGTGCTCCCAAACAACCGAAGATGGCTCCCGAAGCCCCTGCGGACGGATACGGGCTGAACAGAAAGCTGCCGATCGATCCAAAAATTCCGGCTGATATGTATATGACAAGAAAGCGGAATGATCCAAACACCCTTTCTGCCGCGGCTCCGACAGACAGCAATGCAAATGTATTGAACATGAGGTGGACCAATCCGATATGAAGAACGATCGGCGTGACAAGCCGCCACCATTCCCCGGCTAACAGGAGGCTGTTTTCCTTCGCACCGAACCGGATGAGCGTGTCGGTATTCTGACTGCCGCCCGACATTTCCAGAAGCAGAAACATGAAGACTTGAAGCACTGCAAAAATCCAGGTAAACATCGGTTTGCCTTTCTCAAATACAGCCGCTTCCCGCCGCCTTTCTTCTTCTCTTGCTTTAGCCGCTGCTAATACTTCGGCTCTCTTCTCTTCCACATTCTCGTATCCGGCATCGTGCATGTGGCCTGTCAGCTCATCCGGCCCCATGTTTAAAGCAACGGCGAGTTTGCGGAAGCCTTCTTCAGCCGAAGCGTGCTCAATAAAAACCGGCACGATGCTGATCCGTTTATCTGCGACCGGATGACTGACAACATCTTCCCACTCATCTACAGGTGCTTCCTGTGACAAATAGACGTTTAATATCGAGAGCTTTCGCTGCCTTGATGCTGCTCTCAGGCGCTCCGCTCTTTCATAAAGAGATTCCAAGTCACCGACGAGATCCTGTCTGAAATCGATATCTTTCCGAAAAACGCGAACCAAATCATACGGCGCGCTCCCCCTTGCTTCAAGCCAGGCTTCTCCGAATGAAGCTGGTGCCTGCACAAGCTCAAAATCCCTGTCTAAGAGGTTCCCGATGAAATTCCAATACAAATAATCGATTGAATACATACCGACGCTCCACAATTGTTTTTGTCCATTATAACAGGAAACGCGTCATTCTGCGCCTTTTAAGCGCTTTAAAAAAATCCCGTTTTTAAACGGGATTCAGAAAGCCTGCTGTATAAACTTATTGCGAAAAAACGGAATTCTCATCATCAAATGGATAAAATAGTGGCGGATCTGGTTTTGACCAAGAATGAAATTGATGACACGATAACGGTTTTGAAAAAACACAAGGGCGGCAATGACGCCTACTGCAATGAATGTAACTTTTCTCATATGATCCCTCCTATAACCGTATCGTGTCTCATTTTTTAATAATTATTCAGCAGACCCGCTGCAGGTGTAAACGGCGTCTTCGGTAAAAATTTGCTCAACCGGAATGTCGTGCGGTTCTTTTGGGACATGATCGATCACTTGGCACTCGAAAGCCAGCGATGCGGTATCTTTTGTGAAACCGGCCAGGTATCTGTCATAATAGCCGCCTCCATAGCCGATTCTGTATCCTGTCCGGTCATAGCAAATTCCCGGCACAAGGATGAAATCGATGTCTTCAGGCTCCATCCGCCCGGTTTTGTGCACGATCGGTTCCTGCAGGCCAAAATACACAACTTCAAGATCGCTTTCATCCTGAAAGCTGCGAAAGTGCATCTCTTTTGTATCAGGCATACATTTCGGAATGCACACCGTTTTTCCTTCAAGCCAGGCCTGTTCGATAATCGGTTTTGTCGGAACTTCGCGATTTCTGGATATCGTGAGGGCAATGACAGACGCTTTTTTCCACTGTTTGGATTGAAAAAGTTTCCGGTGAATCGCTTCCGCCTTTAGAAGAAACTCCTGTTCCGGCATGTTTGCAAGCCTCTTTCTGACCTCATTTCGTAAAGAACGCTTCACATCTCTTTCCCCCTTAAAAACAAAAAAACAGCAGGAAAATCCCTGCTGCTTACTTTGTTTCGCGGTGTAATGTTGATTTTTTGTCACGTGGGCAATACTTTTTGAATTCAACGCGATCTGGATTGTTACGCTTGTTTTTTGTAGAAATATAGTTACGCTCGCCGCATTCAGTGCAAGCTAAAGTAATATTAACGCGCATTTATTTTTCCCTCCAAACTATATATCATTTCTGTTCAGACTTATCTATAATACCACTTATGATGCCGGAATGCCAGGCGTTTTTTTTAGTTTGTCACGGTTTGTTAAAAAGACGTGTGATACACATGTTGCAAAAACACATTTTTGATATATCCAGGATCATGCAAATCCAATATATAAGCCTCTGCCGTTTGCCCGACCTTGAGCAGCTGCTCCTTATCGCGGACAATTTCTGCAAGCGCATATGCAGCTTTATACGGATCATTAAAATCAACCTGAAAACCGGTCACCCGATCGATGACGAAATCGTTCCATCCCCCGTTGTTTCCGACGGCGACGGCAGCGCCGGCTGCCATGCTTTCTTGAGCAGCAATGCCGAACGGCTCATAACAACTTGGAAAAACAGCCATTTCACAAAATGCCAGCCAGCTCTCTCTTTCTTCTTCACAAAGGAAAGGAAGAATTGTCACACTTTCCTTAATGCCCAACTCTCTTGTCTTGGTCTCGATCCCGCTTTGAAGCGGTCCTTCCCCGGCAATGACAAGTTCAAGATCAAGCCGCCGTTTGCGTAGCTGTTGAAAGACGTACAGCAATTCGATAAATCCTTTTTCCGGAACAAACCTTCCGTAGGAAAAAAAGTACGGCGCGCTTTTCATTCGTTTTTTCACCGTGCGGCTTTTTATGCACGGATGTGGAATGACCCTGACTTGCTCGCAAGGAAGCGAAAACGCCTTTTGCATGTCTGACTTCATCATGCTGCTCAGCACGAGGATTTGATCGCTTTTTTCAGCCAGAAGCCGTTCAATGGTTGCCCTGTATGGGTGGACATTCTCGCCTGCTGCCGTTTTCCGGCCGCTTTCAAGGCCGTGTACCGTGGAAATCAGCGGAAGAGCCAGCACCTCGCTGAGATAAACGGCGGCAGGCGCGGTGATATCATCATTTGCATGGATAAAATTAAATTGTCCTTTATACGCCAGCACGGTTTTGATCATCTGAAAATTCATGGCGGCCACCGCCTCTTCAAAAGAAGCGAACGCTTTTAAATCAAGCGGAATCTCAAGCGTTTTCCATCCATGGCTGTTTTGCCCGGCAGCCGTCGTGCAGACGGTAAAGCTGACTTCGTTCCGCAATAGTTCAAGGTGACTTTTCACATAGCGCCCCGCTCCGCTTTTCAATAAAAGAGGATTTTCCAGCGACAGCAGCAATACGTTGATCAACGGAAACGCTCCTTTCCTTCTATTAAAGAATAACTCGTGTACGCGGAAAATTGAGTCGTCCAATCCTGCTGATTGTCGTGATACAGAAAACAGCTGCTGTTTGAATGGATTCCGTTTTCCCCAAGGTAGAAGCAGCCGGAGGTGAGAACGGCCAGCGACATGTTGAGCGAATTGTATATCCGGTATTCCGTTTTGTAGAACGCATTGCCTGCAGCGGGAAAAACCGAGGCTTCCCCTTTAAATGCATCGGTATGGATCGTCCGTACGCTGCGCTCTCCGTTTTTTACGCAAAAGAGAAGAATTTGCTTTTCGACGTCTTTTATACTTTCAAACAGAACCGCTTCAGCCGCTGAAAGCACAGCATCTGAGATTTCCCAGCTCAGCCGAACGGTTTCATGATCCGGCGAAGATATTTTTAAAATATCGTTACAAAACAAAGATTCGCTTCGAATACTATGTTGAAAAGGTTTTTTCGAGATGATCATCCTTTTCACCGTGCGCCCTCCCGTTAAGCCCTGTTATGTATTTATCCTATTGGAAATGGCCCCGCAGGCGCAACGAAAATAAAATTCTTCGACAAAATTTTTATTTTTTGCATTAACTCCTTTTGAAGCAAGCGTTTTTATGGTATAAAAAAGAAGGAGAAAATTAGAATTGAAGGTGATGAACGTGGAAATTGCTATCATTGCGCTGCTCGTTGTCAGCATTGCGCTGATTGCATTCTCATATTTTCAAAGAGAACCGATCAAGGAAGTTGAACAGGAGTTGGAAACCCTTCAGCTGTCCGCCATGCAGGAAATCTATAAATTGAAAAAGAAGATGACCGTGCTTGAGGAAGAGCTCCTCGATTCAAATGTGGTCGTCCGCAGACCAAATGCCGGCATCAGCCAGCATATTGCGAAGCAGATTCTTTCAAAATACCAAAACGGCATGTCTGTAGACGCCATCGCTAAAGCTGAGCACGTATCTGTCGAAGATGTGAAAGCGATCATTAAAGACAATGAGAGGGTGCTTGTATGACCAGACAAAGTGTACAAGCATTTGCCGGTGGAATGATTTTGGCTACCGCTGTTCTTGCAGGCGCATTTTATTTGACGGATAACGGAAAAGCTGAAGCTTCTAAAGACGCTCAAAACATCAGCGAAACCGATGTCAAAACCTATTTAAAGGACAACCAGCAGGTTTCGCTGAAACGCGAAGAATACCAGCAGCTGCTCCATTATAAAGAGACCGCTCTGAAGCAGGATGCTTCGTCTCAAAACAAAAAAGAGAAAGAAGCAGAAAAAAAAGATTCCAAGTATAAGCTTGAAATCAAAAGCGGCATGAGCACGGCTGAGATAGCAGACCTCCTTGCAAAAGGAAAAGTCATTTCATCTGCCGATGACTTCAAAGATTATGTGAAAAAGACCGGAAACGAATCTAAAATCCGCGCAGGTAAGTACGAACTGAAGCGCGGTGACAGCTTGAAAAACATCGTCAAAACACTGTCCAAATAAAAAAGCAGGCTGCCATTCCAGCCTGCTTTTTTATTGCCTCCGCTCCGGTGCAAAAAAGGCTACCGCTTTAAAGCGGCAGCCTTTTTCTCATCCGAACCGGCCTGTAATATAATCTTTTGTCCGATAATCGTCAGGACTTGAAAACATTTTGACCGTATCGTTGCACTCAATCAGCTCGCCCATGAGGAAAAATGCCGTTTGATCGGAAATTCTCGATGCCTGCTGCATATTGTGCGTGACGATTGCAATCGTGTATTTCTCTTTCAGCTTGAGCATCAGCTCTTCAATTTTCAAAGTCGAAACTGGATCAAGAGCTGATGTCGGTTCATCCATCAAGAGAACGTCCGGATTGGTGGCCAGCGCCCTTGCGATGCAGAGACGCTGCTGCTGCCCCCCGGAAAGTCCGAGCGCCTGGGAATGAAGGCGGTCTTTCACTTCATCCCACAGCGCCACATCCACAAGCGCTTTTTCCACCCTCTCATTCAATTCCTTTTTGTTTTTCAGTCCATGGATCCTTGGTCCGTATGCGACATTATCAAAAATCGACTGGGGAAACGGATTTCCTTTTTGAAACACCATACCGACTTTCTTCCGCAGCTCAACAAGATCGACTTTGCTGTTGAGTACGTTCGTTCCGTTGTAGCTGATCTCTCCGGTCATTTTGACATTCGGAACCATATTGATCATGAGATTCAGCGTTTTAATGAAGGTCGACTTTCCGCAGCCTGACGGACCGATGATGGCGGTAATTTCGTACTCGGGTATTGTCAAGTTAATGTTCTTTAATGCGTGATGTTCGCCGTACCATAAATTCAAATCATTGATCTGGTACACATCTTTTGGCTTTACGGCTGTTACAGCGCTCATACCGGCCCCTCCTTATCCAAACCTGCCGTTGATGTAATCCTCTGTCTTTTTTTCTGAAGGATTCATAAAGATCTTTTCCGTACGATCGTATTCGATCAAATCTCCGTTAAGGAAAAATGCCGTTTGATCGGAAATTCTTGAAGCTTGCTGCATGTTATGCGTGACAATGATGATCGAGTATTCCTCTTTTAAACCGACGATTAATTCCTCTATTTTCGCATTTGAAATCGGATCGAGCGCTGAAGCAGGCTCATCCAAAAGCAGTACTTCAGGCTTCATCGCGAGCGTCCGGGCGATGCAGAGGCGCTGCTGCTGCCCGCCTGACAGCGAAAAAGCCGACTCATGCAGCCTGTCTTTCACTTCATCCCACAGCGCGGCTTTCCTCAAGCTTTCTTCCACGATCTCATCAAGCACAGATTTACGCCGTTCACCCGCATACTTTAAAGCATGGGTAATGTTGCTGTAAATCGATTTTGGAAAGGGATTCGGCTTCTGAAATACCATTCCGATTTCCCTTCTCAGATTGACGACATTGATATTGGAATCAAGGATGTTAAGTCCTTCATATCGTATTTCTCCGGATGTTCTGGCTGATGGAATCAGATCGTTCATCCGGTTGATGCTTCTTAAAAAAGTTGATTTTCCGCAGCCTGACGGGCCGATCAAAGCCGTAACGGCATGTTTGTCAACATGCATGGAAATGTCGTTGACGGCCCGCTTTTCTCCATAGTAAATATTTAAATTTTTCACTTCTAAAATATGTTCTTTCGCTTCAGGAAACGGAGCGATTCCGATAGTGTCGCGCACGGTTTCCAAAACCGGCATCTGAACCTGAACCATATGATTTCATCCTTCCTTCTTATTTGTTTGCCGTTAACTTTTTATGAATAAAAGAGCCGAGCCATCGGGCTGCCAAATTAAAGATCAAGACGGACAGTACAAGAACGGCGGATGCCCCGTTTGCGATCGCTTCAGCATCAGGGATGATCCCCTGTGTGTTTACATTCCAAATGTGAACGGCCAGCGTTTCAGCCGGTCTGAAAATATTGAGCGGCGAGGTCTCAGAAAACGGATTCCAATCGGCGAAATTCAGTCTCGGCGTGGTTAGTCCGGCTGTAAACAGCAAAGCGGCAGCTTCGCCAAATACGCGGCCCGACGCAAGAATCGCCCCTGTGATGATGGACGGCACCGCACCAGGGATCAAGACCGTTTTAATCGTATGCCACTTGGACACACCTAAAGCAAGGGAAGCTTCTTTTTGTTCCTTAGGTACAGAGCGGATCGCATCCTCTGTCACCCTGACCATGACGGGAAGGTTGAAAATCGTCAAAGCAAGCGCTCCGCCGATAATGCTGTACCCCCATCCGGTCAAATTAACAAACAGCAGCATGCCGAACATCCCCATGACGATCGAAGGAAGGGATGACAAAACTTCAATACAGACACGGATAAAATCGGTCAATTTGTTGGCGGGCGCATATTCAGCCATATAAATTCCTCCGCCGACTCCAAGGGGAACTGTGATCAGCATCGTCAGTGCGAGAATATAAAACGAGTTGAACAGCTGATCGCGGATTCCGCCGCCGCTTGAAAGCGCACTGGAACGCGAAGTTAAAAAGCTGAGGCTGATATGTGAAACACCATTGATGATGATATAAGTGAACAAACCGACAAGAATGGCGGCGATTACCGCAGCAATCAATCCAAAAACACCGGTTGCTAAACGATCTGTTACTTTGCTGTTCATTACAGTTTCCTCCTGGATGACAGATAGCGGATGAGCAGGATGAACAAGAACGACATGATCAGAAGGACAAGGCCCATTGACCAGAGCGTATTGTTTTCCACGCTTCCGTATGTTGTATGGCCCATATTCAACGTTATAATCGTTGTTAATGTCCCCGCAGGGTCTAAAAGGCTCTCAAACAGGTTTCGGGAATTTCCGATGACCATCTGCACGGCCAGCGCTTCGCCGAACGCCCTCGCCATTCCTAAGACGACGGCTGTCAGAAGCGAAGGCAGCGCTGCCGGTATCAGCACTTTTCGGATTGTCTGCCAGCGGGTTGCGCCCAATGCGTATGATCCTTCGCGCAGATTTTTCGGCAGAGACATGAGCGCATCCGTTGAAATAGAAGTGACCGTCGGCAAAATCATGACAGCTAGGACAATCGTTCCCGCCAGAAGGCTGTGGCCCGATCCGCTTGACTTAAACTGTGAAATGAACGGCACTAACACTGTAAGGCCTATGAATCCATAAACGACGGAAGGAATACCAACAAGCAATTCGACAACCGGCTGCAGTACTTTTCTGCCCCATGATGGCGCGATTTCCGTCATGAAAATCGCACCTCCTATTCCAAGCGGTGCAGCAATCAAAGATGCAAGAAGGGTCACTGCAAAAGATCCGAGTATAAACGGAAGGGCTCCGTATTCAGGGTTTTCGTTCGTTGGATTCCAATCTAGACTGGTTAAGAACTCAATTGGACTTACACCATTGGCCAGAAAAGATTGCAACCCCTTATTTCCGAGAAAAATTGTGATCGAAATCGCCGCCGCCATCATGATAAACGCGCACGACGCAACCAAAATCCTCCCGCGGATTTCATCCATTTTGCGATTATGCTTGGAGCTGATCAGCCGCTCTTTTGCGGACAGTTTCTCTATTTTTTGAACCATTTTTTTACACTCCTATAAGAACAAGTCATAAGAGGGAAAGTGTCAGGAGCACACTTTCCCGCCTTCTATTGTCAATTATTTATCAGTTTGCTTTCCATTCGCATCGCGCTTGACTTCCATGTCTGTTACTGGAATGTAGCCCTGCTCCGTCACGATGGATTTTTGAATGTCATCGTTCATCAAATAGTCGAGGAATTCTTTCGCCAAGCCTTCAGGCTCGCCTTTCGTATAAGAATGCTGGTATGCCCAGATCGGGAATTTGCCTTTTTGTACATTTTCGGCTGTCGGCTTAACGCCGTCGATTGAAAGCGGAGTGACAGTGTCATCCTTGATATAAGAAAACGCAAGATATCCGATTGCTCCAGGCGTTTCAGCGATTAACTTTTTCACTGTGTTTGAAGAATCTTCCGTGATTCCTTCAGCCGGAGTTTCTCCGTCAAGTGCATATTTAACAAAAGTCGCGCGGGTTCCTGAAGAATCAGGACGGTTGACAAGCGTAATCTTTTGATCTTTCCCGCCTAGTTCCTTCCAGTTCTTGATTTTACCTGTGAATACCTTTTTGAGATCCTCTAACGAAATGTCATCGATGCCTACTTCAGGATTGACCGCAGCTGCCATTCCGACAACCGCAACTTGATGATCGGTAAGTTCTTTGGCAGGAATGCCTTCTTTTTCTTCGGCAAAGACATCGGAGTTGCCGATTTGGACTGTGCCTTCAGCCACCTGGGAAAGACCTGTGCCAGAACCTCCAGCCTGAACTTGAATATCGGCATCAGGATTTTCATCCATGAATTTTTCAGCCGCTGCTAAAACAAGAGGCTGCATCGCCGAAGAACCCGAAATCGTCAAAGAACCTGAAGCCTTATTCTCTGCTTTATCGCTTTGTTTGCCTTCGTCTGCATTGTTGTTTGTACTGCTGCTTCCGCAAGCTGCTGCGAAGACAACTAAAACGGACATGATGAACATCAGTGTGATTTTTTTAAATGGTTTCACTTCTTAATCCTCCCGCGTAAATGTGTAATTTGTCCTACGGGTATAGCGTAACTTTTCAGTGTTAATCTTGTTTAAATGAATTATTAAGGTTTTGTAAAATAAGCTTGAACTTTGTATAGAATGCGGGTGAAAGGAACGGGCGCACAAAAAAACACCTGCATGGTTCAATGCAGGTGTTTTAATGAAAAAGTCCTATTCTGTAGCTTCTTTTTCGATTTTGTCTTTATTTTTTTCGGCGGTATTTTCTTTCGATTGTTTTGATTTCAGTTCAAAATACTTATCAAGCACTTTCCGGCCGAGTTCGTTTGTAATTGAATATCTTTGGCCATAGTCATTATAAACCCAAGGAACGACGACGGAAATTGCGACTTCAGGATTATCGTAAGGAGCGTAGGCAACAAGCGTTGTATTGTATGTCGGTGTTCCCGTTTTCGATTTGTCCGGTCCGTCATAGAAAGACTGGGCCGTTCCTGTTTTTCCTGCTGGTTTATATGAAGCAGAAGCAAACTGACCCGCTGCCGTACCTTTTGTCATTACGCGCCTGAATCCGTTTTGGACTTCTTTAATATATTGATCGCTCATGTCTAATTTGTTCAATACTTCAGGCTGCACGGACTGTGTAACGGCCCCGATTCCTTTTTTCGAATCAGGCTCCCTGATCTCTTTCACGAGCTGCGGCTTCATGCGGTACCCGCCATTGGCAATCGTTGATACATACTGAGCCAGCTGCAGCGGTGTGTATGTGTCATACTGTCCGATGGAATAGTCAAGCAAGAAACCAGGCAGTCTTTGAGATCCTTTGTAGCCTGTTGCTTCATTTGGCAGATCGATTCCGGTTTTGACGCCGAGGCCGAACTGGCTGAAATAATACCTGAATGTATCAAATGCTTTTGTTTGAAGATCGAGAGGCTGGTGCGCCTTATATTGACCTTTACCAAGGGCGATCGCTGTTTTAAACATGAACACGTTTGAAGATTGTTCAAGCGCTCCCTGGATACCCAGTGTTCCCAAGCCCACTCTCCATGACTTTTTCGGATTCGGCGAGTCACCGATCCAAAGCGGTTCATCAAGAAAAGTCGTATTTAAATTAATGGCTCCCGTCTGCAAACCTGTTAAAACAGTGGCCCCTTTGACAGCCGAGCCCATCGCGTAAGAAGACGTCATCGCGCCGAGGGCATAGTCGTCAACCTTTAATTTGCCGCTTTCGTTTTTAAGCTGCTTGCCGGCAATCGATAACACTTCCCCGTTTCGCGGGTCCATCATGACGACGAATGCGCGGTCGAGAAGCGGAGCGCTATGCTGGGCTTTGGCGGACTTCAGTTCATCCTCGATAATTTTTTCAATCTCTTTTTGCATATCAACATCGATCGTCAAGACTAAATCTTTTCCGCTTTTCCCCTCTGAAATGACTTCCGTATCGACGATGTCCCCTGATTTGTCGGTAATATTTTTCACTTTCTCTTTCTGTCCCTGAAGCACATTTTCATATTCGGCTTCAAGGTAGCTTTTTCCAACCCGGTCATTCCGGTTGTAGCCGAGCGACAAATAATGATCAAGCAGACTTTTCGGAAGCCCTTCATTTGAATCAGATATGCTGCCGATCATCGTTCTGAGCAGACCGTTATAAGGATAATCCCGCTTCCAATCTGACGTCACATCGACTCCAGGGAGCTCGTCCAGGTGTTCGCTGACAACCGCCATTTCTTTTGCGGTTACGTCCTTGTTTTTAATATACTGCGGAGTCAACGCGTATCCAGAATCCATCTGACGCTTGATTGCCAAGACTTTCAAATCTTGATCTGTCAGTTCTTTCAGTTTATCTTCCGTGATCCTGTCAAGCTGCAGCTGGTATAAATCGTCTTCTTTCAGCTTGCCGTCCTTAACTTTTTTCCGATCCTGATCGGTGATGAGCTTCTCGGCTTTTTTCGGCCTCGTTAAAATCCAGTAGTCCTTTTTATCGCGCTCCGTTATTTTATCTGTATCGATTTTGATCATTTCTGCAAGTTTTTTTGCTATTTTAAGCCTGTCCTTTTGAGAGGTCGATGATGTCCTTGTGTATGTAATGGCATTCATCGGTTTATTTTTCACGATCGTGTTTAAGTTCCGATCATATATTTTCCCCCGCGGAACGCTTGTCGAGACATCGACTTCTTCCTGCTTCTGCACTTCGTTCGTATAGTCTTCGCCAAAGACGATCTGCACCATGCCGAGGCGCACGACGACGATGGTGAAAATAATAAAAGCGAGCAGGAACAATATGTTCAATCTAATGGGGAGCGATTTGCGTTTTTCAGTTTTCATTTTTTTGTTCATCATTAGCATCACCTTTTTGAAATAAAGAAAAGACACCTTATGAAAAGGTGCCAAATCTATTGTAAAGTTTTTTTCGGCATTTTTCTACTATTTTCCCTTGCGGCTTACCTTTTTCCTTCTAAATAATTGGGTTCAGCTGTTTGTTTATGCGCATCTTTTCCGACCGTTTCGCGGGCGGGCTCTGTCAGACGGATATCTTTGACGAAATAGTAGATCAGCGTGTGGCCTGCCCCCAGCAAAACGAGGGAAACCGGAATGCCCAGGTCTTCTTTCAGCAGCGACACGAGCAGCAAAAAGACCAAGATCGAGACAATCCGTCCGATGTTTAAAAAAACCTCTCTGACGACAATATATTCGATCCGCGCTTTCCGGGCATACCTTGCTTTACCGATCACATCATATGTGAGCGATGAATACGGTACGAGCAAAATCGGATAGCCGATCGCAATCGCTACAGCATACAGCAGCAGCGTCACATACGTCATATGAAACAAAATCAGAAATAGAGCGCCGAACAGGATGAGACCGCCCATTAAAATCGCCTTTTTGCGCGCTCCTTTTTTAATAAGCCGCGTTGCGAAATAGTATGCAAAAAAAGAAACAGCTGAATTAATCAAGCCGAACTTCCCCAATGCCAACTCGCTCTTTGTCGTAATAAAGACAAAGACATTGATTAAAAAAACGAAAATCCCTTCTCTCAGCCCCTGAAAAAAATGAGCATTTGTAATGCTGCGCCAATTCGGGTCTGAATTTCGTTCCGCCCAGATTTTCTTCAAAATGTAGCGGCCGCGCGATTCACGCCTCTTTAAAAAAAAGCTCGTGATGACAGCCACTGAAAATAAAGCCAAAGACAGGCTGAAAATCACCGTGTACCCCGTGTTGTCAGCAAGCCGTGAAATAACATAGCCGGCGACAATCGGACCGATCATTCCCGCGCCGGAATTTAAAATGCCGAGAAACCCGTTAAAAAAATCTCTCGTGTCTGGCTCAGTGATTTCAAATGTCAGGACATTAAACGCAAGCCAATAAAATCCGTAGCCAATTCCGAGCACACTGCCGAGCAGCACAAGCCGTGATCCCGCATTCTCCCCCGCCAACAGCACAGTTAAATAAAATACAGCCAAAAACGAAACGCCAAACCTGAGTATAAACACCCTGTCGATTTTTTTAGCAAGGCGGCCTGCAAACATAAAGATGATAGGCTGCATCACGACGATCGACAAATTGTAAATGGCCAAATCGACAAACTGTCCGGACTGCTTCCACAGATATACATTCACAAACGTATTGGAAAGGGCAATGCTAAGAGAATAAAGGCCGCCGACTGCAAGCAGCAGCAGGAGGTCCCTGTTTACTTCAACATCGCCTATTATGTTTTTGATTCTGCTCATAACTGACTCCCCTTTACTGATCATCATTAGTCTGTCTCATCAAAAGTCAGTTATGTACTTCAGAGCAAAAGAAACGAAAAACAAACAGACCGGCTTTTTGCCGGTCCTTCAACAGCCGCTCCGCTTCGCGAACAACATAAAAAGGCCCGCTTTCCGCGGGCCTCTCAGCGTGTCGACAAACCCTCGCATTCGTTGTCAGGCCTGCGCGTCGGTACTCACGAATCCAACATTCGCTCCGCTCCGATGCTCGGCCTTCCTAGACTGCAAGGGTTTTCAATCACGCTGAAAAGGGATGATAAAATCCCAAAACAAAAAGTCGTTCTGGGATTTTATCAACAATCTGAAAGGCCCGCTTTTCGCGGGCCTCTTTTCTCAAACTGGATTATTTTGCTTCGCTATAAAGGCGGGCAACTTCATCCCAGTTCACGACGTTCCAGAATGCTTTAATGTAATCTGGACGGCGGTTTTGGTAATTCAGGTAGTATGCGTGCTCCCATACGTCAAGACCTAAGACAGGGGTCTTGCCTTCTGAAAGAGGAGAATCTTGGTTTGGCGTGCTTGTGATTTCAAGCTCTCCGTTATTGACAACAAGCCATGCCCAGCCGGAGCCGAAACGGCCAGCTGCTGCAGCGGCAAAGTCTTCTTTGAATTGATCGAAGCTGCCGAATTTGCTGTTGATCGCTTCTGCCAATTCACCAGTCGGAGCGCCTCCTCCGTTTGGAGAAAGAAGTTTCCAGAACAATGAGTGGTTGGCATGTCCACCGCCATTGTTGCGGACAGCTGTGCGGATGTTTTCCGGTACAGCATCAAGGTTTGCAACAAGCTCTTCAACAGATTTGCTTTCAAGATCCTGTTTGCCTGCCACCGCTTCGTTCAATTTTGTAACATATGTGTTATGGTGCTTCGTATGGTGAATATTCATCGTCTCTTTGTCGATGTGAGGTTCTAACGCATCGTAAGCATAAGGTAATTCTGGAAGTTTGTAAGCCATATCAATTCCTCCTTAATTTGTATGTATTGAAATGCCGCCTTTAGCAAGCCTTTCCTCTTTCAATGTATCAAAAGAAAAGGCTTGTTTCAATGGAAATGCTCACAAAATGATCACAGTTGCATTTCAAGCGCTCACTAAACTTTTTCCTTTTCCCCTTCTTTTTAAACATGGACGGGAAAATTTTAGAGCACAGTATATAAAAAGTAGCCGATCATTATCAGCTGAATCACACTTTTCGCAAAAACGCCTGAAATAAATCCGATCAATGAACCGATCCCGATTCTGGCCGCTGTTTTCAAATCCTTCTGATGGACAATCATCTCACCCGCCAAGGCCCCGACAAACGGCCCCAAAATAATGCCCGCCACAGGTATCACAAAAGGTCCGATCAAAAGGCCGATTGTGCTGCCCCATATCGCCGCCCTGCTGCCGCCGAAGCGCTTAATACCGAGGAGATTTGCAATATAGTCAGCAGCAAACAATACGGCTGTAAAAATGCCTTCAATGATCCAAAACAGGTAGGAGTAATGCCCGAATGTAAATAAAAAACCGTATAGCACAAAGCCGGCTACGATGAAAACGACGCTCGGAATGATGGGATAAACAAGGCCGATGAACGCAATGACGAACATCGCCGCAATGATGATCCAATATAAAACATCCATCCGAATCTCCTCCAATCGATTGTGATGCTTCATATTATACCCATTTTTCCAAAAGGAAACTTCCAGAGTCCCTGTTGATCGATAAGTTTTCTTGTATTCGTCCTTTTGTGACGATACAATAATGCAGATACATTATAGAAATAGGAAGTGAAAAACGAATGAATTTATTTCAGCGATTTTTTAAAAGTACATATTCCCCTCACGCGATTGGCAAAATGCGTTTCCAAGGCATAGGGAAAACGATTTTATACGTATTTTTGCTCAGCATCATTGCCGCTCTCCCGAACCTTTACCATATCAGCAGCGGAGTGGTGAATACAATGAACAGCTTTCAGTCAGCTGTAAAAGAATTCCCCGCTTTCTCCATAAAAGACGGCTCACTGCAAACAGATGCAAAGAAAGCGATTGAATCACAGTCATTCGGATTTGTCATCGTTTTTGATCCGAGCGGCTCTTATAAAACAAAACAGATCGAAGACAAACGGAATTCCGTCGGCATTCTGAAAGATAAGTTCGTCATCGCCATTGACGGCCAAGTTCAGGAAATGCCGTACACCATGCTTCCCGAAGACATGTCCAAGGACGATATCCTTTCTTTAGTTGATCAAAATAAATCGGTGATTGTTCCCGTCTTATGCGTTCTGCTGTTTTTGGCGACGGCAGCCGGAAAATTCATTGATGTCTCGGTTCTTGCCGTCATCGGGCTGGTCATTCGCAATGGACAGAAGAAAATGCTCTCCTATAAGCACCTTTGGGTGATGTCTGCTTATTCGATCACGCTCGCGACCGTGTTTTTTGCAATTATGGACGCGCTGGAGGCGGTGGTTCCAAGTCAGTTCCTCCTGAACTGGTTTGTGAACTTTATCATCCTGTTTCTCGCCATTAAAGAGACGCCGTCTTCTAAAGCAGCAAGGTAAAACGGGCAGGAGCAAATTTATTGTCATGTTGAAAGAGGGACAAGCGTAACATAATAAAAAATGCACGAAATGGGGACAAATCAGATGAAACGTGTGATTGTGCTGTTTTCGATTTTGCTCGCCCTGTTCATTGTTTATTATGACTTGAAATCAGGCACCATCCCTCAAAACGCCTTGCCGGCTTCAACCATGGCAGCAGAAGCTCCGGCTGCAAGCCTGCAATATAAGACCGTTACCGTCAAACCCGGACAGACCGTATTTTCAATTATCGGGAACAGCGCCGTTCCGGCCGACAAAATAGCCGAAGATTTTGAAGCGCTGAATCCGAATGTGAAGGCGAGCCGCATTCAAGCAGGCATCACCTACAAGTTTCCCGTTTATCCTGAATAAGCGTTAATTTCTTGTCAGTTTCATGAACGGGCTGTTACAATAATACTTGTAAACGATTTGGTATAAGAAAAGGAGCAACCGCCTCCGAATTATACTTAAGGAGCGAATTCAAGTGAGTGAAATCACACATCGTACAAAAACGCGTCCCGTTAAAGTGGGACCTTTAACAATAGGCGGCAATAACGAAGTCGTCATTCAAAGCATGACAACAACAAAAACACATGACGTTGAAGCAACCGTCGCCGAAATCAACAGACTCGCGGAAGCGGGATGTCAAATCGTCCGCGTCGCCTGTCCTGATGAACGGGCTGCAGACGCGATTCCTGAGATCAAAAAGCGGATATCCATCCCTCTTGTCGTGGATATTCATTTCAACTATAAATTGGCTTTAAAAGCGATCGAAGGCGGAGCCGATAAAATCCGCATCAATCCGGGAAACATCGGCCGCCGCGAAAAGGTTGAAGCGGTGGTCAATGCAGCGAAGGAAAAGGGCATTCCAATCCGGATCGGCGTCAATGCAGGCTCTCTGGAAAAACGAATCCTTGAGAAATACGGCTATCCGACAGCAGACGGCATGGTCGAAAGTGCACTGCACCACATTAAAATTCTTGAAGATCTCGATTTCCACGATATCATCGTCAGCATGAAGGCGTCTGATGTCAATCTGGCGATTGAAGCGTACGAAAAAGCGGCAAAAGCATTCGATTATCCGCTTCATTTAGGCATCACCGAATCGGGTACGCTGTTTGCCGGTACGGTGAAAAGCGCCGCCGGTCTCGGCGCGATCCTTTCAAAAGGAATCGGCAATACATTGCGGATTTCTTTAAGCGCGGACCCGGTCGAAGAAGTAAAAGTCGCCAGGGAGCTCCTGAAATCTTTCGGGCTCGCTTCCAATGCAGCGACATTGATTTCCTGTCCGACTTGCGGCCGGATCGAAATCGATTTGATCAGCATCGCCAATGAAGTCGAAGATTACATCGCTAAAATCAAGGCGCCGATTAAAGTTGCCGTTCTCGGCTGTGCCGTCAACGGTCCCGGAGAAGCGCGTGAAGCCGATATCGGGATTGCCGGCGCACGCGGCGAAGGCCTCCTGTTCCGCAAAGGCGAAATCGTCCGGAAAGTGCCTGAGGAAACGATGGTCGAGGAATTGAAAAAAGAAATCGACAAGCTCGCCGAAGAGCATTATGCCAAACAAGCGGCCGAAAAAGAAAAATTAAACACAAAATAAAAAAGCTTGACGGATATCCGTCAAGCTTTTTCCGTTAGAAAAACGGGGTGATGAATATGCCAAGCACCAAGGAAACTGCACCGATACCCATTGCCCATGCTCCTAAGCCAGCTGCTCCTTGTCTTCTGGCTATATAACCGACAATGATCCCTGCAATTCCTAACAGCACTGGAAGCATAAACAAGGAAATAATCGAAAGCGCAAGCGCGATATACCCGGTTACGCGTCCGCCGGCAGCATCGGCATCGTTACGCGCGTCACCGTTGTCCCTGTTATCCGTACGATAAGTCGGGGCAACTTCTGCTGCTGTTTCTTCTAAAAAGTCATCATTATCTAAAGTCGCATCGACTAGGTCAGCATCATAACCGGCCCGGTTACGACCGCGAACATTTTGATCTCTTTCCATTCGATATCCCCCCTCTTTAATCCATAAAGGAGCATTTA
The DNA here is from genome assembly GCF_021043345.1 of Bacillus sp. BS3(2021). Taxonomy (NCBI): domain Bacteria; kingdom Bacillati; phylum Bacillota; class Bacilli; order Caryophanales; family Bacillaceae; genus Bacillus; species Bacillus sp. BS3(2021). The sequence goes on from NZ_JAJNDM010000003.1 coordinate 142,384, forward strand.
TAGTTTAAGCATTTTAGCCCGATTCATGTTTGCTAAACTTTACTGTAAATGTTAAAAGATTATGATACACTGGAGGAATGGATGATAAGGAGTGTGGACATGTTACATTTAGGAATCGATATTGATGGAACGATCACTGCCCAGGATACTTTTGTTCCCTATTTGAACGAGTCGTTCAGCCTCTCCATTACATTGGAAGATATTAAGGAATATGACTTAACAAAGCTGCTGAATATATCCCAGGAAGATTTTTGGAAATGGATGAACGAAAACGAGCCCCGCATCTATCAGGAAGCATTGCTGGCTCAATATGCCAAACAGACGCTGGATGAGCTGAAAAAGCAGCATAAGCTGATATACATTACGGCAAGAAGACACCATCTGGAGGATATCACCTTTGATTGGTTCGAGAAACGCGACATTCATTATGACCATATAGAACTTGTCGGCGGTCACGATAAACTGGAAGCCGTCTTCAGGCATAAGATCGATGTTTTCTTTGAGGACCACCACGGAAATGCAACCATGATTGCAAAAGAAGCAGGCATTCCGGTTCTGTTGTTTAATACGCCGTATAATCAGCTTCCGATCGATTCAAACATCGTCAGAGTCGACAGCTGGCTTGAAGCCGCCCAATGGCTGAAAAAGAACGAGAAAACGATTAAAGGCGCAAAAAGCATGTAAGATAAAGTCTCTTACATGCTTTTTGCGTTAAAAAGGCATATGGCTTTTTAACGCCATATGCCGCTTTTCTTTACTGCGCTTCTGCGCTTTTTTCTTCGCATCGCGGGCACGTTCCGTAAATTTCAAACTTGTGGCCGCTGATCTGGTAGCCGTCAAGATCGTCTGTCAGCTTTTCCATCGGGCATAGCTCGATTTCCTTCGTTTTGCCGCACATCATGCAAATAAAATGATGGTGGTGATGAGCAGAAGAACATTTAAAGCGAAACAGCTTTTCACCGGAAAGCTCAGTCGTTTCCAAAATGCCGAGTTCTTCAAACAGCGACAAATTCCTGTAGATCGTATCAAAGCTTAACCCCGGATAATCATCGTTTAAAGCGGAAAGGACGTTTTTCGCCGTTAAATATTTATCAGAATCACTAAACAGCTGAAGCATATCCTCCCGTTTGCTTGTATATTTATATCCTTTTTCCTTCAGTAAATCAAGCGCTTCCTGTACGTTCACGGCGAATCCTCCTTTTGATTTTATTATAACTGATGCACAGTATCAGGATAAAGATCGACAGCATCACGATCGTTCCCCCCGGCGCAAGATCCAGATGATAAGCAAGCACCAGGCCGACGATGACGGAAAGTTCACCGAATAGAATCGATAAGAAGATCGCCTGCTTAAACCCCTTGGCAATGCGCATGCTCGCAGCGACAGGGAGCGTCATCAGCGCTGAAACGAGAAGCGTACCGACGATTCTCATTGAGGCGGCAATAACAAGCGCAACGATCAAAATAAATATAAAATGAATCCACTTTGCGGAAATCCCCGAAGCTTTAGCATGCTCTTCATCAAACGACAGAAGAAACAGCTCTTTAAAAAGGGAAAACACCACAATCAAAACGGCCGCGGAAATTCCGACGATCACCAGCATGTCTTCCCGCGAAACAGCGCTGACGCTGCCGAATAGATAGCTGAACAGATCCGTATTAAATCCGTCCGCAAGCGAAATAAAAATAACGGAAATCCCGATTCCCCCCGACATGATAATCGGGATCGCCAGCTCCTGATAATGTTTATAAACCGTTCTCAGCCTCTCGATAATCAAAGATCCGGCAACGGAAAACGCCATTCCGAAATAGATCGGGCTGACGCCGGCGAGCACTGCAAACTGTTTGCCTGCATACAGGCTCGCTGCTATGCCGGCTAAAGAGACGTGGCTGAGCGCATCTGCGATCAGCGACAGGCGCCTGACAACGATGAATACACCGAGCAAGGGCGCGATGAGGCCGATTAATATTCCTGAAATAAAAGCGTTTTGCAAAAACTCATAATGAAAAAAAGGTGTCAGCATTATTCGTGTCCTCCATGATGATGGTGATTGTGGCTGATGGCTTGAACATCATGCCCGTAAAATTGAGACAAGTCTTGATCTGTCATGGACTCAAACTCTTCTGTATTGCCGTGAAAATGAAGATGTTTATTCATGCAGGCAACGTGTGTGACTTTATCGGAAACCGTGCCGACATCATGGGTGACAAGAATGAGTGTAATGCCTTTTTCACGATTCAACTTCTCCAGCAGCTTGTAAAACCCTTCAACTGTTTTTTGATCGACTCCAACCGTCGGCTCGTCAAGAATGAGCAGCTTCGGTTCGCTCACAAGCGCTCTCGCGATGAAAGTTCTTTGCTGCTGTCCCCCCGAAAGCTCGCCGATGTTCCTGTCTTTCAGGGACGTGATGCCGACGGCTTCGATCGCTTCATCCACCTTTTGCTTATCGGCTTTGGCCATGCGTCTGAATAAGCCGAGCTTCGCTGTTAAACCGCTTGCCACCACTTCATATACGGAAGCGGGAAAACCGGTGTTAAAGCTGTTTGCTTTTTGGGATACAAAGCCGATTTTGCTCCAGTCCTTAAATTTTCTGAGAGGGACGCCGAACAAATTAAGTTCGCCTGTCTGCGGCTTAATCAGCCCCAGAATGCATTTCAGCAATGTCGTCTTTCCCGATCCGTTTGGACCGACCAAGCCGAGAAAAGTCCCTTCTTCAATGTTTAAATTGATATCTTCTATCACATTTCGATGATCATAGGAATATGATACATGCTTCATTTCAATAATAGGTTGTTTCAATACGTTCACCTTCAACTTCTCCAGAATCATTACGATTTATCGCACAAAAAGAAAATGGCAGCCGAAAAGCAGCAAGCCATTTTCACGATTGACCAGTTCATCTTTAAATTATACATATAAACTAAAAAAAAGTAAATGAAAGCCTAATGGATGGCATTTTTGAACTTTCCTCCACGCGTTTCGTGCGTGTCCATAATCGTTATAAAAGCATTGTGATCAATATTGAAAACAATCGATTTCAGCTTTGTCACTTCAAGCCTGGTCACAACGGCATAAATCACCTCTGTATCCTCATCGGAATAGCCGCCTTTCCCTTTGAGCTTTGTCGTTCCCCGGCCGAGGCGATGCAGCAGCGCATCGGAAATCTCCTCGTATTGATCTGAAACGATGATGACCGCTTTCGTCTCATCAAGCCCTTGAATAACGGCGTCGATCGTCTTCATCGCAATATAGTACGTCATAACCGAAAACATAGCCTGCTCAAGGCCGAATACAAAGCTTGCCCACGTAAAAATAAAGACATTGACGAACATGACAAATTCGCCGACTGAAAATGGCAGCTTTTTCGTAAGCAAAATGCCGAGTATCTCAGTTCCATCCATAGAACCGCCGTTACGAATAACAAGCCCTACGCCGAATCCGAGCAGAAGACCGCCGAATACGGCTGCCAGAACGGGCTGAGTCGTAACCCCTTCTACATGATGCAACAAGGTTTCAATAATTGATAAGCTGATGATTCCGATCAGGGTTGAAATTAAGAACGTTTTTCCGATGTGCTTGTAGCCTGAAAACATAAACGGAATGTTAAGAACGACGACGAGCAGTGCGAAGTTGATATACGGAGTATCTTTAAAAATGTAGTCCAATATTAGTGAAATGCCGATAATGCCCCCGTCAATGATGTTGTTCGGCACTAAAAATAATTCGATGCTGGCGGCTGCACAGGCAGCCCCGACGAGAATCATGACGATCCGAAACGCCACTTTGACCGCTGATTCTTTTTTATGCTGTTTTATGGTATTTGCCATTCTGTCTCTCCTTTTTCCAAACTGGCCAAACTGTCCCTTATCATCATATCATTTAACAGACTGAAATAAAAAAATGACACATTTTTAATTTTACGCCATACATTAGTTCAGAGGGGAGGAATGGACGTGATTTTATTTCAAAAAATCGTGCTGCAGCGTTTAAATCAGGTCACGGCTGACGAGGTGCTGAAGTACGCTAAACAATACGGAATTCATGTAACAAGAAAACAGGCGCTTGAAGTGGAAAAGCTTGTGAAAGGAAAAAACATCAATATTTTTAATGAGGAAGAACGCAATAAACTGCTCAAGCAGGTGGAAGCGGTCACTTCAAAAGAAGCGGTGCAGCTCTTGAACCAGCTATTTTCTCAATACGTATCATAAAAAAAGGGGAGCTGATACGCCCCCCTTTTTTATTGCTGCTTGATTTTTTCCAGCAGCCCTTCATCAAACTGTTTATTTTTAAGCATTTCAATTTCAAACCGGTATGGCGGCTTTTTGTTCTTTTTATCTTCTCCTACATAAGGCGTTTCAAGGATTTTCGGAATATCTTTCAGCTGATCGTGGTGGACGATGTATTGAAGCGCATCAAAACCGATTTCTCCGAATCCGATGTTTTCGTGCCGGTCCTTTCTCGCGCCTCTGACATTCTTGCTGTCATTAATATGAAGCACTTTTAAACGGTCGATTCCGACGATCTTATCGAATTCGTTTAAGACACCGTCAAAGTCGGATACGACATCGTAACCCGCGTCATGGGTATGGCATGTATCGAAGCAGACGGATAAATGTTCATTGTGTGTAACGCCGTCGATGATCTGTGCCAACTCCTCAAACGTCCGTCCGCATTCTGAACCTTTGCCGGCCATCGTTTCCAAAGCGATCTGCACATTCTGATTCGGGTCGATGACCTCGTTCAATCCTTCGATGATTTTTTGAATGCCCGCTTCTGCGCCTGCACCTACATGAGCTCCCGGGTGAAGAACGATTTGTCTGGCGCCGATCGCCGACGTCCTTTCAATTTCAGAACGCAGGAACTCGACACCGAGCTCAAATGTGGCCGGATTTGTTGTATTGCCGATATTGATAATATACGGGGCATGAACGACGATATCAGAGATGCCGTTCTCCTCCATATGGGCTCTTCCTGCTTCAATATTTAAATCCTCGATTTTTTTCCTGCGCGTGTTTTGCGGCGCTCCCGTATAGATCATAAATGTATTGGCGCCGTAGGAGCTTGCCTCCTGACTGGCCGCAAGCAGCATATGTTTTCCGCTCATTGAGACGTGTGAACCGATTTTCAACAAAACTGTTTCCCCTACTTTCCTTTTCTAAATTGCTTTCTTTTTTGCTGTCTTTTTATTTTATTGATTTCCGTCTGCATTTTCTTCTTATATCCTGGCTTGACTTTTCTCGGTTTTTTCACAAGCCGCTTGGCGACCTCATCCGTTTCATCAGGCGTTCTTTTTCGATTCTGACGGCGCTTGCGGTCATCGATCTTTTTCCACTCGCCTTTTTCAAGCCTCATGTTTTCAAACGCGATTCCCATCTGTTCAAGCTTCACAAGTGCATCTTCGTCAGAGGTATCATAAAACGTCATCGCTGTTCCGGATGTTCCGGCGCGCGCTGTACGGCCGACGCGGTGAACGTAAAAATCAAGATCGTCTGGCAGTTCATAGTTAATGACATGGCTGATGCCTTTAATATCGATTCCCCTTGCAGCCAAATCAGTGGCTATGATATAGGTGAATTCCAGATCGCCGATTTGCTTCATCACTTTTTTTCGTTCCCGCGGCGTAAGCCCTCCGTGAAGAAGTCCGACTTTCATCCCTTTGTCCGTCAGGTATGCGGCGATTTCGTCAGCCGTTGTTTTTGTATTGGCAAAAACAATCGCCAAATACGGATTTAAATGGGTCATAACCTCGAGCAGCAGCTCATTTTTATCCCTGTGTCTGGAAGGTATCAGCACGTGTTCGATTTTTTCGGCCGTGATGTGCTTCGGCTCAACATGCGCATACCTCGGATTGGCCATATACTTTTTCAGGAAAGGCTTTAATTTTTCTGGAATCGTTGCGGAAAATACGAGCATCTGCAAGCCTTCAGGCATATGCGACCCGATAAAATCGACATCTTCCAAAAATCCCATATCAAGCATTAAGTCCGCCTCGTCGATAACGAGCGAACCGGCTTTATGAACATCGAGCGCCTGCTCCCTGATCAGATCTGCAATCCGCCCCGGCGTACCAACCACCAGATGGGGCTGTGTTCTTAATTTGTCAATCGATTTTTGTTTATCGGTACCGCCGATGAAACATTTCGAACGAACCGCTTCATCAGGCCCTAAAAACTTGGTGATTTTCAGGACTTCCTGATGAATCTGGTTGGCGAGCTCCCTTGTCGGAGCCGTAATCACGACTTGAACGAACTCTTTTTCAAAATCGATCCTGCTTAAGAGCGGGAGCAGATAGGCATGCGTTTTTCCCGTACCTGTCTGCGACTGTCCGATCGCGCTCTCCCCTTTCAGCGCCGCAGGAATTAACCGCTTCTGAATATCAGTCGGCTCATAAAATCCCAAGTCGTGAACAGCCTCTATAATAAACGGCTTTAAATCGTACATTTCAAATTTCGTTTGTTTCATTTTCCCAACTCCTTCTTGGAAAGCCTTTATTCCGGCGCTCCAAGCTTTATCCTATATGGCTGAATTGTGCGCTTATGTATCCTTTTTTATGCCGCACTGCTTAAAAAAAGGCTGATATCATGTCCATCATTAAATTATAACTGATCCTGCGGAAAAAAACCATCACCCCCGCCCTATTCGGGCCGGCGGCAAAGGCACTTTGCCACCGTTGGTGCATACCCTATCAAGAGAAGGATTTTGAAAGGAGGTACAAGTATGTTTCAGCAACAGCCGATGAGAAATCAGCCAAGACCGCAGATGCCGCAAAGGCCCGGCAGAGCCTTGATGCCGAGACATCCGGGGATGAGAATGCAGCCCCCTCAAGCGCAGCAGCGCGGCCTGCAGCAAATGTTTCAGCCGATGGGCGCCGCCCAGGAGCAAGCAGGGGCGCGAGGAGGCGGCGGGATTCAGGGTTTGCTCTCGAAAATCCTTCCTGGATCTGCCGCGTCCGGGGGAACAGGAGCAGGCCTCGGCGGAACCGGAAGCGGCCTTGGAGGCATTCAGGGTCTTGCCAATCCGGCTACCATTTCAAACATGCTCGGCAATGTTCAAAAAGCGCTCGGTGTAGCCCAGCAAGTAACGCCGATGATTCAGCAATACGGACCTCTCGTCCGCAATCTCCCCGGCATGGTGAAAATGTTCAGACAGCTGAATTCCGATGATACTGAAGCGGAGGACAGCGAACAACAAAAAGACGAACCGGACAACAAGACCGAAACGAGCGGCGAAAAGAAAGAAGAAATAAAAGTGTCTTCCAAAACACCCGAAAAATCCAAAGCCGAAGAAATCAGAAAAAAACGGAGCCGTTCAGCCACTCCGTCTGCAAAAAGAAAAACCGGAGGATCAAAACCTAAACTGTATGTATAACATTCTTTGATATCTCCTGCGGGATCAGATATAATAGGTCTATAGAGACTGCAAAAATAAGCCGTTTTTTACGGCTTTTTATCATGCCCGGCTCTTACTTCTTTATAGGAGGACTAAGAATGAACGTAATTAAAATATCGCCGCGCGGCTATTGCTACGGTGTCGTCGACGCCATGGTCATCGCAAAAAACGCGGCTCTCGATAAAAGTCTGCCGAGACCTATATATATTTTAGGAATGATCGTTCACAATAAACATGTCACCGACGCATTTGAAAAAGAGGGCATTTATACGCTTGACGGTCCGAACCGGCTTGAGATTTTGAATCAGGTCGACAAAGGAACGGTGATCTTCACCGCTCACGGCGTTTCGCCCGAAGTCCGTAAAATAGCTGAGGATAAAGGTCTTGTCGCGATTGACGCCACCTGCCCTGATGTGACAAAAACACACGATTTAATCCGAAAAATGAAAGCGGAAGGCTATCACGTCATCTACATTGGAAAAAAAGGACACCCGGAGCCTGAAGGAGCGGTCGGTGTCGCCCCGGATATCGTTCATCTTGTCGAAACCGAAGAAGACGTGGAAAGGCTGGACATTGAAGCGGAGAAACTGATTGTCACGAACCAAACGACGATGTCCCAATGGGATGTCCATGATATTATGGAAAAAGTAAAAGAAAAATATCCGGATGTTGAATTCCACCAGGAGATTTGTCTGGCCACCCAGGTGCGTCAGGAAGCGGTGTCCGAACAGGCGAAAAAAGCCGACTTGACAATCGTTGTCGGCGATCCGAAAAGCAATAACTCGAATCGCCTCGCCCAGGTCTCCGAGGAAATCGCAGGCACGAAAGCATACCGGATCGGCGATTTAAGCGAATTAAAGCTGGAATGGCTCGACGGCGTGGAAACCGTCGCTGTAACGGCCGGCGCATCGACCCCGACTCCGATTACAAAAGAAGTCATCCGCTTTTTAGAACAATTCGATCGTGAAGATCCTTCCACATGGAAGATCAGTCACGAAGTACCTCTTCAAAAAATCTTGCCTAAAGTAAAAGCAAAAACCTGAAGCATCCATCGCTTCAGGTTTTGTTTTTATAAAAATGTAAACGGGTTCGTATTTGTATCTGATGGAAAGACGGCGACATTGTATTTTTTCTTTCGGCACATCGCCGTCAGCTTTTTCGCAACTCCGTTTTTCATGATTTGTTCGGCATAATGTCCAGGGTCGACCACATTCAGCCCGATCATCATGGCATCGTGCGCTGTATGGAAATAAAGATCTCCTGTTACATATACATCGGCGCCCCTACGTTTTGCATGATGGATGTATTTATTGCCGTCGCCGCCTAATACAGCGACCTTCTTCACTTTCGCATCAGACTTGCCCACCATCCGCGCTCCGTTTGCCTCCAGCTTTTCCTTCACATAACGGGCAAATGCTTCGAGTGTCATCTCTTCATTCAATTCACCGATACGGCCCAGCCCTTTTCGAAGCGGACTCTGCTCGACGGGATAAATATCAAAGGCCACTTCTTCATACGGATGAGCCTCATTCATTGCTTTAATCACGGATTTTTCAATACCTGACGGATAAACGGTCTCGATTCTTACCTCTTCGACCCGTTCAAGCTCGCCCCGCTTGCCGATAAAAGGATCGGCTTCAGACAGCGGCTTGAAGCTGCCGACTCCTTCTGAAGAAAACGCACAGTGGCTGTAGGCGCCGATATGACCGGCTCCGGCGTCTCCAAGCGCTGCGCGCACCTGTTCTTCATAATCTTTCGGGACATAGACGGCGAGTTTTTTCAGCGGCTCTTCGTAGGTTGGAACGAGCACTTTTGTGTTCTTTAATTCCAGCGCTTCCGCAAGCATGTCGTTGACACCGCCGTCAGCAACATCGAGATTTGTATGAGCCGCATAAACGGCAATATCATGCTTGATGCACTTTTCGATCAGCCTTCCGCCGGGCTGGTCTGTGATGACATGTTTCAGCGGCCTGAAAACAGGCGGATGGTGCGCAATGATTAAGTCAACGTTCTTTGCAATCGCTTCATCAACCGTTTCTTCGAGAACATCTAGCGTGACCATGACATTGGACACCGTTTTGTTCAGCGTGCCGATTTGCAGGCCGATTTTATCGCCTTCAACGGCGTATGACTTTGGTGAAAATTGTTCAAACAATTGGATGATTTCATGCCCGTTTATCGTTTTTGTCATCTTCTAAGTACCTCCTTTAAGACCTCTATCCGTTTTGACAGTTCAAGCAATTTTTGTTGATTTTCTGCACTCGGAAGAGCCGCTTCAATTTGTTGATAGATGTTTTCCGTATGTTTCAGTTCTTGCGACCATTTTTTGATAAAAACAGCATTTTTTTGTTTGGCCAAAAATGGGCCGACAAGCATGCCTGCCGCAAAGGAAATCCCATCGTAAGCCGCATCCCGATCGCCCGCTTCCGCGACGAGAACCTCATAGTACTTGCCGTCTTCTTCAAGGATTTCTTCATTGATCAGTGCATAGCCTTCCTGATAGAGCCATTCTCTAATATGGTGAGCGTGGATATTCGGCTGTAAAACCAAACGTTCCTTACCTGAGAGCTTATCCTTGCCCGCTTTTAGAATGTGAGCAATGAGCGAGCCTCCCATTCCGGCAATCGTGATCACATCAGCTTCGCCCTTTTCAATCACTTCAAGCCCGTCGCCTTTCCTTACGGATATGAGCGGACTTAATTGCAATTTCTCAACCTGCTGCTTCGCAGAAAGAAAAGGACCATCTGTGATTTCTCCGGCGATCGCGGCACTTGCCAGTCGATTCAGCACACAATAGCAAGGCAAATACGCATGATCAGACCCGATATCAGCGACAACCGCCCCTTTTGTTATGTATTTCGCCACAGTCTGCAGCCTTTTCGATAACTTCAATTCATTCACAATTATCACAACTTTTCTAGATTCATTTTTCCTTTACTATCATATAAAAAATCGCTTTAGTTTCCAAGCTGGAACAGCAAATCAACATTTTACTCGATCAATTTTTGATTTTCTCTGTAGTACGCACGTAAAGCATGAGTCTCAAGATCCGCGAGCCGAACCGGAATCGGCAGCCTGCTTTCTCGATTGACCAAGCTCATCGCGATGTCATAACTGCTGTCTAAATCAATCAAATGTCCGCATGATAGAAATATCGGTTTGACATCTTGCCTTGTCCGCACCGCACGTCCGTAGACTTCGCCATCAATTACAATATCAGTATAAGCACCGAAATTATTATCAGGCATCACAAAATCAGTTTGTTTTATTTTCAAGTAAGTTTTCGCAATGCCGATCGTTGGCTTTTCGAGAAAAAACGCCGCATGTGTCGCAATCCCCATATGGTTAAAATGGAGATAGCCATTCCCGTCAAATAAAAAAACATCCGGTTCAATCGTCAGCTTCTTAGCCGCCTTAATAATAAGCGGCAGCTCCCTAAAAGCAAGAAACCCCGCGATATAAGGCACAGCGATTTTTCCTGCACTATGTACTTTTTCAATGACACGCTTCGTATGAAAATCCAGCACGATGATACTGCAGACACCAAACGCTTCACCATCTTCCTCCCAATAAGCTAAATCAACCCCCGCACAGGTTTGCAGAGCGTCTTTACTGATGGAGTTTACTAGATTGATATGTTTTTTTAGTTTTGTTTGTATCGTTAAGAAGTCATTTTCTTGGTTTAAATTAAAATCGTGTATGTTGTTGATGTTCATTTTTAAAACCAACTTTCTATCATCCCATTTTTTTAAGCGCCTTTAGCCAGATCATATCTAAATTGTTCAGTTCATTCAAAGTTATTGATTCATACCGGGATAAGCCGGGACAGCAAGATGTCTTATAGAATGAGCAGCATATAAAAAAGAACCCCTCAACAAGCAAAAAATTGGGAGCTCTGTTTGTCTTTTTGTAAATCGAAGTATTTTCTAATCATTCATTATTATTCTTTATTTCTCAGCTTCATCGTCATACTGTTTACACCCTCAAAAACAGCGTCCCGTATGATTTCAGTGTAATTCTCATAACTGTCGCTTTTGGCTTTAATGATATCTAAAACTTGTTTAAATTGTCCATCTATGATAATCGTAATGCCTTCGACCTTTTCACCTGTCTGATCATTCACAAATTCCTCATTTAACATGGTTACCGTATCATTACTATTCATAAGACACTCTCCTATCTTTTTGAAAATAAACTTTTCCCTTTATGATTGATCCAATACTTTTGATTTGTAGGAACTAGATTTGTAAAGTCCTCATAAATTCCGATCCAATGATTCGGTACATATTCTTCATAAGATGCTGGCTCTGGGTATATGGAATACAACTTTTTTGACCAAAATCTAACAAATCATCGACTGGCTATTTATATTTATGTTCGGCTGCTTTTTGAAGTGTGGCTTCGATGTGGTCCACTAATTTTTCCGGTCTTCTCGTTTCCATGTCTTCTAACGGGTTATCCCAGTCTAGATTTTTTATTAACAGCATATAAAAGGTGCCTGAAGGATCAATATCTATATACCAGCCGACATCTAAAGTCAAGCGGCTTTCTTTATGCTCCAACTGCAATAATGATGACGTAAAGTTGAACCAGTCATCACTGTCTTCCTCTAACTGATCTGGATCGATATCAATTAGTTTATTATAAGAGACAGTCCATCCTTGAGGAACTCTCAGACGTAAATAGTCAGGAGGGCCTTCAAAAATAAAAATGTTCCCTCCAAATGCCCCCGCTTCTATTTTCCAAATGATCCGTTCCAATTCGTCCACTAACTGCCGGCGATCTTCAACATTGATTGTGTCAATCGTTTCTCCATGATTGTCACAAATATGTATAAGATAATCATCATGGCCTTTAATGATTTTGACCGCAGCATGATATCTTTGTTTTTCTAATTCTATTAATTTGGTATTTGGTTCAACTGTTTCTTGTGTGACGGTTAAATCATGATATTTAACGAACCAGCCGCACGGTATATTTATAGGTTCTAATGATTTTATGGAATTAGACAAATCGTTCACTCCTGATTTTCTATTATAAACTGTTGATTTGTTTTCTGCTATATCTGAATGTTATTACGAATAAAGCTCATTACTTCTTCGACTAATTGAGTGTTCTTACCAAAATTCATTTAGATAACCACCTTTTCAATAACTCTTCGGTTGCTTTACCGCCTCTGTTCCAAATAGGGAGCTTTTTCTTTTTTTCACTTTTATAAAATTCTTTAGATATTCCTATTCTTTATATAAAATAAGAAAGCTGGGATATCCCAACTTTCTTATTTTTATTCTGCACTATTAAGTAAAAAATCTTGAATACTCTCCCTGGAAACTTTTTCTGACCCCTCTTTTTTCAAAAACTTCAAAAAAGCTTTTTCTTTTTGACCTGGATTTTTAGATAATAAACTAAAGTGACTATGAAATTCCTCAAATAACTCGTAAGAATCAATAGATTCGATGGTTTCAGGTAAATACTCATCTTTCTGATATTTATATGCTTTGTAAATTGTATAAGATATTGCATCGGCAATACATATCCAAGCATCTAGAGCATCTTCATTTGATTCAAGCTGCATTAAAGTTAAAATCCCTGTGTCATCTAAATTTTCCAGGTAAGTATAAAGATCGTCTGCTTCTATATTCTTGTGTTCAAGCCACTTCCAGCAGGCATCTAATGCTTCTTTTATATAATTGAAATCATTTGATTGTTTTAATGCAGGAACTATTGCTTCACAAAGTCCTAAATAATATGCAGATTTTAAATGATCGTTCAATTCTTCCCACTCTTGAAACATCTACTACACTCCTCAATTAAATATATTCACCATTTTTAATAACTAAATTCAATCTTCCGTTTGGCTTGATTCCTTGAATAGTCTCAGAAGTTACTTCTATCGTTAAATTAGGAAACATCTCGCTAAATTGCTTAAATATCCCAGATGGTACATTTGGATTATTTAGTCCTTGAATACAGGTTGGACAAACCCCTTTAGGATTAGATTGGTGAATTTTTAATGTTCCTGTTATTTCAGCAGGATTTTTTCCTACAGCTTCTACTTTGCTTATAAAGTCATTTAACACGCCTTCTTCAGCATGTCTTGTTGCACTTGCGATTTTTCCCGGAGATTTTATAGGTCTATCTGGCATTACTGAGTCTAAATCGGGAAGCCCGGCTTCTTTTCTAACTTTAGGCGATCCACCCTCAAATACTAAATTTTCCAAACCTTCCACATCTGTCTTTCCAACTGCAACAGTGTCAGTTTTAGGAACATTCCATTTTTGGCGTAGAACATCTAAATCAGCTTTTCCAACATCTATTTTACTCCCAGTCCTATTGGCTCCCTTACTGACGTTCCCCCCACCACTCACCATCTTCACAATTCCAAGCTCTTTCACCGGCGTTTTCTCAACATTCACGCGGACAATTGGGGTGCCGATGCGGTGGCCTGTTGTGGAGGCCGGCTGTTCGACGTAGACGCGGACGTTTGTCGGAACTTGGAAGGATTTCACCTTTTCAAGGATGTTGTTTCCTTTTTGTACCAGCGCCGCTTTTGGCGATTTCGCGAGCGGAATGTTTTTGCCGGCCGTTTTGGCCAATGTTTGAGCGCCGTGGTTTGCCGTTTTTGCGACAGCACCTGCACCGACGAGACTCAAGGCTGCTTCGATCAGGCCTTGTTTCCGCCTCTCCTCAGAAACTTTGTTTCCAAACATGTCCTTGCCCGTGACGGCTTCTGAGAACCCATTTGAAGCGACAAGGCCGTAGGCGCCCATTTCCGTCATTTTCAAGACGTTCAACGTTTTTGAGGCTTTGTAAGCGTCAAGCGCGTGTTCAGCAGCGATGAGTCCTTTTCCTGTTTTATAAATGGCTTTGCCGCCTTTGAAGGCTCGGCCTGCCCACCCTACGATCGGAATAAATCCTGCTGCCGCCATTGCTCCGGCGGCGACACGCTGGCCGTCTGTCAGCTTTTCTCCTGTGACCGGGTCGACGCCGTCAGCGGCTCTCTTATAATCATAATACCCGCTGACTTCTCCGACAAATGTTCCGGCTGCGTCGAGCGCTTTTAAATACCAAGGCTTGTTCGCTTCTTCTTCTTGTTTTTCCTGAAGCCTGCGCGCTTCTGCCTGTTCATTTTTGAATTCAATATAATTGGCGGCTTGATTTTCGACGTCTATCGTATTTTTATAGATCTCGCTTGAGTGGAACGATTTCAAGCTAAAATACATCGGCGAGGCGGTTTTTCCGTGGCTTGTAGCTTCCATTAGCCCGGAATATTTGCCGAGCACGGCGCTGTCGAGCGCTTGTAAGTTTGTGTATTCGGTCTTGAGCGATTCATCCAGCTGATTAACGGCGTCGATGGTGTTTTGCCGAGTTGTTTGCGCTTTAGACATTTTATCAATATAGTCGTCGAGCGTCCAATTGTCCAAGTCAACGATATCGCTGATACTCGCGATGATTTTATCCATTTCCAACTTGAGCCCCGAGACGATTTCCGTCGCTTTCAAATCAGCGTTTTTCAGTTCATGATCCAAAAAAGAGATTTCCACATAAGAATCGGACAGCTTTTTGTCCTTTATATCACCTGATACACCTTTAAAAAAAGCAATCTGCGCTTCAACAAGCTTTAACCAACTGTCTACAATCTCTGCCTGTCCCTTATAGAAGTCTTTAATGTTGTCCGCACCTTTCCCCTGAAAATCATCACCTAAATCGGCGACTCCGAGAAACGCTTTTTTGAGCGTTTGCAGTTGATCCTCAAAGGTTTCGTATTGTTTCTTGCGGTTATTCGCTGCTTCAATTAAAGAATGCGCTTCAAATACTTTCATTGAATTGTCCTCTCTAACCTAAGGGCTATTTTCTGGCGATTGCTTTGTCCTGCTCTTTCAGCAAATCGACATTTTCCTTCGTATCCTTTATGTTTTTGTGTACGGCTTTTTTGTAATCGGCCACCATCTGATGAATGTTTTGCTCGCGTTCGTGGCACTTTGTCGTATATGTCAATTTATTTTTCCCTGCAGCTTTCGGAGGGTTTGGCAGGTCTAGGGCATCAAGCGCCTCTCTTACGGCCTCCAGCTTTTTGATGACCGCTTCATGTTTCAGCTTGATTGTCGTCATTAAAACCAGCTCCAACTGTTTTTGATTGAGCGGAGTTTATCGCTCAACTGATCAACCGCTTTTTCTCCGAGAGAAAGCAAATGATCCGCCTCTTTAGCTGCCGCTCCCGCCAATTCAAGGCTGTGTTTTTCAATTTCCAGCGCGAAAATTTTTCTCTCCAGCTGTGAAATATAGCCTTCGTACTTTCCGTTCACGATGTTGTACATAGATGTATGAGCCTCATCCCGTTCGTCATCAAAATCGTTGGCGAAGTCCCCTGTCCAGTGGCTGTTCAGATGAGGGTGCAAGATTTGTCTGATCTCGACTATCCCGGTTTCGTGTTCTTTCTCAATTTCCTTTTTTGCTGTTTTGACACGTTCAATCCGGCTTTCTACATCAGTCAGCTTTTGGTTAATCGTGCTGTGGATATGATTCAATGTGCTCTCATGACTCATATGATTCACCTCAAGAAATACTCAAATAGACGGATGAAAACAGTGCATCCGCTGCATTCTCTCCATTTATATAATAGTAAAATAGATGCAATCTTACTTAAATAGGGTGGATTGCTTATTTTTTCCCTTGCAAAGATGAGTGCAGTCTTCAGAAAAAGTAATAAAGACCTATTCCTGATAGACGCCGCACCGTCATAAAGGACGGAATCACGGATGCTGAAACAGTTCAGATCACCCATTTACCGAAAACAGAAAAAGGATTCGCACAAAAGCTCTTATCAAAGCTTTCATTGCGAATCCTTTTGGTGATGAAACGGTTTTAACCTATTTAATCTCTGACACCCATTTTGCCATATCATCAAGCTTTTCCGCCGGAACCAGTCCTCCCGGCATTCCGTTACCTCCTTTTTCAATCTTTTCTTTAATCGCACCTGTATCCATCCGGTCTCCGACGCCCTTCAGTTTAGGTCCTGATACACCTTCATAATTCTCGCCGTGGCAGGTTACACAGTTCGCTTTGTAAATTTCTTCAGGCGAGGCATCCGCTTTGTCTTCTTGAGCTGTTTTATTCCCTTCGCCTGCAATTTCTTTTTCGTCATAAAGGCCTTTTATGGATAAGATAAAAACCAGTCCTATGCCCATAATGGCGATTAATAAAAATGGTATCAATGGATTGCGGTTCATTTTACATCCCCCTTTTTAATTTACCCCTGCCCCTTATGTAAACAATTCTAATTCTACTTTAATTTTACAAAAAGTAAACCAATTATGAAACAAAAGCTGATGAAGTTCACATTTTAGACAAAATAACGGATGATGAAGCAATTGTTCATTTTCCATTTAAAGACCAGTTTTTGAATACGGTTACAACAATAATTATAAAGGGCTTTTCCTTCGATCTCAAGGTTATAATGACTCAAAATGCACTTTTGGATATTTGCAAATTCGAAAGAAATTAAGTAAAATATAATCGGGTTACCAATAATAGCGCTTTCATTCTGTCGTGAAAAAAAGAACGGATCTCCTGACCCGTTCAAGTTTATTCGAGAAAATCTTTCAAGCGTTTGCTTCTGCTTGGATGTCTTAATTTACGAAGTGCTTTAGCTTCTATTTGACGAATTCGTTCTCTTGTTACCCCAAATACCTTACCAACTTCTTCTAATGTTCTTGTACGACCATCATCAAGGCCAAAGCGAAGGCGGAGCACATTTTCTTCACGGTCTGTCAATGTATCCAGTACATCTTCAAGCTGTTCTTTCAGCAATTCATATGCTGCATGATCTGACGGAGAAGTCGCTTCCTGATCCTCAATGAAGTCTCCCAGATGTGAATCGTCCTCTTCACCGATCGGAGTCTCGAGTGAAACCGGTTCCTGGGCGATCTTTAGAATTTCACGGACTTTTTCAGGCGTCAGATCCATATCTTCCGCAATCTCTTCAGGCGTTGGCTCGCGGCCGAGATCCTGAAGGAGCTGCCTTTGAACACGAATCAGTTTGTTGATGGTTTCAACCATATGAACAGGAATCCTGATAGTTCTCGCCTGGTCGGCAATCGCTCTTGTAATCGCCTGTCTGATCCACCATGTCGCGTATGTGCTGAATTTGTATCCTTTGCGGTAGTCAAACTTTTCTACCGCCTTCATCAGGCCCATGTTTCCTTCCTGAATAAGGTCAAGGAAAAGCATTCCGCGGCCGACATACCGTTTTGCGATGCTGACGACAAGTCTCAAGTTGGCTTCAGCCAGCCGGCGCTTCGACTCTTCGTCGCCTTCTTCGATTTTTTTCGCGTATTCGATTTCTTCTTTTGCAGACAAAAGGTTTACCCGTCCGATTTCTTTCAGATACATGCGGACAGGGTCGTTTATCTTAACGCCCGGAGGCACGCTTAAATCGTTAAGGTCAAATTCTTCTTCGGCCTTGGCCAGCTGTTGAATATTAGGATCCTCATTTTCTTCGTTCTCGCTAATTAATTCAACGCCTTGTTCTCCTAAAAATTCATAATACTCATCCATTTGGTCTGATTCGATCTCGAAGCTGGACATGCGCTCTGCAATTTCTTCATATGTGAGCACTCCGCGCTTTTTTCCGGCTTCTGTTAATTGATCCCTCACCTGTTCAAATGTGAATTCAGTTTCGGTCTCGTGTGCTTGTTTATCAGCCATTCATGGATCCCTCCTTCCAAAACTTACAGACGAATTCTAAAAGCATCCCGCTTTTTTTGTTCCTATTTCACGAATAAAGCCTTCTCTCTCATCTAGGGCTTCACGGGAAAGCAAATCATAAATTGACAATATATGATTAGGACAAGCAGCTTTTGCTCCTCCGTTAGGATTCATTGCCAAAAGCTTTTCCTATTATATATAACGGTTTATTTCAGCGAACGGTTCAGCTTAACAATTTCCTGTGCCAAAGTTGCCGCTTTGATGAAGTCTTTTTGCCTCTCGGCTTCCGCCCTTGCAGCTTCTTTTTCTTTTATCATTGACCAATTTCGATAATTCAACACTTTTTTTACATAATCAGATAATTCCGCTTCACTTAATTCTTCGTTCACCTGAAGCATTAAGATATCTGTCAGAAGCTGACCGAGTTCCTGATCCTCAACTCTCTTAAAGAGCTCCTGGATGGAAATGTCCGCTCCTTCTTCATACATGGCGTACAAATAAGCGGCAATCGCGCGGTGCTGATCAAGGTTGAATTCAAAGCCCACCCGGTCTAAAACCTTTCGAATGACGTCCCGGTCATGAATCATGTGAGCCAGGAGCATCCGCTCCGCGTTCTCATGAGCCGGCCGAAGACCTGTCTTTCTCCGCGGGGCGCGCGAAACGGCCGCCTGCCGCTCTTTTGAGTCCTGACGGCTGCTTTCCCTGCTGCGGCTTACAGCCTGCTTTTCAAATACGGAAAGCTGATCCTTCAAGGATTCAAATGAGATTGAAAATTCATTTGCCAGCTGTTTGACGTATATTTCCTGTTCCAAAGGTCCGCTGAGAAGGCTGACTTCCTTCAGTACATCGTTGATATAGGCTAAACGGTCTCCTTCATCAGACAGGTTTCTGCCCTTGCGGAAATAGTTCATTTTAAACGTCATCATCGTAACGCTGGCCCCTATTACATCATTCTTAAATTTCTCGCTTCCGAATTTTTTGATGTAGTCATCGGGATCCAGCCCGTCAGGTATCATGGCCACCTTGACGTCGCAGCCTTTTTTCTGAAGAATCTCCGCCGCTTTCAGCGTGGCTTCATAACCGGCATGATCCGAGTCATAGCACAGTATGACCTCTCCGACATTTCGCCTGATGATTTTCGCATGCTCTTCTGTCAGCGATGTGCCCATCGTGGCGATCGATTCTTTCACACCGGAACTGACGGCTGAGATGACGTCTGCAAATCCTTCAAAAAGGACGGCCCTCTCTTCTTTTCGAATGTGAAGGCGGGCCTGATGGAAATGATAGAGAAGCTTGCTTTTTCGAAAAAGCGGCGTTTCCGGGCTGTTCATATATTTTGGCTGCTCCCCGGTGAACGTCCTTCCGGAAAAAGCGACCGTTGCGCCGTGATGATCATGAATCGGAAACATAATCCTGTTTCTGAAACGGTCAAAATAGCCGTCACCGTTCTCGCGTCTGATGATGAGTCCAGCTCTTTCCATCAGCGCAAGATCAAAACCTCTCCGTTCCAAAAACTTTGTGATGAAATCCCATGAATCAAGGGCGCATCCGATTTCAAACTGCTCGATCTGCTCCATCTCAAAGCCTCTTTCGAGCAAATAATCGAGCGCTTCCTGGCCTTCCTTTGTATTGACCAGCAAATGATGATAAAATTTCTTTAACAGATCATGAGCTTCCGCCATTTTCTGTTCATCCGAACTGCCTGTGCTGTATGCTGATACAGCCGCTACCTGCTCCGGCAGATCTATTTGATATTTGTCCGCCAGGTGAGAGACGGCCTCCGTAAATGAATAACCTTCCATTTGTCTTAAAAATGAAAAAACATTCCCTCCCGCTCCGCAGCCAAAACAATGAAAAATCTGTTTTTCTCCGGAAACGGAAAAAGATGGCGTATTCTCACCATGAAAAGGACAAAGCCCAAAATAATTACGCCCCTGTTTTCTCAACTGGACGTACTCTCCGATAACTTCTACGATATCAGCTGATTTTTGCACCTGTTCTACAATTTCGTCTGGTATACGATTGCCCATGTTCCAACACTCCGTCGTACATAATTCGCTGCTTAGTACGTAAATCCTTCAATTTTCGACAAGATTTTTTGCAGCTCTTTGACAAATCGCTCTCGGTCTTCCTTGACCAGTTTTTTCGGGCCTTTCGTGTAACGTCCGCTTCTTCTCAATTTTTGTGCGACGTGACGGCGGAAAAGAGCATGATCGATGGAGTCCTCTTCGAAAAGATAGCCTCTCTCCGACATCACATAGACCTTTTTGCCAAGCAAAAGTGATGCCAGCCCGATATCTTGTGTGACGACGACATCACCTGGTCGAACATGGTTGGCAATGTACAGATCGGCTGCTTCTTTATGCGGATCGACATATGTCCAATTCTCTTCTTCTTTCCTTGTGACTTGAAAATGCTCGAATGAAGCCACGAATATGACCTTTACGTCGAAATCCGCCGCTGTTTTGAGCACTTCATCTTTCACCGGGCATGCGTCTGCATCGACAAAAATCGTCCTTTCTTTTTCAAGAAGACTAATTCTCCATCCCTCCATCAATCTCCTGCTATAAATACAGGCAAAATCACACAGGTTTCAAAAATAATCGATCTATAAGAATTTGTCGAAAGTTTTTTTCGGGAAATTCTTGACACGATACCCATAATAGTTTATTCGTTCTGTACTAAGCTTAAACCTAAAAGTTAATTATTTTATCACAATTTTTTATTATAATACAAATGGGTTAAAGATGCTAACATTTTCACTTTTCCCAAAACCATCAAAGCAAAAACCCAGGATGGGGTGTCCTGAGTTTTATTCTTAGACCCTTTTTGTCATCATGTTGTGAATAATGTTGGCCGTTTCCTCTACCGCTTTATTTGATACGTCTACGACATTGCAGCCGATGCGGCCGACGATCTTTTCAAAGAACTCCAGCTCTTCTTTGATGCGGTTGATATTAGCGTAAATCGCTTTGTCGTTGAGGCCGAGCGATTTCAGGCGCTCTTTGCGAATATGGTTCAGCTTATCCGGGCTTATTTTTAACCCGATGCATTTAGCCGGATCAACGGTAAAGAGCTCTTCGGGAGGATCCACCTCGGGAACGATCGGAACGTTTGCCACTTTTAACCGTTTGTGCGCCAAGTATTGGGATAACGGAGTTTTGGACGTTCTCGACACGCCGATCAGCACGATATCCGCTTTTAAGATGCCCCTTGGGTCTCTGCCGTCGTCATATTTTACGGCAAATTCGATGGCCTCTACCTTCTTAAAATAATCTTCGTCCAGCTGCCGGACTCTGCCCGGCTCGTATTTCGCGCTAAAGCCGTAGACCGTCTCCATTTTCTCAATCAGCGGGCCGATGATATCGTAATACACGACATTCGCCTTTTCCGCTTCGGCGATTAAAAAATCACGAATCTCCGGGACAACAAGCGTAAAACAGATGATGCCTCCGTCCGCTTCTGCCAGCGAGATCACTTCTTTTATTGTTCCGCGGTCTTCGACATAAGGAATCCGCCTGATGTTTGTCTGCTCGGATGAACCGTTAAACTGGCTGATAGCCGCCTTGACTACGAGCTCAGCGGTCTCGCCGACAGAGTCTGATACAACATAAATCGTCCGATTACTCATGATATCCCTCCATTTGAAGTTCACTCTACATGATTTCATTTTCAGATAAGCCGACTAAAATTTTTGTCATGTTCGTTTTCGTAATTCTTCCCACAACTTCATAGCCTTTTTCTGTATCTTTTACAACAGGCAGTGCGTCAATTTGTTTTTCGATAAGCATCTTGGCAATGTCCAAAATGAAATCGTCGCGCCTGCAAAGCGTAATGTTCGGCATTCTCGTCATAATGATATGGACGGGTATTGAAGGGAGCTCCTGTTTGCCGATGCTGGCTCTGAGCAAGTCTTTTCGTGAAAGTACACCGACTAAGATGGCATTATCATCAACGACAAAAAGCGTTCCTACGTCCTCTAAAAACATCGTGCAAATCGCATCATAAACGGAGACATTTTCATGAATGACCACCGGAATGGACTGGAAGTCTTTCACCTGCAGCTTTTTCAGCTTATCAGCCAAGAGCTGCGTGCCCGTCTTTCCCGTGTAGAAATAACCGACCCGCGGCCTTGCTTCCAAAAATCCTGACATCGTCAATATCGCCAAGTCCGGACGAAGCGTAGCCCTTGTCAGATTCAGCTTTTCCGCGATATGTTCTCCGGTAATCGGTCCGTTCTCTTTGACAATCTGCAAAATATGCTCCTGACGTTTATTTAGTTCGATCGTACTCACCACCTTTAAGCCGAAGCTCACAATTCGTTCGTTATGTATAAAAGTCGATAACATATTATAACGCATATGAAGACTAAAATAACAGCAATTACAATTGAATTCTATGAAAAAGACAGGCACAATTTGACAAGGATGTGAAAAATCAATTTGAGCAAAAAGACGATTGCCAGCTTGTCAGCAACCGTCTTCTGCGGTGTTTATTTTACAATGATGGCATTGATGTTTGCAAAAGATCGGATCAGCTCCGCCAGGCTTGCCATTTGCGCCAGGCGGTTCGCTTTTAATCTTTCATCTTCGGCATGGACCATCGTGTGATCAAAATAAGCTTCGATCGGCTCTTTCAGCTTGGACAGCTCACTGAAGGCTCCCTCATAATCTTTTGCTTGGTAAAGGGTCTCTAATTGCTGTCTGCACGCCTCATAAGCTTTGAAAAGCTCCTCTTCTTGAGGGTTTTCAAACAGTGACGCGTCAATGGCGTTCGTTTCGCTCTTTTTGCTGATCGAAATAACCCTTGCCAGCGCTTCAGCCGTTTCTTTAAATTCCGGTTTTGCTGCAGCCGATTCAAGAACAGCGGCTTTTTTGACAGCCGAATACGGCTCAAGGTTCGAGCTTTCGAGCACGGCATCCACCACATCGTAGCGGATGTTTTCCGCTGTTAATACGTATTTGAGGCGCTGTTTAAAGAATTCGAGCAGTTCGCTGTTTGCTTCCTGTCCGGCAAACGCAGCCAGTTCTTTGAATGAAATGCCCCAGTTCCAGTCAAGCAGGATTTGGACGATGCCGCTCGCCTGTCTTCTTAGTCCATACGGATCCTGAGATCCTGTCGGAATAACGCCGATTTTAAAGAATGAAGCGACCGTATCGAGCTTATCCGCTAATGCGACGACGGCGCCGACGATTGATGAAGGTGTTTCCCCTCCGGCTTGTCTCGGCATATAGTGCTCATTGACAGCGAGCGCCACTTCTTCTTTCTCCCCGAGCATCCGCGCATATTTTTCTCCCATGATGCCCTGCAGCTCAGGAAATTCGTAAACCATGTGTGTCACAAGGTCGAATTTTGAAATGTGCGAAGCGCGCTTGATCAGCTGCACCGTCTCTTGATCCGCACCGATGATTTCAGCGATCCGTTCAGCAACCGCCTCAGTGCGTCTTACTTTGTCTCCAAGTGATCCCAGTTCTTCGTGGAAAACGATCTTTTCGAGTTTTTTCACATTCTCGTCAATGTTTAATTTTTGATCTTCTTTATAGAAGAAGGCGGCGTCTGAAAGCCTTGCTCTCAGTACTTTTTCGTTCCCTCTCGCCACGTTTTCAAGGGCGCGGCTGTCTCCGTTGCGGACGGTCACAAAGTAAGGAAGCAAGCCGCCGTTTTCATCTTTGACAGGGAAATAGCGCTGATGCTCTTTCATCGTTGTCACGAGCACCTCTTCAGGAATTGCGAGAAATTCCTCTTCGTAAGAACCGAACAGAACCGTTGGATATTCAACCAGATGGGTAACCTCATCCAGCAGATCCTCGTCTCTCGGAATGTCCCAGGACTTTTCAGCCGCCAGTTCGTCAAGCTGCTTAACGATCAGCTGCTTCCGTTTGTCCGGATCGGCAATCACAAACTGGCTTTCAAGTGCCGCTTCGTATTCAGAAGGTGCGCTCAAGCCGGCTGTTTTTCCGAGGAAGCGGTGTCCCTGTGTTGTGCGGCCGGTTTCGACATGAGCGACTGAAAACGGAACGACTTCACTGCCGAACAGCGCGACGATCCATTTAATCGGCCTGATGTATTTCAAATCTTCGCTGCCCCAGCGCATGTTTTTTGGAAAGTGGAGGCTTGTCACCAAGTCGCCGAGCTCAGGAAGTAATGAAAACGTATCCTGACCTTTTTGAAATTTTTGCACAAAAACATATTCCGTTCCTTTGATGTCTTTAAAATACAAATCTTCCGGACTTGCTCCTTGCCCCCGTGAAAAGCCGATGGCCGCCTTTGTCCATTCGCCGTTTTCGTCAAGGGCGATTTTCTTTGCCGGTCCTTTCGCTTCTTCTGTCACATCGTCCTGCTTCTCCGCCACGTTCTCGACAAGAACGGCCAGTCTTCTAGGGGAGTTATAGAGCTTGACGGAACCGAAGGCAATATTTTTTTCCTTGAGCCAGCTTTCCAGTTTTTCACCAAGCTGAGTCATGCTGTCATGCATGAAGCGCGCCGGCATTTCTTCTAATCCGATTTCTAAAAGCAAATCTTGATTACTCATGTGAAGCCTCTTCCTCCTTCAGCATTGGGAAACCCAACTTTTCGCGTTCATCATAATACGTTTTCGCCACTTTTCTGGCCAGATTTCTCACCCTTGCAATATATCCTGTGCGCTCCGTGACGGAAATCGCTCCTTTTGCGTCAAGCAAGTTGAACGTATGCGAGCATTTCAGTACATAATCATAAGCAGGATGGACAAGTCCCTGATCCATCTGACGGTTCGCTTCTTTTTCGTACGTGGCAAACAATTCGAACAGCATGTCGACGTCAGATGTCTCGAACGTATAGACGGAATGCTCGTATTCAGCCATCTTGAACAGGTCTTTTATCGTATAGCCTTTCGTCCATTCGAGGTCAAAGACGTTTTCTTTGTCTTGAATATAAGAAGCAAGGCGTTCAATACCGTATGTGATTTCCACAGAAACCGGTTTGCACTCAAGCCCGCCGACCTGCTGAAAATAGGTAAACTGGGTGATTTCCATGCCGTCAAGCCACACTTCCCAGCCAAGCCCGGCGCAGCCGAGCGACGGATTTTCCCAGTTATCCTCGACAAAACGGATATCATGCTCCAGAGGGTCGATTCCAAGAGCTTTTAATGAATCTAAATAAAGCTCTTGAATATTGTCGGGAGACGGCTTAATGATCACCTGGAATTGATGGTGCTGATAAAGCCTGTTCGGGTTGTCCCCGTATCTTCCGTCCGCAGGACGTCTTGACGGCTCCACATAAGCGACTTTCCAAGGTTCAGGTCCAAGGCTCCGCAAAAATGTATATGGACTCATCGTTCCTGCACCCTTCTCTACATCATACGACTGCAAAAGTACGCATCCTTCATTGGACCAGTGCTTTTGCAGGGTCAAAATCATTTCTTGAATATTCAAATGAAGCACCTCCATAAAACGTGTTTTCAAGTTTAATTTTTGGCATAGGGCTGGTTTGGGCAGAAAAAAACTCCCGTCCCTATGCTTGTTTGCCCACAAACATAGGGACGAGAGTTCTCCCGCGGTTCCACCCTAATTGCTGAGAGGAAATGTCTCAGCCTCTTTTTTAAAAGTTGCTCAGGGAATGCCTTTCATTACGCTCTCATCCCCGGCTTTCACCGCCCCGGAGTCGCTTCAATGAGGCCGTGCGCAATTACTTCTTTCCGTCAACGCAACGTCATTATTGAATCCAATCTTCATGACATGATCTTATAAAAAGATGAAGAGGTTGTCAACTTTTGTTTTCATCGCCCAGCATCTTTTTCATATTGTCCATTTGTTCCATGAAGCGCCGCGATTTCAGGTAGATCCCTGAGTACTCGTCATAGTACGTCTGTATGACCCTTTTCAGCTCATCCTTCGTCTCCTGTTTAACCGAGACATTTCCGAGCCTTGACAGGTCAAAATAAAAAAACAGCCTCAACAGCCTGGCGGATGCGGGAGACAGCGGTATCCTGTATGGATCTTTCGCAAAACAGCGGTGGCAGATAAAGCCGTTGTCGCGGATCGAAAAATGAAATGTGCCGTCTTTGCTTTTGCAATGTACACATTCATCCAGCTCCGGATACAGCCCCATCACGCTGAGCATTTTAACTTCGATAAGGTTGGCGATAATGTCGGGATCTGTACCGTCATCGAGCCTCCTCATCGACTGAAGAAGCAGCTCAAATAAAAACGGATTCGGTTTCTTTTCCTCCGTTCCCTTGTCGATTAATTCAGTGATGTAGGCCGCGTATGCTGTTAAAAACAGATCCTCGCGTATATGCCTCATGCTTTCGATCATCTCGCCCTGCTCCAATGTGCCGAGACCGGATGATTTGCGGAATAAAAAAGAAGCATAAAGGAACGGCTGGGAAATCGCTGACAAGCGGCTGTTCGGCTTTTTGGCGCCCCTTGCCAGCACACCGATTTTCCCGTGTTCTCTCGTCAACAGCGTAATGATTTTATTTGTTTCACCATAGTCGTTTGTACGAAGGACGATACCTTCACATTTCGTCAGCATATGTGCACCATCCAAAAATTGGAGGGGTCAAGCATGATCACAAAATTGGAAAGTCAATTTGCGCTAGCTCTTCTTCAAGTACTTCGGGTCTTTCCAGGTTCTCCTTTTCCAATTCTTTAAAAAGGAGGTACGTGTCTACGCTTCCTGTTTGTGAAAATACATTCCAAGTAAAATTCAACATAAAAAGCCCCACCTTTCTGTTTATAACTAGCTTTTTAAACATCCAAATTCTTAAGATTATCTTGACCTTGTATCCTCCATTTCATGTTAAACAATTTTTTCTAATATATCTTTGATTTCGAGAGATTTTGTCACGACTAAACCGCGGTCAAGCTCTGTTCGTTAATACTCGTCTTCTCTAAATCCAAAATCACGAAGCTGAGACATCTTGTTGCGCCAGTCTTTCTGCACTTTAACCCACAGCTCTAAAAACACCGATGATCCGAGCAGCGCCTCGATATCAGTTCTTGCCCGCTTGCCGATTTCTTTAAGCAGGCTGCCTCTTTTTCCGATGACGATCCCTTTTTGTGAATCGCGTTCGACGACGATGGTCGCGCTCACATACACAGAACCGTTTTCCCGTTCTTGAATGGACTCGATCGAGACCGCAATGCTGTGAGGGATCTCTTCCCTTGTCAGATGCAGCACTTTTTCCCGAATCAGCTCAGAAATGATAAATCGCTCCGGATGATCGGTCACCTGGTCACTCGGGTAAAACTGCGGACCTTCCGGCAAATAATCTTCAATTTGCTTTAAAAGCGTATCGATATTATTTCCCTCAAGGGCGGAGATCGGAACGACTTCCTGAAACGGATACCTGGTTCTGTACTCATCGATAAGCACAAGAAGCTCATCCGGATGAATCCGGTCGATTTTGTTGACGATCAAAAATACCGGCGTCTTGACTCCTTTTAAGCGCTCGATGATAAATTCGTCGCCTTTTCCGTAGCCTTCCTCCGCATTGATCATAAACAAGATCAAGTCGACTTCCTTTAAAGTGTTCTGCGCCACCTTCATCATAAAATCGCCCAATTTATGCTTCGGTTTATGAATGCCCGGCGTATCGATAAAAATCGTCTGGGATGTATCGGTTGTCAGCACACCTTGCACTTTGTTTCTTGTTGTTTGCGGTTTGTCGCTCATGATGGCGATTTTTTGGCCGATCACGCGATTCAAAAATGTAGATTTTCCTACGTTTGGTCGTCCGATAATGGAGACAAATCCTGATTTAAAGCTTTCCTGTGTCATGTAAGTCCTCCGATGAAAATGCTCCTGGCAGTAATTCTTGAACCGTCATTTCTTTGATTTGGCCATTCAGATTGGTTAAGATGACAGGCATGTTTGGTGAACAAAGTTCAGAAATCACCTGTCTGCACGCTCCGCACGGCGACACCGGACCCGGCGTATCCGCAGCGACGGCAAGCATCTTAAACGATTTTTCCCCTTCCGAGTAAGCCTTGAACAACGCTGTCCGCTCGGCGCAGTTGCACAGGCTGTATGCAGCATTTTCAATGTTGCAGCCTTTGTACACCTTGCCGTCCTCAGTCAAAAGGGCAGCGCCGACTTTGAATTTCGAATACGGAACATATGCAAATTCCCTTGCTTTTAAAGCTTCTGCAATCAATTCTTGTTTAGTCAATGTGTGTATTCCTTCCTATAGCGGTTATGGTACCGCTAACACTTTTATTTTACATAAAAATGGCTTCTTTTTCACGCCCAAATCACAAATGTAAAATTTTTGTAAGAATTGCGCACAATGAAAGGCACGGCATCAAAACAATTTTGACAAAAAGATGAGTAACCCAATCATACACGAAACGGCCGCAAACACGCAAACCGCCCCGGCCGCCGCGTCCTTTGCCGCCTTTGCAAGCGGGTGGTTCTCTTTTGTGAAAAGATCGATCGTATGCTCCACAGCCGTATTCATCAGCTCCAAGGCAAGCATTCCGCCGATCAGGATCAAGATGATGGACCATTCGATCAGAGTCAGCCTGAAGAAAAAGCCGCAGACGATCACAAGGATGGCGGCCCCGGAATGAATTCTAAAATTGCGCTCCGACATGAACGTCTTGACTATTCCTGTAAAGGCGTTTGAAAAACTCCATTTCAGACGGCGCCATTCATTTTGTTTATGAGGATCTTGAGAGCCCATATCGATTCAAAATGTCCTTTTGCTTAGTGAACATCTCTTTTTCCTCTTCTTCTGTCATATGGTCATAGCCGAGGAGGTGCAAGAAGCCGTGAACCGTCAGAAAACCCAGCTCCCTCATCAGTGAATGCCCGTATTCTTCGGCCTGTTCCCGTGCTTTATCAGCGCTGATGATGATATCTCCGAGAACGGGCGGCATGTCAGCGCCGATAATTTCAATCTCTCCTTCGCCGTCTTCTTCAAGGGCAAATGAAATGACATCAGTCGGATAATCTTTGCCTCTGTACTCTTTGTTGATTTTTTGGATCTCTTCATTGTTGACGATCGTAACCGAAACTTCGGCGCCGTCTGCGACGCCTTCCTCTGCCGCTGCGAATTGAAGAATTTTCTCAATTTCAGCAAGCTGGTCTTCAGGGACCCGTCCGGTCTCGTCTGTGATATCTAGAATTAAACTCATGTATGTTTCACCTTCTGTTTAGGATTAGCTTCCGGATATTCGATCCGGGAATGAAAAATGCCTTTCAGCGTTTCGCAGAGCGTCTTCGCGATAATATTGAGCTCTTTTAAAGTCAAATCGCATTCGTCAAACTGCCCGTCCTGCAGCTTATCTGATATGATCCCGCGCACCAGCTTTTCAATCCTTTCGGGATTCGGGTTATGCATTGAGCGGACGGCTGCTTCGACACTGTCGGCCACCGAGATGATCGCCGCCTCTTTTGTCTGGGGCTTAGGGCCAGGATAGCGGAACTCTTCTTCAGTCGTCTGATCGCCTTTTTCTTTCGCCTTATAGTAAAAAAACTTGAGCAGCGATGTGCCGTGATGCTGTTCGGCGATGTCGACAAGCTCCTTCGGCATTTTATGATCCCTCAGCATATCGGCGCCGTCTGTCGCATGGGCAATGATGATGTTTTTGCTCAGCTGCGGAGAAAGCTTGTCATGCGGATTATCAATATTCATTTGGTTTTCTATAAAGTATTGGGGCCGCTTTGTCTTGCCGATATCATGGTAATAGGCTCCGACTCTTGCCAAAAGCCCGTTTGCTCCGACAGCTTCACATGCCGCCTCCGATAAGTTCGCGACCATAACGCTGTGATGGTATGTGCCGGGTGTTTCCGTCAGAATTTTGCGGAGCAGCGGATGATTCGGGTTTGAAAGCTCGAGAAGCTTCATCGTGGACAGAATCCCAAAGCCGCTTTCAAAAAACGGCATGAGCCCGAGAACAAGAACTGACGATCCGATGCCGGACACCGCTCCCATAACAAGGTATGTACCCATCTCAAGTCCGGTTTGCGCCGTGTTTTGAATCAGCTGCAGGGTAAACAGGACGACGATGTTGATCAGGGAGACAAACAAGCCGGCCTGGAGGATTTTCGCCCTCGCATTATGCTTCCCTAAAAATAGTATACCCGCCATCGAGCTGATCAAGAAATACGTTCCGATTCCATAGTTAAACGTGCCTGTCACACCCTGGTTAAACATCATGCTTCCGCAAATGGAAAGGATCATGCTCGACAGGATCGCCAGCCTTTCATTGATCAGCAGTTTAATGAGCATCACGCCCATCGCAATCGGCACGAGATAGCCGATATGGCCGATTTCAAGCTGCTGAAACAGGCTGATCACTTCCATGACGATTAAAACGATCGCTGTAATCAATGAAAACAGCATGAGCGACTTATTTTTCGGAATCCGGCTGCTGTACTGCTTTTCGAAATAGTAAACCAAAGCTGAGATGAAAAGCGCGATTAAAAGCAGCAGTCCGCCGACAGGCTTGAAGATGTTGGCTCCGCTTAAAAGTCCTGTCAGTTCAAGCTTTCGATAGACTTCCCTGTCGATCAGCTGATTTTCCTCAACAAGTATCTGCCCCTGCTTGATCTGCACCTGCTGCACGCTGTCTGCCGCTTCCTGACGCTTCTGCTCCGTCTTGTCAGGATCGTATACATAGTTGGGAATGATTGCAAAGCGTCCGATTTCATCGGCGGCGTTTTTTAATTTTGAAGGTATTGAATTACCCTTCAGCTCTTTCGTTACATGCTCTTTCGCTTCATCAAGCTTGCCGGCGCGGATTTCTTTGCTCATCACGTCATTGACGGCGGTGATGACCGAATCCTGTGTCATGGAAAGTTCTCCGTCGCTGGCCTTCAGCAGGTGTTTGACTGAATCCTGCGACAGCGAGTCCGTCACATCTGAAGTCAGCTTTTCTTCGACAGATTTGATCTGGTCTTTTTCAGATGGGGCCTGCTTGTCTTTTTTCTCTTGTTCTGCGCTTTCTTTTTTCACTTCTTTAATGATGTCGAAAATTGATGAGACAAGGTCGACCCTGTTGTCAGAGTACTCTTTTTTCAAGGTGTACTGGTCGGGAACTTCCTCTCTCGCTTCCTGCTTTTTATTAGCCGTTGCCTTTTGATCTTCGACTGTTGCCGGCGCATAGATCGTATTCTCGCTGATCGAAAATAAATCGAGGTCGAGGGACTCGGGCCTCACATGGAAAAACAGCAGGATGAACATTAGCGCGGATAAAGCCGCATAAAGAATGACGGGGAGGAAGCGGCCGTTTTCCAAGCGGATGGGCCGAAACTTTCCGTCTCTTTTTTTCTTTTTCAACAAAAGCACCTCTTTTCCCGCGGGAAACTAAAAAATGACCCGATAACGGGCGATCGGGCCATTCGGAATTATTTTGACTTTTCGTATGCTTCAATAATACGGGCGACAAGCGGGTGTCTGACCACGTCCGTCTGATCCAGTTCAACAATTGAAATGCCTTCGATATCAAGGAGCATCTTTTTTGCAACAGCAAGCCCCGATGTGACGCCCTTCGGCAAATCGATTTGCGTAATGTCGCCTGTAATGACCATTTTAGAACCAAAACCCAATCTCGTCAAAAACATTTTCATTTGTGCCGGTGTCGTATTCTGCGCTTCATCCAAAATCACAAATGCGTCGTCGAGCGTCCGCCCCCTCATGTAAGCAAGCGGCGCGATTTCGATCGTTCCTCTTTCAAGCAGCCGTGCCGTATGGTCCGTTCCGAGCACGTCATGGAGCGCGTCATATAGCGGTCTTAAATAAGGGTCGACTTTCTCCTTTAAATCCCCCGGCAAAAACCCGAGGCTTTCCCCTGCTTCAACAGCTGGTCTTGTCAAAATGATTTTTTTGATGCGTCCGTTTTTCAGTTCATGAACGGCCTTTACGACAGCCAAATAGGTTTTCCCCGTTCCTGCAGGGCCGATGCCGAAGATTAAGTCGTGCCTTTTCATGGCGGCGATATATTCTCTTTGACCGATAGTTTTGACTCTGATCGGTTTTCCTTTGGCGTTTTTCGTAATTTCCTCTTCATACATGCTTTCAAAAAACTCAAGCTTCTGCTTTTTCGCCATCTTGATCGCATACAAGACATCGCGTTCTGATATCTCGATTCCTTTGCGGATGAGATTCAAGAGGGATGCAAGCAGGCTGTCCACGATTTCAAACGTTTCTTCGTCTCCGGTCACATAGACGGTTTCACCGCGCGTGACAATCGAAATGTTCAGCTCTTCCTCCATTAACTTCAAATGGGAATCCTGGTTCCCAAACAGCGCTTGAGCCTCGTTCGGACTTTCCAGTTGCTGATGAATCGCAAGTAAGTGTTCTGTCATTCTTTAGTCTCCTGAACAATTGGTGTTGTTTGAACAATGTCTTCAATAACCTGGTAAAGGATGATCAATTTAACTTTACCATTCTCACTCGTTTCGTGCAAAACTTTTTCACTGATAATGTTCCCGTCGCTGCCGATTTTTTTCCTGATGTCTCTTTTTCCCATTTCGATCCCTTCAAGGACCGCTTCTTTTTTCGAGTACACCCTTTTGATTTGTTCGCTCTCTCTCGTATGTTCCTTTTCATATGCGACAGGAAGCGTAAAATTCATAAAATGCAGCGAGTGTTTTTCGGTTTCTGTCTTCGGACGCGAGAACTCTTCTTTTTTAAAAGAAAAGCCCCAGACAGGCACAGAAAAAGAACCGAAGGATAGCTTGTGACTTGTCCTTACTTTACCCGTAAAAACGTCAAATGATGTCTCAAGAGGAACCGTTACCTTTGACTTGTACCAGGTTTCACCGTAGATTTTCCCTTTGGCTCCGACTTTTTGCTTTTCCTCTTCGCTCCCGATCAGTCCGGAAACAAGCATTTGCCTTTTTTCAACGTGCTGGTTTACGGTGACGAGCGGCTCGCCTTTTTCCACGAACATTTTCGAGATGGTCGCCCCTTTTTTGGCGACGATGTGCCTCGGACCAATATATTTTTCTTTGTCAGGTTCATTTTTTTCAACCACTTTCATGTGAAGGGCCGTGCCGTTTAATTCAATGCCCACCCAGGTGATGTTTTCGACGCGCTTTGTAAGCGCCTGCTGAATTTTTTCCGGGGTCAGCATCGTAAACTGAAGGCGCCCTTTTTTGACGCCGATTTGATTCAAGTGCTGTCTGATTTGATGTTCTGTCTCCGGATTGGCTCCTGTTATGTCAATTTTCCAGAGCATATTGGACAATAAAAACATGATGATAAAAAAAGCAGCAATTCCAATAGTGAAGCCGCTATTCCGTTTAGACTTCTGCACAAGGAAAGGGAAACCTTTTCGTCTGACGAAGCGGCACTTGCAGTCAAAATCTCTTATGACCCTCCGGAAGGCATGTACATCAGAAAGCGGAATATAAAGAAAGACAGCGTCTTTCTTTTTCTTAACATTAAACATCGGGATGCTGCGCCTGGTGCATTCATTTAATAATCGCTCGATCCCCTTTCCCGTTATCTCAAGCTGGATCTTTCCTGAAAAAAAAGAAAGCCATTTATTCTTCACGATTCTTTCCCCCCGACTTATGAATCGATATAGCGTACGAGCTCAATCGTGCCTTCAAGTAGAATTTCCTCAGGCAAAATCGTTTTGATGACAAAATTTTTGCCTTGAATGATGCACTGCCCCTGTTTGAGCATCAGCCTTACTTCCGTATCGCTGAAAAGCAAAAGCCCTCTGTGGTTTTCAATATATATGTGAAGTCTTCCTATCATCGTGATCCTCGGAAGATCCATCATGACATCAGGGGGAATTTCCAATGTTCTTGTCAGCCACGCTTTGATGCGGTTTTTTCTTTGCGCCATAAAAAAAGAACCCCCTTTCATCTCATATGTATGAGTGATATGGGGGTTCTAATACTTAAATTTTAGGCCGGCGCCTCATTGTGTAATGCGGCTTTCTCGACCGCGGAGGGCCGAATACTTCGCTAAGTACAACGCCTTGGACAATCGTGTTTTTATTCATATCGAGCAGCTCTTGTTTCCGGTTGATCACCCGGCTGCTCTGCTTTTTAATGGCCCGTTCAACGGCCGGCATGGACCGCTCGGCATCCGCTTGTATTCTGCGGAGTTCTGCGGCCATATCTTCGCTTTTTGCAGCAGCCGCTGCTGCTGCAGGCCGTTGTTTTTTGTTTTCTGCCGGCCGGCGCTGTGCCGTCTGCTTCGGCGTCGTCTGCGTTTTCGTCCGTTCAGGCACCGGTTTTCGCTTGGTTTCTTCATTTTCATCATTTTTTCCGAGCTTGTTGAATATGAAGGAGATGGCTGCGATGATGGCCGCCATGATAATCGGATTGTCGAACAGGATATCAAGCAATGAGCTCCCTCCTTTTTACAGGGGCTTGTTTATTTATGATCCTCTTCATTTTGGTCTTTCGTCATCTTTCCGAAAGAATCGCGCATGTCTGTGTCGGCGTCGATGTTTTTCATATTGAGGTAGTCCATGACTCCGATCTTTCCGCTGCGGAGAGCTTCAGACATCGCAAGCGGCACTTCGGCTTCTGCCTCGACGACTTTAGCACGCATTTCTTCGACGCGGGCGCGCATTTCCTGTTCTTGCGCAACCGCCATGGCTCGGCGTTCTTCCGCTTTCGCCTGGGCGATGTTTTTATCGGCTTCAGCCTGGTCGGTCTGCAGAATCGCTCCGATGTTTTTGCCGATGTCAACGTCAGCAATATCGATCGATAGAATTTCAAACGCTGTGCCTGAATCCAATCCTTTGCTCAAGACGGTTTGTGAAATCATATCCGGGTTCTCAAGCACTTTTTTATGATTATCGGAGGAACCGATTGTCGAAACGATCCCTTCGCCGACACGGGCAATGATTGTTTCTTCTCCCGCTCCCCCGACAAGGCGGTCGATGTTTGCGCGAACCGTGATTCTCGCTTTTGCTTTCACTTCGATACCATCCATTGCTACACCGGCAATAAACGGCGTTTCGATGACTTTCGGATTAACGCTCATTTGAACGGCTTCAAGCACGTCACGGCCCGCTAAATCGATGGCCGCACATCTGGCGAATGTGAGTTCAATGTTTGCACGCTGGGCAGCGATAAGCGCGTTGACAACCCGGTCAACATTACCCCCTGCAAGATAGTGGCTTTCAAGCTGATTGATAGTAACATCAAGTCCCGCTTTATGCGCTTTGATCAGCGGGTTCACCACGCGGTTTGGAATGACGCGGCGGAGCCTCATTCCGATCAGTGTGAAAATGCTGATTTTAACACCAGCGGCCAAAGCCGAGATCCACAGCATGACCGGGACGAATGTAAAGAAGACAGCTAGTAAGATGATTCCGGCTGCTATAATAAGCAAAAGAAACAGTGTTGACGGATCCATAATATTCCTCCTAATAATATAATTTATAATTCTCTCACAACAATGCGTGAGCCTTCCACTTTAACTACTTTCACTTTCTTGTCCTTCGCGGTGAACGAGCCTTCAGATACGACATCAAGCCGTTCATCGCCGATAATGACCGTTCCGGACGGTCTGAGCGGTGTAAACGTGACGCCGGTTTTACCAATTAAATCGCGCCGGCTTTCATTTGATACATATCCGCTTTCCGTGCTTGTCGAGTCAGTTAAGATCAATTTTTTAAAAAATTTCATACGCTTCCCCAACACCCTTGTTAATAGAATGGATGCCGCTATAGAAACAGCAGTTGCAATCAAAATGGATACGGCCATGACCTTAAAGCTTCCCGATGCTAAAAAGAGGCTCGCAACAATCGCGATCAGGCCGGCAATCCCTGCTATTCCGCCCGGCAAAAAAATCTCTAAAATGATTAAAATAATGCCTGCTGCAAACAGAAGGATCGTTTCCATTCCGGCAAGCCCGGCGACGAGATGACCGTAGAAAAAGAGCAGCAGCGCGGAGAGTCCCATAAAGCCGGGGATCCCAAAACCAGGCGAATAAAGCTCGACAATCAGCCCGAGACTTCCGATTGAAAGGAGAATCGGAATCACGACCGGATGCGTGATGAACCGGGCCACCTTTTCGGCGAAGCTCACCTCGGAACGCTCGATTTTGGCATCCTTCAAGTTCAGCTTTTTCAAAAGATCATCAAGGCTCGAAACTGTGCCTTCGGAATAGCCGACTTCCAGCGCTTTGTCAGGGCTTAATGTGAGCAGCTCGCCCTTCGGCGCCCCAACTTCTTTAGCATCGACATCCGCATCGGCCATCGCGAGAGCGTATTTCGGATCACGTCCGTTTTTTTTGGCTGCGTCTTCCATTTCAGCGAGCCACAGAGATTCCGACTTTTTATCAGCGGCATTTCCCTGCGTGTCAATGATCGCGGCAGCTCCCATTTTCCCGCCGGGCGCCATATAAATATCGTCTGCATTCAAGGCGAGGTAAGCGCCTGCGGACAGAGCCCTTCTATTCACATAAGCGGTCACCGGAATGTCGGAGTTATGTATCGTATCAGCCATGTCAAGGACTGCATCGACCGCTCCGCCGGGGGTATTGATATCGAGTATGATATGTTTGGCATTCATATCTTCCGCTTCTTGAAAAGAACGCTCAAGAAATTTTGAAAGCCCTTTTTCAACCGTTTCTTCGATCGGAATGACATACACTGTATCTCCATCCGCTTTCACGGTCAAATGAACGCCTAGTAATAAGAATAAAACAAAACCGCTGGCCAGAGCAACAAAAATTCTAAATTTTTTCAGCAGCAACGATGTCTGAGACCTCCTTCCCCTATTATCATTAACATTACATACGTTATAAATGTAGCAAAGGTTTCATCTTTCTACTACTTTTCTATTGTATGAACACGCACAAAAAAAGACGCCTTTAATTGCTTAAAGGCGTCTTTTTCTTAAGACAGTTGTTTGCTGACAAGCTTATTGACGAGACCGCCGTCCGCCTTGCCTTTGACTTTCGGCATGATAGCGCTCATCACTTTGCCCATATCCGCTTTTGAAGAGGCGCCGACTTCGGCGATCGTCTCATTGACGATGCCGAGCAGCTCTTCTTCCGTCAGCTGTTCAGGCATATAAGCTTCCAGAATGTCTAACTCTTTTTGAACTTTATCTACTAAATCTGAACGATTAGCGTTTGAAAATTCATGGAGGGAGTCTTTACGCTGTTTTAATTCACGAGAAAGAACAGTCAGTTCTTCATCATCGGTCAGCCTGTCTTTCTTAAGCTTGATTGCTTCGTTTTGAAGCGAAGCTTTGACCATGCGAATGACAGTCAGTTTGTCTTTCTCACGGTTTTTCATATAGAGCTTCATATCTTGATTCAGCCGCTCAAGAAGACTCATAAATCCACCCTCTTTTAGTATTTGCGCTTTCTTGCAGCTTCAGACTTTTTCTTGCGTCTTACGCTAGGTTTTTCATAAAATTCACGCTTTCTTGCTTCCTGCAAAGTACCTGTCTTTGATACACTGCGTTTGAAGCGACGAAGAGCATCTTCAAGCGATTCGTTTTTTCTAACGACCGTTTTTGACATTCTCTTTCCCTCCCTCCGAATACACCAATCGACTGCTTTAAAAAAAGACATACATATAAACATGTACTTTGACATTATAATATAAGCCTCCGGTAAGGTCAACCAAGGAGAATCGTTTTATTGTTCAGTCATGATTTCGGCAGCTTGTCTGTATATATTTATAAAGGAGGCTGTTCGAAAAACTGATGATAATCTTGATCTTATTCATATTATTGATCGTTCTTTTTCTCAAAGGCATGAGCATGCTGAGAAAAGGCTTGATTTCACTGACATTTGAAAAAATCGAAAAGCGGCTGCTGTTTTTCACGGATCATCCGGTGAAAGCCTTTTTGGTCAGCATTGTATTTACGGGGGTTTTGCAAAGCAGCTCGGCATTTATGGTGATCGTCATTGGCTTTGTCTCGGTAGGCGCCCTTTCATTTAAACGTTCGATTCCGCTCATTTTGGGAACAAACATCGGGTCCACCTTCACAACGGAATTTTTGGCGGTGAAGCTGGAATTTTTGATTTTTGCCCTCTTTGCCGCAGGTGCGGTTCTTTTCATGGCCCGAAAATCCCCTTTTCGGCAAGTGGGCGTAAGCATGATCGGCTTGGGTGTTATTTTTTTCTGTATCAGCGGCTTCAGCCGGCTTGCCGTGCCGTTGTCACAGCTAGACTCAGGCGCTTATATTGTGCAGCTTGCTGAAAATTCACCGCTTTACGCCTTAATCATCGGCACGGTGTTGACCGCGATGATTCATTCCAGTTCGGCGTGTGTCGGCATCCTGATGAGCTTTATGGATCAAGGTGTCGTCGGTTTGACCGAAGCGATGAGCGTTGTTCTCGGCTCCAATATCGGGACATGCATCACAGCCGTGATGGCGTCCTTCAAAGGCGGAGCTGCAGCCAGGCAAACGGCTTATGCCCATGTTCTGTTTAATGTTATCGGTGTAGCAGCTGTATACCCCCTGCTCTCATCAATAACAGGCTTTATCTCCGGACTGTCTGAAAGCCCCGCTCAGCAGATTGCCCATTTCAGCCTGCTCTTCAACGTCGTCACGTCCCTATTGTTTCTGCCGCTCTCAAATCTGTTTCATTCGCTGATCATGTTTCTCATTCCAAACAAAAACCAGGCCCGGTAAACGCCTGGTTTTTGTTGGATTAGTAGTCTTCATCCGCTGTTATGCCTTTGACTATCGACACGCCCGCGCTTGCTCCGATTCTCGTCGCTCCGGCTTCAACCATGGCAAGGGCGCTTTCCTTATCGCGGACGCCACCTGAAGCTTTAACGCCGATATCAGGTCCGACAGCTTCCCGCATCAGTTTTATATCCTGAACTGTCGCACCGCCGCCGGAAAAACCGGTCGATGTTTTGACAAAGTCGGCGCCTGCTTTGACGGCCAGTTCACAAGCGTGCCTTTTTTCTTCATCCGTCAACAGTGAGGTCTCTATGATGACTTTTACGAGAGCTTTGCCGTCTGCCGCGTCTGTCACCGCTCTGATGTCATGCTCCACGGTTCCGGTATCGCAGTCTTTTAATGCACCGATGTTGATCACCATATCAACTTCACCGGCCCCGTCTGCAATCGCCTGCTTGGTTTCAAAGGCTTTTGTTTCCGGAGACGCCGCACCTAAAGGAAAGCCGATAACCGTGCACACTTTCACTTCTGAATCTTTAAGAAGCTCGGCGCACAGCTTTACCCAGCAAGGGTTGACGCAAACGGAAGCAAAACCGTATACACGTGCTTCTTTGCAAAGCGCTTCGATTTCGGATGTGACAGCATCAGGCTTCAATAGCGTGTGATCGATCATTCGCGCAATTTGTTTTGTCATCGTCCCGACTCCTTTTCAAGTGGTTGTCTTTTATGATATTCGCAAAAAAAGCCGGAACACCTTTTTCGTGAACCGGCTAAATTGATCATTTATGACGATAAGCGGATGTTTTCATGGACGTCGTCTTCGGCGACGCGGACGAACTGGCCTTTATTGTACGGATAGCCGGCTTTTAAGATCTTCACTTTAACAAGCTGGCCGATCAGGTCTTCGGAACCTTCGAAAACGACCTTCATATAGTTGTCCGTGTAGCCGACAAGCAGATTGTCTTCGCCCGTTTCCGTGAACGGCTCTTCCGGAATGATTTCCAGAACATCGCCTTCATAATCTGATGCGTATTCTTTCGCAAGCTGATCTGAAAGAGCGATCAGTTTGTGAACTCTTTCGTTTTTCACGTTCTCGTCAACCTGGCCGTCCATGCGTGCTGCTGGAGTTCCGGTCCGTTTGCTGTACGGGAAGACGTGGAGCTCGGAAAACTTGTGTTCTTTAATAAAGTTGTACGTCTCCATGAATTCTTCTTCCGTTTCCCCCGGGAAGCCGACGATCACATCAGAAGTGACTGCGAGCCCCGGAAGAGCTTTTTTGAGTTTCGTCAGCCTGTCAGCGAAAAACTCCATCGTATACTTTCTTCTCATCCGTTTTAAAACGCTGTTTGAGCCGGATTGAAGCGGAATGTGAAGGTGTCTGACGATCTTGTCTGAGCGGTCAAGCACTTCGATCACTTCGTCTGTAATTTGGCTCGCTTCGATTGAAGAGATACGGATTCGTTTCAGACCTTTCACACGGCTGTCCAGTTCTTTCAACAGCTGTGCAAAGTTGTAGTCTTTCATATCTTCTCCATAACCGCCGGTGTGAATACCGGTTAAAACGATTTCTTTATAGCCGGCATCAACGAGCTGCTGCGCCTGGCGGATGACTTCCTCAGGGTCGCGGGAACGAAGCAGGCCGCGCGCCCACGGAATGATGCAGAATGTGCAGAAATTGTTGCAGCCTTCTTGAATTTTCAATGAAGCACGTGTTCTGTCGGTAAATGCAGGAACATCAAGCTCCTCAAACACTCTTGCTTTCATAATATTGCTGACGCCGTTAATCGGCTGTCTTTCTTCCTGGTACTGCTGAATATAGCCGAGCATTTTTTCGCGGTCCTGCGTACCGACGACGATATCAACGCCCGGGATCGCCATGATTTCCGCCGGGGAAGTCTGGGCGTAGCACCCTGTCACACAAATGACGGCGTCAGGATTTTGGCGGATCGCCCGTCTGATCACCTGGCGGCTTTTTTTATCACCTGTATTTGTGACGGTGCATGTATTAATGACGTATACGTCCGCCGAACTTTCGAATTCTTTTCTTTCGTAGCCGGCTTCTTTGAAAAGCTGCCAAATTGCTTCTGTTTCATAATGGTTGACCTTGCAGCCAAGTGTATGAAATGCAACGGTTGCCATTGTTATTCACCTCTTAATAACTCTGTATGATAAGAAACTGCAGCCAACGCGTACAGCGGAGCTGTTTCCGCCCTTAAGATCCGCGGACCGAGCCCGCAGGCGAGGGCTCCTTTTTCTTTAAGCGCCTCAATTTCATCTTCTGAAAATCCGCCTTCAGGACCAAACACCATGAGCACGGATGATCCTTCCGGCAGGCTTTTGAGCACGGATTGAAACCGGCTCGTCTCGCCTTGCTTTGATGACTCTTCGTATGCAACGACACATTTATCGAAGTCCTCAAGGCTCTCAAGCAAACGTTGAAACGTGTGAACCGGCGCCACATCGGGAATCGTGTTTCTGTGGGACTGTTCTGCGGCTTCCTTGGCGATTTTCGCCCACCTCTCCCGCTTTTTCTTTGCCTTTTTTTCATCAAGTTTAACAACGGAGCGTGATGCCTGAAAAGGAATAAACGAGCTTGCACCGAGCTCTGTCCCTTTTTGAATGATCCATTCCAGCTTATCTCCTTTTGGAAGGCCGTTTGCAATATGGATCTGGACGGGCAGTTCGCGTGTTTTCCCCGTCCATTCGATTACGCTCAATAAAACCTCTTCTTTTGTGACGGACTCGATCCGGCATTTCGCTTCATGGCCGTCTTTTGCACAGCAAATGACCTCGTCTCCGGGAGACATCCTCATCACGGTCGCAATGTGATGAACGTCTTCGCCTTTGATCGAGAACACAGGTGCGGCCGTGACCTCTTGTTTTGATTGTTCGATAAAATATCGTTGCATACGCTTGTCACACCTACTAACGATTATTTTTCAGCGATGATGCTGACCCAGTCCTCCATTGAAAGAACCTCGACTATCGTAAAGCCTTCTTTCACCAGTGCATCTTTGACTTCCTGTTTTTTCTGCTGAATGATTCCCGAAGTAATGAAATAACCGCCGTCTTTCAACAGGCTGTATGCCTGATCCGTAAAGCGCAAGATGACCTCGGCCAGGATGTTGGCGACGATGACGTCTTTTTTCCCTTCGACGCCGTCAAGCAGATTATTTTGCTTGATCTCGATATGATCGCTGACTTTATTGAGCTTGGAGTTCAAGCGGGCGCTTTCCACGGCTACAGGATCGAGATCATATCCTTCAACCTGTTTGGCGCGAAGCATGGCTGATGCAATGCTCAAAATGCCTGTTCCCGTTCCGACATCCACGACCGAATCCCCTTCTTTCACATACCTTTCGAGCGCCTGTATGCAAAGTACGGTTGTCGGGTGTGTGCCTGTTCCGAACGCCATTCCCGGGTCCATCTCGATGATGAGCTCATCCGTATGAACCGGTGTGTACTCTTCCCATGTCGGAACAATCGTAAACTTCTCGGAAATTTTTACGGGATGATAATATTTTTTCCATGCTGTCGCCCATTCTTCTTCGTTAACCTCGCTGATGGTGATTTTGTTCCGTCCGAGGTCAATATCATACAGCAGCAGATTATTGATGGTTTCCTTGATTCCTTCTACGGTCTCTCCCAAAAAGCTGTTGATCGGGAGATACGCTTTAATGATGACTCCTTCATCAGGGTAATCATTGGGGTCGAGCTGGTAGATTTCTCCGTATACATTCTCACGCTCTTTAATTAAATCAAGCGGATCTTCAATTACGACTCCACTCGCACCAGCTTCATGCAAAATATTCGAGATGGGCTCAACCGCTTCATGTGTCGTGTGAATGCAGATTTCGGACCATTTCATACTACCAACTCCTCATCCAATCATTAATCGCCTTTAAAGGCGCGCTTTACTTTATCGAAAAAACTCATTTCCTGTTCATCCGGCATATTTCCGCTCACTTCTGCAAATTCGCGGAGAATATTTTTCTGGTTTTCTGTTAAATTCGTCGGTGTCACGACGCGGACGACGATGTGCTGATCGCCTTGACCGTACCCGCGTACGTTGGCAACGCCTTTTCCTTTTAAACGGAACTTGGTGCCTGTCTGCGTGCCCGCCGGCACTTTTAATTTTACTTTACCGTGAAGAGTAGGCACTTCGATTTCGTCCCCGAGCGCAGCCTGTGCAAATGTCAGCGGCATTTCGCAGTAAATATCGTCGCCATCGCGCTCGAAAAATTCGTGTTCTTGGACGCGGAAAACGACGAATAAGTCACCTGACGGACCGCCGTTGATCCCCGGTTCACCCTGTCCGGATACTCGAAGCTGCTGGCCGTCATCCACACCCGCCGGGATGGTGACATTGATTTTCTTGCGTTTTTTCACTTTTCCTGTACCGCCGCAAGTTGAACATTTGTGCTTAATTTGCTTACCCGTTCCATTACAGTGATGACATACTCTTCTGTTGACAACTTTTCCGAACGGAGTCGACTGCTCCATGTTCAGCTGGCCAGAGCCGCCGCAGTGTGAACATGTTTCCGGCTTTGTTCCCGGTTTCGCGCCTGAGCCGCTGCATGTTTCACATGTTTCTTCACGCGGAATTTCGATCGTCGTCTCTTTTCCGAAGGCCGCTTCTTCAAATGACAGTGTCATCGTATACTGCAGATCGGCGCCCTGCCTCGGGGCATTCGGGTCTCTCCGCCTTGCGCCGCCTCCGAAAATGCTTGAGAAAATATCGTCAAACCCAAAGCCGCCGAAGTCGCCGCCGCCGAAACCTCCGCCGCCGAATCCCTGATTTGGATCGGTGTGGCCAAACTGGTCGTAATGGGCCCGTTTTTGGTCATCAGAAAGTGTTTCATAGGCTTCTTTGACTTCTTTGAATTTTTCATCCGCTCCGGCTTCTTTGTTGATGTCCGGGTGATATTTTTTAGAAAGCTTGCGGTAAGCTTTTTTAATCTCATCTTTAGAAGCGCTCTTACCTACCCCAAGCACCTCATAGTAATCACGCTTACTCATCTCTTCACACTCCCGATTTTCTCACATAAATTAGATTGTATCATTTCAAATTATGTTTTTTCAATTCCTTTTGTCCTTTAGGAAGAAAAAAGTCAAAGTCAAGAGATCCTGACTTTGACTTTCATCGCCTGTAAGGTCATGTGCTGTGCAAACCGGGGTAAGCACAGCACATTTTATTTCAATTATTTTTGTTCTTTGTCGTCGTTTACTTCTTCATATTCAGCGTCAACGACATTGTCGTCGGCTTTTTTAGCGCCGGCGCCGCCGTCTTGCTGAGCCTGAGCCTGTTTTGCAGCTTCTTCGTAAAGCTTCATTGAAAGCTCTTGGACGATCGCTTGCAGCTCATCTTTTTTCGCCTTGATTTCATCAAGGTCATTTTTCTCGATCGCAGCTTTTAACGCGTCTTTTGCATCATTCGCTTTTTTCACTTGCGCTTCATCGGCTTTG
Source organism: Bacillus sp. BS3(2021) (assembly GCF_021043345.1). Classification (NCBI taxonomy): domain Bacteria; kingdom Bacillati; phylum Bacillota; class Bacilli; order Caryophanales; family Bacillaceae; genus Bacillus; species Bacillus sp. BS3(2021). The sequence continues at coordinate 186,503 of NZ_JAJNDM010000003.1, forward strand.
CCTTCAAGATCTTTCAGCGTTTTTTCAGTTGTGAAGACAAGCTGATCCGCTTCGTTGCGAAGCTCGATTTCTTCTTTTTTCTTCTCATCCGCTTCGGCGTTTTCTTCAGCTTCTTTCACCATGCGTTCGATCTCCTCGTCAGAAAGACCTGAAGAAGATTTGATCGTGATGTTTTGCTCTTTGCCGGTACCCAGATCTTTCGCGCTGACGTTGACGATACCGTTCTTATCGATGTCAAATGACACTTCGATTTGCGGTACGCCGCGAGGAGCCGGCGGAATATCTGTAAGCTGGAAGCGTCCGAGCGTTTTGTTGTCGGCAGCCATCGGGCGCTCACCTTGGAGCACGTGGATGTCAACCGCTGTTTGGTTGTCAGCCGCTGTTGAGAACACTTGGGACTTGCTTGTCGGGATTGTCGTGTTGCGGTCAATCAGCTTCGTGAACACGCCGCCCATTGTTTCGATACCAAGTGACAGCGGAGTTACGTCCAGAAGGACAACATCTTTGACATCGCCTGTGATGACGCCGCCTTGAATGGCTGCACCAAGGGCTACGACTTCGTCAGGGTTGACGCCTTTATGCGCTTCTTTTCCAGTTTCTTTTTTGATCGCTTCCTGAACGGCAGGAATACGTGTTGATCCGCCGACAAGAATTACTTTGTCGATTTCGCTTGCAGAAAGCCCCGCATCTTGAAGAGCCTGGCGGACTGGACCCATTGTGCGCTCTACCAAGTGTGAAGACAGCTCTTCAAACTTCGCGCGGGTCAGTGTCAATTCAAGGTGCAGCGGACCTGCGTCACCGGCTGTGATAAACGGCAGCGAAATTTGCGTAGAAGATACGCCGGAAAGGTCTTTTTTCGCTTTCTCAGCCGCATCTTTTAAGCGCTGAAGCGCCATTTTATCTTTAGAAAGATCAATGCCGTTTTCTTTCTTGAATTCTGAGACGAGATGATCGATGATCACTTGGTCAAAGTCGTCTCCTCCAAGGCGGTTGTCACCCGCTGTAGAACGAACTTCGAATACGCCGTCTCCCAATTCAAGGATGGAAACGTCGAATGTACCGCCGCCAAGGTCGTAGACGAGGATCGTCTGATCTTCTTCCGTCTTATCCAGACCGTATGCAAGCGCAGCTGCAGTCGGCTCGTTGATGATCCGCTCAACTTCAAGTCCGGCGATTTTACCGGCATCCTTTGTCGCTTGACGTTCTGCATCATTGAAGTATGCAGGAACTGTGATTACGGCTTTAGATACAGTTTCGCCTAAATAGCTTTCAGCATATGATTTCAAATGCTGAAGGATGATGGCAGACACTTCTTGCGGCGTGTACTTTTTGCCTTCGATTTCAACTGTATAGTCCGTGCCCATGTGGCGCTTGACCGACATGATCGTGTTCGGATTCGTGATGGACTGGCGTTTCGCCACTTCACCCACCTGGCGCTCTCCGTTTTTAAATGCAACAACCGAAGGAGTCGTGCGGGCTCCTTCTGGATTTGGGATGACTTTCGGCTCTCCGCCTTCAAGCACTGCAACGCATGAGTTCGTTGTTCCCAAGTCGATTCCGATTACTTTGCTCATGATTTTTACCTCCTGCTATGTAGTTATTGGTTGACTTTTACCATAGAAGGACGGATCACCCGGTCCTTAAGTTTATAGCCTTTTTGCAGTTCCTCAACGACTGCGTTTGATTCGTACGCTTCATCCTCGACCTGCATAACAGCCTGGTGCATGTTCGGGTCAAATTGCTCTCCGACTGAAGGAATCTGTTCAACTCCTTCATTTTTAAGAGCCTCCAAAATTTGACGGTGCACCATTTCCATCCCTTGAAGCAGGCTTTTCGTCTGCTCGTTGTCAGGATCGATCTGTAGCGCGCGTTCAAAGTTGTCAAGCGCCGGCAGCAAATCGCTGATGATGCGCTGGGAACGGTACTTTTCAGCAGCCTCAAGGTCAAGGCGTGCGCGTCGTTTGTAGTTTTCAAAGTCCGCCTGAACACGTAAAAGTTTATTTTCTTTTTCTTCAAGACGTTCTTGAAGTTCTTTTAGTTGTTTTTCAAGCATTTCTGTTTGCGTGTCTTCTGCCGGGGCATCAGCTTCAGCAGCCGTTTGTTCGGCTTCGGCTGTCTCCGCTTCTGTCTCGTTCAGTTCCTCTTGTTCGTTTAGCTCTTCAGTTTGTTTTTCTTCTGCCATCTGTGTTCACCTCCCTTAAAGGATGAGTTTCATGATAAAGAAGGGATTTCTCCCTTCTGTTTTGTTTTCAGGTACTGCCTTACCCATCATACAAACTTGTCAACGCTTTTGACAAGTCAGATGATACGTGCTGAAGCAAACCGACGACGCGGGAGTAGTCCATGCGCGTCGGCCCGATGACCGCGATGGAGCCGATCTGTTTTGAACCGACCGTGTATGTCGCGGTAATCAGGCTGCAGTTTTCCATTTCTTCATAGTCGTTTTCCTTGCCGATTTTAATGGTAATTCCGGACTCAGTCGACTGAAAGAGCCGGAGAAGCTCCTGTTCTTTCTCAATGAGCGACAATAGCGATTTCACTCTGTCAATATCGTGAAATTCGGGCTGATTCAGCATATTAATCTTGCCGCCGAAAAACAGCCGGTCGGTTTGAACAGATGAATCCAGCGTTGCGCCGAGCCCGTGTAAAATCGTATCGTAATTTTGGATATGCGACTTTAAGAAGATGACGACCTCTTTGAAAATCCTGTCTTTCAGCTCTGAGATCGGCACGCCTCTAAGGCGTTCATTTAATATATTCACCAGCTTTTCGAGATCGGAAAGATTGACCTCCGCCGGAAAGTTGATCGTTTTATTCTCGACATGGCCGGTATTCGTTACTAGAATGGCAACGGCCTTCTTAGGCTGAATCGGCACAATCTGGATCTGTTTGAGATGATTTTCGCTCAGTCTCGGACCGAGGACAATCGATGTATAATTTGTCAGATCAGACAGCACTTGAGCCGACTTCTGCACCGCTTTTTCGAGTTCAAAGATTTTTTCTTTGAAAACCGAATGAATAATGTTCAAGTCCGTTTTTGACAGCTTTCCGGGTGAAAGCAGATGATCGACATAATAGCGATAGCCTTTTTCAGAAGGAATCCGGCCTGAAGATGAGTGGGTTTTTTCAATAAAACCGAGCTCTTCCAAGTCAGCCATTTCGTTTCTGATCGTTGCTGAGCTGAATGTGATATCTTCCTTTTTGGAAAGCGTTCTTGATCCTACCGGCTGAGCTGAACGAATGAAATCGTTGACGATAACCTGTAAGATTAACAGCTGACGATTTGTTAACATCCATATCACCCCTGTTAGCACTCGACACAACTGAGTGCTAATTGTATATCAAAATTACCAAACCAAAATCAAAATGTCAATTATAACTCACCCAGGAATGCTTGAAACACTTCATTCCCTAACAGTTTTCCATTATGTGTTAAAAATACGTTGTTGCTCGTGTTCACAATCAGCCCTGTTTCTTCCAGCGAACGGAGCACTTTCGGGAAGAGATCGTCAACAGTTCTTCCGTATTTTTGGAAAAAGTGTTCTTTGTCTACTCCCGCGGTTTTTCGAAGACCGAGAAACATTTCTTCTTCAATCTGTTCATTTTTTGTAACCCTGTGTTTTTCTTTATAAGGAAAACCTGACTGCTCAATCAGGTCGATATAATGTTTAACAGGGCCGGCATTTACCGTTCTTTCACCATTGATATAGCCGTGCGCGCCCGCGCCCAAACCGAAATACTCCTCATTGTTCCAATATGTGAGGTTATGTTTGCTCTCATATCCTTTTTTGGCGTAGTTGCTGATTTCGTATTGGCCGATGCCCGCTTCTTCCATTTTCCGCATCACCAGTTCGTACATTTCTGCTTCCTGATCCTGCGGAGGCAGGTGAAGCCGGCCCTTTTTCATCAAGTTATAAAAAACGGTTTTCGGTTCGACGATCAGCGAATAGACCGAATAATGTTCAGCCCCGAGGGCAAGCGCCGTATCGAGCGATGAAGCGAAGTGGCCGATGGTTTGTCCTGGCAGACCGAACATCAGGTCAAGGCTGATATTATCGAACCCCGCGTTTCGCGCTCTTTCAAAGGAAACGAGTACGTCTTTTTGCTCGTGGACTCTGCCGATTTTTTTTAGCAGCTCGTCTTCAAACGTCTGTACGCCAAAGCTCAGCCTGTCTACACCGGCGGCTTTTAAAACCTCCAGCTTTTCAGCCGATAAATCGTCGGGATTGGCTTCCACTGCAAATTCGGCAAGGCTTTCGGACGGTTTCAAAACGCGATGAATGGAATCAAGAAGCCGCTCAAGCTGCGCTTCCGACAGCGATGTCGGCGTTCCTCCCCCGATAAAGATCGTTTTCAGCTCCGGATGTCCGGCCGCTTCCATTGAATTGGCCATTTCCTTCTCTAAAGAACGCAAATATTCATCAACAGGCTGAGATTGAATAAAAAACTTGTTGAAGTCGCAATAATGGCAAATGTGCTCGCAAAACGGAATATGGATATATGCTGCTTTCATTGTTTTCACCTTCTTTTACAGGAAGAAGCCGCAGTGTGTTACGCTGCGGCAGCTCATGATTATGATTTCGGGCTGCTGTCGTCCATTTTCAGGACTGCCATAAAGGCTTCCTGCGGAACTTCGACAGAGCCGACCTGTTTCATTCTTCGCTTTCCTTCCTTTTGCTTTTCGAGCAGTTTGCGTTTTCTGGAAATATCCCCGCCGTAGCACTTCGCCAAAACGTTTTTGCGCATGGCTTTGATGGTTGAACGGGCGACAATTTTTGTGCCGATGGCTGCCTGGACAGGCACTTCAAACTGCTGGCGCGGAATGAGTTCCTTCAGCTTTTCGACAATAACTTTTCCCCGTTCATACGCATAATCGCGGTGAACGATAAAGGAAAGGGCATCGATTTTTTCGCCGTTCAGCATAATATCCATTTTCACGAGCTTGGACGGTTTATATCCGATGAGTTCGTAATCAAATGACGCATAGCCTTTCGTATTTGATTTAAGCTGATCGAAAAACTCGTAGACGATTTCCGCAAGCGGAATTTCGTAGACAATGCTGACGCGGTTCGCATCAAGGTACTGCATATCGATAAACTGGCCGCGCTTGCCCTGGCACAGTTCCATGACCGCTCCGACAAAGTCGTTCGGCACCATCATCGTCGCTTTGACGAACGGTTCTTCCACCCGGTCGATCTTCTGCGGATCAGGCATATTTGACGGGTTATCGACAACGATTTTTTCTCCGTCTGTCATGTACACGTCATAGATAACGCTCGGAGCCGTCGTAATCAAATCGATGTTGAATTCGCGTTCAATCCGCTCCTGAATAATTTCCATGTGGAGCATCCCCAGGAAACCACAGCGGAAGCCGAATCCGAGAGCCTGGGACGTTTCCGCCTCATACTGAAGGGCTGAATCGTTCAGCTCAAGTTTTTCAAGCGCTTCCCGCAAGTCGTTGTATTTCGCTGTATCAATCGGATACAGACCGCAATAGACCATCGGATTCAGTTTTCTGTAGCCTGGCAGGGCTTCGGGCGCTGGGTTTTCCGCACTTGTAATCGTATCCCCTACACGAGTGTCTCCGACGTTTTTGATTGCGGCCGTCAGGAATCCGACGTCACCGACAGTCAGTTCGTCAACCGGAACGGCCTTCGGTGTGAAAACGCCGACTTCAGTGACTTCAAATTCTTTTCCGGTCGCCATCATCTTGATTTTTTGACCGGCTTTTACGGTACCTTGGACGACTCTGATATAGGCGACGACCCCGCGGTATGCATCATACAGAGAGTCAAAGATCAACGCTTGAAGCGGCGCTTCCGGATCTCCGCTTGGTGCGGGAACCTTTTCAACGATCTGCTCCAATATTTCTTCAATTCCGATGCCTGCTTTTGCTGAAGCAAGGACGGCTTCTGAAGCGTCAAGACCGATGACATCCTCGACTTCCTGGCGGACGCGTTCGGGTTCTGCGCTCGGAAGGTCGATTTTATTAATGACCGGCAGGATTTCAAGGTCGTTATCAAGCGCAAGGTAAACGTTTGCCAGCGTTTGCGCCTCGATTCCCTGTGCGGCGTCGACGACGAGAATCGCGCCTTCGCATGCGGCAAGGCTTCTCGAAACCTCATACGTAAAATCGACGTGTCCCGGGGTATCGATCAGATGAAAAATATATTCCTCTCCGTCCTTTGCCTGATATTTCAGCTGTACGGAGTTCAGTTTAATGGTGATTCCTCTTTCACGTTCCAAATCCATCGAGTCGAGGAGCTGTTCTTTCATTTCCCTTTGAGTGATTGCCGCCGTCTTTTCAAGGATTCGATCCGCAAGCGTTGACTTGCCGTGATCGATATGGGCGATAATAGAGAAATTTCGGATTCTCGACTGCCTTTGTAATCGTTTTTCTTTATCTGTCACACTAATCACTCCTACTATGAAACGCAATATGCGCTAGCTTAGATTATATCAATAGGGTTGTGAAGATTCAATGCTAAGTCACATATGCTTTCTAAACCCGAAAAAGAAAAAACGAGTCCTGCATCCGACTCGTTTTTTCTTTTACTTATTCCGTTTTTTCCTTTATCCAGTCATACAATGAACGGGCTGTGTTTGTGACCGAATCGGCCAGGGCGCGGCCGGCCGAGGAAAAGAGGTTGAAAGCTTCCAGCTGTTCCAGCTCTTTTTGTTTTTCCTCCAAATCGATTTGATGGCCGAGGACTGACGCCTCTTTCGCATCCCCTTCAGATATGCTGAGCGCCGCTTTTAAATCAGGGTCCTGATACCCTTTCATTTCAATCATTCCGTTGTTCGCCTGCTGCATGCCGAGAAGGACGCCGAAAAACATGACACAGCAAGCCAATATGCATTTCCCCATAAAAGAAGCCACTTCCATCACCTGTCCTATTGTTTTTTCTTATCGTCTTCACCGGTGTCTGCATCAACTTTTTCAGCATTCCAGTACATCTCGCTGAATACATCCGCCATCGCTTCTGCAGCCCGCTCCAGCTCTTCGCGGTTATTATCTACGCCGCCAAATTCGATTAAGACGGATCTTTCGTTTAAATCTTGATTATATATGCCATTATCCCCGGCAGCTCCCTTAGATATAACACCGCGGCTCAAACCGGGATATTTTTTTTCCAGCCGTTCATGCAGTTCTTTTGCCAGTTTTAAGTTCGATTCGAAATTAGAGCTCTTCTTGCCGAGCACAAATGCAACACGTGCATAGCTTTTTCCTTTGACAGTTGCGGTTGTCGCTTTCTTCCGCTGCGAATCCCTGTGAATATCGATAAAATACTGCAAATCTTTGTTTTGAGCCATCGCCTCTTTAACGACCGGCCTTGATTCATCATAGGAACGGGCATAGGCCCAGCCTTTTTTCCGCAAGTTCGCCTGAAAGTCGGTTTTATCCACCATTGCCCCGACACCCTGCGACTTCATCGCATTTGCGAGCATATCGCTGACAAGCGTAACATTTGCTTTCGAATGAAGCGCCCGATCAGGTACCGTCTCACCTTTTAAAAAGGGGAGATACGATTCCGTATTGTGCGTATTGTAGATAAATACGACTTTTCGGCCGCCCGTCGATTGCTCAGGAGGTTTTTCCTCCCCTGTTTGCTTTTTCTGTTTCCCTTCAAGCTCTGCAAGATTCGCTTCTCTCTCCTCTTTTAAAACCTCAGTCGGCGGCGGAGATTCTGACGGCATATTCGTGTAATCCGTCCCTTGCCCTGCAATAAGGATTTCCGAGTCAAAATGAGAGAAGCCCGGAAGCTCCCGACCGAGAAAACTTCGCGGATCTTTTAAATTAATGCTGGTCGCCAGTTTCAAGACGATCGGAGAAAGTTCAAAGCGTTTATTCGGTTCCGGCAATTCTGATGCGAAGTAGTGGTTTTCCATTCCCAAAATGAGCCCAAAGGTCTCGCCCGCCAATTCATCGGTCACCCGGTACAACGATGAAGACGGCCTTAACTCAGGACGCAGCGATGTCAGCACGCCTGATAAAATAAAAACGAGCAGCAGGCTGACGATAAATAAGAATACTGTCTTAATCGCACTTCTTCCATTTACAGCCAGCACAAACTGACGATTCCTGCCTCTTTTTCTCATCGCAAATCCCTCCAGAGCTTGTCTAGTAAATAGACTATGTACAAGATAGAGGAAGTAGAACAAGTTCCGGCAATGCTATAAGCACGAAAAAAAGCGGCCTGGTCAGCCGCCTTAATCTTAGTGGTTATACATTCCTTTATTGTCTTGCGAGACATTTTCATGAAGCGCTGTGTTCAGACCGTTCGCAATCACATTTGCCATATCATCGATAAAGGTATCGACCTCTTTTGGGGTTACCATTAAGTTATGGCCGAGCGGAGCGAGGACTTCATGGATCAGCTGCCTTTTTTCATCCTCTGCGAGGCCTCCGACTATACCGAGAAACGATTTGCGGTGCTCCTCATCGGGAAGGTCTTCTTCGGTGAGGACCTTTCTTTTCCCAAAGCTCATCCCCGCGGGAACGAGCGACCTGGACGGACTGTCATCTCTCATCTCTCTTCCAAAATGCTTCAGCATATAATCAATCGTATCACTCGTGATCGTGACGGCATCGACCACCGTCGGAACACCGATGGCGATGACCGGAATGCCAAGCGTTTCCTCGCTTAATTCTTTTCTTTTATTCCCTACCCCAGATCCGGGGTGTATCCCGCTGTCTGAAATTTGAATGGTAGAATTCACACGCTCGATCCCTCTTGAGGCCAGCGCATCGATGGCAATGACAAAGTCGGGCTTTGAGCGATCGATTACCCCTTGGATAATATCGCTCGTTTCAATGCCGGTCAAGCCCATGACTCCAGGGGAAAGCGCGCTCACTGGACGGTAGCCATCCTCTACATTTTCGGGCTGCAGCTGAAAAAGGTGCCTCGTCACGAGAAGGTTCTCCGTTACTAGGGGGCCGAGTGAGTCGGGCGTGACATTCCAGTTGCCAAGCCCTACAATTAAGCAGCTGGCATCCCGCGGAATGTTCAAATAATCGAGAAATGCGGAAAATTCCTTCGCAAACACATTGACGACTTTTTCCTGCAAGACGGAATCCTGCTGTCTGATCCCTTGTGTTTCAAAGGTTAAATAGCGGCCGGCTTTTTTCCCCGACAGCTTCGCTCCTTCTTCATCAATGTCCATCGTCTGAATTTTGATCCCGTCTTTTTCGTATTCTTTGACTGTAAACCCTTTCAGCTCTTTCTTTGGAGAAGCTTCCTTTTCCTCTGCCAGATCCCTCGCTTCCACGGCTAAGTCTGTCCGGACTGCATATTGACTTAAATCAAGCTTCTTTTTCTCCATATTTGCATTCCCTCCAAAAACATAACTGGTGTTAGTGTGCCCACAAGGTCTGTGAACATTCCCCCGAAGCGGAGCTTTCAAACAAAAATACTTTACATTTATATTGCAATCTAAGGGTGTGTTTGATAGAATACAATTTGTTCTATTGTTGAGATCTAACCTATAGAAAAGGAACAGAGGTTATGTCTTAGGAGGTGAAACACATTGCCAAACATTAAATCAGCGATCAAACGCACAAAAACAAACAACGAGCGCCGCGCGCACAACGCAACTATCAAATCTTCAATGCGCACTGCTATGAAACAAGTTGAAACTTTCGTAAGCAACAACGAAGCAGACAAAGCGAAAGCAGCTCTTTCTGCAGCAGCAAAGAAAATCGATAAAGCAGCTAAAAAAGGTCTTGTCCACAAAAACACCGCAGCTCGTTACAAATCAAACCTAGCGAAAAAAGTGAACGGACTTTCTGCATAATAGAAAGCTTGGCCATGCCAAGCTTTTTTGCTTGCCTTCATAAAAAACGGCTCTCTTAAATGAGAAGCCGTCAGACCACCGATAAATCGTAAAAAACGCGCGGTCAGCTGGCGGAAGAAAATCAACATGACAATGTGCGCGATGCGCTGCATTGCAAAAATATACGGTCAATCCAGCCATAGGGTAGGCTCTGCAGAAAAGGGGATGCTTGCTGATCTCATCCTCTGAGGTCCGGCCTTTTTTTGTCGTCAAGCCTGAACCCCGTCCGTGCCGAAGCGAAATATTCGCGGATTGAGTAAACTGGACATGAAATGAAATAGCGTATAAGACTTATCAGGGGGGAGAGCTTCCCTTCCACCTGTCAGCTATGTTCAGTCGCACGACGCTATTTTTTGTGCTAAATATTGTTGATTTTTATACAAAATGAGGGAACTTCCAAAAAGGAAATTCCCTTGCTATGTACAAGTTTAATTATTCCGGTGTTTAACTTTTAAATGATAATCCATTTTCCTTCAAAACAACCCGCAATTTAGGTAAAGACGCTGGTCCCATACCGTGAAATTTCAAAATCTCTTTTTCGCTGTATTTTGACAGATCCTGCAAAGAAGTTATTCCATTGTGTTCCAAAGCTCGTCTGGCTGGCGCAGAGAGCAATGAAAGAAATCCGTTGTCAGGTTTGCGCTGTTGCTCACAAATCGGGCAAACAGGACAATCACTGCTTTTATCATACTGGTGTCCTTTGCTGCAAGACCTTAAATTCTTTGTCATTTCATTTCTCCTTTTCCGCACATTTTCAATGTTTCCGATTTTATCTTTTCTTTTTTGCAATCGTGCCCCTTTGCTATGTTTGGCATCTGATGTTCATATTCAGGATATACCGAAACTCGTTAAACTATCTTCTGGAAAAAGAAAGGCTGCGAAATCGTCGGTTTCAGAAATCGAAGCTCCAACTGGTTCCTGGATCGTCATAGCGGTTTAGTAAGGATGGTTTTACTTATAACCTGTGAGTAACTGGAGCAGGCATCAAAGCGAAAAACGAAAGAAAGGGAAGCGTCCCAAAAACAATGATCCGAGCTGAAGCGAAAAATAGACACAAATCATGAAAGTCCCCATTGATGCAAAGACTTTTAGGCCAAACTCATTCCTCTTCATCACTCAATTGCTTCACAAAGTCGAGATGTTTATATCCCCAGCTGCACATATCGGTCAACACCGGCGCCAACGTTTTTCCGTGCCCAGTTAAGCTATATTCGACCTTCGGAGGGATTTCCTGATAAACTTGCCGTTTGACGAGACCATCATGTTCGAGCTCCCGAAGCTGGTTGGTCAGCATCCCCTGTGTAACTCCAGGGAGCATCCGTCTTAGTTCTCCGAAGCGTTTGGTGCCTTCATGAAGTAATACGAACAGGATCAGCGGCTTCCATTTTCCTCCTATGGCCGCCAAAGTTATGATGATACCTTCCGTCGTCTTCATTTCCCGTACTTTTGACTTCATCTTTGTCAACTCCCGATTCGGTATTCGTGATATCAGTTACGTTACCATATCATTCTGATTCGCGGTAGTACTCTTATTTTACATACATAGTACGGTTTACCGGACTACCATAAACAAGTTCTTTCACCGCAATAGTACGGTTTAAAGGTCTATGTACGAAAAAAAAGCGTACTTTGCAATGCCAAAAATATTCGTAATAATTGGGACGAAGAAAGGTTCAAGAAAAACAACAAACGGTAGAGGAAGATGTTTATGAAAATAATGGTAATTGCAGCACATCCAAATTTGAGGGAGTCCAAATGGAACAAGGCACTAATGAACGAATTGAAAAATCATCCTGATATCTTTATTCGTGATCTGTATCAGGAGTATCAAAATTGGAGTATCGATGTTGAAAAAGAACAGCAATTATTACTTGAATATGACCGGATCGTTCTTCAGTTCCCATTTTATTGGTTCAGCTGTCCGCCTCTTTTGAAAAAATGGTTTGATGATGTCTGACATACGGCTGGGCGCACGGCCCCGGAGGCGAAAACTTGAAAGGCAAAGAATTCATGATTGCTACGACAACAGGCGGAGCGGAAGAAGAATATCGCGTTGGGGGCCGCAATATGTTCACTGTAGAAGAGTATTTACGGCCGATTGAGGGTACTATTATCCGATGTCATGGCACGTTTCTTCCGGCTTTTACATCCCACAATCCTCATGACAATATCCTCAAAAACGAAGCGAAGCGATATGCAAAGCATGTTTTATCACCTAAGGAAGGATGAAGCTTGCCGATTATGAGGGGAAACGGAAAAAGAAATAAGAACAACTGAAAAGGCTGTCGAGAAAATCTCGACAGCCTAACGGCTCTCTTAAAATTAGAGAGCCGTTTTTTCAATCGGACTGCAAAAGCTTGAGCAAAAACAGCTCAAGCAGGAGCTGCTTGTCTTTTTTGCCTGTCTTCATTTCATAATCCATAACGGCGAGATGCTCGATGATGCTTTTCAGCTCTTCTTCAGAAAACAGCCTCGCCTGGTCGATCGCGAGCTTCACCCTGAACGGGTGAACTTTGAGGTTTGAGGCGATTTGCTTTTGCCCGTACCCCTGCTGCGAAAAGTATTTCGTCTGCATCAAAAGCCTGAACTGGTTTGCGATCAGCGCCATCATTTTGATCGGTTCTTCATTTTGCTTTAACAGATCATAGAAAATCTGCAGCGCTTCTGTACGCTTCCGGTTCACAACCTTGTTGATCAATTCAAAAATATTCTGCTCGAGACCTCTGGCAACGAGCTTTTTGACGTCCTCAAGTGTGATCGAATCCCGATCACCAATATATGTACTAAGCTTTTTCACCTCTTGGGCAATGGCCGACAGGCTGGCATTACACAGGATGACAAGCTCCTCCGCCGCTTCTCGTTCTATGAGCTTCCCCTCTGATTTTGCAAGCCCAGTGATAAAATCAGCCGTTTCCCGGCCGTTCAGTTCTTTTGCTTCAACCATATGGGCGTGTTTTTTCAAGAGCTTGGTCAGCTTTTTCCTCTCATCAAGCTTTTCATAAGGAGCGAGCAGCACAAAAACGGAATAAGGCGCCGGCTGCGCAATATAATCCTCCAGGCTCCCGAGGTTATGCTCCGTTTTATCTTTCTTTTTTTCAGCTGTTAAAAAAGACGGGTTTTTCGCAACAACAAGACGCTTATCCCCCATAAACGGAAAAGTTTCAGCATCTTCAACAGCAAGGTCCAATGCCTCTTCTTCCAGATCAAATACGGAAAGGTTGAAATCCTTCGTCTCTTCGTCAACAACGGCTTGTCTGATCCTTTGAACCGTCTCCTGCAGAAGATACGTCTCTTTCCCGTATAAACAATAAACAGGATGAATATCGCCTTTTTTTAAGCTTTTCCAAATATCAAATACCGTCATCTGCACTTTCCCCTCTTTCATCCTTCCTTTCTATCCTAAAGCGTGTTTTGCAATTAGTAAAGAGAGAAGCGGAGTCACCCGCTCTCTCATTTATAATAAACGCCTTCCATAAACCCCCGGGTCAGTTTATAGAAGACGATGTTCATAAATTTTAGAAAACGGTTGCATGAAGCTCCTAGATTTTTGCAAAGAATTGAATTATACTGGATATCAATAGGAGGGGTAAATTGTGAATGAATTTGAAAAAGACGTGCAAAGCAAACGTAACGATCTTGTAGATTCAGGTGTCGGTTTTATCGTGTCTTTTGGCTTTTTCGCTACAATGTTTATTATCGCTACTGTTATACATCTGGCCGCTTAATCAAGCCAAGTCATGGACACCGCTTTACTCTCCGTCAGGCAAGCGGCTTTTTGACGGCTGCTGTTTTTCAGCAGTCTTTTTTTCTTGCGAGGAATGTACTTTATCATATGGGGGATGAAGTAAAAACGTTCCGTTTCCGCCTCGAAATAGGTACTGAATCGAACCGTGCTGATCCGTTCTGAATACTTTCACATGGTGGCGGTTTAAGATATCCAGCACTTCCCCGTGGGGATGGCCGTAGCGGTTGTGCTCTCCCGCCGAAATGATGGCTGCTTTCGGCTCAATTTGCTTAATCAGATCTTCCCCCGTAGAACCTTTGCTTCCATGGTGACCGACTTTCAGAATATCCGCTTTAAGATTCGGATACACTTTCATCATCTCATTTTCACCTTCCTTCTCCAAATCGCCCGTTAACAGCCACGAAAATTCGCCAGCTTTCAGCCACAACACGAGGGAACCGTTGTTTTTGCTGTTTTTGTCCGCCTCTTTCGGTGAAAGAACATAAAATTCAAGATTGCCAATATGAAGGATGTCACCTCTTTTGGCTACATGTACCTTGACGCCTTCTTTCAAGGCAAGGCGAAGCAGCTTTTCATCAGACGGTTCGGCTGCGAAGCCTTTCGGCACGATCAATTGCTTGACTTTATGTTTTTGGATCAGCACTTGAGCTTCACCAATATGATCCTGATCAGCATGAGTCAAAATTAAAGCATCGAGCTTCTTGACTCCTTTGGATGCCAGAAATGGCATTAATACGCTCTCTCCCAGGGAAAAATCCTTTTTCCGCTTTCTCCACTGCTCTTTCCGGAAGGATACGGTTCCTCCCGTATCAATGAAGACGGTGCCATTCTGACCGGGAGCGCTGACATACATGCTGTCACCTTGGCCGATATCAAGCATTGTGACCTCTCCTTCTCCTGCAAACTGAGGAAGACATACGTGAATAGCAAACACAGCGGCAAGGAAGCCGGACGAAATCATGACCGCACGAAACGACATCTCTTTTTCAAGAAACAGCAAAAACAGAAAAATAGCTGCGAAGTAGAAAAACAACAAAATATCCGGCGGTTTAACCGCAGAAAAAACGAAAATATCCGCGGCAGACACCGATTTAACAGCCTGATGGCTCCACACAAGCAGATGGTCCAGCACACAGGCTGCCGCCTCCCCGAGAGGACGAAAACATATGAAAGCCAACAGACTTCCGAAAGACAGCGGCATGATGATAAAAATATAGAGAGGTATGAAAAGCAGATTCATCACTGTGCTGAGAAATGAAAACTCTTGAAAATGGATGAGCAGGATCGGAAGGGAGGCGAGCTGAGCCAAAAATGACCCCAATAGCAGTTGAGAGATTCGGCTTTTCGGCTTGATCAATATTTCTTTTGAAAGAATGAAAACGAAGGATACGGCAAAAGAAAGCTGAAATCCGGCTTGAAATAGCAGATAAGGATGATACAACAGCAGTCCGAGGCAGGCGATGCTGATCACATCGGCGCTTTTGAAGTTCTTATTGGACAGTGATGCCAGCAGATAGATTTCAGACATGAGAACCGCCCTCACTACCGACGGGGCGCCTCCGGTCAAAACTGCCGCAACGGGCAGCCCGAAAACGAGCAGCCATTTGGCGCATTCTCTCGTCAAACCGAAGCGAATAAATACGTGGAACAGAGCGGCCGACAACAGACCGACATGAAGCCCGGAAATCGCTAAAAGGTGAATGATCCCGAGACGCTGATAGCCGTCCAGCACATCTTGTTCAATGAGAAACCGGTCCCCGAAAGTAAGCGCTCTTACAATACCGGCAGCCGGATTAGCCATATTTTCTTCTGTAAAATCAAGGCCCGCTTTTCGGATGTTCAATAGAAATGGCATAAGACCGCCGCCCGGCTTGCAGTTTTCAATGGACTGAACCGCAAATATCCAGTGAATCCCTTTTTGATACAAGGATTCTTTTTGATCAAAAGTTCCAGGAACCGTCTCTTTTTTCGGCGCTCTTAATTCACCTTGCATGACACAGAGGCTTCCCGGCTGAAGAGCGGAGAGCGCCCGTTTTTCTTGCGGAGACCGGATCGTATAGCCCGCTTTCAAAGCTTCCCCCTTATCTGTTTTGGCTGTGAATGAAAGCCGGTCTCCGTCTATTATGGGGATATCCCGAACAGAAGCAAACGTGTGAAATTTGCCTTCATGATAAATCGTTGTATTGAAATGGTCAATCATGTAAAAAGAGGTGAAATATAAAATACAAATCGCTGCACATATGATGAAAAGGAGTATTTGTTTCTTGAAGAAACAGAGGATAAAGAACAGAAAAAAACCGACGGCGAGGAAGAGATAAAGAGAAGAGTGAGCGGAGGCGATTCCGGCTGCCGCTGAAATCGCTCCGCACGGGAAGATGCGATGTCTGTCCATTGGATTACACGTAGCTTGTAAACAGTTTGTTAGCCTCTGCGTGTATTTTCCTGATTTCCTCTTCCTCAAGGCCTTTATCAGCCAGCTGTTTGATCAGATCGGCCACAAACGATAACTTTTCCTGGTTTTTCAAGTCGATAATCATCTCATCGAGCTCTACCTGCTCCACTTTAACAGAAGCCTGATCGAAAAGTTCAACCGCGTAAGGATGGTTTTTGTAATCCTTCGCATAGTATATCGTTTTAATACCTGCCTGAATGATCGATTTACAGCATTGAATGCACGGAAAATGCGTGACATATATTTCAGCGCCTTCGGTCGGAACGCCGAATTTTGCACACTGAAGAATCGCGTTCATCTCGGCGTGAATCGTTCTGATGCAATGCCCGTCCACCATATAGCAGCCTTCATCCGCACAGTGAACACCTCCGGCGATCGATCCGTTGTAGCCTCCTGCGATAATCCGTTTATCCCTGACAATCGTCGCCCCTACAGCAAGCCTTGTACACGTGCTGCGAAGCGCCAGCAAATGGCTTTGCGCCATAAAATATTGATCCCAAGAAATCCGTTCCACTTGTTTTCCCTCCAAAAATACGATGTCGACTTCCCTAAGTTTACATATGTTTATCCGCAAACGTCAATTTACTTTACCGTGATGGAAGATTTTATTCTTTCAAAAGACTTTTCTCCAATTCCCGAAACGTTTGTTATGTCTTCAATCGTCTGAAACATTCCGTTCTCCTCGCGGTATTCGACTACCGCTTCCGCTTTTGAAGGACCGATCCCGGGAATCGTCTGAAGCTCCTCAGAGGAAGCCGTATTGATATTGACGATATCACTTGAGCTGCCGTCTGCTCTTGAGTCCGCTTCCGAAAGAGAGCCAGCGGCCTCTTCCCCTTCAAATGGAATGTAAAGAACCATACCGTCCCGCAAAACGGCTGCCAGATTAATCTGCTTTTGGTCCGCTTTTTTCTCGGTACCGCCTGCTTTTTTCAATGCATCGTGCACCCTGTCTCCCTCCTTCATTTGATAGACGCCCGGATTTTTCACAGCGCCTTTCAAATCGATGATAACCTCCTCTTCCCCCGCGTTTTTTTCCCGCTTCACCTCCTCTTTCTTGTCAAAAGTCTGTGCAGAAGCCTCTTCAGGAATGGAGAAGCCGGATGAAGTTTCACGCTTTCCGCTTAACAGCATGAAGGCAGCGCTGATGATCAAGACGAGTGCCACACCTCCCGCCGCATGCCATTTATATTGTTTTAGCCAATCTGTCAAACTGCTCACCTGCTTTCATACATATTTTGACTGAAGCCTTCATATCGTTTAAAAGATACAGGTTCAAAGGAGGGGAGAACGATTGAATATCGGCTTTATCGGGACAGGAAATATGGGGACCATTTTAATTGAGGCGTTGATTGAATCCAGAGCGGTCATTCCCTCATCTTTAACAATTACTAACCGAACGATCGACAAAGCGTTAAACTTTAAAAAACGATTCCCAGACATTCAGGTTGCAGAACGGCCGGAAGAAGTGATCACGGAAAGTGATGCCGTGTTTATCTGTGTAAAGCCGCTGGATATTTATCCCTTGCTAAAGCGGCTCTCACCCGTCTTCACCCGCGATCAGATTGTGGTCACCATTACGAGTCCGGTGCAGGTCGAACAGCTGGAAGCCATCGTCTCCTGCCAGGCGGCAAGGGTGATCCCGAGCATTACGAACAGAGCGTTGTCTGGCGTGTCATTATTGACTTTCGGAGAAAGCTGCACAGCTGAGGCAAAAGAAAAATTGACGGCTTTAGTGAGCAAGATCTCAATCCCTCTTGAAATCGAAAGCGGGATTACGAGGGTCGCCTCAGACATTGTCAGCTGCGGCCCCGCCTTTGTCAGTTATTTGGTTCAGGAGTTTATTCAGGCCGCTGTAGAAGAAACCTCCGTCTCAAAAGAAGACGCGATTTTAATGACGACAGAAATGCTGGTAGGTTTGGGAAGGCTGCTCGAAACAGGGCATTACACATTGCCCGCCCTGCAGGAAAAGGTGTGCGTTAAAGGCGGTGTAACCGGTGAGGGAATTAAGGCGCTGGAAAGCGGCGTTAAGGATATGTTCCGCCAGATGTTCCGGAACACCCATTTGAAGTATGAAGAAGATATCGCTCTAGTCAAGAAGCAATTTTCCGTTTGATTCATTGTTTCACGAACGCGCTGAGATTTTCAACAAAGGAAAAATACATTATGAAAAACCATCGTTACGATTAAACGATGGTTTTTGTTTTTTTCGCTGTATAAAAATGACGTTCCGACTCTGCGCCAGGCTCCAATTTTGAAAAATCGGCAGTCACACACTGCACCTCAAATCCGGCTTGCCGCAATAAGCTGATATACTTTTCCGTCTGGAAAGTCCGCTGTTCATGCGATTCATCAAACCTTTCGTATACGCCTCCGCTTTCTACGAAGAAGGTCAAATCGTGAACAGCTGAATGAGGCTCATCCCCCGCATAGCTTTGCCAAATGACGCTGACTTCTTCATCCTGATCGGCATACGTACTTCCCGGAAAAATGACATCCATTTTGTAAATGGAATGAACATCAAACAGAAGAAGCCCGCCTTCTTTTAATAGAGAAAAAACGTTTTTAAAAGTATTGAAAACGTCTTTTTCGCTCTTTAGATAATTCAGCGAGTCACAGCAGATCACAACCGCGTCAAACTCTTGCCCATGTCCGGCAAGCTCGCGCATATCCTGCTGAAAGAACTGAATATCGAGCTGCCGAACGGCTGCTTTATACTGAGCCTGTGCAAGCATATCTTCGCTTATATCGATTCCTGTGACAGCGTAGCCTTTTTCAGCCAAGCGGACCGATATTTCACCCGTTCCGCACGCCAGATCAAGTATCCGTATACGTTCTTTCTGCTGTGCACCGATCGTTTTTTCAATCCAGCTGACCCACTCATCGTAAGGAGCGTGATACATCAGCTTGTCATAAATACCGGAAAATCCTTTATAAATCATTCATTAACTCCGAACGAAAGGTCTTCAGTCGGCGCGTCTCCCCACAGCTTTTCAAGGTTGTAATAGCCTCGTTCTTCTTTGTGGAAAACATGGACAACGACATCGCCCAAATCGATCAAAACCCATCTGGCTTCGTCAAAGCCCTCCATTTTCTTCACATTGATTCCATTTTCTTCAGCTTGATCCTTAATTTCCCGGGCAATGGCCTGAACCTGTTTGTCAGAATTCCCGTGGCAAATCAGAAAATAATCAGCCACAAGCGAAATCCCCTGCATATTCAAGGCGATCATATCTTCCGCCCGTTTATCATCGCAGGCCTCTGCGGCAATTTTTAAAATTGAAGCTTGATCCATTCAGTAATTCCTCCTAGTGTCTATCGTTTACTAAAGCATTATATGTGGCGACCGTTTCCGGATAAACGGCCTGATTTTTTGAAATTAAAAATGTCATCGTATTTTTCAACGCCTGGATAAGCGCCAAATCCAAATCTTCTTCAGCGAGAGTCCGAACCTCTTCAACCCCTGGAAAACGGCGGCCCGGCTCGATATAATCCGCTACATAAATCACTTTCTCAAGAAGCGTCATATTCGGCCTCCCAGATGTATGGAATCGAATGGCTGACAGGATGTCTTCATCCGTAATTCCAACCTCTGTTTTGACAAGCGCGGCTCCTGCCGGCGCATGCCAAAGTTCATGATGAAAATCGAGCACTTCAAGCGGCCCGCCCCCGTTGAGGATGATTTGTTTCATTTCCTCTTTCGGGCGAAATTTGGCATAGTCATGAAATATCGCGGCGATTTCGGCTTTTTTCACATCTGCGCCAAACCGTTCGGCAAGTTTGACAGCCGTCTCCATTACGCCGACCGTATGGATGTAGCGCTGTTCTGTCAGCTGTTCTTGCACGCAGGCTAAGGCTTCCTCACGTTTCATATAGATGATTCTCCTTCACATAGACCTTCACTTCGTCAGGGATTAAATAATCTGTCGGCTGCTGATTTTTAATGCGGTCCCTAAGTAAAGATGATGATACTTCAAAAATAGGCACATCGACAAAAACGAGCGGATACGGCGTCTCAATTTGAAAGCCGGGCCGTTTCACCCCGACAAATTGAATCATGTTGACAAGCTTGTCAATGTTTGACCATTTCGGCAGGTATTCCACCATATCCGCGCCGATAATAAAGTAAAACTTATCGTTTGGATATCGGTCTTTCAGCAGGCGAACGGTATCAAATGTATAAGAAGGGCCTTCCCTTTCGAGTTCGATCGTCTCCAATTTAAATTGCTCTTTCCCCGATATGGCGAGCTTCAGCATTTCCGCCCTGTGCATACTTAGCGAAAACGAGTTTTTTTGTTTATGCGGCGGAATTTGGTTGGGCATGAACCAAATTTCATCAAGATCCAGTTTATACAGGACTTCATTTGCCATTAATAAATGCCCGTTGTGCGGAGGATCAAATGTCCCTCCAAAAATCCCGATTTTCCTCATGATTACCACCTTTAAGCGTTAAGGAAGCTCAATTTTTTTATTTTCTTTCGACTCCTTATACAGCACGATAATGTTTCCGATCGTCTGCACCAGTTCGGCGCGTGCTCCGCCCGCCAGCGCTTCGGCTACTTCCTCTTTAGGCTGCTCGCAGTTTTGCAGCACGCTCACCTTGATCAATTCCCTGGCTTCAAGCGCTTCACTGATTTGTTTGACCATGTTTTCGTTGACTCCGCCTTTACCGACTTGAAAAATCGGTGACAGATGATGCGCTTCCCGGCGCAAATATCGTTTTTGTTTTCCTGTTAGCATGATTTTCCTCCTAGTTGCTGCAACACAATTGATTTCATTTTTTCCATATTCGGCTCATGTCCGGTCCACAGCTCAAAAGCAAGGGCTGCCTGGCCGATGAACATGCCGACTCCGTCCAATGTTTTCAAGCCTTTTGCTTCAGCCTCCTGCAGCAGGGCCGTTTTCAGCGGATTGTAGATAATATCGCATACAAGGCACGTTTCTTTCGCATTCGCCAATGAAAGCGGGGCAGCTTCGATGTTCGGGTGCATCCCGACCGACGTCGTTTGAATCACGATATCATATGCTGACAAGTCTGCTTCTGCTTCCTGCAACGACAAAGCACGTGCCTCTCCTTCAAAACGCTTAGTGAATGCTAGTGCCTTTTCAGGTGTACGATTCGCCACGTCCAGCTGCTTCGGCATCTCAGCTGCCAGAGTGGTAAATATCGCCCTCGCCGCACCGCCTGCCCCAATCAACAGTATCGAGAGCTCAGAAAGCGGACGATCAAGGGATGGCTTCAGCGATTTAAGAAATCCTGCTCCATCTGTATTATATCCGACCAGCCCTTCTTTTTCTCTTCTGACAGTGTTGACCGCCCCGAGAGCTTCGGCGCTTTCATCAATACGGTCGAGATGCTTCATGATCGATACTTTATGGGGGACCGTCACATTAAACCCTTGAATGCCAAGGGCCCGCATACCTTTCACAGCATCTTCAAGATCTTCGTTTTCCACGCGAAAAGCGTGATAATGTCCTTCTAAAGAAAGATCCTCCAAAGCCGCATTATGGATGTCCGGAGACATGGAATGAGCCACCGGATTGCCAATCAGTCCGTACATCGGTTTCATAACTCTCTCCCCTTAGCACTTATATTAGAGATCTGCGTAAAAACACGTGAACGCCTTTAGGCGCGTGGGCGACAATTTTTTGGTTCGCCTCTTGGACAGTTACCCAGCCGAGGCCCGAGAACACAACGTCCGTTTTCGGCTCTTTAATCGTAAACGTATGTTTAACAAGCTCCGGAAACGAGTCAAGATCTTCTTTTGCAGGGGGAGCAAGCATTTCCCCAGCGTGTTTTTCATACAGCTGATCCGCGTTTTCAAGCTTTGTTCTGTGGATGTTGAGTTCATTCGGCATATAGCATACAAACGAAGATCTGCCTCCGCTTGCATAATCAAACCGCGACAATCCGCCGAAAAACAGCGTCTGTTCTTCGTTCAGCTGAAAGGTGCGGGGCTTTAGCTCCTTCTTTGGCGTTAATATTTTCAGATCGCGTTTCGCGACATAGTGCGCCATTTGATGATGGTTGATGATCCCCGGCGTATCATACATCGCCGATCCGTCATCCAGAGGAATTTCAATCGCGTCAAGCGTTGTCCCCGGATATTGAGATGTCGTAATAATGTCGCCCTCTCCGGAAACCTCTTTAATAATCCGATTGATAAACGTTGATTTTCCTACGTTCGTACACCCGACGACATATACGTCTTTGCCCTGTCTGTAATATTCGATCGCGTCGATCGCATCTTTCATCCCCTGCCCTCGCCCGGCGCTGACGAGCAGCACATCAACAGGCCTTAAGCCGAGCTCTTTCGCTTCGCGCTTCATCCAGTTTACAAGGCGCTCGCGCTTGACTGATTTAGGGAGAATGTCTGCTTTGTTTCCTATTAATAAGATCGGATTGCCTCCGACAAAGCGGTTTAGGCCGTTGATCCAGCTTCCGTTGAAATCAAAGATGTCGACGATTTTCACGATAAGCGAATCCGTTTCCCCGATGCCGTGCAGGATTTTCAAAAAGTCATCGTCCGTCAGTGAAACATCCTGAATTTCGTTATAATTTTTCAATCTGAAGCAGCGCTGGCAGATGACATTATCTTTTAACAGCGATGCTTCAGGCGCGTAGCCCAGTTTATTTTTATCTTCGGTTTGAATGGCGACTCCGCATCCGATACAAACTACCTTTTCCATTCTTTAATCCTCCCACTGAATATGGCCTTTCCGTTTTAAAGCGCTGAGAATTCTGCGTTCCACCTGGCGGTTGAAACGCGTAAAAAAGCCGTCGGAAGCAGCCACAGGCACGACAAGAATGGTATGAAACCCATTGCGGTTCCCTCCCAGCACATCTGTCATGAGCTGATCTCCTATGACAACGACGTCTTCTTTTTTAAGACCCATATTTTTGACGGCTTTTCTGAAAGCTCTGCCCATCGGCTTTTTCGCTTTGTAAATAAACGGGATATTAAGCGGTTCAGAAAATATTTTGACGCGTTTTTCATTATTATTTGAGACAATTGTCACTTTAATGCCGTGCTCTTTCATCTCTTCAAACCACTCGATGAGACGCGGTGTTGCACTAGGCCTGTCCCATTCTACAAGCGTGTTGTCCAAATCCGTAATAATCCCTTTTACATTGCGCTCTTTTAGTTTTTCAGGGGTAATATGAAAAATATTTTTTACAAATTCATCCGGCAAAAAGAACTTTTTTAACACAAAGCCGCACCCTTTCCTTTCAATTACTGCTTCTTTTTTCAATGTGTCGAATCAAATCTAAAAGTGTCTTAAAAAATCGGCTGTCCGAAAAGTTTTCGACATATAATAGGATTCTTCAACAGGTGTGGATAAAATTACACACAGTATCCACTCATATTTCATCGACCTTTTATTAAATTATAAACATGATACCCACAAGTTATCCACTTTTTGGTGTGGATAACAGAACGATTGTTCTCGCCCAATATTCATGATAGATTATAGGTACTTCAAACAAAGATCATATAACTTAACATTTTATGCTTATTCCAAACAGGTTATTCCAATTTTTATGAGGAGGTGTCTTCCCCATTAAATGGGTACCGAGTATGAAAAAGCTGTCTGATGAACTTTTAATAGAATCATACATTAAAGCAAATGAGATGAATTTGAACCGCGAATTCATCGAGCTGATTGAAACCGAAATCAAAAGAAGGTCGCTCGGTCATCTGCTTTCCGTCTCTTCATAGCTCAAGCACTCCCGAGCGCTCTTGCCGCTTTTTTTCACTTAGGTTGATATTATATCACTTGAATAATACGCTTACTACTGTTTTTCATGAAAAAACACCTCTCTAAAAGAGGTGCTATTTGAAGAATCCGTGAGGACTAAGCCAGTAGAACCCGCCGATGACGAGCAGGACGACTAAAAGGACGACAACGAACGCATATCCGTATGCGGCGCCTGCATATCCGGGATAAGCCGGGTAAGAACACGGACCAGCGGGAAAAGGATATCCCATCGCATCATTCCTCCTTTAGACTGTTATAGTAACAGCCTATGAAGAAAAAGGAGAAATGGCTAGGCCTTTTACTTAAATCAAGAAGTTTTTATGACTTTACTTTCATTAATTCCTTCAAAAATAATTCGCGCGCCTTTTGGGGTTAAGTGATTTCCCGATGGGTCGATAAACCCCGAATGGATCAGCTTCTCATCTGTAGCTCCGCCTGCTTTTTTCACGATGTTTTTCCAGTTGTCGATCAGCGGAACATCAAGTTCACGCGCCGTTTCCCTTGTGACATCATTATAGGAATCGTGCCATTTGCGCGCTCCTCCGTATTTTTCAAACGAAGCAGCCCGGTATCTTGCATAATAAAAGATGTTGTCCCCGCTTCCTTCGACGATCGGCAGGCATGTCATTAATATCGGCTCTATTCCGCGGCGGCGGCTTTCTTTAACAAAATAATAGAGGTTTTCTTTAAACCTTTTTTTGGATACGCGCGGCAGCCCTTTCGCAAGAATTGCTGCATCATTTGTTCCGAACATGATAAAAAGATATGCCGGCTGCTCATCCAGCACATCCTTCCTGAACCGAAGCCTGGCGTCTTCTGTCGTTTCTCCGCCTATTCCCGCATTATTTATTTTGTACTGCCCTTGAAGGGAAGTCTGAAGTAAATTGACCCATTTTTCCGCTTTTGGATAATCGCGAAATTGCCAATTTGAGCCGCGTGTATTGCTGTCTCCAAATGCTACGACTTTTCTGGGATCGTCCTCTCCGCAGCCTGCAAGCAGAAGCAGAAAGATGAGGACCATCACCAAGCTTTTTTTCATTCGTTCCACCTCCAAAAGCCAATACTACGATCATATAGGAGAGAAGCTGCACTTTCAATGGGAGAAATCTCTGCCATCCTGCAAGCGTTTAGTCCTTACTATGCATTTAACCTGTCCCCCCTGTTTAAAAACATTCGTATTGGTTCACGGTTTTCCGACAAACAATGAATATGTTTTGACAGGTCGAAAGCCTAATTTTTCAGCGAGGCGAATCGATGCAACGTTTTGCCGGTCGCAATCCCAGCGCGGTTTCAAGCGGTTCTCTATTGCATACGCGATAAAAGCGCCGGCGCAGCGGGCTGCAAACCCACGTCCCCTGTAATCCGGGTGTGTTACGATATCAACTTCGGCAAAGCGTTCCGAACAAAAAATGGTGACACATTCACTGGCGATCACACCTTCATGCGACACTTTAAATCCGAAACCGTTCTTCAAAAAACGGCCTGGCCCTCCCCAATACTCAATCGCGTATTTTTCCGTAAAATTCGCGCTTTTTTGAAGGTCATCTTCAGAAAATCTTTCCACACCGGCAAACGCGGCACTGCGAACATATTCCTCTTTTCCAAGGAAAAATGACACGCGCTCCATTTGCTGCAGAGGATCGCCAATCCCCCCGATTAAAAAGGCGTCCCACTCCTCAGAAGTCGAAAACACGGTAAAGCGCGCTCCGTTCCTCTGTTCATTCAAATAATGAAGCCATTCGCTCCTTCCGCTGTCGGGGATATCTCCAGCGACATAATAAATCCCGGCAGCTGTTCGAAAAAGAGCAGTGGCCGGTGTGAGGAAATCATCGACATAGACGTTGCCTTCGATAATTGCTTCGGCTATCGCATGCGCGAATGTCGGACTTTCTTCTGTTAACAAAACCTTTGCTTTTCGTTTTTCACTCGATTTCAGTTCAATCATCATAACTCCTCCTCGAACTTGAGACCGATCGTCAAGCCCCGCTGGCTGATTCGGTGCCGTATTCAATATTGCGGTCAAAGATAAAAACAGACACTGCAATATCCTCCTGAATTTTGATGTCTGTAAAAAGGTGCTCGAGCTTCGCTCCGATGAGCTGCTCCATTCCCTCCGGCACGTGATTGGAGTAGTGTTTCTGAATCAGGGTCGTCCTTGCGGCATGGACCATTTCCCTTCCCTCCGACGTGCTTGCGATAAATTGCTCGCTCGCCGTCAAATTGCCGTAAAGCGTCGAAACTGCCATATTGTCGACAAAGACTGTGTGAATCCGTTCAGGCCCCTTGCCAAACAGCTCTTTTCGAAGCTTGCGGATCATATCGTTGAATTCGTGGATTTTTTTAGACATCATGCATACCCCTTCCGTTTAAACCTTCCATCTGTCTCGATGTCCCCTTAGACATTTCACTTGGTTAAAATTTTCCTATTCTATTGAATTATAATCAATATCACTTTATAATAAAAGCCGGGCTGATGGATTTGTAATACCGTCGTGTTATGAATCTATCGAATTCTGACAATATAGGATTGGTCTGTTAGTAAGCTTTGCTAGTAAACTATTCCGCCATGTATGTTTATACCGCTTTCCACGCCAGGATTCGGTATATATGTACATGGCTTTTTTGATTTTGAAAAGATGATGGAGGGGAATAAAGATGGACGGAAAGCCAATCAGTGTCCGGATAGACGGCAAGGAAATTAAAGCAGCGGCCGGGGCAACCGTTTTAGACATATTGAACAAAAACGGGTTTGAACACCCGCAAATATGCCATGTTCCAGAGACGGATCCTATTCAAACGTGTGATACCTGTATTGTGGAAGCAGACGGAAAATTAAAGCGGGCATGCTCCCTGCGGGCAGAAGACGGAATGACGGTCAGCCTGTCTGGAGAACGGGTCAAAGCAGCACAAAAAGAAGCAATGGACCGCCTGCTCGAAAACCATTTGCTTTATTGTACGGTATGCGACAACAACAACGGCAACTGTACGCTACATAATACGGCAGAAATGATGGGAATCGAAGAGCAGAAATACCCTTACACGCCAAAAGAAGACCCGTCTTGCGCAGTCGATATGTCGCATCCCTTTTACCGCTATGATCCGAATCAGTGCATCGCATGCGGACAATGTGTTGAAGTGTGCCAAAACCTGCAGGTCAATGAGACGCTCTCAATTGACTGGGAGCGTGACCGTCCACGGGTGATCTGGGATGAAGGCGTTTCAATCAACGAGTCATCATGTGTCAGCTGCGGGCAGTGTGTCACGGTTTGTCCGTGCAATGCGTTAATGGAAAAATCGATGCTTGGAAAAGCCGGGTTCATGACAGGCATCAAACCGGATGTCATGGAGCCGATGATCGACCTTGTCAAAGATGTAGAGCCGGGATACAGCAGCATCTTTGCCGTTTCAGAAGTCGAGGCGGCGATGCGTTCACAGCGGATCAAAAAGACAAAGACCGTCTGTACATTTTGCGGTGTCGGCTGTTCATATGAAGTATGGACAAAAGGCCGTGACATCTTAAAAATTCAGCCGGTGTCAGAAGCTCCCGTCAACGCCATTTCGACGTGTGTGAAAGGGAAATTCGGATGGGATTTCGTAAATGCGGAAGAGCGTTTGACCAAACCGCTGATCCGCAAAAATGACGAATTTGTCGAATCAACTTGGGAAGAAGCGCTTGACTACGTCGCCCGCAGATTAGGCTCAATTCGGGAGCAGAGCGGAAAAGACGCCGTCGGGTTTATTTCGTCTTCAAAAATTACGAATGAAGAAAACTACTTGATGCAAAAGCTGGCGCGGCAAGTATTTGGCACGAACAATGTCGACAACTGCTCGCGGTACTGCCAGTCTCCGGCAACGGACGGATTGTTCCGCACAGTCGGCATGGGCGGCGATGCTGGCACCATTCAAGACATCGCGAAAGCAGGCCTCGTCATCATCGTCGGCGCCAACCCGGCCGAAGGCCACCCGGTACTGGCAACCCGTGTGAAGCGCGCCCATAAGCTTCACGGACAAAAGCTGATCGTCGCTGACCTTCGCAAAAACGAAATGGCCGAACGCTCGGATCTGTTTATCAGACCGCGGCAAGGAACTGATCAAGTATGGCTGATGGCCGTGACCAAGTATATGATTGACCAAGGCTGGCACGATCAAGCGTTTATCAATGAAAACGTCAATTTCTTTGAAGAATATAAGCAATCGCTTGAGACATACACCCTTGAATATGCAGAAAAAATCACAGGCATCAATCAACAGACGCTGATCCAAATCGCTGAGATGATCCGCGACGCCGACGGTACGTGCGTCCTCTGGGGAATGGGAGTCACCCAAAACACAGGCGGTTCCGACACGTCCGCCGCGATTTCAAACCTGCTTTTAGCTACCGGTAATTACCGCCGCCCGGGCGCTGGGGCGTACCCGCTCCGCGGCCATAACAATGTCCAGGGCGCATGCGACATGGGGACGCTCCCCGGCTGGCTTCCGGGATATCAGCATATTACAGATGACAAAGCGCGGAAAAAGTTCGAAAAAGCTTACGGCACAACAATCAACGAGAAACCCGGACTTGACAACATCGAAATGCTTCACGCCGTTGAAGAAGGCAAAATGAAAGCCATGTATATCGTCGGAGAAGATATGGCTTTAGTCGATTCAAACGCAAACCGGGTCCATGACATTTTATCAAGCCTTGATTTCCTTGTGGTTCAGGATATGTTCCTTTCGAAAACAGCCCAATACGCCGACGTTGTTCTCCCTGCGTCAGCTTCGCTTGAAAAAGAAGGAACTTTTACAAACACGGAAAGACGCGTCCAGCGATTGTATCAGGCCCTTTCGCCGCTCGGAGACGCAAAGCCGGACTGGGTCATCATTCAAGACATCGCAAACCGGCTTGGAGCTGACTGGCATTACAGCCACCCGGGAGATATTTTTTCAGAAATGGCAAGCCTGTCACCGCTGTTCGCAAAGGCCGATTATGACGCAATTGAAGGATGGAACAGCTTCCTGTGGGGCAGCCTGACCGGAGAAAGCACGCCTCTTTTATATGAAGACGGCTTTAACTTCCCTGACCGGAAAGCGCGCTTTGCCCTTGCAGACTGGACAGAGCCGGCCGAATTCCCTGAAGAATACGACCTTCACATTAACAACGGCCGAATGCTGGAGCATTTTCACGAAGGAAATATGACGAACAAATCGGCAGGCATCCAGGCGAAAGTGCCGGACGTCTTTGTTGAAGTCTCGCCTGAGCTTGCCAAAGACAGGGGCATCTGCGACGGATCGCAGGTCAGACTGATCTCGCCGTTTGGCGCCGTAAAATTAACCGCGCTTGTGACAGACCGGGTTAGAGCGAACGAGTTGTATTTGCCGATGAACTCGACAGATAAAGAATCTGCGATCAATTTCTTGACCGGCCCCGCAGTAGATGCGCGTACCAATACACCTGCTTACAAGCAGACAAAGGTGCGTATGGAAGTGCTCGGCGGATGCGCAGAACCGCCGCTTCCGAAAACAAATCCGCGCAATAAGAAACGCCATCCGCAAAACGGAGCTGAAGTCGAGCGGAAATGGAAGCGACCGGGATACGTTCATTTAACAGACTAAATCAAAAGGAGGTCATCACACATGGCAGCTCCCATCACCGCCATCCGCAAAGAAGACAAATCTGAGGAGCAAATGAAGCTTGAAAAATTAGAAGAACTCAAAACCCTTTTGGCTGAACAGGAAGCCGCCGTTTCAAAAACGATGAAGCTTCTCGGCGAACTGAACGGCCTCGGGGTCCTTGATGCCGCAGACAGCATGATCGGCGCAAAGGAAGATATCGCCAAAATCGTCCTCGGCCAGCTGTCTAAAGAGCCGGCCAAAAACCTGATGAATACAGCCATTGCGGCAGGCGGCGCTCTCTCCAAAGCCGAACCGGAAGTCATGGGGAAACTGGTAGAAAGCATCGTCGCCGGCACAAAACAAGGAGAAGACTTTTTAAAAAGCGATAAAAAAACCGGGGTCCTTGACCTGCTGAAAGCCATGAACGACCCTGACATCAACCGAGCCGTCGGCTTCGGTCTGCAATTTTTAAAAGGCATGGGAAAAGCATTGAAAGACTGACAAATAAGAAAACCGGCTCACCACTTTGAGCCGGTTTTTCCTATTGGCGATAGAAGCACCGTCGCTTTCTACCGCCTCATTTGCTGTGTGTTTCATCTTTTTTATTCAGCGATTCTTTTAAAATATTAAAAACTGCCACCGCAATAACGACAGTCATTAACCCTGTCGTCAGCAGATTTGGGAAGGTTTCCTGAACCCCGATCATGACCACGCTCAGCACAATCAACGAAAGTATGAACAGACGTTTGTTTTTCATCTGCCGCACCGGACTAACTGATTGATAGCGTTTACCCTATGGTGAACCGTCCGGCACCCTCACCTCCTTGCCTTTATTATCCCGCTATTGTTAACTTTTGTAAACGATTAAAAAATGGAAGCGGTTGCGAAAACAAGCGGCTGCATGCCGAACAGAACGCCGAAATATTTGGCAGTCCGGCAATTTTGCCGCGTACAGACACAGACATCCCCCCTCCCACATACATTTACATATAGGCTTCTGCCTACATACATTATGTGGAGGTGCCGATAATGACAGGTGTTTTTGCAGCGCTCGGTTATGTCATCAAGGAACTCGTTTTTTTAGTATCATATGTGAAAAACAATGCCTTTCCACAGCCGCTGTCAAGCAGTGACGAAAAAAAGTACTTGGAGCTGATGGCCCAGGGGGATGAACACGCGAGAAACATGCTGATCGAGCATAACCTCCGGCTGGTCGCCCACATCGTCAAAAAATTCGAAAACACAGGCGAAGATGCAGAAGACCTGATTTCCATTGGAACGATCGGGCTGATCAAAGCGATCGAAAGCTATTCAGCCGGAAAAGGAACAAAGCTCGCCACTTATGCGGCACGGTGTATAGAAAACGAGATTCTCATGCATTTGCGCGCATTGAAAAAAACGAAAAAAGACGTCTCCCTCCATGACCCGATCGGCCAGGACAAAGAAGGCAACGAAATCAGCCTCATCGATGTCCTCAAATCGGAAAACGAAGACGTCATCGACACCATCCAGCTCAACATGGAGCTTGAAAAAGTCAAAAAATACATCGACATTCTGGACGGACGGGAAAAGGAAGTCATCGTCGGCAGATTTGGCCTTGATTTGAAGAAAGAAAAAACGCAGCGCGAAATCGCGAAGGAGCTTGGGATTTCGCGGAGCTATGTGTCGCGGATTGAGAAGCGCGCGCTGATGAAGATGTTTCATGAGTTTTATCGGGCGGAGAAGGAGAAGCGGAAGAAGGCGAAGGGGAAATAATTTAGCAAAGGCCGGATTGGACATTCCGGCTTTTCTCTATTTTCACTAAAGTTTATTTTAAAAGAAATAGATGAAAGAGTTATGAAAATTGTTTTTGCACACTAATAAGCTCTATGAGAAAGACAATCTGGATCATAGCAGATAACTGATTATGAGTTCTTTAATCGCATCGTCCCTGCTTTCTTTATACAGGCCTCGATCTGGGTGTGGTTGCTCGATCCATACCCTTATATACATTGCCATCACTCTGGATCTACTTCCTATCAAGTTTTATTAAATAATGAGAGGAATCGTTCATGCATTTGTCAGCTTGCGGTCCCTCGATGAGCATCACCTTCATAAATACATCACACCTTGGGTAATGCTATGTAATAACTGTTTGTCCTAATGGGTGATTTTCAGTATGAAAACAAATAAAAAACCGATGGCTTGAACCATCGATCTGTATTCTATATTACTGGGCCCTCAATATAGTAAATCTATCTCATTGGTTATGAAAGTTTATTTTCATTACACACTCTCTATATTCATTTGTTATCATTTCTATACGTTTATATCAATTATGGTTAAAAAATAGCGAGAAAAAACAATAAACGTCCATCCTAACTTTTTCATCTTATTTATTAAGAATTTTAACCTCTTCCTTTTAAAATAAAGAAGCGATTTTCAGTTCTTAATGCTATGTCATCGGGACATGTCTGTTAAAGCAGCCAAAAAATACATTCAGATATCCACTCACAACCACAATCCACTTTGATCCACTACAGATTTCTGAACTGACATTAAACAGCTAGACTTATAAATACCGATTATCAATTTTTTTATTCTGTTCCAGTTCCCATTCACAATTAGGACATTTCGGCGGCGTATCGGCATAAAGTGAACTAATTTATTAATGTTCAACAACAGAATTTCGTCTATTGGCAATAAAGAATCCACAGATCATTGCAAGAATGGCCATCGCCCACCAGAACGTTGAGATCGCCTGATCATGATCGATGATAATCAAACGAATGACAGCTGTGATGCCAATATAAATGAAGTAGCGAAGCGGGAAATGAAAGTCTGATTTGAAGTATTTGATAATCAAAGCAATGAACTCAAAGTACATGAAGAATATAAGCAGTTCTCCAAGCATCTCATAATAGCTGTCCACTTTGTTGAACAGTGACTTGTATACGAATTGCACAATGTACCATGTCTCGCTGATCAGAAGTGCGCTTAAGGCTATCGCCAGGAAGAACAGACAGACATTGAGAAGCGCTTGTAACAGGTAAGGCACCTTTTTGAATTTGTTGGAAAATCTCATCATGTTGTCTCCTATTTCAATATATTCGTGGTTTTTATTCTCAGCCTACATCTTGGTGTTCCAAAATCGTAGCACAATGTAGTACTTAGAATTCTTTTGTATACTGTGAAACTGTCCCTGCATGCGGGACATCATTCGCGCAATGCTCCTTTCACCGAGTCCGTTGCTTTCCGGTGTTATATCCGCAAGTTTAATCGTATTGCTAACATGGATCTCAAATATCTCTTGATCCGATACAAACGTGATGGTGATTTCTTCTTCCGGATCTGCGTATTTAAATAAGTTTGACATCACATTATCAAATACACGACCAAGCTCCTCCAAATTCACGTTAATATAGGTTTCCGGCAGCTCGCCTGAAATATGGACCCGGAAATGCTTCTGATGAAGGATAGCAATCTGATCTGATATTAGATCGTAGATCACTTCTTTTACTGCAACGGTCTCCAGATCGGCCTCATATTCCTTGTCCAGCAGGAAATACGCAAACAGATTGTCAGACAAGCTTTTTAATTGCAGTGCTTTACCATAAGCATTGGCTACATACCGATCTTTGCTGGTACCCGCTTCGCCTCCCGCTTTTTTGGCAAACTCCAGATTCATGATCAGCGACGTCAGCGGTGTGCGCATATCGTGCGACATTTCGGTAACCAGGCTACGGCTCTCAGCTTGCAATTCCTCGATAGCTTTAAGTTTGTCCAGGAAAGCTTTCCGCAGATCCTCAATGCTCTTTGCAATCATCGCTAATTCATCATGCCCTTTTATCGTCATCTCGTAGTCCAGTTCGCCCCCTTCAAGAATATGAATCTCTTGGTGAATCGTTTTAAGGTAGCGAAGACTTTGGCGAATGCCAAAGAGAACAATGATTAAAAAGATGAGGGTTGCCCCGAGCAAATCCAATGTAAAGGCCAGACTATAATATCGGGAAGAGTAGAAACCGTCGATAATGACTCTTCCTTCACCATCGCTAAACTTGACAGGATGTGAATGATTTTGAGCGTACTGAGTCAGCTTCTCCTTTCCATAATCCGATTCGGAATAAATGGAATCATATTGCAGCTCCTGATCCTTGAATATGGTGAGGTTAATGTAATTTTCTTTTTTGACCCACTCACCAAACGCTTTTCTATCTGATGTAGACAACTCATTTTCTGAAACGTACTTGCTGAATTTTTGAATGTATCTTGCTGACTCCTCGTGATAATACTCATCCGAACTCAGATATCCCTCGATCAGATCATCTGTGATCTTTTGCAACGTTAGAAAGATCACACCACTCACAAACGCAGCAACCATGATCAGCAAAGCCAGTTTTTTGGTTAGCGTAAATTTACGATGCGCCAAATCGATATCCTCTTCCCCATTCAGTTCTTATATAAACCGGACATGCCGGATCATCCTCAATTTTGGAGCGCAGCTTCCGAATATGCACCATCACCGTATTGTTGGAACAGTAAAAGTAAGGCTGTCCCCACACACTCTCATATATATTTTGGGCAGAAAATATTTTGTTGCGTTTGCTCATCAGAAGTTTCAGGATACGATATTCCAGATCTGATAACTTGATTTGCTGCTCCTCTTTCCAGACCTCATTAAATTCTTCGCTCACTCTTAGTTTGCCCCCGATAAGAAATGTTTCTTCCTGTTCCTTCTTTTCCTGATAGATAGTATATCTGCGTAATTGAGCAATCACTCTAGCATGAAGTTCCTCTTCCGAGAATGGTTTAGTCATATAATCATCGCCGCCGGCGAGTAACCCCTCAGTTTTATCGAGTGTACTCGATCTGGCCGTCAGAAACAGAATCGGGACGTTAGAGGATTTCCTGATGTGCTGACATGTTTCAATTCCCGAAATGCCTGGCATCATAATATCCAAAATAACCAAATCAAGCGAGTCATCCACAAGTTGCAATGCTCGCTTTCCATCCTTGGCTCTTAGCACCTCGTAGTCTGCACGCGTAAGGGATTCCTCCAAAAGATCACCAATATCCTGATCATCCTCTACGACTAATATTCGATGGGCCATGTCTCTCTCACCTCATGATTCTTGATGTTATTTCTCGTGTGTCCTTACTATATATCGTTCATAGTTAAGTACGTTATAAGATACTACGTAAATCTTAACAATTTATGAAAGCTGATGCCCGCCACAAATTTGTCACATTTTCTAAAAAAACGATGACTCTTCATAAATTGTTAAGATTCGGTCTTTATATTTATCCATTGTAAGGCTCAGGTTTTTCAGATCCGAACCACACATTGCGATGATAAATGGAAAAGGAGCATTGATATGACTGTACAAAAAGAAGGACACGGGCAACCGGTGAGTCTGCGGGAACGGGTTCATTTTCTGGACATCGTACGCGGATTTGCCTTGCTGGGCATTATTATTGTCAATTATTTTCTGATCGTAGATTCAGTAAAGGGATTCGAAATGACCTCCGATGACGTACTGCACAATCTGGTTTCCTGGTTTGCCGAAGGGAAATTCGTTACGTTATTCTCCTTCCTGTTCGGGGTTGGGTTTATGATCTTTATGGATCGAGCCGCGCAGAAGGTAGATAGTCCCAACAAGCTGTTTGCCCGTAGGTTATCTATCCTGTTGGGATTTGGCATTTTGCACATCACATTTGTTTGGGTCGGTGACATATTAGCCTTTTACGCCGTAAGCGGCTTCCTGTTACTCGCCTTCTATAAACGCACGGCCAAAACGGTGCTTAGATGGATTATCGCACTTATCGTGTTTCAATTCCTGACTCCTGTTTTCACAATGTTGTACAATGTCATCAATACTGCAGGGTCAAAAAACCCAAATTTTTCAGAGTTTACTTTGTTTAGCCACAGCAGTCTTACCTACGTGGAATCCATCAGCACTCGGTGGACAGATATGGTCACGATGGCTGCTGGCTCTTTCTCTATGATCTATTCCATGTTTCTCATGTTTCTGCTGGGCGTGTACTTTGTTAAGATGGAATTTTTCAAAGACATGGAAGCGAAAAAGCCTATATGGAAGCGTATCTGGATCATTAGCACAATCGCTTTTCTAATAACACAAAGCAGTATATTACTAGACATGTTTAATCTTTCTGAGAATATGCTGTGGAAGGACATTTCCTCTGTCTTGAGTCAAAATGGCGGCTTAACCGGAAGTATGTTTTATATGAGCACTTTTGCAATGCTGTTTCTGTACGTTCCTCAGCTGCGAGGCCCTATGATGATATTCACTAAAGTCGGACGGATGTCATTGACCTGTTATCTACTTCACTCTATCATTGGAACAGTTCTGTTCCTCAGGTACGGATTCGGGCTTGCGGGTCATATTCAATCTGCCGGCACGTTCATGTTCAGCCTGGCCGTGTATTTCGTGCTTATGATCTTTAGTACATTGTGGTTGAGATGGTTTAAGTACGGTCCGATGGAATTGATATGGCGCAAGCTGACGTATGGCAAATTAAACGGGAGTCCCAAAGCAACTCCGCTGCATTCGGAAAAATCTATTCAGAAATAACCCCCTTGCACAGATTGCATGACTTCAAATTAGTGTTGTTGAATGAAGCGGGCATTAAACGGACAGATTTGATATATGGACTAGTTATTTTTATATCATTTAGGCTTCTTTGGGCTAATAAATCCACCAGAGTTTACTCAATGTGCATTGCTCATGATCGAATCTAAATTGAATCTTTTACGCATGTTCATAGTCAAAGGCGCCTCATTCGACTATTTTTGTAACTTTTCGCAGGAAAAATTCGAGAATGATGACAAATCCCGCATACACACTTAATACGGTAGTGAACGATAGTAAATAAGGGTTACATGCAGCTTGTTTTCCAATGAAACAAAGAAAAAGAAATCATACAAAAAGACAGGAGAAAGCTTTTGAAGTATTTTAACGCCAAATTTACTGCGGAAGAAAAAGCGACGGAATCACTTTTTGTGATAAGGGCTCGTAGAACAGCTGGAATGTTTCTACTGAACGACTGGACTCGATATTTCAGCAAATGAAGGAGTGAGCAATCATGAAAACAAAAAAGGAACCAAAAGTTATTCTGGAACTAGCAAAGGAATCTGATCTGCCAGAATTCCAAAAAAAATTACAAGAAGCCTTTGCGATCGCCGTGATTGAAACGTTCGGTGATTGCGAAGATGGACCGATTCCATCGGACAATGATGTTCAGGAGTCTTTCAATGCTCCCGGAGCGGTGGTATATCATATTCTTCAGGATGGTAAGAATGTCGGTGGTGCAGTAGTACGTATCAACAGCCAAACAAATCATAATTCGCTAGATTTATTCTATGTATCTCCAGAATATCACAGCCAAGGGATTGGTCTTTCTGCTTGGAAAGCCATTGAAGCACAGTATCCGGATACTGTGCTTTGGGAAACCGTGACACCTTATTTCGAAAAACGAAATATCAACTTCTATGTGAATAAGTGTGGATTCCATATCGTAGAGTTCTACAATGAACATCACTCCGATCCGCATATGTATCGCAGTGGACGCGAAGATGACAAGCCCCTGCCGGATGATGATGACTTTTTCAGATTTGTAAAGATTATAAAAAAAAGGACTAAACAATTGAACACGGCGAGATGCGCAGAGAGTTGCTGGTAACTTTTTTAAAGATGTTTGTTTAGATTGAAAAAATCCTAAAAATATATTAGTGTCAATAATTATTTTCACAGACATAAATACGCTCCTAACAATGCTCATTTTAACAATTAATGCAAATTACCCATGTTTATACAATCTATTTTTCATTATGAGAGAAATGTATTAATGCTGTCTAACAATAAAAAAAGCTTTATCCTAGAAATAGGATAGAGCTTTTTCACCTTTTGACTCAATTGTCAATTTTAAACCAATCCAATACATAAATAAAAAACCTCTATTAAGAGGGTTTAATCAGTTTTCATGTTTGATTTCGGTCAGAAAGTTGATGATATGCTTCACTTTGCTCTACAGCCTGTTTGTTGCATAAGGCATTTACTATTTTTTTACATAAACCCCCAAATACCTTTGCTTTTCTAGAGAAATCCAGATGTGTGTTTAAAGCATAATACCTAGATATCAGGCTTTCGTTTAAACCTGTTACAAGCTTCGCACTTAAATACAGCGGAATTTATAATATATGCTTGGACAGCCGAAAAAGCCGAACTGTACATGGTATGCACTTTTGCATTCGAACTTTCATGTTACGTCATATTAACCTTTCGTACATATAATCACAGGCAATTGAAAATGCAGCTTGGCTATTTAAAGTATCTCCTTCATTCGCTAGTATTACAGGAGGCTGACTCAACATTGATTTAATCAATCAGTGATAGGAAATCTGTGCACCCCCCTTTTGTAATGAATAATGAAATCCTCATGCATTTGTACGCCTTGAAAAGAACGAAAAAAGACGTCTCTCTCCATGACCCGATCGGCCAGGACAAAGAAGGCAACGAAATTTCTTTAATTGATATCTTGAAATCAGAAAACGAAGACGTCATCGACACCATCCAGCTCAACATGGAGCTTGAAAAAGTGAAAAAATACATCGACATCTTAGACGGCAGAGAAAAAGAAGTCATCGTCGGCCGCTTCGGCCTTGATTTGAAGAAAGAAAAAACACAGCGCGAAATCGCGAAGGAGCTTGGGATTTCGCGGAGCTATGTGTCGCGGATTGAGAAACGCGCGCTGATGAAGATGTTTCATGAGTTTTATCGGGCGGAGAAGGAGAAGTGATATCGCAGAAGCCGGTCTAATAATCCGGCTTCTATTTCTTTCCTCTATGCCCTCAATAAAAGTGAGAGCTTGTTATCCACTTACAGAGGTCTGTTGAATTCTGATTTTATTTGTGTTGCTATAATGTTCATAACATTTTTCATAAATTCCTCTTTTGTTAATGAAGCAGTCCCTCCGCCTTGAGCGAACATTTTATTTCCTCCACCTTTTCCATCAATAAGGGAAAGGCTTTCTTGCATTAGGTCTCTCATGTTCATTTTATTTGCTTCTCCTCGCCCGCAAACCATTTGGAAGCGATGATCGTTCTCTGACAAGAAAAAAATAAGGGATCGTTTTTCTCGATCAGCGATCATTTTTGCTAGCTTTTGAAGTTCTTGAATCGATCGATTTGAAAACGTTTCTATCACCATTACAGTATCATTTTGAATGGCGCTTTTTGCTAATAATTCATTGGCTTCATACTGAAGGTTTTTTTCATTAGATTCTAGAAGCGCTTTGTCTAGCTTCTTTACATTTTCAAGTAACCGTTTGACAGCTTCGCTTAATTCCCCTTCAGGACGATTAAGTAATCCAGTCAATTCAACGATTGCTTTTTGTTTTTGATCGAAATGCGTTATAACCCGATTTCCGCATACAAAATACAAACGAATTTTTTTCCTCTGTCTTTCCCAATTCAATACTTTAATTGCTCCGACTTCTCCTGTAGCGCTAGGGTGTGTTCCGCCGCATCCGTTGTAATCAAATTCATCAATCATGACAAGACGAATATTTTCTTTTACAGATGGGAGTTTACGAATCGGATAATTTACTAAGTCATCATATTCTACCCATTTCGCTACTATGGACCTATTTTCCGTTATGATCTCGTTTGCAAGCTTCTCTGCTTTGCCTGCCATTTCCTCTGTTAATTCTGATACATCAAGGTCAATGGTAACCGTATCATTTCCAAGATGGAATCCAACTGTATGAAGATCGTACAACTGCGCGAATGCCGCCGACAAAATATGCTG
Source organism: Bacillus sp. BS3(2021) (assembly GCF_021043345.1). Lineage (NCBI taxonomy): Bacteria > Bacillati > Bacillota > Bacilli > Caryophanales > Bacillaceae > Bacillus > Bacillus sp. BS3(2021). The sequence goes on from NZ_JAJNDM010000003.1 coordinate 225,696, forward strand.
CCCGGTGTGCTGTTGCATGTGATCAAAACGCCGTTCCCAATCAATAACCCCAACAACCTGATCATCTAAATTCGGTAAAGTCCTTTCTACATAATGACGAATTTCTCCATCGACCTCTTCAACGTTTAAAACCTTGACTCCGTTCAATGTTCCTATATCATGGGGCTGGCCCCCGCCTGTTGGATAAAAGGCTGTTTCCTCTAGGGTAATATAAAAATCACCTTTTTTGTCCTGTTGTTGTTTCAAAATTTTCGTTTCGAACGTTTTAAGATAGGGATCTTTGTAAAAAAGTTTGTGATGATTCAGGCTCATGCCATCTCCCCTTATTTTTTAAATTATTGAAGTCTTCCTCTAGCTTCAATATTTAATTCATCTACAACATCTCCATTATCGACTAGATAGGCTTTATCGTGCAAGTTGCATACTGGGCAGATATGATTTGGAATAATTCGCACCTTATCTCCAATGCTTACTTTTTTGTTGAATTCTTCATGATAAATAATAGCATGTTCGTCGAATACGCCATGAATATAAACGTCCTCGTATTCTTTGATACGGCCAAGCCCTTTGGTTGCAGTAAGCCCTTCGCTTCGTGTTTGGGCGGTAATTCCCTTGGCCCCTACGTCTGTAATGACTCGTTCTTTTGTTGGTTTACTAATCACGGTTGTGAGTACAGAAGCAGCACAGCGATCATACGTACCAATTACATTTGCTTGTGAGGCGTCCATAAAAATGTAAGTGCCAGGTCTAATTTCTGTCACCCCTTCTGGAATATCAAACTTAAACATGAAGGGAGGAGTAGAGCCAATACTAACCACTTTCGGCTTTAGATCCATTTCTTCCGCAATTCGGGCAAAATGTAATGTTCGTTCTACACTTTCTTTATAGAGTTCTTTACAATGTGCTACACTTTTCACTTTATAAGAATGTCCGTCATGTGAGAAGATTCCTTTTAGCTCGACATTTTGACACGTTTTGATTAATTCTAATAAAGTACGAAAATCATCTTCTTCAATAATTCCGGAGCGTTGTTCTCCTACTTCAATTTCCACTAACACTTGGGCTTTCTTTGAAGCTCCTTCAAATACTTCTTCAATTTCACGTACTTGATACGCACTATCGATTCCAAAAGAGATATCAATCGTTTCAGATAGTTTTCTAATACGTTCAAGCTTTGATTTCCCAACAATTTCATTTGCGATAAAGATATCTTTTAAGCCATTTCTCGCCATCACTTCAGCTTCTCCTACTTTCGCTACAGCGATTCCTGTAGCTCCCATTTCTTCTTGTAGCTTAGCTAATTTAGGCATTTTATGTGTTTTTGTATGAGGTCGTAAGTTTACTTTCTGTTCATTAGCGTAATTTTGCATATCCTTCATATTGCTTAACATCACGTCTTTATCGATTAAAAGAGCTGGTGTATCTAATTGTAAATCATTCATTGTACCTCCTCCTTTATCGCTGCAATGGCTTCAACTTCAACAAGACACCCGGCATATAAATGATTTGATGGAACAACTACTCTTGCCGGTTTATGATTGCCGAAGAAATGAGCATAGACCTCATTGATATCCGGCCAATACTTTACATCTGGGGTATAAAGTCTGCATAATATCACATCTTCGTTGGCTAATCCCCGTTCCTTGAGGACCAGCTCCATATTTGCCAACGCCTGTTTTGCTTCTTCTTTGATGCCCGCCGGAATTTTCCCCGTTTCCGGATTCATCGACAACTGCCCTGAAATATAGATAACACCATTATGTTCCATTGCTGGCACGTAATGGCCTCCATCACGTGTTGAATATTTCGTGTGTACAGGCTTCAAAATAATTTCCCCCTATTATTCCTAATATTTAAAGCTAGCCTCATCAATCTTCTGTCCAGAAGCCAGCAAAACAGCGAGTTTGATTCTTGCTTTCTTACTGTCATAGCAGCCGCCTAGTATGATTCCGGCATCTGCATATGTTGAAGCACTTCCTTTGAATCCATATACTCCCTTAACTTCACCTTCATCAGCACTTGTTGTCAGAACGACAGGAATCCCTTTCTCTACGGCTTTCTTTGCACTTTCTAATATTGCTGGAGCCGTATGCCCTCTTCCCGGCGCCTCAATAATGATTCCTGCACTTCCGCACTCGACCGCATAATCTATAAACTTTCCGTCTGATCCAAGTGAACACTTAATAAGTTCTACATTTGGCAATGGTTGAATCAGCTGATACGCCTCATGCTTGATTAATCTTTGATGAATTGCGATCTCATCTTGATCGGCCGTTCCCAAATAACCGAATCCCGGTGAGAAAAAACCATCAATATTTGACGCATGCTGTTTTTTCACATATCGAGCAGCAAAGACCCTCTCATTAAACAACACTGTTACCCCTAATCCTCTCGCATCAGGATGTGCCGCTAATAAGAAAGCTTGTCTTAGGTTCACAAATGCATCTGTACCGTCAAGTGTCGGTCCTCTTTGTGACCCCGTTAACACGACCGGCCGATCATCAGAAATAACCAGATCAAGGAAATACGAAGTCTCTTCAAGGGTATCTGTCCCATGCGGTATCACAATTCCGGCAACATCTTCATTCCGGAAAAAGCTCTCTATATTTTCTTTTAAAATTTTAAGGTGATGAAATGTCATATGGCTGCTGGGTAATTGAAAGACTGACTTAATTTCAATATCTATATGAGAAGGCAGTCGGCACATTTCAGAAAGCTCTTCACCTGTCATAGCACCTGCTTCTAATAGACCTGTTTCAGGGTCAGGCTTACTTGCAATTGTACCGCCGGTACTCAGTAAAATGATTTTCTTGTTTTCCATGCTAACTCCCCCATTTTCATATTAAAGGTTTCTCTCTCTTCGTTCCTAATTAGATTTAATCCCAGCCCCGCATAATGGAATCACGATTTTTTCATCAGAAGAATGATCGTATTTTAAATATCCTGCATAGTTAGCCGCTGTTGTTGGCTCAACATAAAAGCCTTTACTTGCTAATGCTGTACGAGCTTTTAGAATCTCTTCCTCATTGGTTGTAATGATGTGACCTTTTGTGGCACGGATGGCTTCTAATATTTGAGCTGATCTTGCCGGTTTGGCAATCGAGATGCCCTCTGCAAGTGTTCCCCTGTTTTCGACGGGTTGAGCAACTTGTTGATTGTTGATAAATGCCTTTGCCAACGGCGCACAATTCTCTGCCTGTATCGCAACAAGCCTTGGCATTTTGTCTATACATTTGTTCTCTAGTAATTCTTTAAATCCATAGTAAACCCCAAGCAATAATGTACCATTGCCAACTGGAATAATAAGCGTATCCGGCGCTCCATTCATTTGTTCCCAAATCTCAAAGGCATACGTTTTTGTTCCTTCATAGAAATATGGATTAAAAACGTGACTTGCATAGAACTTTTTCTCTATATTCACAGCCTTTTGCGCTGCTTCGGCCACATCTTCTCTTGTGCCTTCAATTTCGCGAACGTTGGCTCCATGCGCTTTCACCTGCGCGATTTTCTTAGGTGATGTACCCTTCCCAAGAAATATGTCACATGCGATGTTAGCCCGCTTGGTGTAAGCTGCAATAGATGTCCCCGCATTTCCGCTGCTGTCAGCTATTACATGCTTCACTCCCAGCTCCTTTGCCTTAGCTATTAATACAGCAGCACCGCGATCTTTAAAAGACAAAGTAGGCATCATATAGTCCACTTTCACAAAAGTATTCGGCTCCCCGCTGTCTAACACGATTAAAGGCGTGTATCCCTCCCCCATCGTGATGCCGCTCCATATGGCGGAGTCGCGATCAAATGGCATAGCATCAATATATCTCCACATAGAAGGAATATCTTTGAGCACTTTTGAATCGGACCATTCTACTTTTTCTTTTACAAGGTCTAACACTCCGCCACACTGGCATTTCCACACCTGTTCAGATACATTGTATTTCGTACGGCAGGAATGACATTGATACTGTTCCATTATTTTTAGACCTCCTATTATATATTTTTTTATATGTTATATATTTTTTTATATGTTATATATTTTTTTATATGCTTTAGGCAAAAAAATATATTACAGACTGGCGCTTGCTTCAATTTCAACCTGAAAACCGTAATGCAGCTCGTTCGTCGGAACAACTGACCGTGCTGGGCGATAATCGCGAAAAAAATCCTGGCAGACATTGTCAACACGGTCTAATAAATTGATATCGTGTAGATATAGGGTCATCTTTACAATTTTGCCTTTATGACTGCCGGCTTTTTTTAAGATATACTCTATATTTGACAATGCCTGTAAAGTCTCTTCTTCAATGGTACCAAATTTCTTTTCCTGCGTGATTGGGTCAATGGCAAATTGTCCTGATACATAGACCGTGTTTTGATGAATTACAGCTAATGCATAATGACCGTTCGATTTTAAATTCCCTGCTTCGAAAATACTCTCCACTCCGCTCACTCCGATTGTCTTTTTTTCACTTCATCCAAATAGCTATAGACGGTTACCTTTGAAATGCCTAGTTGTTCTGCTACTTTATCAATGGCACCTTTCATGAGGAATATTCCCTTTTCATCCATAAATCTGATCAGCTCGATTTTTTCCCGGCGTTTCATCAGGGAATGTTTGCGATTCGCCACAATTTGTTCAATTAACTGGTTCGTGATCTCTTCTACATTCTGAATCGAAGCTTCCTGCTCCGCCGTATTCGAAGTTTGTATTTGATTTTTCTTTTCAACACCGGGCATAAATGCATCTAACATTTCTTTCATTTGAATCATTACATTCATGTCGTAATTGATGCAAAAAGCCCCAATCACCTGCTGCTGGCCATCTCTAATGAGGGTAGTCGATGATTTTATTGTTCTCCCATCATCTGTTTGAATTTCATATCCAGCTAAGTAATCCTCTTTAAATTCATTGGATAAAAGAACCTTTTTCACCAAGTGGTCAAAGGATTGGCCAACCTCTCTTCCCGTCACATGGTTGTTCATTGTAAAAATGACGGAAGACTGGGGGGTTGTCAAATCATGAATGACAACCTCACAATTTGCACCAAACATTTCCCCTATCGTTTTTGCAAATGGTATGTAACTTTTTAAAACCTGTTTTGCTTCAGTCAAAACCTGAACACCTAACTTTCATTTACCTGCATTCATCTACAAGTGATTTAACTCTTGAATTCATTATATAATTTTTTATACAAAAACGGAATAAAAATATATTTTTTTATATAATAGATTGATTATTCATCACACTTATTTGCATCTTTTTTATTTTGGCCACAAAGATGGGCAATATTTTTAACCGTAAATAAACCACTGAATAATTGTTTGCGTATATCGAAACCATCCAAATCCAGCTTACAAAAGCAAAAAAATCCCATCGGCAACCTCAGGCGAGAGAAAAAGAATTCATCGTCGCCCGCTCCGGACTTGATTTGAAGAAAGAACACAGCGGGAAATTGCAAAGGAATTTACCGGAGTAGTGTCCGAACCTGAGAAGCGGGCGCTGATGAAGATGTGAGTTTTACCGGGCGAAGAAGGAGAAGCGGAAGAAGGCGAAGGGGGAAGTGATTGTCAGAGGCTAAGGTTAAAAATCCGCCCATTTTTTTTAGATTGAAATGACCATTTTTTAAACTCAGATCCTCTAAATAGAGAGGATCTGATAAAAATGTTTATTCAACTCTTGATCGATTTAAAGTTCAAAATATTTGAAAGCATGTTCAATGCTTAAATCTCTGCTTGATTTTGATAATATCTTACAACCAAAAGAGTCGATCCTTGAGAACTTCAAAGTTGGTTCGAAATAAAAAATGTCCTACACATCAACGTCTAGGGGTTTTAATCCTATTGTTTCAAGATCTAGTCCTTTTTTATTGTAACTAAATATGCAGATGTTGTGCATCATCACAGTCCAAAGGAAGTCCCCCTTTAAAAATGATATGATGTTTCTTCATGTTAGGCGGCACATGGTAATGCAGTTTGTAAGGTCCTTCTGTTTTAACCGGACAATAATCCAATCTAAAAATTGGCTTTCCACTAGATTTAAAACGAACCTGAAATAATTATGCCACCGCCAACAGAACCATCAATCGTATATTTGCTTGGAACTTTCAAACATTTCTTTGTATGCACACTTTTTTCTTTCCCAACTATACCCTCTTACCTATGACTTGATGGTGTTCACTGACATCCCGTGCTTTTCAAGCCCCTTGTATTTCATTCCTTTAACATAATCTCTTGGTGTTTGTATGTGCTTTTAAGTTATCTACATTCACACGCTATCTCTTTCTGAGTTGTGTTACTTTGAACCCGCTTTACAGAGAACATAAAAAGCACTCCGAAAAGTGCTAAACTTTTGAAATAATTTTATTAACTAACTCATCGTAAGAAGCACTACACTCTTTAATGTATCTGTGATGATCTCCAATTATTCCATCTTTACTAGTAAATTCAAAAATTGGTTTAAGTGCAGTTTGTGCTAAAGGTATCAATGAATTGTAATTTTTCACTTGACCTATTTTTAACTCCTCTTCAACCTTTTCGATGTCTAAGGGCAAATCTTTCTTCGCTAAAGGAGCTCGGGATTTCGCGGAGCAACATGCCCCGGATTGAAAAGCGCGCGTTAATGAAGATATTTCATGGTTTTTTCCGGGCGGAGAAGGAAGAAAGCCTAGAGAAAGTGATCTCGCAGAAGCCGGCCTAACAATCCGGCGTCTATTTCATTAAGCTTTCAATTAAAGCGAAACTTATGCAGCTAAGGTATTGAAACATCTATTTTTCAACAAAAAAAGCCTATGAAGCGATAAGACATTTCATAAGCTTTTTCCATTTTAGAATTATGATATAAACGGTTCTTCATTTTTAAGAATGGCGTCTATGGCATTTAAGACACCTTCCTCGTTATTGGATTGTGTTATATATCGGGAAGCATCTTTAATCATTTTCTGGGCATTCTCCATTGCTATTCCATACTGAACAGTGGAAATCATCTCCAGGTCGTTTCCGCTGTCTCCAAATGCAGCTGACTCATAATTACGAATGCCCCACCGCTTTTGAAGGATTTTAATCCCGCTTGCTTTATGAAGGCCGGGTATAATCAAATCGATGTCGCCGTGTCCGCTTGATACGGGAGTAACGAGAGAACCGATTGACTTTTTCAAGCCGCGTAAAAGTCCTGAAACATCCTTCGTGGAAAAGCTTGTGGCGAACTTGAATATTTTATCATTCAGATTTTCGAAATGAGGCACTTTTTGCAGTTTATGATAATATTTACGAGCATGCTTATATGCATCGTCGCGAACATCTTCATGTATATAAGCACTTTTTTTTCCGCAAACAATTAGATTTGTGTATTCATACTTTTCTATAACATCGATAACTTTTTTTATCGTTTCTTTAGACATTTCGCCTGAGAATATTTCTTTTCCCGAATCTATTACGTAAGCACCGTTCTCAGCAACGAAAGCTATTTCATTTTCAATTGATGGAAAAAAGGATTTAAGCTGATCATATTGATTGCCGCTTGCAACCACAAATTTTATTCCCCGTGCTTTTAATTCATGATATTGTTTCATAAAACGATCATTGTTATATTTCATGTCATCGTCCAAAAATGTTCCATCCATATCAACCGCTATTAGTTTTATGCTCACTTTTTCCTCCTTATCAGCTGAACATAAAGTGAACGCCCAATTTAACCAACTGCTCCCCCCTTATGCTTCTATTTTTTTAAAAAACCTTGGCAAATGCTCTTTATGCGCTTCAAGCATTTCATCTAAAATCGCTTTGCCGATTTTATCAGAAGGGACAAGCGGATTGATCGTCATCGCCAGCAAAGCTGTATCATAGCTTCCTGTTACAGCGGCTTCGGCGCCTACTCGTTCAAATGACTTGATTTGCTGAACGAGTCCCCGGACTGCAACTGGCAGATCACCATGAACGATTGGCCTTGGACCCTCCTTTGTAATCACACAGCTTATTTCAACCGCAGAGTCATCCGGAATACTTGCAATCGCTCCATTGTTGATTGTGTTAACCGGCTGAATATCACGTTTATCGTTATAGATAGACGAAACGAGACGAACGGCTGCGTCGCTGTAATACGCACCGCCGCGCTCCTCTAATTGAGGCGGTTTAACGGCCAGGTCGGGATCTTTGTACAGCTCAAATAATTCCTCTTCAAGCTTCTGAACGACTTCAGCTCTCGTTGTTCCCTTTTTAAAGTTTTCCAATTCTTTTTGCAGCATTTCATCTGTCTTATAATAGTACATATGATATGGACAGGTTAATACATTTAAGGCCCGAATAAATTCCGGCTCCCAGCCTTGCCCTTCGATGTTTTTTACAAAACTGCTGTTCTCCGGATCTGATAACAGCTCCATCACTTTCTCTTTTACACTGACTCCGTCGACGTATACATCCAATCCATATACCATATGATTGAGACCGGCGAAATCAATGCGAACCCGTGAATGATCGACATCCAAAAGCTTGGCGATCCCCATCTCAATTCCGATTGGAACATTGCATAAGCCGACGATTTTCTTATGGTCAGTGTAGCGAAGGACAGCTTCGGTCACCATTCCGGCAGGATTTGTAAAGTTGATTAACCAGGCATCCGGACATAGCTCTTTCATATCTTTTACAATATCCAATATAACCGGAATGGTACGCAGTCCCTTAAACAATCCGCCCGGTCCGTTTGTTTCTTGGCCTAAAACTCCATGACTTAAAGGTATTCTTTCATCCTTTGCACGGGCATCAAGCAGCCCTACGCGAAACTGAGTCGTAACAAAATCGGCATTGTGTAAAGCTGATCTCCTGTCAAGCGTTAAATGAATTTCAATTGGAAGACCGGCTTTTTCAATCATTCTTTTCGCAAGGTTTCCGACGATTTCTAATTTTTCTTTTCCCGCTTCAATATCTACCAGCCATAATTCTCGAACCGGCAATTCATCGTACCGTTTGATAAACCCTTCTACTAATTCAGGAGTATAACTCGATCCCCCGCCTATCGTGACAATTTTAATTCCTTGTGTCATCCTCTTTACACCTCCGGGTAATTTAGCAAAAGTACTTATGGATCAATTGTATCTGCAGATGAGCAAGCCGGTAAATAAGCCGGTAACATGTTGTTTTTAATCATACAAGAAGTCATTTGTTGCACATATGTAACACTATGTTTCTTAGGAAGCAGGTATGCTAAGATGAAGTTAGCAAAAAGGGTCAAGGGAAGGAGAGCCCCGCATACATGTTTACCCATGAGATCATCGCTTCGTTTAATGAACTGGAAACTTCTTTATATAATTACATTTGTCAAAATGGCGAGAAAGTCGTCTATATGCGAATCCGCGAATTGGCAGATGAAACGCACGTATCAACAGCCTCCATTCTGCGTTTCTGTAAAAAACTAAATTGTGAGGGTTTTTCGGAATTTAAAGTAAAGCTTAAAATGCAGTTAGAAAAAGATAAAAAGACGGTATTGAAGAGTTCCCAACATTCAATAGCCGAGTTTTTTGAGAGAACGTTAAAAGGAGACATTGAAGAAAAGATTGCGGAGGCCGCGCTTCTAATTACCAAAGCGGAGAGTGTCATTTTTATCGGCGTAGGAAGCTCAGGTATTCTTGCCGAGTATGGAGCAAGGTACTTCTCATGTTTAGGCAAATTTTCAATGTATATTAAAGATCCTTACTTTCCGACACATTCCCAATTCCGCCGCAATAGCATCACGATTGCTTTATCCGTCTCAGGTGAAGGCCATTCTACAGTCACTCATCTTCATCAGCTCAAGCAAGAAGGAAGTAAAGTGATCAGTATTACAAATCATAAGCACTCCACCATTGCCAGAATATCCGACATTAATATCTCGTATTACGTGACGGAAGAGTGGTTTGAAAATGCTAATATTACTACGCAAATCCCCGTTATGTATATTTTGGAATCAATGGCTCGTGAAATACATAGGCTTAGTAATAAACAATCGAATTGATACCTTTGGCCTGATCTAGTATCTACTTGTGATCGCCCTTAAACATTCCTTAAGTTACAGTAGATATTTCATTAGCTTTACCAGGCGGAGAAGCGGAAGAAGGGGAAATGAAGAAGAAGCCGGTCCATAAGTTCCGGCTTCCCTTTTATTTCACCAGGCCCTCAACCTAGCTATTGCAATTGATTTGACTTACACCAATTCAAGTTATTTTTATTTATTCTGGGCAGTTCATGAGCTCTTTCAGCAAGAGCTTTGCTGAAACAGAGCCCTTTATACCGTTTGATTTTTTGACGCGCCCAGACCGAATATGAACAGCAGAATGCTGACCATAAGCAACAGTAATATTGGGAGATTCCAGCTTGCCGTGACATCATGGAGCAAACCAAACAAGGTCGGTCCTGTTGCAGCCAGCAAATATCCGACAGATTGGGACATACCAGACAAAGAAGCCGCATCGGTGGCATCTTTCGTCCGCAAGCTTAAAAAGATCATAGCCAAACTGAACGCACATCCCCCAGCAATTCCGAGTAAAATTGTCCATAATAAAATAAGTGCATTATCGCCGAAATAAAGGCCACCTAATGAAACAAAAAACAGGACAGTCATGATGACAACCAGCAAACGCTGGTTCTTCATGCGTCCCGCAACGATTGGTACGATGAATGATACGGGAAGTGAAGCGAATTGAAACAACGATAGCATCCAGCCAGCGCTGTCTTCATTCAAGCCCCGGCTTGTCATGACTTCAGGTAACCAAGCGATCAATACATAGAAAAGCAAAGACTGCAATCCCATAAAAAGTGTAATTATCCATGCCAACGGTGAACGCCACAGACTTCGCCGCGTCGACGCACCGCTAGTTGTTATTCCGGCTGACGCGTGACTCGCCCGCGCTTTAGGAAACCAGAATAGTGCGGCTATCAGAGCGAGCAGACCCCAGATTCCAAGTGCGCCATTCCAGCCAAAACCGAGATTGCGGGCGAGCGGGACGCTTACACCGGAGGCTATCGCACCGCATAAATTCATCGATACTGAATACAGTCCTGTCATCAAACCGACATTATGAGAAAAATCCCGTTTAACCAGACCTGGAATTAGCACGTTGCACACCGCAATCGCAAGCCCAAGCAAAACGGTGCCTGCAAACAAAGGAACTGTTGCGGACAGAGAGCGGACAGCGATACCTATCATGAGCAGAACCAATGCATAAAGTATAATCCGTTCCATCCCGAAGCGGCGCGCCAAGATAGGTGCGAAGGGGGAAAGAAGCGAGAAAGCAAGCAACGGCAATGTCGTGAGCAAGCCTGCCGCAGTATTTGATAATCCAAGGGACTCGCGAATCGAACCTACCAGTGGGCCTACCGATGTCAGCGGTGACCGCATCGTTAGTGAAATAAGGACAATGCCTATGATGATCGGCAAACTCAATGAGAACGAAAGCTTTGCCTCAGTTGGCTTTGTACCACTTTGTACGCTCATAGCCGCTCCCCCTCTTCACCGGCAATAACATCCTTCGATTCCCCGATATAGCGATGAACTGCTTCCACGGCACGAGCAGCGTTTTGACCAACAATCGCTTCGACCAGTTGACGGTGCATTTCCAAGAAATCCGCATCTACTTCATAACGGGTCAGGCTTGTGATCGAATCTTGTAACGCTTCGGCGATATGGCTGTATATTTCAATCAATATTTCATTATGAGATGCCTTGACAATATTTTGATGCAGATCAATATCGGCCGCTACAAAGCTATCAATGTCACCGAGTTCTGCCGCTGCCTCGCAGCGTTCCAGCAGAAGAAGAAGGTCGCGCGCCTCGTCATCGGTTCTGCGTTGTGCAGCAAGATGAGCTCCCTCTCGTTCGAGTGCATATCGAACTTCTAATGTTTGCAGCGTATCTGATCGCAAAATGCGTTTTTTCAACACGGCTCCCAAGGCACTTGAAGAGCAGACATAAGTTCCGTCACCTTGTTTCGTCTTCAAGAGTCCCGCATGTATCAATGCCCGAATTGCTTCCCTTAATGTATTGCGGCTAACATTCAACTCGTTCATCAACTCCGGCTCGGCAGGAATGCGCATCCCGACACCCCACTTACCAGATTCGATCATACTTTCTATTTGTATTGCGACTTGCTCAACCAGCGTCTGCCGGTTTGTTTTCTGAAGCATGTGTCTATCCTCCTGTAATGCATTTATCAAACATAGGATGTTTGGTTATTTGGAATTTTATCATGCCTATGAAATTAAGACAACAAAAGCAACTTAATAATAGGATTAATGAAGATGAATTTTAACTTGCAATTTTCCCAAAACAAAAACAGATAGTCTGCAAATGGAAATTTAAATACCTTTTGGAGGGTAAAATGAATTGAGCCTTAGAAATATAAAAAGACCGCAAAGCCTTCTTAAAGAGAAGCGTTGCGGTCTTTGGTCTCTTTTTTACTTCGTATAAGTCAATGAGTTCCAGCGGAGTCCGCTGCAGATACATTCATTGATTGGTTTCCTCTACTCTATGCGGAGAAACCTGAATGTTTCAATCAGTTTTGGGATAAAAAACGTGTTGACGCTCCTCTGCTTGACTATTTAATATTCGATAGCTGGCCCCTCCAATATGAAGCGGAACATCCAATTTCTCTAAATTCGGCATACCATTTTTTAAGAAAAGCTCTTGATCTTGATATCTCTGTAAAACTTCTCCCGCAATCCACTCTTGATCGCCTAAAGTGGAAACACTGTGTACTTTACACTCATAAGCGAAATACGCATCAGTTAAAATCGGTATCTCAGCTTTTAGTCCTTCTTCGTATTGAATATGAAATGCTTCAAACTTATTTAAATCTCTGCCGCTATGGGTGCCTAATGCTTGAATGAGTTCCGAACATCTCCCCGGAAGAAAATTCACACCGAAAACGCCGCTTTTCTCAATCAATTTGTAAGTATATGTCTCTTTATTTATCGATATCCCATACATTCCGGGAGAAGATCCAATATACGTATGCCACCCGGAAGCCATTGCGTTTTTTTCACCTTTATATTGAGCCGTAACGACAGCTACCATTCCAGGGTAAGCGTACCAAATGGGTTCATCTATCGGTGCTCTCATCTTCATCGCTCCTTTTGTTTTAGATTCATTAAATTTGAGAGGCACACATCTAAGTCGCCAGGTACTTCTTCAGATGAACCATTCGTTTAGAATTTAATAAATGGGCTTCCAGCAGGCTTTTTGGCATGAGTAACCGAAGCGTCTTATTTTCTGCCATTTTTATACATCCTCCCTTTCGAATATTCATCAGAACGATGCATAAATCATAAACCCTATAGCAACTATAGGGTCAAGGGGATTGTTATTTTTTCCGCACTCTAAATTCTGTGAGGAAGTCTTCTTCTTTTAATGAGTTATAGCTATTTGGAAAAGAAACTTGATATACTTTTCCATCCGTTTGAATACCATGTGATTCAATAAAATGGTACAGTTTTTGATAGTAGTCAAAATAATTTGTTGCCGTGCAATCAAATGAAATACATACATATTCGCCGGATGGGATTGTATCTAACCTCATGTTTTGTTCCCCTGTATCTATCTTTACTCCATCATAAATCGTCGTATAAACGCTGTTGCAATAAATGTCACCGGAATCTTTATAAGGCTTTAAATCATAAATCAGTCCATAATAGTTATCAACGATATCTCCACTTTCTTCAAGAACTTCAGCCAATTTTCGGTAGTACAAATCTGATTGGTCATGAGGATTCACTTGAGGTGCCGTTGCTTTTAAAATGGTTTGGCCTCCTATATGTCGAACATAAACCAGACCTTCTTCTTTTTTAGTGCGGATCTCCAATTGTTCATTAAGCTGGTTCTTTCTTCTTTGAAGCAATTGCCTGGCACATTCGAGTCTTTCCATCTCACGCTCAATCACGCTTTCTTGCTCCTCAAGAAAGGCTTGCATCAGTTCGGGGGTACATGTATGTGAGATCATGCGCTTAATTTCTCCCAACGGCGTTTTAATAGATTTGAGATATTTTATAATATCTAAATAAAAGAACTGCTTAACATGGTAATATCGATAGCCATTATCCCGGTCTGTGCATTGAGGCTTGAAAATTCCGATCTTATCATAATAGCGTAATGTTTGAATGGAAATGTTATTTAGACGGGCTGTTTCCCCGATTGAAAAATATTCCTTCATTAATCTCATCCTTTCTTTTTAGTTTCTATTCTTTATGTTCATGGTTCTTCTGATCACCGAAATGCGAATGGAAATTAACCACATTATAGCAATTTCGCGGTCGATGGAGTGTATATAAGTCTTGAATATAGCCGTATTCTCAGGGATTGTGCTGGAAAAAACAACAGATATGCGACATACTAAGCCATCTCCAAGTGCAATGTTTAATCCGCCACCTGAACTTGTATACAGATCATGACCATAAACTCTCCCTGAACGGTCTCTTTATCCGTACAAAACGAATAACCGTCGAGTGGCAACGAAATCACCCTTACGATGTCCTCAGGATCGGAAAACGAAAGCTTCATCGTCACCAGCAAGTTCAGGTATGAAACTTGAAAAGTGAATCATACATCGACATCCATAAGGAGAGAGAAAAAGAAGTCATCGTCGGCCATGATTCGAAGGAAGATAAAACGCGAAGAAGCGGGGCTGTGGAAATGTTTCAGAGGTTTGATCGGACGGAGAAGGAAAAGCGGAAATAATATCAGTCAGAGGCCGGGAGTAAGACAATATCGGCCTCTTGACTCTTTATTCCATGACTTGAGCAGAAATTTTCTTTCATTAAAATCCGCTGCAAGGGGTTGAAATGGCAAGACCGTCTTTCTGCCATTGGACAATGCCGCCGCTCAAACTCAAAACTTGTTTGAAACCGCCGTTAGCTTGCAGGATGCTGGCCCCTATTGCAGATCGGGCTCCGGAATGGCATTGCACAAGGATTGGACAGTCTTTTCTAATGTCATCCAGACGTTCTTGAAGCGTTCCCAACATGATGTGTTGTGCATTCGGAATATGACCTTCCTGCCATTCAGTCAGATTGCGAACATCAAGCACGTGCACGAATCCGTCATCGACTAATTTTGCGATTTCAGGTGGTGTAATCTCCGCGTACGATTCAAGTGAAAAAGCACCGCTTGCCAGGATTTTGTCCTGATCTATAATCCCTGCCGCATTGTCAATGCCCACAGAGCGCAGCGCTTCCAGGAGTTCGTTCACTTCGGCCGGATTCGTTATGAAGTACACAGGACGATTGTAGTCGATGAGCCAGCCCGCCCAGTTCGTAAACGCCTTGTTGAATGGAATATTGATTGTGCCTTTGATATGCCCTTCAGCAAATTCTCGGGAAGGGCGGGTATCCACAATCTGCTCTTTTCCCTGCAAATCTTTCACTTGTTCAATCGACGTAATCTCTGGAACAGCAGAAAGATCTTTGAGCAATGCAGGACCTTCTTTATTTACTCGTTTCATCACAGCGAAATACTTTGGCGGTTCAGGTTGTCCGTCAAGCAAGGCTTTAACAAATTCTTCTTCATCGGTGTATGCCATTGCCCAGTTAAACATCTTTTCGTAGCCGACAGTCGTAGTTGGAATGGCTCCCAATGCCTTGCCGCAAGCGCTGCCTGCGCCATGAGCCGGCCAAACCTGCAAGTAATCCGGGAGTTGTTTAAACGTTCCGAGGGACTTGAACATCTCTATTGCCCCCGATTCTGACGTTCCTTTGATCCCCGCCGCTTTTTCGAGCAAATCGGGTCTGCCGATGTCGCCCACAAAGACGAAATCTCCTGTAAAGATGCCGATAGGACGATCCGCATTTCCTCCGCCGTCCGTCAACAGGAAGGAAATGCTTTCCGGGGTATGGCCGGGAGTATGCATAACCTCAAACATCAGGTTTCCGATGGAAAAGCGATCGCCGTCTTTTACAAGTTGATGGTTCAATTCATCGACATATTGGTATTTCCAGTCTGCGTCTCCTTCATCGGAAAGATACAGCTTCGCTTGATGTGTAGCGCCGAGTTCGCGAGCGCCGGAAACAAAGTCGGCGTGAATATGGGTTTCTGCGGCCGCTGTGATGTTTAGCCCTTCATCTTCGGCTGCTTGCAAATATGGTTTCAGATTGCGGCCGGGATCAATGACAATCGCCTCCCCTGTTTTTTGGCAGCCAACCAGATAGGATGCATGGGCTAGTTTTTCATCGTAAAAATAGCGCAATAACATGTTGTATTCCCCCTCTTGAAACATTTATCGGAATATATCCTTTTTTGAGTTCGCATCACATCAGTCCTTTTAACATGCCATTCCAATACATGATGGGCAGCAATCTTCTTTTTAACAGGTACATGCTGAATCGTTCCTTGGACTGATCAAATGGAAACGTTTCTTGCGGCACCTTGTGATAGTCAAACTCGGCCAGCACGAGTTTGTTGTATCCTGTAACCAAGGGGCACGAGGTATATCCATCGTACTTTGCATCTAATGATAATCCTTTGATCAAGGACAACAGATTTCGCACCACAACCGGAGCCTGTTTACGAACTGCAGCTCCTGTTTTGGACGTCGGCAGGTTGGCACAGTCACCAATTCCGAAAACATTGGCAAACTTTTTGTGCTGCAGAGTGTACGGATCAACATCGACCCAGCCGCCGGCATCCGCCAATGCACTTTCTTTGATGAATAGAGGCGCTTTCATCGGCGGCGTCACATGAAGAAGATCATATGCTAATACTTCCTGCTCTCCCGTATCCAAGTTTTCGAACAAGGCTTCTTTTGAATCAGGCCGAATTTCGATTAGATTTCTCTTGTACATCGTTTGGATATCCTTGCGCCGGACGACTTTTTCGAGCGCATTTGCGTATTTGGGGGCATCAAAAATGGTTGATTTCGCCGATGCAAAAATCATGTCCGATTGATTGCGAACATTTGACTTGCGAAAATAGTCGTCTGCTAAGTACATAATTTTTTGCGGAGCTCCCCCGCATTTCACGGGAGAATCAGGATGAGTGAAAATGGCGGTTCCGCCTTTGAAATTGCGGATATTTTCCCAAGTGCTGTCTACCGTATGATATGAATAGTTGCTGCAAACCCCGTTTTTTCCAACCGCATCTTTCAAACCTTTGACCCCGGCCCAATCGATTTGCAAACCGGCTGCTGCCACGAGATAATCGTAGGATACGACCGTTCCTTGTTTTGTAAGAAGTGTGTTCTGATTCGGCCGAAACTCCGTTACAGCATCGCCGATCAAGTCTACCCCGGCAGGAATCAGGGAAGCTAAATCGCGCTCGGACTCTTCCTTCTTCGCTGCGCCGCCTCCGACTAATGTCCACAAAGGCTGGTAGTAGTGCTTTGTTTGCGGGTCAATGATGGCAATTTGTCCTTTGAGTTTTTTAGAAGCCCGGACGAGACGGGCGGCGACAGAGATGCCAGCAGTCCCTGCTCCTACAATGACAATGGTATAACGAGCTTGTCTTGCCATAGTCAACCACCTTTTGTTTTAAAAAGTTGCTGTTTGTCTTAAAGATGTGTCTCTCGTTTTTTAAGTTACCATCCATCTTCCTTTTTTTGTATAGGGGAACTCCCCTACTTTTATTTGAGCCCCGTCTTCCCAAGCTGACAAGGTTAAGAGGTAGTATGTTAGAACGTCAGATCGAGATATTTGTTTTTGATCGCATATTGGATTAATTCGTGTTTCGAGTCCAGTTTTAATTTCTGCATCATATTTGTTTTATGATTTTCGACGGTTTTGACACTGATTGAGAGTTTATCGGCAATCTCCTTATTGGCATAACCCAGCACAATGAATCTGAGAATCTCCTTTTCGCGAACAGTTAAAACAGAAGGCGGCTTTTGGGAATCTGAATTCAGCCATTGATCAATGATGTCTGGCGATACAGATGTCTTGTAGAAGAGATTGCCCCTGTACACTTCGACAATTGCCTGATAAAGCAACTGATAATGACTGTTTTTTAAAACGTATCCATGGGCCCCCGCCTCTATCGCTTTTTGGATAAAAATTTCTTCATCATGCATGGTCAAAATCACGATTTTAACAGAAGGGTTCATCTTTCGGATCGCAGTGCTCGCTGTGAATCCGTCCACCCCGTTTGGCATCGACAAATCCATCAGCACGACATCCGGCTTCAACTGTCCGGCGCTAAGAACGGCTTCGTTGCCATTATTGCTTTCTCCCGCAATCTCAATTCCAGAAAAGCCTTCCAAAAGGACACGGATGCCCTTGCGAATCATCATGTGGTCATCGACCAGCAATACCCTGATCACTCCCCCTTCCCCTCCTTGTCCTGTACTTTCACTTTAATCGTCGTTCCTCTCTGAAGTGCAGAGTGAATTCGAAGACTTCCATCCATCTGATCGACTCTCTCTTTCATATGTTTGAACCCCAGGCCTTCCTCTGTCAGCCCGCGTTCAAAACCAATGCCATCGTCCTGAATGATCAAAACGAGCTCGCCGTCTTCTTTGTGCAGTATGACTTCAATAAGTGTCGCCTGCGAATATTTCAGGGCATTATGCAGCGCCTCCTGAATAATTCGGTACAAATTGATTTCAAAAATCGGCAGCAAGCGATTGCTGACATTGCTTGAGGCAAACGTAATAGAAACATCCTGATGCGTCTTGTTTAAGCTGGACACAAGGTGCTCGACAGCAGGAATCAGCCCCAGCTGATCGAGACTGTGCGGCCGCAGCTGGAGAGCGTAGAGCTTGACATCTTGGATCGCCTTTTCCAATTCATCGATGATTTCCTGCATGTACTCTCTAAATGTTTCTTCCTGCTCCATGCGCGATTGAATCGCTTGAATACCTACTGAAACCGAATAAAGCGATTGCCCTACGCCATCGTGCAGTTCCTGGGCCAGCCGCTTGTGTTCGTTTTCCTGAGTTTCTAGCGTTTTTTGCAGAACAAGCTTGGAGATCCGCGCTTCCTCTTCCTTTTTCTTTATCGTTAAATCTTTCAGAACCAAAAGAACTTCCATTTGATCGCCGTTTTCAGAAATGACAGCCGTACTCATCTCCATGTCGACGAATCGCCCTTCATAGGTGGGCATCGAAGAAAGAAAATAAGGAACTTCCCGCTTGGCCAGCAAATAACAACGCGCTTCTCCCGCTTCCAATTTTCTCGTTTGGCAGTAGGAACAATACGGAACCTTGTCCCCTAATTTCCATCCCGTCATCTTCTCTGCGGACGGGTTCATCACCAGAATTCTGCGTTCCTGATCCATCATGATGATTCCATCCTGCAAGTGGTCGAAGATCTGCCTTAAATAGCCGCTTTCCATTGAGATTCCTTCTTCTTTATACCGTTCAAAAAAAGTCGGTTTTTGACACATCATGGCCCCTCCCTCAGCTATCTATTACCTCGTACAACTGATAGATTCTTTTTAGCTTCTGTTCAAGCTGTTCAAAATGAACAAAACGCGCTTCTCTTAGACATTCGGTTCCCTCAATAAACAAAAGAAGCACAGGAACTGTGAAAACTGAAAACCTGCCGGCAACCTCCTCCACTATGTCAGCATTTATATGTCCTAATTTGATCTTTGGAAAGCGGGCCAACAGCGCTCTAAGCTGAGGCAGAACAGCGTGACAGACTGTGCATTGAGGTCTTGATATATATATAAAACTTAATTGATGATCAGTTATAAATTTCTCAATTGACACCATTGAAGTTAGTTCTACAGCCTCTTTCATCCAATTCCTCCTTCAAAACGGTCAATACAGTAAGATATCAACCCAAATTTTCACTGTTGTAAGCAAAATAACGAATATCAAAATACCTTGAAGAACTTTAGCATTCACTTTCTTGCCAATGAAAACACCTAGCGGGGATGCAATCAGACTGGCAGCCATTGCAACCAAAGCCGGCACAATGGGCACCTGTCCAATGACGAGCTTTGTAGCTGTTGTTCCAATCGATGAAATAAATGTAACTGCGAGCGATGTTGCGATTGTGATTCGTGTAGGTATTTTTAAAACGACTAACATGAGCGGAACAAGCAGAAAAGCTCCGCCCGCACCGACTATGCCCGAAGCCAAACCGACTGCAAAAGTCATGATTGAGGTTAATATCTTTGGAAAGCGAACGTGATCACTTTGATGAGCTTCTGTTCCTGTCTTTGGAATAAACATCATGATGGCAGCGATAATCGCCAATAATCCGTAAACCAGGTTTATGGTGTCTTCAGAGAAAAAATGTGACCCATAACCACCGATCAGACTGCCGATCAAAATACTTAATCCCATGATGGAGATCAGTTCTTTATTTAAGTAACCGCCTTTCCGGTAAGCCCATACACCGGAAAATGTTGCAACAAAAACCTGGGCTGCGACAATACCTGAAACCTGGTGAGCATTAAAACCTGTAAACCCTAATAACACAGGAATATATAATAATAGAGGGTAATTAATAATTGCCCCGCCGACACCAAGCATTCCGGACATAAAAGAGCCAACAAATCCGATGAAAAATATGAGAAGAATAAAAGAGATGTCCACCGGCTTTCCCCCTTTCCTTCAATAAAAAGGGGAATAGTCCCCCTTTTATCACCTTAACCTTTTTTAAGCCAAAACTTTAGTACACCATCTTCCTCAGTACCTTGAAGCAACTCATGACCGCCTGACTTCGCCCATGCTGTCAGATCACTTTTTGCCCCTTTATCAGTGGCATGTACTTCTAACACTTCTCCGGATTGCAATTCATCCATCGCTTTTTTTGTTTTCACAATTGGCATCGGGCACGCGAATCCTTTAGCATCTATGACTTTATCTGATTTCATGTTTTATCTCTCCCTATCTTCAAATCTATATTCATCCATGAACCGCACAACGGTTTGGTCCAATTTCCATCTCACTTTGTCTGTCAGCATCCGGCATTATTTTGCCCATGTTGGTTTGCCGAATTTCCCGATAGGCATTTGGCTGTGGCGGCAGGTTTTCTGATACAACACGTCTGAACTCATTTTCATACAGATTTAAATCGGCATTCTTTTTATATACATCACTCAGCTTAGCTTGAACCTGCCCTTGATCGCCTAATTCACTGACTGTCGAAAAGTGAGCTGGAAGAACAATCAAGTCACCTGATATTTGTTTGTATTTTTCATGCAACGTGTTACGTAAATCCTCTGCCCAGTCCCCGGCTTTTCCAGCCAAGTCTGGCCGGCCGATTGATTCAACAAATAAAATATCTCCTGTTAACAAATAGTGATTATCAACAATTAAAGATGTGCTTCCGATCGTATGGCCCGGTGAGTAGATAGGCTCCACTTTCATGGTTGTGTTTCCTATCGAAACATCATGACCTTCAATTAACGGTTCATACGAATATTGCACTTCCTCTGCATCTTTTGGCGGCAGGTAGTATGCGGCTCCTGTACGCTCACGCAGTAAACGTCCACCAGAAATATGATCCGCATGTAAATGTGTATCGACCACATGTTTAATTGTAACGTTTCTCTCTTTTGCAAAATCTATATATGCGTCTACAGTACGAGCAGGGTCAACTATAATCGCTTCTCCGTCAGTCTCAATAAAATAGGATAAACAGCCTTTCCCCATTCTTACGAATTGATAGATTGAGCCTCCTTCTTTCAAGTTTCTTATTTTTACTGGATGTAAAAATTCGCTCCACGCCTTCATGCCGCCTTCAAGCGCAAAAACTCTTTCAAAACCGGCATCCACTAAATGCTGTGCAACCATCTCTGAAGACCCTTGTTTGGCACAAACCACTAAAACATCTTGATCTTTAGGAACTTGGCCTGCAATCTTATCTACACCATCAATTAAATCAAAATACGGAACATTTAAATGCTCAACCCGGCTGCCCTCGATTTTCCAATCACTAAAGGCATCTTTATTTCGTACGTCTAAAATAAAAAACGATTCTTTTCTTAATAGCTTTTCGGTTACTTCTTTTGGTGAAATGATTGTAAAGTCCACTTCTAAACCTCCTTAGATTGTTAGCATCTCATTGGCATCATGTTGCAATGGTCGCAACTTTTGCAGCCGTTCAATTTATTGATCCTTTTTCAATAGGCCCTGACCACTCCTCCATTCCCCGCACCACATTTTCAACGTCTTTAAAGCCGTTAGCTGCAAGCTGTTTAGCTGCCAGATCGCTTCTATTACCTGTACGGCAAACAACGTACATTTTCCCGTCTCTATTCAGTTCATTTGCTCTTTTTTCAAGTTCACCTAATGGGATTGAAATCGCTCCTGGAATATGGCCGAGACGGTATTCTGCAGGTTCCCGAACATCAACGACTGTTATCCGTTCTCCCGCCTCTACCTTTTTTTGAAGTTCTTCATTTTGAATCACATAAGGAAACGTTTTTTCTTTCTTTATTTCCGAGTGACCTGCTTTACGAAGAAAATGCTTTAATATATCTCCGTCTTCTGTTGTCCCGAGATACTGGTGGCCGCTTCCTTTTGCCCATGCCTGTATATCAGCAAGAGACCCTTTATCAGTAGCATGCACTTCAATTACCTGCCCCGGTTCTAACTCATTGATGGCCTTTTTCGTTTTTACAACGGGCATTGGACAAGCAAGCCCCTTTGCATCTAACACGCGGTCAGATTTGATGTTCATCAATCATCCCTCCATACTCATTTTCTGTATCACGGTTCCATTTGATCGCTCCGGCAACCAAATTCCTTAAAGCACCGTTTAATTTGGAGACCGTTATATAAATAAATTCACTTTTGCTTCGTTGGCATCCCCGAGATATGCGGCAACTCCTGCATAATCAATACCATCGATAAGTTCTTCTTTTTGCAAGCCTAACAAGTCCATTGTCATTGTACAGGCAACAAGCTTAACTCCTTGTTCTTGGGCCATTTCAATCAGCTGAGGCAGAGACAGCACGCCGTGCTTTTTCATGACATGTTTGATCATTTTAGGCCCGATACCGGCAAAATTCATTTTAGATAATCCGAATTTCTTTGAACCCCGGGGCATCATAAAACCGAATGCTTTTTCAAGCGGCCCTTTCTTTACTGGCACCGGTTCATCTTTTCTTAAAGCGTTAAGGCCCCAAAATGTATGAAAAATTGTTACCTCATGATCATAAGCAGCGGCTCCATTAGCAATAATAAAAGCGGCAATCGCCTTATCTAAGTCACCGCTAAATAAAACAATGGTCGTTTTTTCTTTTTGGTCTGACATTGATCAACTCTCCTATTTTATATACCTATACCCGCATGGGTATATAATAAACTAAAAAAATATAAGTCAGCTTTTTTATACCCTAGAGGGTATAAAAACAGCAAAAAATTTTTCTTTTAACCAGGGGTATATAGAGGCTGTATCATAAACAACAGCCATCTAAACATTATCTGCTTTTAACCAATAAATTAACGGCTTCTTGAATGAGGTCTTCGGTATCTTCTCCTCTTTCGATTTGAAGGCGAACGCATTTCTCCAAGTTGCTGCTTACAACAACACCAATGGCGCGATCTAATGCAGAACGAACCGCTGACATTTGGCTTACAAGCTCTTTGCACTCTTTTCCTTCATCCATCATTTTTAATATCCCTCGAACTTGACCCTCAACTCGTTTGATCCTATTTTTTAATTGATCATCGTATTCCATCAGATTACCTCCCATTTTGATGATAGCATATCATTTTTATCAACAGTTTCGCGAAACCGTTACTATGCGGATATGAACTGTCCTGCATTTCTGTCATATTCGTTAAGAATCCAGCCTGTGATGACTTTTTGTACAAAACAGCCTATCCTACCGGAAGAATATCTCCCATAACATACATATACCCCTATGTGTATAATATACTGAACTGCTGAGGATAAATCAAATTTTAGGCTCCTGTAAGGAAAGGGAAGTATGAATAAGCACTCCTTTAAAATTAAAAAATACAGCGATATCTTCAGCGTCAGGGGCGAAATCGCGAAAGAGCTTGGGATTTCATGAGCTGTGTGTCGCAGATCGCGGATGAAGATGTTTGATGAGCTTTACCGGGCGGAGAAAGAAAAAGGATGCAGAAAAAGCCGGATCGTTTTCCGGCTTCCGCTATTTCATTTCAAAAAACAAGAAATCACTTTGTGCTGCTGGATATAAACATTGAGGCATCTTGATTCATAAAAATACGATGTCCGTGATAGAATGTCTTCATTTCAGTTGATTTAAATCCAACATCGGATAATCTTTTTTTCAATTCTTCGTGCGAAAAACCGCTGTGAACTTTCGGATGTTGAATTTTATCGTTTTGGTCAAAATCAATAATCATGAGCTTTCCGCCATTATTTAAAACACCGAACAATTCTTGTAAAATTTTATCCGTATCCGGAATATGAAGAAGGACGAGTGACATTAAAACGATGTCTGCCTTCAGTTCAGGAGTTTCTTCGGTAAAATCTGAATAAAGCACTTTTGCATTGGCGATTCCTTTGCGAGAAATTTTAGCTTTTGCCGCCTCCAGCATTTGTTTTGATGAATCGACCAACAAAATAGAATGTACTAAATCTGATAATTCTAAACTAATGAGACCCGTACCGCTCCCATAGTCGATTAAAGATTTTGATTGACTATTTCTCAATTCCTGTCTTACTTCATTCACGATCACTTTTGCTAATTCAATTCTTTCTTCTGTATCATATCGTTTTGCCATCTGTTCAAAAACGTTATTTTCCATATTCCACTTCCTATTTATTTTTAGATGGTTTACTAAAACTATGCTAACACCTTACATATTTCCGTTTGAAACCAAGACGGCCTCTATCAATATCCATTTGAATATTTTTGGAAGCATTCAGGATACTGCTTTTTTTCTTGCCTCGCCTGAGTTCGACCGGGCCTACTGCTTTTGCGGTTTCAACCGCCTTTTCATGAAGCGGCAAATATGAAATCGCGACTGTGTAGATAAAGTTATTCATAGCCGATTTTGTTCGATCCGGAGAATCGTGAATCGCCTGTTCCACCTGATCAAGCATACCGGCAATTTTGGTCACATTAAATTCATCGTCCGGTCGATTACCTAAAAGCCAGCAGTAACAGCTCCAGCCTGCCGACATTTTAAGCTCTTCACCGCTTGAGATCCATTTATCAGCAACAGCCTGTGCAAAATCGGTTTCTGCCAAAGTTACGGCAACAACATAATCAGATAGCATATAGAAATACGCCTCATCGATCCAGCGCTCAAAATCCGCTTCAGTCATTGTGATTGGGTCAGCAATAATGCCGGCAAAATACATGGCATCGTAGTTCCCGGTAGCGTAAAGCTGCTGCGCCAAAGGTTGATTTTTCTTGATTTTCTTTGCAAGCGGCTTCATTTTGCCTGTAGCCACACCAAAAAGCGGTTCGTGTGCACCATTCGTTATGTATCTTTTTTTCATATTTTCCGTACCCAGCGCTTCAAGTTCCTTCATAACCGTTTCAAAATCCATGCTTTCACTTCCCTCTGTAAATTAAATTCATTTCTTTGATTCCATTATCATGCTCTTTCGCTTCATCTAATCAATACAAATCAACTTTATTTGTTTTTTGCTCTCCATAAACGGTACATCATAATCCTCATCTTTTTTAGCGGCTGTTTTGTTTCTAAGTCTGATAAAAACTAAATTTCCTCTGCATATCATTTATATTTATTATGTGAAACATTTTAACAAGCAGAAAGGGGTTGTTTTTGACCGCCTTTCCTCTTAGACAAACAGAGAATATATGAAATCGTCAGCGGAAAGCCGATTTTCTCTTACCAAATCCCGGATACCCGGTGTTGAGCGCAGTCTGCGATGCCGTGAGAATGCGAATGACTGATTCAATGTTATTGCACCACTTTTCTATGAGTTATTTACAAATCATAAATATTACGATTTGTATTTTGAATTATAGACAATCACATCTATAATTTCAATGTTAGCAGACTCCTATTCTTAACACTGCCTGGTTAACCCCTGCGATATTCGTAAGGAGAAGAAAATTCCAGCCGTTGACGTTTTCCAAAGAATGCCCTACAATGAGATCGTAACTTTAACTTTTCAGGAGGATTATTAAAAAATGACACACTCAATGAGACTTCGTTTCCCAACTTTGAACCAGTAATTAAATACGTTCAAAGGCTCTGTTTGTGTATGCAGAGTAAACGGGATCAGTCTGTCCTTTTTTAATAATCTTCAATTTGCATATAAAATTTGTAATTTGTAGAAAGGCGGATCGTTCTGCCTTTCTTTTTTGTTTAATCCTTTTTTTCTAACGGCTGAGAAAGGCTTATTTGGTTATGGAAATACCGCGGCTTCATCCTTAAAGGATGGCTCTTCCCTTTACTCTGAATCACAGGCAGACCGCCTGTGATTTTTTATGATGAGAGGAAGAGGAAACATGAAGAAAAAAAATCATAAGTACAGAGGAAAAAAGTTAAACCGCGGGGAATCTCCGAATTTTTCCGGACAGCATTTGATGCATAATAAAAAATTAATTGAAGAAATTGTGGATCGGGCAAATATTAGCATAGACGATACGGTTTTAGAGTTAGGAGCGGGAAAAGGGGCTTTGACAACTGTGCTAAGTCAAAAAGCCGGTAAGGTATTGGCAGTGGAAAACGATTCTAAATTCGTTGATATACTCACACGTAAAACGGCACAGCATTCAAATACGAAAATTATTCATCAAGATATCATGAAGATTCATTTACCAAAAGAAAAGTTTGTGGTGGTCTCTAATATTCCCTATGCCATCACAACCCCCATCATGAAAATGCTTTTGAACAATCCTGCAAGCGGATTTCAAAAAGGGATCATCGTAATGGAAAAAGGGGCTGCTAAACGTTTCACATCAAAATTCATTAAAAATTCCTATGTTTTAGCTTGGAGAATGTGGTTTGATATTGGCATTGTCAGAGAAATATCGAAAGAGCATTTTTCTCCCCCTCCAAAAGTGGACTCGGCAATGGTCAGAATAACACGAAAAAAAGACGCGCCTCTATCACATAAACATTATATTGCGTTTCGGGGACTTGCCGAATACGCGCTAAAGGAGCCGCAAGCCCCTTTCTGTGTTGCTTTACGCGGAATTTTTACCCCGCGTCAAATGAAACACTTAAGAAAAAGTCTAAAAATCAACAATGAAAAAACCGTTGGAACGCTCACCGAAAACCAATGGGCGGTTATTTTTTACACGATGACTCAGTATGTAATGCATCACAAATGGCCAAGAGCAAATAAGCGAAAACCCGGAGAAATATAAAGAAAAAAGCTGCTGACTTCCCGTCAGCAGCTTTAGCTATTTCTGGAGGGATTCAGATGTCCCTGTCAACATTCCTTTTGTCCGCTTACAGCTTTCCAGTTAAAAACTGCGCCTCGCCGAGGCCGAAACTCCAATCGGCATCTCCATTTTCTGTGATGGACACCATGACATCTTCAGGTGAAATGCCGCATCCCGCTTCAAGCTTTTCAGCAAGTAAAGCGTACAATTTCTCTTTTTGGCTTTCCGTTCTTGTTTTACTGGTGATGCTGATCACAACCAGATCCTTCGATCTATTCAATCCCAAACCTGTATCTTGGATGATGAGCTCATTCGCCGGATGCTGATGGACAATTTGATAGCGGTCTTTCTCCGGAACGTTAAACGCTTCTACCATCGCATCGTGTGCGGTATCTAATAATTTTTTTAATGCTTGTTCATCACGGCCTTCTATTAGATCGAAACGTAATAATGGCATTTGTTTATCCCCTTTTTGATCATTTTAAATTTCGTTAGCAAAATAACAAGAAATGATGTCTGTTAACTTGATAAAAACATAACACATAACCAAAATATATTCAATAATTGATCACCTTTTCATCTGCTTTATCAGTATCGAAGATATAAGGTCTGTATTATTAAAAATTAGTTGATACCCGTTCTTTAGGAGATGAGTATGTACATAATAGTTCATCAAAACATGACAATAATATAATCAGAAAACACTTTTTTTGTCTTCCAGTCAAATGAAATCGAATGCGGTTAAGGCGGAAATTACGAAGACCGCCTCCTTCTTTATCAACACTCTACTTATTTCTTAAAAAAAGGATAAGCTTTCTCAACACGAATATGATGAAAATAATAAAAACAAATAAAGGGATAAACCCAACCAAGCTAAAACTTGTAAGCATAATAAGCTCCTTTCTTCATATATCCATTTAGTCCCTGCTCCAGTTTACGTTATCCACATTTTAAAAATATAATATAGATGTAAATGATATATTAAAAACAGATTTGTATACAAAAAAATCACCATCCAAGATTACGGATGGCGATTTTCTATTATTCAAGGTTGGCATGATTTCCATACATGTTATGAGTATTCAGCCCTTTCATTTCCATGATTCGCAATATGATAGCGTCATAATACAATAAAAGAGTCTGTTCAAAAAGCGAGCCCATCGGTTGTATCGTCTGTTTATTGCCTGTCGTTTGATCTTTTGGGGAGCCGGGCAGCTGCAGTATCAGGTCAGATATTTCAGCTATCGGCGAATCTGGAGAGATCGTAACTGTTGCTACAGTGCCTCCGATATCTTTTGCCTTTTCCGCCATATGAAGCAAACTTTCTGTTTTCCCAGATCCCGTGCCCACGATAAGCAAGTCTTTTTCGGTAAATACCGGTGTTACGGTTTCCCCTGTTACAAACGCATTGATCCCCATGTGCATTAATCGCATAGCAAATGATTTCCCCATTAAACCGGAGCGGCCTGCACCGGAAACAAACACTTTTTCAGAAGACAAGATAGTGGATATTAAGTCTTCTATACCTTCCGCTTGATTTTGAGACGTTGCATGATCAAGCTCTGCGATGATCGCTTTTACATAATCATAAGTCTTCATGTTTATTGGATCATCTGCTTCATTTTTGCGGCTGCCGCAGCTTTATCGTCTTGATTTGCAATACCGCCCCCGACAATAACCAAATCAGGTTTTAATTTAACGACTTCGGGCAGTGTGTCTAATTTAATTCCGCCTGCAATAGCCGTTTTAGCGTTTTTCACAACATTTTTAATCGTCATTAAGTCTTCAAATGAATTTTGGCCAATGGCTTGAAGGTCATAACCGGTATGGACACAAATATAATCGACACCAAGCTCATCCAATTCCTTAGCACGCGATTTGATGTCTTTAATCCCAATCATATCCACCAGGATTTTGTTCCCTTGCGCTTTCGCCTCTTCTACAGCGCCTTTAATAGACATATCTTCAGCAGCCCCTAAAATGGTGATGATGTCGGCTCCCGCTTCTGATGCTTTCATCACTTCATACCCCGCCGCATCCATAATTTTAAGGTCTGCCAGCACTTTCAAATTCGGGAAAGCGGCTTTCATCTCTTTCACTGCACGGAGTCCTTCATTTATCACAACCGGCGTACCGATTTCTACAATATCAATGTATTCTTCTACTTCTTTTACTACTTCGATGGCTTCCGGTATATTGACTAAATCTAATGCTAACTGTAATTCCACTTACAATCACTCCTGTTTGAATTAAGAATTCCGCGGATTATTCTTTTCATATTTTGTTACATCAAGAGTATAACAAGGGGAAAATTCCATTAATAGTACGCACTTTTTTTTTACATACTATACTTTTCCTCATATGGTATAGAAAAAGATACTGTCTCCAAAACAGTATCTTAAAGTCAATCATTCTATTCATCATCTTTTGAAAAGTTAGTTTCTATATAATTTTTACCCCATTCATACATCGCCTCTAATATAGGCATTAAACTTTCTCCTTGTTTTGTTAGGGAATATTCAACTTTTGGGGGAACAACCGGATATACTTCCCTATGTACAATATGATCCTCTTCTAATTCACGCAGCTGATTCACCAGCATTCTTTGCGTAATGCCGGGCATCAAAGCTTTTAATTCTCCGAACCTTTTCGTACCTTCTTTTCCTAAAAACCACAAAATCAGCATTTTCCACTTACCGCCGATAATGTTGAGCGTCAGCTCCTTCTCACAATTAAATGTTTTATTTTCCATTCGTGACATATGAATTCTCCCCTTATGAAATGACTAAACAATGAACATCTATCACATCATTGTAAAAGAACTTTGTTTAACTAATCAATCATCGCGTTTTTGTAGCTTCCATTATTCACCATATCATCATGCGGATTTGCCCATCATGTCATTGTCAATCTTCTTATCCATTCGGGTGAAGGAAACATGACAAGTGTCATGTTTGAAGCATGATGTGTGCTACTACAAAGACATCTCTCTGTACCGTAAACTTAACTTAAGACCCATTTATGAGAGGATAACTTTACTATGACTGAACAAACCACCACACACAAACAAAAACAGTTAACAAAACAGGTTGCTGCATTTGCCCAGCCTGATACCAAAAACAGTCTCATTCAGCTCTTCAATACGTTTATTCCTTTCTTCGGACTGTGGTTTCTTGCCTACCTCAGCCTCGATGTCTCCTACCTCCTTACATTAGGAATAACGGTGATTGCCGCAGGGTTTTTGACGAGAATTTTCATTATTTTTCACGACTGCTGCCATCTTTCCTTTTTCAAACAAAAACGCCTTAACCACATTCTCGGCTTTTTGACAGGCGTTCTGACTTTATTTCCTTATCTTCAATGGCAGCACAGCCATTCGATTCATCATGCGACAAGCAGCAACCTAGATAAACGCGGAACAGGCGATATCTGGCTGCTGACGGTAAACGAATATAAAGCCGCACCTCTACGCACAAAAATCGCATACAGACTTTACAGAAATCCGTTTATCATGTTTATTCTCGGACCAATTTATGTCTTTCTGATCACAAACCGCTTTAACAAAAAAGGTGCAAGACGGAAGGAACGTGTGAACACATACCTTACCAACCTTGCAATCGCGGCATTGGCTGCTGTTTGCTGCCTGATCTTTGGCTGGCAATCGTTCTTGCTCGTACAGGGTCCGATCTTTCTGATCTCAGGTTCGATCGGCGTTTGGCTGTTTTATGTTCAGCATACATTTGAAGATTCTTATTTTGAAGCGGATGAAAACTGGAGCTACGTTCAGGCGGCTGTGGAAGGAAGTTCATTTTATAAACTACCGAAACTGCTTCAATGGCTTACAGGCAATATCGGGTACCACCACGTTCACCATCTGAGCCCAAAGGTGCCTAACTATAAACTTGAAATCGCACATGAGCAGCACGAACCACTAAAAAACGTCCCGACCATCACTTTAAAAACAAGCCTGCAATCACTCGCGTTCCGGCTTTGGGATGAAGAAAAAAAGCAGTTTGTAACCTTTCGGGACATGAAACAAACATCTTCCCATCTTCCGCAGGATTCAACGGAAAAACAGAAGCTGCGAAAGAACGCCTGACGATGAGGAGGTCTTCTTATATCAACAAGAAGGCTTCCTTATTTATTGTCGGATGATGCAATCCGGCTCAGGCAATGGTAAAGTTACTCTAAAGATGAAAAGCTGAAAACGAGGTTATATCATGTTCAAAAAGCATTTTGCATTTCAAAAACTTAACGGGATCTCGCCGTATATATGGACGATATTTTTCATCCTGCCCTTCTACTTTATCATGCAATCATCATCTACCCTTGTCATCGTCGTCGGCATCATTTTGACACTTTTATTTTTTGCGGTATACAGATTTGCGTTTGTTTCAAAAGGCTGGGACATTTATTTGTGGGCGTTTATATTAATCGGCATTTCAACCGCCTCAATTATGCTGTTCAGCTATATTTATTTTGCTTTTTTTATCGCGTATTTTATAGGGAACATAAAAAAACGAGCCCCTTTTCACATTTTATATTATGTTCATTTAATAAGCGCAGCCGTCGCTGCCAACTTCAGTCTCGTGTTAAAAAAAGAATTTTTTCTGACACAAATTCCTTTTGTGGTCATCACTCTCATCAGCGCGATTTTATTGCCGTTCAGTATCAGAAGCCGCAAGGAGCGCGAACGCCTCGAAGAAAAACTCGAGTATGCTAATGAACGGATTGCCAATTTGGTAAAATTAGAAGAGCGGCAGCGGATTGCCCGCGACCTCCACGATACACTTGGGCAAAAGCTGTCTCTGATCGGTTTAAAAAGCGACTTGGCGAGAAAATTAATTTACAAAGATCCCGATCAAGCCGCGCGTGAACTGAAAAGCGTTCAGCAAACTGCGAGAACTTCTTTAAATGAAGTAAGAAAAATTGTATCCTCCATGAAAGGCATCCGGCTCAAGGATGAAATGATCAACATCAAACAAATTCTTGAAGCAGCCGACATTGCGTTCATCTATGAAGAAGAAAAATTGCCGGAAAATATCTCATTGCTTAATGAAAACATATTGAGTATGTGCTTAAAGGAAGCTGTCACTAATGTCGTCAAACACAGTCAGGCTAAAACCTGCCGCATTGACATCCAGCAGCTCTGGAAGGAAGTTGTCATTACAGTGACTGACGATGGAACGTTTCAAGGTGAAGAGAAGTACTTTTCAAAAGGACACGGCTTGCTTGGCATGAGAGAACGGCTTGAATTTGCAAACGGAAGCCTTCACATTGATACAAAAAACGGCACCAAGCTTACCATGTCAATTCCTAATAACTCAAAATAAACAAAAAAGGATGGCTTGCATGATTAGTATATTTATTGCGGAAGATCAACAGATGCTCTTGGGCGCTTTAGGATCACTACTGAATTTAGAAGATGATATGGAAGTCGTCGGCAAAGGCACAACCGGACAGGATGCCGTTGATTTCACAAAAAAACATCGGCCTGATGTATGCATTATGGACATTGAAATGCCGGGAAAAACGGGACTTGAAGCTGCTGAGGAACTAAAGGATACAGGCTGCAACATTATTATCTTAACCACTTTTGCCCGCCCCGGTTACTTTCAGCGGGCCATTAAAGCAGGTGTTAAAGGCTATTTGTTAAAGGACAGCCCAAGCGAAGAGCTTGTGAGCGCCATCCGCAGCGTCATGAAAGGAAAGCGGATCTATGCGCCTGAATTGATGGAAGACATGTACAGTGAGGCCAATCCCCTCACAGATAGAGAAAAAGAAGTGCTCGAACTTGTGGCTGACGGAAAAAACACAAAAGAAATCGCCCAAGAACTCAGCATCAAAAGCGGAACCGTGCGAAATTATATCTCAATGATTCTTGAAAAGCTTGAGGTCAAAAATCGGATCGAAGCCATTACCCGTTCAAAGGAAAAAGGCTGGTTTAAATAAAAAGAGAATCTTGGCATATCTCCAAGATCCCCTCGACGAATCAGCCGCTCCCACGGCGGAAACGTTCCTTTTCTACACGAACATCTTCTTCACAAGCTCGCGGTTGCGCTCTTTGAAAACCTCATTATGTGACGACACCATCGCACTCTTGTGTGCTTCGGGATCGATAAAGCGCTTGGCGCTGTTGACCGCGTTTGCCGCATCCTGAAACGCTCCGGCGATCAAGTGCAGCTTGCCTTCATAATGCACAATATCCCCTGCCGCATACAGTCCGGGCACGGAAGACTGGCAGTTGGCGGTACCTTTAATATAATAGTCATCAACCCTGGTAATATGAAGCCGGCTGTTCTCCAGCAGTGAGGTGTCGCGTTCATAGCCGTGGTTGATAACCACTTCGTCGACAGGCAGCTCCATCACCTCACCGGTTTGAGCGTTCGTGAGCTCGACCCGTTCGATCACCTCATGATCTTCCGAAGCGATCAGCTTGGTAATCTGTGTATGGAAGAAGCAGCTCACCGAGCTGTTCAGCAGCTGATCCACCTGGGCCTCATGCCCGCTGAGCGCATCTTTGCGGTAAGCGAGGTAGACCTTTTTCGCTACAGGTTCGAGCTCGTTGGCCCAATCGACAGCCGAATTGCCGCCGCCTGATACTATGACTGTTTTATCTTTAAAATGCTGCAGCGATTTGACCGTATAATTCAGATTGGACACTTCAAAGCGCTCTGCTCCTTCAATCTGAAGCTTTTGCGGATTGAGGATGCCGCCGCCCACGGCAACGATGACCGTCTTGGACAGATGCACCCCTGAGGCAGCCGTATGTAACTCAAACAACCCTTCTTCATTGCGGGCAATCGATTTAACTTTCTCATTCAGCAGCACTTCAGGATGAAATGTTAGCCCCTGCTGCACGATCTGTTCTATCAGCCTGGCTCCGGAAATCGGCGTTAGCCCCCCGACATCCCAGATCATTTTTTCAGGATATACGTGAACCTTTCCGCCCAGCATCGGCTGATATTCGATAATCTTCGTTTTCATTCCCCGCAGTCCGCTGTAAAAGGCGGAATATAAACCGGCCGGACCTCCGCCGATCACGGTCACATCAAACACTTCATTTCTGCTCATCGCTCTTCACTCCCGGTATATGTCATGAGTTTACACTCTCAATCGTAAATGATTATCATTATCATTAAGTGTACTTTGATTGCTTCGTTTTTACAATCCATTTTAATAAAAAGTTCATTCTTCGCCACTTCATTTTCGCCTCCCCCTCTTTGCGCTCGTTCTTCACGGGATGCCGCCGCCATTCCGCAGCATGTAAGCAGTTCCTATATCTTACATTGACAAGGGCATGCTTCCTGCATAGAATGAAAATGATTATCAACTTCATTTAGGAGGAAACAAAGCATGATAAGCGGAAGGATTAGTTCGAAAATTAAAATTACTTTTGTATTAATGCTCGCCTTTTCTATTTTATTGGCCGGATGTACAACCTCAGGAAATTCAACAGAGAAAACGCATGAAAACATGGTCACAATGGCTTGGCCTAGAGATATTGGCGAGATGAATCCGCATGTGTATAATCCTTCCCAATTATTTGCCCAGTCGATGGTATATGAACCTTTGGTTACCTATGAAGCGGGAGGAAAGCTTAAACCGCATTTAGCCGAATCTTGGGATATATCAAATGACGGTAAAGTATATACGTTTCATTTGCGTAAGAATGTAAAATTTTCAGATGGGACAACGTTTAATGCAAAAATTGTGAAGAAGAATTTTGATTCCATTTTAAAACATACTGAATTACACAGCTGGTTAGGGTTTCTTTCAAAAATAGCCCAAACAGAAGTAATCGATGATCATACATTTAAATTGACATTAACTGAACCATATTACCCGACCATTCAGGAACTAGCCGTAGTACGGCCGGTCCGGTTTTTGGGAGAAGCCGGCTTCCCTAAGGACGGCGATACATCAAAGGGTGTCGCAAAACCGGTAGGTACGGGCCCGTGGGTATTGGAAGAGCATAAAGCTGATGAATATGCGGTTTTTAAACGCAATGAACATTATTGGGGTGAAAAGCCAAAAGTCGAGAAAATCAAGGTGAAAGTCATCCCGGACGCCGAAACAAGGGTGCTTGCATTTGAAAAAGGCGAGCTTGACCTCATTTACGGCGAAGGCGTTATCAGTTTGGATGCATTCAAGCAGCTGCAAGCGACAGGCCAATATGAAACAAGCCTTTCTGAACCGGTGGCGACGAGACAGCTTGTCATGAATACGAAAAAAGAACAGCTCTCTGATGAGCGCGTGCGTCAAGCCCTCCACTATGGTTTTGACAAAGAAGCCTTGGTAAAAGGCATCACCTCCGGGTTAGAAGAAAAAGCAGATCATATTTTGCCGACAGACTTCCCATACACGTCTGATATTGATGTAAAGCAAATCAACTATGATCCAGAGAAAGCAAAAGCGCTATTAGATGCGGCAGGCTGGAAGCTTCCGAATGGCAAGACGGTGCGCGAGAAAGACGGAAAGCCTCTTGAATTTAGTTTAATGTATGATTCAGCGGAATCCATTCAAAAAACAATGGCCGAAACGCTGCAGGCAGAATGGGCGGCGATCGGGGTAAATCTGAATCTTGAAGGTGTAGAATTGGCAACCCAAGTCAAACGGTTTAAAGCGAATGAGTTTGATATGAACTTCTTTAGCAACTATGGTGCGCCTTATGACCCGCACACATTTTTAAACATTGTCTCCTCCAAAGGATTCGGATTTAATGAAGCGATTTCAGCCTATCCAAACAAGGACGAGCTGATCAAGCAGATGGCAAAGGTACCTCAAACGACTGATGAAAAAGAGCGGCAGGAGCTTTACTCATCTATTTTAAAATCCCTTCAAGACCAGGGAGCCATCGTTCCTGTTTCTTATATTAAAAAGACGGCGATATATCAAAAGAATATCAGCAACTTTACGTTCCCTGCCAATCGTGACGAACATCCATTTACAGGGATTCGCATCAAGCAGCAACACTAGGAGGCTTTTATGGGCAACTATATATTGAAACGAATCATGTCTATTATTCCAGTGTTTCTTTTAGCTGCACTTCTCACAACTGGAATGATTCATCTCTCACCGGTTGACCCAGCTGAAGCATACTTAGCCGCAGCACATATCCAGCCAACCGATGAAATTTTAGCGCAAAAAAGACATGAGTTTGGCTTGGATCAGCCATTCTTTATTCAATATGTAAACTCTGTATTGAAGATATGCCAACTTGATTTTGGCATATCTTATGTTTCGAATCAGCCGGTTTGGGATGAAGTTGCACACCGAATGCCGGCGACGATCGAGCTCGCGCTTGGGAGTTTAATGATTGCGGTGCTTGTCAGTGTGCCGCTAGGCTTCTTAGCGGGAATTAAAAGAAACGGTGCAGTTGATCATATCAGCCGCTTCATTTCCTTTTTCGGAGCATCCATCCCGACTTTTTGGTTAGGGTATATGCTGGTTTTTTTCTTTTCTGTTCAGTTAGACCTTTTGCCGGTAGAG
Source organism: Bacillus sp. BS3(2021) (assembly GCF_021043345.1). NCBI lineage: Bacteria > Bacillati > Bacillota > Bacilli > Caryophanales > Bacillaceae > Bacillus > Bacillus sp. BS3(2021). The sequence goes on from NZ_JAJNDM010000003.1 coordinate 262,393, forward strand.
GGAATCGGGACATGGCAGCATCTTGTACTGCCGTCGATGACTTTGGCGCTTCCTTTAATCGCGATGTATACAAGGCTGCTCCGTGCAAGTGTCATCGAAAACCTGCAAGAACCCTATGTGCAATTTGCTCGCATAAGAGGAATGACGAGGATGAACATTATGGCCAAACATGTATTGCGAATGGCCATTTCTCCGATGATTACGGGGCTGGGAATGAACCTTGGCAAGCTGCTCACCGGCACAATCATTGTTGAAGTCGTTTTTTCTTGGCCGGGCTTTGGCCGTTATTTTATTGAGGCCATTTTCAATCGGGACATCCCTGTCATTCAATGCTATGTGTTCTTAGCCGCCGCCTTTTTTATATTGAGCAACTTAATTGTTGACCTTATTCAAATGTATATTGACCCGCGCATTTCAAGGAAAGAAGGACAGCATCGATGATAAGTATACGCAAGATTTTCAAAGGCCCAAAAGTGATCGCAATCTGCACCTGCACCATCATATTAACCGTCCTTTTTATCATCGCTGTATTCGCCCCTTGGATTGCGCCGCATCACCCTGCTGATGTCCATTTGGTCTATAAGCTGCAGCCTCCGTCCTGGACGTTTCCTTTAGGAACTGATCATCTGGGAAGATGCAACTTATCCCGCCTTTTGTACGGCGCCCGAATTTCTCTTGGATTCGCGATGCTCATTTTCATTTCCTCACTCGTTATCGGCCTCATAATCGGGACGGTCTCAGGGTATAAAGGCGGCTGGATTGATCAGCTGTTAATGAGATGCTGCGATGGTGTGATGGCCTTTCCGAACTTAATTTTAGTTCTTGGCCTCGTGGGCATATTCGGTCCTGGACTTCCTCAAGTCATTGTGGCCCTCATGCTTGTGCAATGGGTCTATTATGCAAGAATTTTTAGAGGAATGGTGCTTAGCCTGAAAGAGGAGAATTTTATTGCGGCGGCAAAAATCAATGGATCTTCACAATGGAAAATTATTAAACAGCATATTATCCCTAATGTCCTCCCTCCCCTCGTCGTCATCGGCACGTTGGAAATGGGCTGGGCCATTATGGATATCTCCGCCATGTCTTTTCTCGGATTAGGCGTCCAGCCCCCGGCAGCTGAGTGGGGAGCGATGATTCATGAAGGTAAATCGTATATTCGGACGAACCCCGAGTTAATGATTTATCCAGGGCTGATGATCATGGTTGTCGTTGTGACGTTCAATTTATTGGGCGAAGCCTTATCAGATCAATACGGCGTCAAACGTCGATGATAAAAAGGAATGAGGAAGTTGGGAACAGAACAATCAACAGTACTTCAAGTCAGGGATTTGCATGTGCAGGTTCACAATCAAAAAGGAAATTCAACTATCGTTCAAGGGATTAATTTTGAACTGAAGCGCGGACAGGTTCTTGGTTTAATTGGTGAGAGCGGTTGCGGAAAAACGGTAACGAGCATGTCTATTCTTCAGACGCTTGATCCAAAAACAACCAAGGTGGAAGGAAGTATTGCTTTGCGGGGCCGGGAATTGAACGGATTAGCAGAACAGGACATGCGTAAAATCCGCGGCAAAGATATAGCCTATATCATGCAGAATCCGATGAACGCTTTTACACCCGTTTTTACGATCGGCCAGCAAATGATCGAATCGATTCGCTCTCATACATCTTTTAGCAAAAAACAGGCGAAAGAGCTCGCGACCGAAGCATTGCATCATGTAAACCTCCCCCACCCCGCTAAACTTTTGCATTCCTACCCTTTTCAATTAAGCGGCGGAATGCTTCAACGGGTCATGATTGCAATTGCAGCATGCCTGGAGCCGGCCGTTCTTATTGCGGATGAACCCACAACTGCGCTCGACGTGTTTAATCAGAAGACGGTGCTGAAATATTTAGACGGCTTGCGATCTGAATTCGGCACGGCGATTTTGCTTATATCTCATGATCTGGGCGTCATTGCTGAAATGGCCGATGAAGTCGCTGTGATGCAGAATGGGAGAATTGTAGAAAATGGAGATGTGTTTCAGCTGTTTGATGAACCAAAACATGACTATACAAAGAAGCTGTTAAGTGCACGGTTGACTTTGCCAATGGATCAACTTGCCACTTGAGTCAGTATGAAGAAGACCTGCATTTGATATGAGGTGAACAAGTGAGTTTATTACAAGTGAAAGACGTCACTCATCATTATACGGCGCGCAAATTGTTCAAATGGAAAGCTCCATCGAAACAAGTCCTTTCCAATGTCAGCTTTTCAATTGAAGAAGGCGCATGTCTGGGCATGCTTGGACCAAGCGGAGCCGGGAAAAGCACATTGGGAAAAGTGATGCTCGGTTTGGAACGGCCGCAATCAGGCCAAATCTTTTTTCAAGGTCATGATCTATATAAAGCCGAGCAATCCATCCGGCGGAAAATCCGCCGCGACCTTCAAGCTGTTTTTCAAGACTCATATTCTTCCGTCAACCCGCGAATGACGGCGGAACAAATCATAGCAGAACCGCTGGAAAACTATGAAAGGCTCACAATCGCCGAGCAAAAACGGACCATTATCGAGCTGTTGGAAAGAGTAGGCTTAACTGAAGAGGATTTAACAAAATATCCGCATCAATTCAGCGGCGGCCAATTGCAGCGAATTAATATTGCAAGAGCAGTCTCGCTCAAGCCGAAGCTGATCGTATTGGACGAGTCTGTCAGCAGCCTGGACATGGTAACCCAAACGCTTATATTGGATTTATTAAAAGAGCTCAAAAACGATTTTGGAATGTCGTATTTCTTTATAACGCATGATTTAAAAGCCGCCTATCAATTAAGTGATACACTAGGTGTTTTAGATCACGGCCAATTGACCGGGCTTTACGAGAAAGATCGGTTTTTAAAGTCAGACCACCCGGTTGTAAAAGAAATGAAGCGTTCCATACTGGCAGAGCACCCGCGATTTCGTTCAATCGGAACAAGGGCGGTTCAGCAATAAACTTGCCGGGAACATTTCAAACCTTTTCTCTGAAATGAGCTTCTTTAACCATACTGTATTCACGTTTGTGAAAAATAAATGAGGGCTTCCAATCATGAAGCCCTCATTTATTTTTGAAAATCTATCATTTGGCGTAATGCCCCTTTTAGAGGCTGCGGTTCCTTGTTGACCAGGCATGCATTTTCACCTAATGTCAATAGTAGGCTTAAGATATACATCCGATAACCCTAAAAAAAGTTCACATACCAACAAATGAGGTGAAAAATGGTGAATAATCGATTCCGCGTGGGAGAAGTAGCACGGCTTTTCAAGCTGCCCGCATCGACTCTGCGTTACTATGATGAAATCGGACTGTTCAAGCCAAAGTATACTGACCCTGAAACATCCTATCGATATTATGGTGTTGAACAATTTCAGGTTCTGGATACCATTATTTTTTTAAGGAAAAATGGATTTTCGTTAAAAGACATTCAGCATCAGTTAGATAAAAGGACTCCGGAAACGACGATGGATATTTTGAAGAAGAAGCTTGAGGAAGTGAGGATGGAAATTTGCCGGCTCCAACGCAGTGCGGCGAGGATCGAAAACAAAATTTCCACAATCGAAGAAGGAATAAAACTTGCCGGTCATCCTGCTTTAACATTTCAGTATTTCCCAAAACGGCCTGTTTCCTATCTGTATTTTGACAAACCTGTTGATCTGATAGAGGAAGGCGACGACATCTATTTAAAGGATAGAGAAACGCTTTCGAGCCAGTCGATCGAGAATAACGGCTTCTTCACCGGAGACATCGGAACGATCGTGGATATGGAAAGCTTGAAGCAAGAAGGACCTGTAAAATACATCGGCTTATTTGAATTGCTGCACGGCGAAAACAGCAATGAATATTTAAACGAAGGTTTGTATGCAAGCTATCCTCATATTGGCCCCTACGAGGACATGAGAAAAAGTTATCAGCTTGTTTTACGTCAGCTGAAAGAGGAAGGATATAAACTTGAAGGAATCCCCGTTGAGATTTCCGTTCTTGATGAGGCTGTCATCAAGGAGTCCGATCATTTTGTCACTTTAATCCAAATTCCGGTGACAAAGTTTTGATTGACCTTCAAGTAACTTGAAGGTTTAGAATACTCCTGTAGCTCATTATAGGAGGAATACATGATGACAGAAACACATCAGCAGCTAATGAAATTACCAGTTAATCAAGTGTTTTTTAAATATTTCATCCCTGCAACGCTTGGATTACTCTTAATGTCAGCGAATATTTTAATTGATGGCCTATTCGTTGGAAATGGGATTGGAACCGCAGCACTGGCTGGAGTGAACCTTTCCTATCCGGTCATTTCTTTGATTATGGCCATCGCTCTGTGGATTGGGATAGGCGGAGCAACGAAGTACTCTATCAGCATCGGGGAGAATCGTCCGCAAAAGGCAAGCAGCGTTTTTTCTCTGGCTCTCTTCTCTACACTAATCATCAGTGCGCTTTTAGGGGTGTTCGGGCTTTTCAATATTCAAGCCATTTCCCTATGGCTTGGCGCTAACTCCGACACCTCTTCTTACGTCATAGAGTACTTAAACGTCATGTTTTTATTCGGCTGGGTCATCGCATTAGAACAGGTCTTAAGTATTTTTGTAAGGAATGACGGCAGTCCAAAGCTTTCGATGATAGCTCTTGCAACAACATCGATTGTGAATATCATTCTGAATTTTTATACAATCATGATTTTGAACATGGGGGTAACAGGTGCTGCGATTTCAACGGTGCTTGGCGGATTCGCCGGACTGCTTGTATTATCCCTGCACTTCTTTAACCGTCAAGCGCAACTGAGAAAGCTGGCGTTTCAGTGGTCCCGGAAATCCCTTCTGCACATCTTTGCCATCGGGTTTCCAAGTTTTCTGGCGGAGGCCGGGCTCCTCATATTTGTAACAGGGTATAACCTGGCGATGTCCGAATTGGCAGGCACGGGAGGGGTCGCTGCCTTCTCGGTCATCAACTACCTTCACGGGTTTATGTTCCTGTCCTTCTTCGGCATTGAAATGGCGCTTCAGCCAATGATCAGCTATTATCATGGTGCTGAAGAAAGCGAACGAATCAAAAGCAGCATGAAGATTGGGGAGAAGACCGCTGTTATCCTGGGAATTCTTTTGCTCGTTATCGGTTGGGTGGCTGCACCGTTCCTTGTAGGTTTATTCGGAATAGAATCAACCGAAATCCAGGAGCTGGCCATCGATGGAATCCGCCTATTTTTTATCGGGTATATCTTCCTTGGCTATAACTTTGTCTATATGAGTTACTTTCAATCCATTGGCCGGGCCGGCTCATCGGCTTTGATCATCATATTGCGAAGCTTCGTGTCCCTTCTCATCCTGCTTTGGATTTTGCCTAAGTTTATTGGCGTCACGGGAGTTTGGCTATCCTTGCCGCTTTCCGAGTTTTTTGTCGCCGCCCTCCTCTTTTTCATGACGAGAAAACATGTGATGAAAACAGGAAATCCCGTGTTTGGCAAGGGATGATTTTACAGCCGGGAGTTTCCTCCCGGCTTGTTTCCTATATTTAAGGACTGCATACATCAATTGAAGATTCAAACAATAATACTTGTCCCTCCTATTTGAAGGTAATGATAGAATACAGGCGCCTGCCTGTCACAGTCTTCGTACGCTGACACGTTCGGCGTAATCGGCAAGTTAAATGTCGTCCTTTGCTAGTTACAGTCCGACAATGGATAGGTAAAGTTATAACTGTCCCGCCAATAAGGCAGGATGGAATGACGACCAAGTGAGCGAAGGTGCAGAAAGTTAAAGGAGTGCTCATACGTATGATGTCTCATAATCGAATTAAATTCCCGGCAGGGTTTTGGGCGGGATTGCGTCACTTAGGAATTAACGCCTCTGACGTGCTCCGAAAAGCCCAGCTGCCGCTCACCATGATGACTGAACCAGTTGTCACCGCCGCCCAATACCTCGCGATCTGGCAGGCGTATTCCGATCTCGTTGATGATGTTTCCAAAGGAATCATCAAGCTTGCGACCGGCTTTGAGCCGGCACATTACCCTCCAGCCGTATTAGCGGCTTACCATGCTCGTGACTACCGCGACGCGCTAAAGCGAATGGCCCGCTATAAACAATTGTGCCCTCCCGAAAGCTTGCGTATCACCGAGGAAAGTGAGCACTGCACAATCGAACTGGAATGGTTGGATGATAAGCAACCCGGTCCGCCGCTCTTGATTGGCATTACACTGGCATTTCTTCTGGAACTCGGGCGCCGGGGTACAGGTCAGCCGTTGACAGCGAAGTCGGTCGAGTTTGCACACCCAATGGGCGACATGCAGGCGCTTGAAGCATACTTCGGCTGCCGTATCCGGAGCGGTGCAGATCGGAATCGGCTGACGCTGCATCGAGGAGATCTGGACCGCCCCTTTGTCTCGTATAATGCAGAGTTGCTGGAGATTCTGACTCCTGTGCTGGATCAATCGTTGAATGATCAGCAAAATAGCCTTTCAATCACTGAAGTGGTCAAGTGGATCATGAAACGCACGCTCACAGGAGGGCACCCAGACATTCAGACTGTCGCGGGCGAATTGGGAATGAGCGGCCGCACCTTGCAGCGCCGGCTTACTGATGAAGGCACTAGCTTCAAACAGCTGTTGATCCAAGTCAGACATGAGCAGGCGCGGGAGTACTTGGCAGACCCTTCGCTCGATATTAAAGAAGTGGCCTTTCTGATCGGATATGAAGATCAGAACTCGTTCTACCGGGCCTTCCGCCTCTGGGAAGGCGAGACACCTTCTAATTGGCGTAAGCAAACCCGGATGAATGGACTTAACTAGAATAGGAGAAATGTTTGATGGATATGGGATTAAAAAACAAAACAGCTTTAGTTACAGGATCGACGAAAGGGATAGGAAAAGCCATCGCTATTGAACTTGCCAAAGAAGGTGTTCATGTCCTCATTAACGGACGAAATGAGGAAGAGGTAGAACGAATAGTCAATGAAATAAAATCAGCTTTTCCTGCCACCTCTCCCCAAAACGCCGCGGCTGACATCGTGGATATTAGGCAAAGGGAAGCTTTATTTAAAAAATACCCTCAAATCGATATTTTAATAAACAATATGGGTATTTATGAAATCATGGAATATGAGGACGTTGACGATGAAATATGGGAAAAATACTTCCGCACCAACGTTCTGGCTGCAAACGGTTTAACTAAATTTTATTTGCCGAAAATGCTGAAAAATGATTTTGGCCGCATCATCTTGATTGCGAGTGAAGAAGCGATGATGCCTTCTGGGCAGATGCCTCAGTATTGTATGACAAAATCAATGCTATTATCATTGTCAAAAAGCTTATCTAAATTAACAATCGGAACAGAAGTGACGGTCAATACGATCATGCCGGGGCCGACGCTCTCTGAGAATGTGAAGCAAATCATTGAGGGAATGTACCCTGATGAAGGAATGACTTTTTCAGAAAAAGAGAAGAAATTTATGACCACAAACCTGCCTCAATCCGAAATACAGCGATTTATCAAACCTATTGAAATCGGCAGACTGGCGGCATTTGTATGCAGTCCTTATGCATCCGCATTTAAAGGGTCTCCGATCCGTATGGACGGAGGAATGGTGCCGACTATTTTTTAAGATCTCCTGTTCAAAATAGACTTCGTCAAAACGAAAAACAAGCTGGCGGCAGTAAGCGCCAGCTTGCAGCTTTTGATGAAGATCAGCTTCTCCCCTTTTGATCAACTTTCAACTGAATACTGTTGGACTTATAGATGATCTTCACTTTATATTTGCTTGGCAATCCTCTGGTTTCGACGGAAGAAAATGAGCCATGACGCTTGCGGAAGGTTATGACCGCCGATCCATCAGCCGGAATGTAATTGTCTGTAAAATTGAGACGTAATGTCCCCTTTAATCTTGCTTTTCCTTTAATTTTCAACTGATCTTTTTTACCGCTGAGATGAAGTTCAAGTATTCCTTCAGCAGATTGTTTGTAGTCTCCCCCGATCATCAGTTTTCCCGGCACATCTTCCCTAAGGGTGCCTCTTCCCAGTGAAACATCACCTCTCCCGAAAGCTGTCTCCGAACCGCCCTCAAGCGTCCCTTGATCAATCCGTGTACCGCCGGAATATGTATTTTTCCCTTCCAGCTTCAAAGTGCCTGTCCCCTTTTTGGTCAGCTTTCCAGCGCCGGAGATGTCGTTGCGCCAGCGATCCGTTGCATGGAAGCCGCCTTTGGCAGCATCCATCTTCACGGTAACATCTTTGGTCAAAGCACCATACCCATCTGCGGCGGAAAAGAGATTAAGCCTTCCCCATCCTTCCGCATCATCAAGAACAGGATAGCCGGCCGGAAGACCGGTAGTGGCTAAAATCAAACGGCGCTGCTTTTTATCAAGGTAAGGAAAACGCGTTTCCAGCAGGACTTCGGCTCCCTTTGGAACTGCCATTAGTTTAGCGGTTGTCTTCATTTGACGAAATCCATATGTCAATCGTTCCGTATATTGTTTTTTATTCGTTTCATAATCGCTGTATCTGTCTTCGCCTGTACCGGTTTGCGTTAATAGTTTACGATGAGCTTCATCATAAGCCGTTTTCTTCAATTTTTCATTGTCGGGATCAGACAGAATCGCAGCTGACAATGCTGTAGCCATGACCCTCCCCCCCATAACGTCCAGCGGGGAATGCATACCGGCAACAATCCGGTTATGACCGAGTTCAGAAGCGCGAGTCAGCAGCTCCTGATAACGCTCTGGTATCGCATAGGCCATGGCAAAAGCGCTGAGATATGCGGCGTTCGTATGTCCGCTTGGAAAACCTCCGTCTTTGCTCGGATCAGGATTGATGACGGGAATAAGCGTTGGAACAATGATCGAATTGTCTTTCCAGCGAAACGGACGGGGATAATTGAAATAGCCTTTAGCCGGATTCGATGAAGAATAGTTGCCGCGTAAAGTATTGACCAAGCTCACGACATGTCCAAGTTCCGAACTGGTGCTGCCTGAATTGGTTCCTTCATCATGATATTTTTTTATCGAGGCACCTGCCGGGATGCTGATGATCGTTGTCGTCGCTCCCGCGTTCATTCGGTAGACGTCAGCAAGCTTCCCGAGGCCGTCAATAACACTGTAGCTCTGGCCCCTCCGATCATCAAAATATGCAGCATTTTCCTCAAACATCGTGCGGTGTTCAGCAATATCCACGACTTTTTGGATGTTGGCATCCAACACTCTTCTGTTCAGTTTAGTACCGGTATTCCACATCTTTCCGGGGATCCAAAGTTTATTAAATTCGGAAAGCACCCCGATGACTGGATTGGATTCCACCGTCATATTAGCAGAGATATTATTTTTGTAATGATCTACGAAAAATCCGGAAGACTGCCGCGAAGCTGCAGTTGTTGGTTTAGTTGCCGCGCTCGCATCGCCTACAACCAGAGAACTTAGAAGAAGTGCCAAAGAACAGACAGCTATCAGTAAATGCTTCCTCATCCTTAATCGTTTCATTCTCACATCATATCCCCCTTGCTCTTAATCTCCCAACCATCAAGTTCTATATGATCGTATCGTAAATTTGTTAAATCAAATGGCTTGATTTAATTAATGTTTTGTTTATATTTTGGGATTTTGCAGATTGATGCATTATGAGTGAGGAGGGTAACAAGTGTGAGAAAGGCCGGATTTAAAATTCAGGCCTTTCTCTGCTAGTTTAACAGCTGTTTATACACTTTCAACCAAGTGCATAGGAGGCTAAATCGGCCTGTTTAGTCTATTTATTTTCCTTCTCTAAAAACGCCATAACCGCTTTTGTCAGATTCTGTGCTTCTGCCGGCGCATCCGGTGAGCCGAACATCTTATTTAAATCACTGTGAGATAAGCTGTTGACCCGATACACAAAATCCGTTGCTTTCGCTTTGTTTACGGTTTCCGCGAATTTGTAGACGGCGGGGTCTTCCCAGCGGGTCACAAGATAGGCAGGTGGCAATTTTGAGTTGTTGATGTAGGAGAGCGGCGAAGCTTCTGTCCATACCTTTTCGTCGGAACCGAACACTTTTTGATAAGACGGGATCGCTTCGATGAATCGTTTCATATCCAAGGGTCCATCTAAAACCACAATCGAATTGAGCGAGGCCGGCGTGAGGCCGACACGATTTAAATATGCCGGATTTGCGGCAATTAAGGCGGCCAAGTGCCCTCCTGCCGAATGTCCCATAACATTGATTTTTGACGGATCGATTTGATATTCATCAGCATGATCCATCACCCATTTAACGGCCTTAGCCGCATCATCAGCCATCTCTTCATACTGAACATCGGGATGAAGCCGATAGTTGACAGATACGAAAACATAGCCGTTTTCCGTGAACAATGCCGGCTTCGAAGCAGCCCTGCTTTTGTCGCCGCTTGTCCATCCTCCACCGTGAAGATAGATGAGAACAGGATGTTTTTCATCCTCGTTTGTTTGCGGTGTATAAATATCCAATGTTTGTCTGTCGTCTTTTGCGTAATGAACATTTTCAGCATTCTTGTTGGAAGTACACGCAAACAAGCCAATACACAGAATCGCCAATCCTGCCCATTTGATGAATCCTCTCAAATTAAAAAACACCTTTCTTCTTTAGCCAGTATATTTTAAAACGTCTCACGGAACATTCCGGGAATGCTCATCTGTTAATCAGTTTTAAGGCGGCGGAACATTAGCATATGTTTCTAATTATAAACAGAAACAAGAAACTTACAAATTTTAAAATCAATAAGAAAAGTTAAAGCTGTTGTGCAGTAAACTTGCGAGGAAAATATGAGAGGAGGCATTCGTGAAAGCGAACATGAATAACAATAGACGATTAAGCCGGCAAGAGGAGTACTCCCCGTCATATCGGGGAGTACGATTTTTATGAACCTTGTAATAGATGAATGTCTCATAATCTGATGTTCTATTTTCAAGATGAAAACATCCCATGCTTTTTCTTCGGCCGAAATGACAGATCGCAAATCCAATCATTTAAAAAGATAATGGCAGTTCATCTAAAGCTCTCATCAGAAAATTGCCTTTCCATTTGATCTGCTCCCTTTCGCCTTTGATCTCTATATGTTCAAAGCGGCGCAGCAAGGTTTGAATGGCAATTTTGGCCTCCAATCGGGCAAGCGGTGCGCCCAGGCAAAAATGGCTGCCATAGCCAAAGGCAAGGTGGCGGTTATCCTTTCTTTCAATATTAAAGCGGTCGGCATTCGGGAAGACCGTGTCATCGCGGTTGGCCGAGGCTAATGAAATGATGATCACATCTTTTCTCTTCATCTCCTGCCCGTGCAATGTAAACGGTTCGGCCGCCCAGCGCAGAGTGGTCAATTCCACGGGGCTGTAAAATCTGAGCGCCTCTTCAATGGCTGAGTCGATTAAATCTGCGTTTTGATGAAGCTTTTCCAGTTGCTCAGGGTGGTTCAGCAAGGCAAAGGTCATATTGGTTATTAAGTTTACCGTTGTCTCATGTCCTGCAACGATAAGGAGCATAATTGTCGAATACAGCTCTTCTATGCTTAATGTCGTTCCTTCGCTTTCTGCCTGAATTAATGCACTGACTAAATCCTCAGCCGGCTCGTCCCTTTTTTTGCAAACCAAATATTCCAGGTATTCAGCGAACTCGCCTATTTTATGCTTGTATTCCTCCAGGCTTTCGGGCGTGTCAGAAAAATCAATAACCGCCTGGGACCAAACTCTGAATTTTTGCCGATCTTCAAGCGGAATACCAAGCATCTCGCTGATGACAATGATCGGCAGCGGGAAAGCGAAGTCGTCTACAAGATTCATGGAATGATTCGGTTCTGCTTGATCCAATAAAGAATCAGCGATTTTTTGGATTCTGTTCTCGAGCTGTAAAACCATCCGGGGAGTAAATGCTTTCTGTACAAGAGACCGCAAACGGCCGTGGTCGGGGGGATCTGAGTTGAGCATATGCTTTGATAAAGGTTCTTCATTTTCCAGAGCGGAGAAGTTCTCTAATTCTTCTTCAGTAAACACATTTTCGTAATTTTTCTTCATTCTTGCATCCTTTAATATATGGACCGCATCCTCGTACCTCGTAATGAGCCAGCCTTCGCCCAGATCCCCCATCGATACGGGATAGACAGGACGGGAAGCGCGTAATCGCTTGTAAAATTCGTACGCTTCATCTTTAAATGCCGCAGAAGACAATTCTCTCTCAGTTAATATGGCGAAGCTCTCCTCTTGTTTTGAAGACATACATCCTACCTCCATCTCTATTTTTGTAAATAACAGCCTGCACCGGAATGATAAACCGCGATAGTGCGTTAGGCTATTCACATCCACTCATTCACAAATATTATAATTCCAGGAAAACCCGCATTCAATCGGCAATCAAGCTGGAGATGTTCATTAATAAACACCTTCCGCATTCATTGTTTAGAAATGAGACGGGGAATGCAAAAAGAGGCATGAAAACAAGTTGAGACCGGCGCTATGCCGATCTCGCTATAAGTAAATTTAAAAATAAAAAGTCCTCTTAGTTTACAGTTCCTTTTCAAGGAACGGCAGTCTAACAGGAGCCCTTCGGTTGTCCGATCGGAATGTATTCGTTTGTTGACGGCCTGAAGTTCTTCCCTTCTCTTGCTTATCGACTTCCGCATCTTTTTTAAAACGCTCATGATATCTGAAGCCGTCGCAAGATTATTGATTTAATGCTTGAGCAGTTTGATCACTTGTTCTTATTTTTACAACAATATATACAATAGCTGATATCCAAACTGCGATGATTCCAATATAAATAGCCGGATATAATGCTGTTTGATTGATCCACGAATGGACAAGCGTTCTTGTGTTGACGAGAATGATCAGTCCGCCGACCAGAACGCCCATTAATCGGGCATGCACCTTCTGCACCAGCCAGGCGGCAATCGGAGCCGCAATAATTCCGCCAATCATCAATGCACCAACCCACAGCCAATTGACTTCTTCCCAGCCGAGAGAAATGAAAAATCCTAACGTTGCCGAAACGGCAATAGCAAACTCGCTTGTGTCAACAGTACCCACTACTTTTCTCGCACTGACGCCTTTTTTGGATAACAAAACTGGAGTGGCAATCGGCCCCCAGCCTCCCCCTCCGGTTGCATCAGCAAAACCCGCGATTAATCCCAGGGGAACGGCTTTTTTTCTCGAAAGGCTGATACCGCTTTTTTGCTCTCCTATTTTAAACATGAATAGAAATCGAGTGAGCACATACACGCCGAGGACAAGCAGAAATATTGAAATATAAGGTTTCGCAAGCTCGCCCGGAATGTTGCTTAAAAAGGAAGCGCCGAGAAATGCCCCGAGTGATCCCGGGATGACGAGTCGTTTGACCGTTTGTTTATCAACGTTTCCAAACTTTATATGCGACACACCGGATGCCGCGGTTGTGACGACTTCCGCCAGGTGAACGGATGCTGACGCAACCGCCGGTGCGATGCCGAAGGCAAGCAGCAATGACGACGATGTCACCCCGTACGCCATCCCTAAGGCGCCATCTATCAGCTGCGCAAATAATCCTATCAAGACAAACACAATCAGCTTTTTCATGTTGGCCTCCCACTTCAATTGGTTTATTTTTATTGTTAAATATAATCTATACTATACCTACCTGTAAAGTGGGAATTTGAAAAATATAAATTTTTTGTATTTTTCATCGACACCAGCAAAAAAGAGCATATGCATGCAAAATGAGCGCCTATCCCCCGGTCTTTTGTCTTATGGATGTTCATTAATGAACACCTTCTGTAATCATTGTTTAGTAATGAAGTTTAATTTGAAAGGTTCATAATGCATCTGCTCCTTTTGCGTTTCACTTACCCCAAAGCGAGCGAGGATGACAACTTTTAAATTAACCGAGGAAGGAAAGAGGCATTAAAATGGGAAGGGAAGAAAACAAATTTGAACCGCTCCCGATTGTCGGGAGCGGTATTTTGTTGACTCATAGCTCTTTGTACATAAAGTAATCAAAATCGGCATGTTGATGTGCTCCGCTTGTATCTTGGCATTGCATTCCCACAAAAGCTCCGGTGAAGAATCCTCCTCCGCGCACATAATCATCTGACAGTTTTTTAGATTCCAACGGGATCTCAATTTTATACCAGTCTTTTTTATTAAAAGAATAGGAGTAATAATATGTTTCCCATTCGACATTTACTCTTAAATAAACATATTGTATGTCCCGCGGGATGACAATTTTGTCTTTTATCGGCTGTGAGAATGTAAAATTATCGCATATCGTTACATCCAAAATGCGCCCAAGGTCTTCATCATAAGTCACTTGAAGAGCCGTCCAGTTTTCGGTGTTGTAGTAATTCACGAGTCCCGCGGCTTGCTGAAAGGTCTCCGGGTTGAAATCAACAGCAGTCTCCGCTGTAAAACGGAGGCTTTGCCAACGCCTGGCTACAAACGCCTGGGTAAATGTGGAGGTTAGTGATTCACGTCCATATAAACGTAAATGATTCGGCCTTTCAGTCAATGATCCTAATTCTTTCGTAAAGGGAATCCGCAATGTCTGAAAGTTCATATTTAATGTCCGATCAGCAAATTGATCGACTTCCTGATAGGTCGATGGAAATTTTGTTTCAGATATGCGGGGCGCTTCCACCTCCACCCTCCCCTCTTTTCCGCCTGCCACATAAGGCCAGCCGTCTTTCCACTCTAATTTTTGAATCGCGGTTTCTCTTCCCAAAGGACAATATCCTCTTTGGTGAATAACCGAGTCATCAGCAGGATGAATAGGACGCCCGGTTAAGTGAGCTAAATACCACTCACCTGTATGCGTTTCCACAATTGATGCATGTCCGCATTTCTGCAACGGATTCCGAGGTTCGTGCCAAGACGTTAAAATTGGATTGTCGGGGTGAATCTCATATGGTCCTTCGATATGTTTTGAACGGGCAATTGTGGCGGCATGCTCGTAACGGGTCCCGCCTTCCGCTGTCAACAAATAGTAATAATCCCCGATATGATAAAGGTGCGGCGCTTCAGTCAGTTTAATATCTGTGCCTTCAAAAATGATTTTCGGTTGATGGATAAGCCTTTTTTCGCGCACGGAAAATTCCTGCATCACAATGCCTCCGAATGAATGGCGGCCGATCCGGTGATCCCACAGCATATTTAACAAATATTTTCTTCCGTCGACATCATGGAACAATGAAGCATCGAAGCCGGAACTATTTAGTTGAATCGGCTCCCCCCAATCTCCATCGACGGTTTCGCAAGTAACTAAATAGTTATGACAGTCTTTCCAGGCTCCATCCACAACTTTTACATCTGTATATATAAGCCAAAACTTTCCTTCACTGTAACTTAGACAAGGCGCCCATACACCGCCTGAGTCGGGATTCCCTTTCATATCCAATTGTGAAACCCTCTGCAACGGATGTGCAATTAAACGCCAATTCACCAAATCTTTTGAATGATGGATTTGCACTCCTGGAAACCATTCGAAGGTGGATACTGCGATATAATAATCTTCCCCTACTCTACATATGGATGGATCCGGGTTGAAACCTTTAAGCACCGGATTGATAATTTTCATCTTCATTCCTCCTCACGGTTGTCTTTAAAATGTATATTTCCACTGAAATTCTTCATAGAGTCCAAGTCACTTTATCTCTATTCTCTAATTCACGTACGACTTTTGCATATTTTTCATCGCTTAAATTGTAAAAATTAATGTCGATCATAGCCAATATAAGGAAAATAACCGGAACTACAGTTGTCGTTAATAATATCCCTGTCAACGCTTCAGGTGTTTGGACCTGGCCTGCGGCATAGCCGAACTTCTCCAATATGAGTCCTGGAACGATTCCGCCGAGTGCCATGCCAAACTTGAAAAAGAAGCCGATAATCGCATAAATCAATCCACTCAAGCGTTTCCCAGTCTTATATTCGCCATATTCGATTGTTTCAGGGATAAGCGCCCACATATATCCCCCGGCCGTCACGCTTCCAACTGCGGCAATGACCCGAAAGAAGAGCACCAGAAACACATTGCTTGGCGGAACAATGAGAATGGCTAAAAGTCCAATGATATTTAATAATAAAGCGGCATTTAATAGCTTTCTCTTTCCCAGCCACTTATTGATTCGGGGTATAAACGGCAGGATGGCCAATGCAGGAAGGCTTCCAAGCAAGCCGTACCATTTCACAAGATCGGCTCTGCCTACATTGTACGTCATGTAGTAGATGCCGACGGAATTGCTTATCGAGTTGACGCCAAAAATAATGATAAAGAAAATGCTTAAAACGACTAACGGACGATTCACCCGGAATTGCTCGAATAGATCGGAAAATTTAATTTTTTCTTCGGACATTGGCAGAGTGACCCGTTCTTTTGTACTTTTAAAACAAAAGATTAATAGACAGGCGCCAATTATCCCCAGCATGCTCATCGTCAGCTGCCAGCCAAGAGCCGTGTTTCCTGTCGTATCACCTAAATAAGTAGAAAGTAAAGGAACAAAAAAAGATACGATGAGTCCGCCAAGATTGGCAAAGACCATCCGAACCGAAGTAATGCTGACGACCTCTTGATTATCTCTCGTCATCGCGGAGGTTAATGCGCCGTATGGAACATTTATCGCTGTATATGTGAGTGATAAACCGACATACGTGATATAAGCGTAGATTAATTTTCCGGTATCTGAAAAATCAGGGGTTGTAAAACAGAGGATGGCAAGTACAGAAAGCGGAAACGCGCCGAACAGCAGATACGGCCTAAACCTCCCGAATCTGCTGTTTGTTCGGTCTACTAATGTTCCGATAAAAGGATCGGCAAGCGCATCAATGATTCGAACAATCAGAAACATTGTTCCAGCGGCAGCGGCTGATAAACCATAAACATCCGTATAGAAAAATAACAGATATGTAGAAACCGTGGTGTAAATTAAATTACATGCTAAATCTCCAGAAGCATAACCGGATTTCTCATACATACTAACTTGGTTTACATGTCCACCCGTCATGATTCTTACCTCCTCCACAGCCTTTCAAAACGGCTTTATGATAAGTTTTTATGAAAGCGCATACATAGAACCTGGCAAGCGGCCTTTCAGCCGAAGTGAGACAGATGCTTCACTCGTCAACCACGAATACTAGATTGTAGGTTTATGTCATCTTATCACCTCCTTTTTCCAATTTCGCAAGAATCAGATTTCGAAGGTTGCTTTGATCAGAACATAAAATGATCTCCCTCTTTCATCCACTCCTTATGCACACACTTAGTTTAATCATCAAACTAAGTTTAAGTCAGTTTGAAAATGTTGTCAATCATTAGCAGTGTCTATTTCAATTTCAAAAGAAAAAAACTCGAAAAACCGCGGAGGCCTTCATGGGATATCAGCTTCATTTGTTACAGCGCCGCAGCACCATGATCGGCCTTTTTTCTTAATAAAAGCACAATTTATGGATGCCGTTCGCAAAAAGTGCATCATATGAAAAAGATAAACCCAATTTTTCAGGGAACAATGCCTCATTCTTTCATCTGTGATGAATGATACAATCCCCAGTGTAGTGACTAAAAAGGAGGACCAATCATGAAATTCAGCAAAATCGGTGCCTTACTGCTCACTTTGGCGTGTTTGCTTTTGCCTTTTTCTTCTGCGTCTGCAGCAGGTTCCGGTGTATGGGATAATATCGGCACATACGGCATGACATCGCAGACTCCGATCATTAAATCAGGCGGAGGGAAATTTTATTTTCACAACAACAGCTTTTATGGCTTTACTTTTACGCTGTATGAAGTTGACGGGGCGGGAAGCACGCCCGAAATCGTTAGAAAAAATATCTACGTCCGACCGAAAAGCAACAGTCCGGTGATCGATGTCAGCGATTTTACAGATGGCGCGAACAAAAAAGCAGAACTCGTTCTGTTTAAAGGGAACGATACATACATCACCGTTACTTGCTATGATTGAATTCCCCATAAACAGTAAGCCCGCCGTTTACAGACGGCGGTTTTTTGATGCTTTTTTTGCCTGGTCAAACAAACGGTCCCCTCTTTAAACTGAGGGGGCACAAAAAAGTGCCTATATAACTTTAAAGTGCGTACTTCCGTTTCGGGTTCTTCTGTTCCATAATCATGAATGATGTTTTGTATGACATTGTTCTGTTTATACTGAAAAGAAAACGGAGGGATCCATGATGAACCTGAACTTACGAGGAAAAACAGCATTGGTGACCGGATCAACGTCCGGAATCGGCAAAGCGATTGCCGCTTCACTTGCGAAAGAAGGTGCGTCTGTCATCATTAACGGACGCCGGCAAGACAAGGTCAATCAAATAATAGACGAATTGAAAGGCCAATTCCCCGAGGCTGTTCTTCATCCGGCCCCTTATGATCTTGGCACTGAGAAAGGGTGTCAAGACCTAATAGCAGCGTTCCCGCATGTTGATATTCTCATTAATAATTTAGGAATTTTTGAGCCGGCGGAATATTTTGAGATTCCGGATGAGGATTGGTTCCGCTTTTTCGAAGTGAATATTATGAGCGGAGTAAGGCTCTCGCGGAGATATTTGCAAAGCATGATCGAGAAAAAAGAAGGCCGGGTCATTTTTATTGCGAGCGAAGCTGCGGTTATGCCGTCACAGGAAATGGCGCATTACAGCGCAACAAAAACGATGCAGCTTTCGATTTCCCGGAGCTTGGCAGAGCTTGCTACGGGTACAAATGTGACTGTCAATACCGTTATGCCGGGCTCAACCTTAACCGAAGGCGTTGAAACGATGCTGAAGACTCTTTATCCGGATGAAAACCTGACGGTCGAAGAAGCGGAAAGGCGGTTTATGAAAGAAAACCGGCCGACCTCTATCATACAAAGGCTGATTCGGCCGGAAGAAATCGCG
Organism: Bacillus sp. BS3(2021); assembly: GCF_021043345.1. Taxonomy (NCBI): domain Bacteria; kingdom Bacillati; phylum Bacillota; class Bacilli; order Caryophanales; family Bacillaceae; genus Bacillus; species Bacillus sp. BS3(2021). The sequence goes on from NZ_JAJNDM010000003.1 coordinate 281,225, forward strand.
CACTTTGTCACCTTTTTAAGCAGTCCGCTTTCCTCGCCGATCAATGGTGCAGCCTTGCGGGCGGACGGCGGATTGGTCCGCAGCGTCTTTTAAATGAAAGGCTGGAATGCCCGGCATTCCAGCTTCATCGTTATCGATCAGCATAAACATGTTGGAAGACTGCGGTCGCATCCCATGCATTCAAGCCAAATGCTCCCTCGGTAAACGTGGAATCCCGAGCACTTATCACCAATCGGCCGTCCAAGTAAATATGAAAGTTGGAATCGCGGGCCACCGCCTTCAGGTGATATTTCCGGCCGGTTTCTATCGGTGTGCGGTGTTCGGCAATAACAGAGGCCGAGCCGTTTTCAAATTTGAAAAACTTCACCACATCATGCTTGGCATCCACATTGGCAAGATATCCGTTTTGAACATCCTTGTCGGCCCGAAACACGAGAGCACCCGCCCCTCTGCCATTTCCATCCTTTACCGTGACATCTGCTTCATATGTGAAATCTGTTCCTTTTGCTGAAGATAAAATGAACGAATCCCCGTCAGATCGCCCTTGTTTTCCATCAATCGTGTCGGCCCATACACCGTTTACGGTCGTCCAGCCGGTCAAATTCGATTGAAAGGGTGACGTTCCCCATACGTTTTTCAGAGGATGAACCGTCATTGAATTCAGCTTGACAAACCCGTTAGATGCGTATACTTCAAGCCCTTTACTGGATCGGTCCGGCAGAATAATGTCGGTGATCACCTGCCTCCCGTCGTTGCCGAATACTTCAACTGAAGAGCGGTCGACATAAATGCGCATCTTCACCTTCCCACCGACCGGTTGCAGCGGGGCCGCATGCTTTCCGGTGTTAAAGTTCGGATTAAAGGAGACGTTTCCGGATTGGCTTCGGTCGACGAACAGTGAAGCGCTGTTTTTGCTGTAGCCGATTTTCGTATATTGGTTTTCCCCTGTTCGGACTTTAAAGCCAAATTCGGCCGCAGTTCCGGTATTTACTTGAAATTCCGCATTGATTTCGTACGCATTATCTGACAGCGCTTTCAAAAAATTTCTGTTTCGAGGTGAAATGATCTTGTTTTTCCACATTTGCGATGCACCCCTGATCGACTTCAGCTCAGTTACCGGAGCCTGAACAATTCTGAATCCTTCGGAAAACGCTTTCAATTTTAGTTCTCTCGGGATAGACATTGCGCTTCTCCACGGGGAAGTGGGAACATCGTTTGCGTATTGCCAATTGCTCATCCATCCTAACCAAAGCCTTCGCCCGTCAGACCGCGGGATATCAGACCAGCTGACAGCTGCGTAGAAGTCTTTGCCGTAATCTGTCCATAATACGCGATTCGGCGGGTTTTCATTTTTAAAGGTTGTGCCGTCAAAGCTTCCGACGAAATATTGCATGCCTGATCCTCCTGAGACAGCACCGTCTCCAACACTGACTTGCATCACCCATTTCGTTTCATTCGGTCTCCCCTCTACAGGAAGCTCAAACAGATCCGGACATTCCCACACGCCTCCATGGCTGCCTTCTCCTTCGCCGAATTCGCTCGCATGTGTCCAGTGCTTCAGGTCAGGCGATGTATAGATTAAAATTCGGTCGCCGCCCGCAAGCACCATCACCCACTTTTTCGTCTGTTTGTGCCAAACGACTTTCGGATCTCGGAAATCTCTTTTTCCCGGATTTGGAATGACGGGGTTGCCTGAGTACTTCGTCCATGTCCTGCCTTTGTCATTGCTGTAGGCGATGCTTTGTACTTGTTCCCCGTCCCGGTCCTGCGTATAAATGGCAACGAGCGGCTTCTCCGTCCCTGTTTGAAACCCTGTTGTATTATGCCGATCGACGACAGCGCTTCCCGAAAAAATTGTCCCTTTTTCATCCGGATACAGCGCGACCGGCAAATGCTCCCACTTGACCAAATCTTTGCTTACTGCGTGCCCCCAATGCATCGGCCCCCAGCGCAAGCCATACGGATGATATTGATAAAACAGATGATATTCCCCCGCGTAATACACCATCCCGTTCGGGTCATTCATCCAGTTTGCTTCCGGCGTGAAATGATACTTGGGCCGATGATCCTCGTTATAGTAGTCCGGGTCGGCCGCAGCTGCGGAAAAGGCTTCCGGAAACATCATAGCCCCTATGATCCCCATCTGAATCATTCTCTTTTTCATCCCTTTTCTCCCCTCTTCTTCACACGGTTTTTAGTGACGGTTAAGGCAGGAAGTCCAAACAGCCTCCCCCTTTTTGCGGCCGAATGGACCTGCCTCTCCAAAAGCTAAGAAAAGAACAACTAAATCATTTTATGCCAAAAAGCCAGCCCAATAGCCGACAATCCCGATGATAAAAATACCGAAAATCATGAGAAGAGGATTCACCCCTTTGCGAAGCATCCAGGCAGCGAGCAATGTCAATCCTAGAGGCAGTACCCCCGGCATGATGCTGTCTAAAATGTTTTGCACGGTCTGTACATCGACTTTGCCTGCATCATCTTTAATTCTCGACACGACGATCGGGATATTGATCGTCGTCCACTTGGAAACGAGCGCTCCCATCACAAACAGCCCGAGTATTGAAGCGCCTTCCGTCAGTTTCTGAATGCGGTTCCCGACCAAGTCCTGCAAAATTTCCATGCCTTTCACATAGCCGTACTTTAACCCGTAGTATTTTGTACTTAACCTGATCGCGTTGATTAAAAAGAAAAACAAAAGCGGGCCGGCGATGTTTCCGCTTAAAGCAAGCGACGCTCCCAAGGCTGCCAGAACGGGACGCAGCGTCCCCCAGAAAATCGGGTCGCCCACACCTGCCAACGGGCCCATTAAGCCGATTTTCATTCCATTAATCGCTTTGGCATCAATCTTTTTATTGTTGGCCATTTCTTCTTCCATCGCAGCGGTCACGCCGAATATCGGCGCTGTCAGCCACGGATGCGTATTAAACCATTCCAAGTGGCGCTGGAGCGCTTCGCTCCGTTTCGCTCCCGGACCGTACAATTTTTTGATCGCCGGAATCATGACGTAGCAGTAGCCGAGCGCCTGTACACGCTCAAAGTTAAATGATCCGAGCAAAAAGTTTGAGCGGATAAACATACTGAAAATCTCTTTCTTCGTTAACCTTTTTTCTGTGCTCATTATTCGTCCCTCCTTCAATAGTTAAGCATCCAGATCATCGTCATCATCATATGCAGCCACGCTGCTGTCACTGGCGGCAGCCACCGCCCCCTGCGCATGATTTTTTTGCATCACTTGCTGATATAAAAATGCCAGACAAAGCCCGAGGGCACCGAAGCCGACTAAATTGAAATCGGTAAACGCGGCCAGCAAAAAACCGATATAGAAAAACGGCTTCAAATACGGAATGTTCATCATGTTGATGACCATCGCATATCCGACAACAACGATAATCCCCCCGCCTATTTGCAAACCTTTTGTGATGACGTCCGGAATATTTCCCAAAAACGCCTGAACAGCGCTGACACTGATCAGAGCCACAATCAATGTCGGAATCATAACGCGCAGCGCCTGAAACGCCATGGCGGTAATATGCATGATTTCAATTCCTTTAAAATTGCCATCCTTTGCGTATTTGTCGGCACGGTGAATTAAAAATACGGTGATCGTCCTGACGAAAATCGTCAGCGCCTGACCCGCAGCAGCCAAAGCCACCGCGACGGCAATCCCTTCACCGACTCCCTGATCGGCGGTAATCACTAAAATGGTCGAAATCACGGAAGCGATAGCCGTATCGGGGGCCATTGCAAGACCGACGTTCATCCAGCCAAGCGCCATCAGCTCCAGCGTTCCGCCGAGAATGATGCCTGTTTTCAGATCCCCGAGAACCAGGCCGACCAACGTGCAGGCAATCAGCGGACGGTGTGTCTGCCCTTCGTCCAATACACTACCGATACCTGTTATAGCTGCAATGACGAGCAGCAAAATAATTTGAATCGTTGACATGGCTTTAGAACCCTCCTTCTAGGATTTTATTGCGTTTCTTAAAATCTGCATAAAGTCTTCGCTCGAATCTGACGGCAGCTGCCTCAGTTCCAGCTTCACGCCCAATCCGTGCAATTGTTCAAACGATTTGATGTCCTTTTCAGTCACGCTTACCGATTTCGTGATTTGCCTGCGGTTATTCTCGAAGCGCATCCCGCCGACATTGACTGTTTCGATCGGAACACCTGCTTCGATTAAAGAAACAATGTCGCCCGGATTTTCGAATAACAGCATTGCCGTCGTATCTTCGTACCGCGGACTGTGAAACGCTTTGGCCATTTTGGAGATCGAAACGGCGCTGGCTTTCACATTTGAAGGTGCGACAGAAAGGATCAGCGTTTTTCTCATTTCGTCCTGCGCCACCTCATCAGAGACGACGATAATGCGGTCAGCAGCGTGGATTTTAATCCATCTTGTTAATACTTGGCCGTGAATAAAGCGGTCATCAATTCTTGCTAAAACGATTTTCATTACAATTCATCCTCTCTTCCCTGATTAGACTGACTGAATTTTTCCAATTGCTCGCTGCAGATTTGGAAGCATTCCCGGCTCATCTTTTTCAACTGGTTCAGCAGTTGTTTGAGCGGCATATGCTCCCTCAAGCTCAATGCCTCTAACAAAATCGGCAGGTTCACGCCGGCTGCCATATCGAATCTCCGCTCCTTCGCGATGTAAGGAGTCGCTGCGTTGTATGGCGTCCCGCCGAAAATATCCACTAAAAAAAGCACCTCGTGTTCCTCCGGAATGTCCTTCAGCGTCTGATGATATTTTTCTTGCAGTGTCTGAATGCCTTCCCCTTTCAGAAACGGCACCGCGATCAGGCTGTCTTCTTCTCCGAATATCATCCCTGAAGATTCTTTTAATGCTGTGGGAAAGTTTCCGTGGCCGCTGATAATGACTGTAATCATGTACATTGCTCCTTTCTTTTTTCGTTCGCTTATTTATAATGCAAGGATCGTGCCAACAAAGTTGTATTAAGCGCTTTCACTGTATCTCAAGACGAATGATTTTCAAGTTTGAAACACATTCAAGCATAAAAATAAACCTGTATTAAAATGGGATTCCACTTAATACAGGTTTACCTGAAAAAATCGCTCATGGAAAACAGCTATAACTCTTCAGAAAAGATGGTCGCGATAAATATTTTTTCATCTTCGCTGATCGCGAGTCCAAGCTTTTCTTCGTAAGGCTTTAATGTTTTCTCTGTGATGTGAAGAACGTTTTGAAGCTGATCATTCATTTCTTCTTCCTCAGGAAAAGCGATCGGATTCTGTTTGATCACCCTTTCAAAAGCAAAAGCGGTATGCATGATGACTTTGATCAGCACCGCGTTGCTGAATGTGATGCGCAGTTCGTCTTGAACCGTCTGAAGCCACTCCAACAGCATGTCTATCATATGATAGGGATTCAAAAAGACAAGATATTTTTTCAGGCTGTCTTCGCACAGCTCCTTCACCACCACATTTTTACCGGATAATCCGCCGCTCGCAGGGACATTGCCGTTTCCAATCACTTGCTGAATCACTTTTTCTCCTTCGCCTTCAATCAATACTTCTAAAGGCACGTGCGGAGCATCGATTTTAGGATTCTTCGTGCCCACCGTGGCAAGGATCTCATACGCTTTTTCAATTTCTTTCATGCGGCTTGCTAATTTGATCGATGACACCGTCAAAATGCTGATTTGTTCATCTGATGTCCTGCTCACGATTGCTGTTAAGATCTCTTCGAGCTTTTTCGCCGTTCCGCCGCCTGTCGTGCAAATGGAGACGATCGCCTTCTTTTTGCCTGAGACCCGCGGTTTATCGGCCCATAAATCGATGAAATCCTTTGTAACCGAATCATAGATGGCGTGCAAATTCAAATTCAAATAATTCACCTTGCGGACAGCATCAAGCACCATCGATGTCGTAACATTGCTGATCGTTTTTATTTTTACGCCCGTTTGTTGTTCGAGCCTTGTTTCCAGCATCGCAAGCGATCCCATGTCGACAAGCATTAATACGCCTTCTCCTTCATCAACCTGCTTCACTTTCTCCGCCAGACTGCTTACGATTTCCGCAGGTGAAACGGTCAAAGGCATATCAACCGCAGCAATCGGGGTGCTCCCCAGCAGTTCAGTGGCTACTTCAACCATAGAGCTCGCCGTGCTGTTTCCATGGGCCGCCACGACAATGCCCGTCCTTTTGTTTTCTTTCCATGATTTAATCGACTGAATCAGCATCGTCAAGTAGATGACTTCGATTTCCGGAACGGTTACTTTAAAATACGCTTGAATTTTATCTTTGAAAATCAGTGCGACCTCATATTCTTTCACATGGGTTTCCCTGATTTCATCTGTTTCCTGCGGGTTTAAAACATCAATCTGTTTTCCGCGCTTTAAAAATGCGGCGATGTGCATGCTCAGGAAATAGATGAATTTACGGTCGAATTTGCAGTCTAACTCATGTTCAGCGACTTCCTTTAATTCTTTCGTCATCTGAATCACGTCGTCTTCAACGAATTTGAGCAAGCTGTGGTTTTGAAGCATTTTCTGATTAAAAAAGCTTCTGACGTGCAAATGAATATCCGTTAAAATATATTGATTGATTTGTTTTTTTGTTAAGCCTTCTTTATTCAGGATTTTCGCTTTTTCTTCTATGACATGGTATAAGTTAAATGAGTCATCGATTTTCGTTGTATCATCTTCCACAATCGGAGAGATGATCGTTGTAATGTTGACGTATTCAGAAATCATTTTGCTCCGTTCGATATTTTTGCTGCTGGACATCCAGTCCTGTTTGATCTCATCGGGAAGATCCCGGACGGTCAGTTCAACAACCTCGTCTTTGTCAAGGTTATTTAAAAATCCGTGCGCACAGACCAGCTGCACATTTGATTTCAGCTGCCCGACATTTCCGAATTTTGCAGAATGAATCAATGCATTATAGACGTCGATATGAACATTTAAGTTTTTCTTGATCCGCTCTGCTTCTTTCCCCAATAAAAACGTTGTCAGCTCCACTCTTTCTCCAAGGGACCGTTCATCGAGCGACGGAATATGTACGGTCATCGGAATTCTCCGTAAAAATGTCTTCAGCAATGCAGAACTCGGGTTTTCTGTTGTTGCGCAGATAAACAGGACTTTTGCCGTTCGCTTATGCTCTGTTTCACCAAGCCTGTTGTATGTGCCGCTGTCAATGAAATAAAACAGCATTTCCTGCCCCTCCGGCGGGAGACGATGAATTTCATCCATAAACAGAATGCCCCCGTCCGCCTGTTCGACTAATCCTGCTTTGTCTTCGCCGGCACCTGTAAACGACCCTTTTTTATGTCCGAACAATTGCGAGAGCAATAATTGAGGATTGTTATAATAATCGGCACAGTTGAATGTGATGAACGGGGAATCGGGCTTCAATATGTCCGAATAAACGGCGAACTGGTAGATCCGGTTCGCAAACAGCGATTTACCTGAACCCGTCGGACCGAGCAGCAGCATGTGCAAGCCGTGCGGAGGATAAAAGACAGCCGCTTTCGCCTGAGAGATTGCCTTTTTCAAGCTCCCTTTAGCCCCGATCATGAGCTCGAGGGGATCGGCGGACATGTTGCGCGCCGGCTTTTTTTGGCCGTCAGCCAGCTGCTTCAGTTCTTCAACCTCCATCAACTCTGAGTTCCATTTGATGTTCAAGATGTTTTCAACGATTTCCACCGGGACATAGCGCACAGGGAACGTTTTAATCTTGATCACCTTTTTGGCACGAACGAGATTGTTTAATTCAAAGCTGACATTTGAACGCTCCATTTGCAGCTGACCGGCGATTTCTTGAGCCGAATTCCCTTGTATCTTTAAAAGCTGATGGATATTCGTTTCGCGAAAATTATCCAGCAGCTGATGGTAGATTTTATCTATTCTTTTCATATGTATCATCCTTTGTTCTCGATTGATCAGTAAAAAGGCGGCAAACTTCTTGAAGATTCAGAACTTTAAAGCCGAATCACGGGATAAAAAAAAGATCTTTTACAGATTGACAATCCTGACTCTCCTACTTTTATATCGATTTGTTCGTGCTCTCATGACACAGTCTGGTGTTTTTGCTTCATCATCATCCACAGAAACACCCCACCCAAAGTAGCAGCTTGTCAATAGTGTATCATTATTGAGAAAATATTGGTGAAAACATCCTGTATTTTTCTCTAAATGTAAATGTTTTGTGAAAGCTCTGCTGATCAACGTTCACTTCGATACCATGTTGGCCGAACGACCGGCTGCCTTAACTTTCACAAAAAAGGCCGTTGACGGTTCAACGGCCTCTATCTTTATGATTCATCTCCCTTTGAAAATAAACGATTCCTTTAAAAGTCTGCCTTCGCTCCCTTTTTCCGTCCAAATCAAGTCCACTTCCAATTCGGTCGCATTCTCTGCCAATAGCAAATTCCGGTGCTTGACAGGGCTTCCGTCATTTAAGCTTTTGGCTAAAGAGACCGCATTGTCGTGAGGAATATTCCAAAGCGAAAATTTCGTTGAAGAATTGGGTTCATTCCGATAGAGATAAATTTCCGCCGAAGCTATATCGTGTCCAATGTTTTTGATTTCGACAGCATAAGTATGAAACCTACCTTTTTCCGGCTTCGCCATTCCGTTTTTTGCTTCGGCTTTACCGATTTGAACTTCCCATTGTTTTGAAGCCTGTTTAACCGGCAATTCTTCAAACGTCAGCGCTTTTGTTTCAATTGTCGGAACAATCATGCCGAACAGGCACAATGCACATATGAATAGCCGAATATTTTTCACTCCTCGATGGTCGATGTCCCCATATGTTTTTCCTTATTCATAAATCCTATGCATACCAACGTTTCACTCCTGCTTCCGGCAGGGTAATAAAAGGACTGGAGGGATCAAGCAATGCCGCAAAACCACAATGATCGATACGAACTCTTTTTCAAAAAAAGATACAAAGTTCTTCATACATTAAACGATTTTCTCATCGGTCTTTTATTCCTTGTCGGGAGCTTCTGTTTTTTCTTCGAGGAACTGAAGCCGGCGGGAATATGGATGTTTGTGATCGGCAGCTTTCAGCTGTTAATCAGGCCGACGATCCGTTTGGTTCATGATTTTCATTACCGGAAGTTTGTTGAGAGCCGGCGTTCCAAATCCCGTGAGTAAATTTAAACAGCAGGGAGAGATGGCAGGAGACCCGCTAAGAAGTGCATATAAAAAAGGCCGAATCCTATCGGCCTTTCCTCTGTCACATAAGCCACTCCTCACAATCGGCGGCAAGCCGTTCCAACTCGTTCATAAAAGCGCCGGCATGATAGCCGTCACACACTGCATGGTGTACTTGCAGGGAAACCGGCAAAAATGTTTCACCGCCTTCTGAAAAGTATTTCCCGTTTGTAATAATCGGCAGCAAGTGTTCGCTGTTATCTAGGTTTAAATTAAAGTTTGTAAAGCGCACCCATGGAATAGAAGAAACTGAAAACGCATTGGGCGGGATGTCCGGCTTAGCCCATAAGCCCTTTTTGTCTCCAAAGCGCTCAGCATCCTGAAGATATTGACGATAAAACCGCGAGAAATCATTTGAGTATTCTGTCCAGAGGGCGGAAAACGTTTGGTCGTCCTGATGAAAAATCGTATAACATGGATGCATTTGTTCCCAATACCCCAGCTGTCCTTTGTCATCAAACGTTGTTCTAAACTCAGGACGCGAATGAATGGCCCTTGATACGATATAAATAAAAACCGGGTACAGCTTGATCTTCTTTTTCTTGAGCACGGCAAGCAAATTGGTCACATTGACGTTTGTCGTTATACTGAAAGAACATTTCGCTTCCTTCATGTAATGGTCAAAATAAGATTTTCTATACCAAGTGTCGAGATCGATTGTTTGAAAATTCATGTTTTACCTCCTAAAATATAGCTTTTTTATTTTAGGAGGCCTGCTTCTCTGATTTCGGCAATATTCTCACCTCATCCTGTATTGCAAATGAATTGTAGCGCGTTTCGGAGACGCAGGCAACCGTCCCTCTTCTTCTTTGTCTTCTTGCTGTGCCATTCCCCGCCTCTCCACCTCCGGCTGTCATTTAGGTTATACTGACATAGATCGGGGTGAAGATATGAACAGCAAATCACGATTGACGCCTGAAAGGTGGCGGGCGATTACGGAAAACGATTCCGCCTATGACGGAGTTTTTTATTACGCGGTCAAAACGACCGGGATATTTTGCCGCCCTTCCTGCAAATCGAGAGTTCCGCAAATCGAAAATGTGCAAATCTTTTTCAATGCAAAAGATGCTTTATCAGAAGGGTACCGCCCCTGCAAACGCTGCAATCCGGCCGGGATGCTGCTGCCGGATGAAGAGCTGGCACAGCGGGCGGTGCAAATCATCGAGGAATCTTATCGCGATCCGCTGTCTCTGCAAGCTTTGGCTGACAGGTGCCATATCAGCCCTTTTCATCTGCAGCGGACGTTTAAACGAATCAAAGGCGTCTCGCCGGCAGAATACATCCTGCAGAAAAGGATTGAGAAAGCATTCGTTTTGCTTGCCCATTCTGAACGAACGATCGCAGAAATCGCCTCAATGGTAGGCATCGGGAATGCGGATTATTTTGCCGCTTTGTTTAAAAAGAAAACAGGGCAATCACCGACGTCATACCGGCAAATGAAACGGAGGTAAACATATGGAAGATCAAATCGTATACTGGCGTACGCTGACTTGCCGCCGCTCGCAGATTCACATTGCGGCGACTACCCGCGGGCTCTGTTTTACAGGGGCATGGAATCAAGGATTCGGGGAGCTGGCCGCTTGGGCTGAAAAAAGGTACGCACAGCCAGTTTTCATTCGGGATGACAAAGGATTGGCAGAATACGCCGAGCAGATTCAGGCGTATTTAGATGGCAAGCGGACTCATTTCAGCTTTCCTGTCGACCTTGCCGGAACGCCTTTTCAGCTAGCCGTGTGGCAGGCGCTCTCCGAAATTCCTTTCGGCAGCACGCGTTCCTATTCCGATATCGCCGGGCATATACAAAAGCGGAACGCTGTCCGGGCCGTAGGTACGGCGATCGGCGCAAATCCGCTGTTAATAGTAGTGCCGTGCCATCGGGTTATCGGCAAAAACGGACAGCTCACGGGATACCGGGGCGGATTGGAGATGAAAAAAGAACTGCTGATACTGGAGGCCGCAGGCGCCGCTGAACATCCTTTAACAACGGCATCCCGATCTCAAGCTTTCTCATCCGAGACAATGTGAAGGTCGATTCCGTCTGTATGCCTCATAATGCTGTTGACAATCGAGCCTTTTCTGATTTCTTCCCATCGCGATCGGGCGGATTGGCCGAGCACGATTTGTGTAATGCCGTGCTGTTTCGCTGTATCAGTGATCGTTTCAGAAATGCGCCTTTTGTTTGAGTGTTTAAAAATGAATTCGGCGCCGAATTGTGCACAGAGCGTCTCCCATTGCCCGATTTTATCCCGTTCTGTCGGGGCCAGCTGCTCCTTTGACGTGCGCGACACGTTTAAAACGAGCAGATCGGCCTTCAGCCGGCTTGCGATTCTCCATCCGCGCCGTATCAGTTTTTCGGCATTTTTTCCGTGCTGGACGCACACCAAAATCTTTTCATTCGTTCCCCTCGGCCGGAGGCTGCCGTTCGTCCGCTCCAGACGATCATCCACATCATCTGCAACTTCTCGCAAGGCGAGCTCTCTCAACGCAGCTAAATTATTTTTCGTAAAAAAATGGGTTAAAGCCTGTTGTATCTTATGTTTTTCATATACCTTTCCTTCCTGAAGCCGCTTTTGCAATGTTTCCGGAGTGACGTCAATCAAGATGACTTCATTCGCCAATTCCAACACGCGGTCCGGGATCCGTTCTCTCACTTTCACCCCGGTGACGTGTTGAACGATATCATGGACGCTTTCGATATGCTGGATATTGACGGCGGACAGCACGTTGATGCCTTCCTGTAAAATATCTTCAACGTCCATGTACCGCTTTTCATTTTTCGAACCTGGCACATTGGTGTGAGCCAGTTCATCGACAAGCACAAGGTCTGGCTTCCGGTTAATAATCGCATCGACATCCATTTCTCCCATCGTTATCCCTTTATATGAAATGTTTCGTTTTGGAATGACTTCTAAACCTTTGACGAGTGCGGCCGTGTCTTTTCGATGATGCGTTTCGACAAGGCCGATCACGGCATCGATCCCTTCCCGCTTTAAATCGTGCGCTTCCTGGAGCATCCGATACGTTTTTCCGACTCCCGGCGCAGAACCGATATAAATGGTCCAATGCCCTCTTTTCAGCTGTTCAATTTCGGCCAGCAGCTCTCCCGGCGTCTTCCTTCGATAATCACGGGTGTTTTTTGTCCGCATTGCAGCATCTCCGTTTTCTCATCAAGTTTGTTTTTCCCGGTGTCGTATGATCAGACACCGGGCAGCATTCTACTTCAGTTTTTCTTTTAAATCGATATTGAGAAGCAGCACGTTGACGCGCGGTTCACTTAAGAAGTCGCTTTTGGTATGCTGATGAACAAGCTGCACAAGCTCTTTCTCCGGCAGTCCTGTCAGACGGCTGATTCTCGGAATTTGCGCCATCGCCCCGTCGGGACTGATATCAGGGTCTAATCCCGAAGCGGAGTTCGTGACTAAATCGACCGGCAGTTTACTGATAGGAACATCAGGATTTTCCTCCTTCCACTTTTCAATCGATGCTTTCATCCGTTTCAGCAAATCGGGATTTGACGGCGCTTCGTTTGGCGATCCAGATCCTGCGGCATCATACTTGATGCTGGATTCCCTTCCTTGAAAGAGCCGCGGGTCTCTAAACCGCTGGCCAATGAGTTCAGAGCCGATCACATTCCCCTGCCGGTCATACACAAGACTTCCATTTGACTTTCCAGGCATGGCGGCCTGTGAAATCCCTGTCAGCGCGAGCGGATATCCAAGCCCGCAAACCAGCATTAATAGCAGGCTGATTCTGAAGATTACTCCGATTTCTTTCATGACGATTCCTCCTTACAACATAATCTGAAGCAGCATATCGATCAGCTTGATTCCGATGAAAGGGACGATGACGCCGCCGAGGCCATAGATCAATAAATTGCGGGCCAGCAAAGCATTTGAGCTCATCGGTTTATAAGCAATTCCTTTCATGGCTAAAGGCACAAGAAGCGGGATGATCAGCGCGTTAAATATCAGCGCAGATAAGATCGCTGAAATCGGCGAACCAAGCCTCATGATGTTCAGCGCGTTCATCTCGGGAATCGCCAGCATAAACATCGCCGGGATGATGGCAAAATATTTGGCGATATCGTTTGCGATGCTGAACGTAGTCAAAGCGCCGCGCGTCATAAGCAGCTGCTTTCCGATCGAGACGACTTCAATGATTTTTGTCGGATTCGAATCAAGGTCCACCATATTCGCTGCTTCCTTGGCAGCTGTTGTGCCGCTGTTCATGGCAAGCCCGACATCAGCCTGCGCAAGTGCGGGCGCGTCATTGGTTCCGTCGCCCGTCATGGCGACAAGCTTTCCTTCAGATTGTTCGCGCTTGATCACATTAATCTTGTCTTCGGGCTTGCTTTCGGCAATAAAGTCATCAACGCCCGCTTCCCTTGCGATCGTAGCGGCCGTTAACGGATTGTCGCCTGTGCACATCACCGTTTTGATCCCCATTTTGCGAAGCTCGGCAAAGCGCTCTTTCATGCCCGGTTTAACGGTGTCTTTTAAATAGATCAAACCGAAGATTGTTCCGTCTGCCGCTACTGCCAGCGGTGTGCCGCCTTCTTTTGAAATCCGTTCGCTTTCCAGATCGAGATTCGAAGGTATCGTTCCGCCATTGTTGATCACCCACTTTTTCACGGCATCGACAGCGCCTTTGCGAATGTGCCTTCCGTCGGGCAGGTTCACGCCGCTCATTCTCGTTTCCGCCTTGAATTCAATCGGTTCTCCTGCTTCAGCAACGGACGAGTCATAATGAATCGAGAGTTTATCAGCGAGTTCGATGACTGAGCGTCCTTCCGGTGTTTCGTCATGGATGGAGCCAAGCGCCGCATATTCACCAACGGTTTGAAGCGATTCATCTCCGACAGGAACAAATTCCCCGGCCATCCGGTTTCCAAAAGTGATCGTCCCTGTTTTATCAAGAACAATCGTGTTAATGTCGCCCGCAGCCTCGACAGCTTTCCCCGACATCGCCAGAACGTTGAAGCGGGTCACGCGATCCATTCCCGCAATCCCGATGGCTGACAGGAGCCCGCCGATCGTCGTCGGTATAAGACAGACAAGCAGGGCAATCAAGACGGCGGGATCAATTTGAAAACCGAGATAGGACGTGAAAAACGGGAGTGTCGCAACAACAATCAGAAAAATCAGCGTTAAGCTCGTTAAAACCGTATTCAACGCGATTTCATTCGGCGTTTTTTGCCTTTCAGCCCCTTCGACTAAAGCGATCATCTGATCGAGGAACGTTTCACCCGGATCACTCGTGATCTTGACTTTAATCGAATCGCTGACGACCCGGGTGCCTCCCGTAACAGAGCTGAAATCACCGCCTGCTTCCTTTATGACCGGAGCAGACTCTCCCGTGATGGCCGATTCGTCTACTGATGCGAGACCCGCGATGACTTCACCGTCGCCAGGTATCATTTCTCCCTGGGAGACGATGACGATGTCCCCCTTTCTAAGCTCGGCAGACGCTACCTTCTCAATGCGGTCATCCATTACTTTATTGGCCGAAACCCCTTTTTTCGTCTGTTTTAAAGAATCGGCCTGCGCCTTTCCTCTTCCTTCAGCCAGCGCTTCGGCGAAATTCGCGAATAACACGGTGATCAGCAAAATGAAAGAAACCGCCGGATTGAACCAGGGAGCCGCCGTACTGCCGAAAAACCGGGGAAACACGGAAAGCAGAACCGTTATGAAAAATCCAACTTCTACGACAAACATAATCGGATTTTTGATCATAGTTCGCGGATCTAATTTTAAAAAGGCATGTTTGACCGCATCTTTGATGATCGTGTCGTTCATCGTTTGCTTTGTTGTGTGAACGGCATCCGGTGTGGCCTGTTGACTGGAATGATGCAAATCGTTCATGAGTAAAGCCCCCTTATCGTAATGTTAAATATTCTGCGGCCGGTCCCAACACAAGCACCGGAAAGAATGTTAAAGCCCCGACGATCAGGATCGAAGCGATAAAAATCCCGCTGAACAGGCTTGAATCGGTGCGAAATGTTCCGATTGTTTCCGGAACGGTTTGCTTTTTCAAAAGTGACCCTGCAACTGCGAGCAGTGTGACAATTGAGAAATAACGGCCGATAAACATCACAATTCCCGTTGTTATATTCCAAAAAGGCGACGCGTCTCCGAGCCCTTCAAATCCTGAACCGTTATTCGCGGCTGAAGACGTATATTCGTATAAAATCTGGCTGATCCCGTGAAATCCGGGATTTGAAATTGCAGCCTGACCCGCTTGCGTCATGACGGCAAGCGCTGACGCCCCTAAGATTAACAAAGGATGAATCAGCAGAGTAACGGCTAAAAGCTTCATTTCTTTTCCTTCAATTTTTTTGCCTAAAAACTCAGGCGTTCTTCCGACCATTAAGCCCGACAGAAAAACCGCAACCATCGCGTATAGAAGCATGTTCATCAATCCGGCGCCTATTCCGCCAAACACCGTGTTCAGCATCATATTAAGCAATGCCAAAAGACCCGTTAGTGGCGTGAGCGTGTCGTGCATCGTATTGACGGCCCCTGTCTCGCTTGCGGTGGTAACCATCGCATAAAAAGCTGAATTCAATGTTCCAAACCGCACTTCCTTACCCTCCATGCTGCCTTCTGTGTGCTCGATTCCGAGCTGATTGATGACGGGATTGCCTTGCGATTCCGCCATGAAAGCTGCCCCGGCTGAAAGCAAAAACAAAAGACCTGCGGATACAAAAAGAATGCGGCCTTGCTTCAGATTCCCAACCATTTTCCCATACGTAAACGGCAGTGAGATGGTAATCAAGAGCATTAATAAAATTTGTATCGCATTGCTCCATCCATTCGGATTTTCAAATGGATGAGAAGAGTTGACGCCAAAATACCCCCCGCCGTTGTTCCCCAGCTCTTTGATGGATAAAAAGGACGCCACCGGCCCCCGAACAATGGACTGCTCACCTCCGCTCACCGTATGGGCTGTCACGGAACCGTCAAGCGTCTGCGGTACGCCTAGGGCGACGAAAACAAGCGACACCACAACTGTGATCGGCAGTAAAATCCGCGTGATCGAACGGACCAAATCGACAAAAAAGTTGCCGAACGGTTTCCCGGCGAGCCCCCGAATCATCGCAACCGCGGCTGCCAGCGCCGTAGCGGGAGCGGCAAACATTAAAAAGGTGATCGCAATCATCTGCGAAAGCATGGACAGACCGCTTTCGCCGCTGTAATGCTGCAAATTTGTATTCGTCATAAAACTGACTGCCGTATTAAAAGCCAGTGTGGGTTCCATTCCCGCTACCTTTTCAGGATTTAAAGGCAGTACACCCTGCAGACGAAAAATGAGATAAACGATGAAAATCATCGCCGTATTCGTGAGTACCAGCGCGGCGGCGTATTTCTTCCACGATTGGTTTTCTCCTTTTACTCCGCCCAGCTCAAGCAGCAAGCGTTCCGCCGGAAGGAAAAACCGGTCGATTTTGGACGGGGCGCCGTCAAATACCTTCGCTATGTAAAGCCCCATTGGTTTGGCTGCCAGCAATGCGGCAAGCAGGATAAAACAGATGGATATGAGCGACGTCATTTCAATACCCCCAATTTGTGTACAATTAAAATTTCTCAGGATTCAATAAAGCATAAGTCAAATAGACAAACATGGCGGCTGCTCCCGCTGCCAATAGCGTCATGGCAATCACTCCTTTCACATTTATGATTGATCAGCGGTTTTCCCCGCCCATCTTAGCAATAGAAACATCATCCCCGCTAAAAATGCGACAATGGCCAGCATCACGATATCCAGCACTCCGCTCACCTCCTTTCATGTTTTTTGCACGAAAAAAAGCCGCAAGAGAACAAACCTCTTACGGCTTTTTTGGGCACAGTTAAGAAACCGTGCTTTATGCACGTTTTTTGGTTCTCTTTAAACGCTTGCGAGGTTAGCTGTCGGATTCAGGTGCAAAGAGTCACCTTACCTTGAAAAGGATTCACCCCAAGTGGCAGCGCCACAAAAAATTGGTTCCCCCGCTTCCAATTGGAATTCAGCGGTTACGTTAATTGGAAATTTTATTCAGTTTTTTGATGAGATTTATATTACGCCCGTTCAATCATCGTGTAAAGTTTCATAAATGATCAAATTTCCTCGTTTATCAATTTTATAACCTTTTTTACACAGTTTATGACTTATTACCTTCTATTTTCTCTTAATATCTCGTTTTCTCTTTCATGTTATGGCCTTTACCTGTGAAAAACGGCGGATAAAAAATGTGTCGAAGCCCCGCTCGGAAATTCGAACGGGGCCGTTTTTTGTTAAAAGTCAAAGTTATCAGGATCAGGACCGACACGGGTGTTTTCATTCAGCCCGTCAATTTGCTTCATTTCCTCGAGGGTCAGTTCAAAATCAAATACGTCCGCGTTTTGGGCAATTCGCTCCGCTTTTGTCGACTTTGGAATGGTGATGACTCCGTTTTGCAAATCCCAGCGTAAAATGACTTGAGCAGGTGTCTTGCCGTGCTTGTCCGCGATATCTTTCAGCAGCGGGTGGCTGAGCAATTGGCCTTGCATCAGCGGCGACCATGCTTGAAGCTGGATGCTGTGCGAACGGCAAAACGCTTGCAGCTCTTTCTGCGTGAGCCGCGGGTGATACTCGACCTGGTCGATCACCGGTTTGACGGCGGCATCTTTCAGCAAGTCTTCCAGATGGTGAACGTGAAAATTGCTGACGCCGATTGCTTTTACGCGCCCTTGTTCATAAAGAGTTTCAAGGGCTTTCCACGCCGCTTTATAGCGCCCTTCAACAGGCCAGTGGATCAGGTATAAATCCAGGTAATCGAGCCCGAGCTTTTCGAGACTCGCTTCGTAGGCTGCAATCGTTTCGTCATAGCCTAAATCGTCATTCCAGACCTTTGATGTTACAAACAAGTCTTCTCTAGAAATTCCGGCTTCTTTCAACCCTTCGCGAATTCCTTGGCCAACCCCTTCTTCATTTCCGTAGATGGCTGCCGTATCGATACTGCGGTAGCCGTGCTTGATTGCCGTTTTTACGGCTTGCACCAGTTCGGGCCCTTCCTCTACTTTAAACACGCCTAGTCCAAACCAGGGCATGTCCGTCCCGTTATTCAATGTGATTCGATCTTGCAGATTTTTTGCCGTCATCTAATTGGCCTCCTCATATTTTTGTATACATCATGCGCAGTTTTTCTTTAAAGCTTGATTTTGTTTTTGGTCATTTCGTTCCAGCGCCCTGCTCCAGCCCGTCAGCGCGACGGCGCCGAGCACCATCAAAGCTCCGGCCCATGGAGTGTGAATCAAACCGATCGACTGTGTGATGGCGCCTCCTGTATAAGATCCGATCGCGATCCCGGCGTTGAATGCAGCGATATTGACAGCTGATGCGACATCTACCGCCCCCGGAACAAACCGTTCAGCCAGAATTACCACATAGGACTGGAGCCCGGGGACATTCATAAATGCTAAAAATCCCATCAGCATGATGACGATAAAGCCCGCTGCCTGATAAGGAGCGGCCGCCGTTAAGATGAGAAGCACAACCGCTTGGGCGATGAACATATAGAATAATGCAGTAAGCGGTTTTTGGTTGGCCGCTTTACCTCCGATGATATTTCCGAGCGCGACGGCAATGCCGTAAGCAAGCAAAATGACGGCAACAGCTTCTTGTTTAAAACCTGTCACATGCTGAAGCAGCGGGGATAAATACGTAAAGACAACAAATGTTCCTCCATAACCAAGCGCCGTAATGATGAATAAAAGCAGCAGACGGCCATTGGTTACAAGTTTCAATTGGCTCTTGAAAGACGTTCGGACGCCTTTCGGCAAATCGGCCGGAACAAGAAAGCTGTTGGCGATAAACGCCAGTGCGCCGACAGCGACGATCGCCGCAAAAGCAATCCGCCAGCCGAACAGCTGACCGAGGAACGTGCCGATGGGAACTCCGGTAATCATCGCAATCGTCAGACCGGTAAACATAATTGATATCGCTCCGGCTCTTTTATCCGCCGGGACTAGGCTTGCCGCAATCGTTGAACCGATTGACATAAATACGCCATGAGAAAACGCGGAAATCACGCGGGCGGTTAATAAAACACCGATGCTTCCGGCACATGCCGCAAGCCCGTTTCCGATCATAAAAATAATCATAATCACAAGCAACAGCGCTTTTCTCGGCATACTCGATGTGACAGACGTCAATACGGGTGCGCCGACTGTCACGCCCAAAGCGTATAACGATACAGTCAGCCCCGCGGTCGTCACTGAAATGTTCATGTCATCAGCAATTAAAGGCAGAAGCCCCACGCTGATGAATTCGGTTGTTCCGATGGCAAATGCGCTGGCCGCCAAGGCTAAAAGCGCTAATGTACTGCGTTTTTTATCATGAACAGAAGTCATTCTTTTTCCCCCTTTCGTTTTTAATGTATAGCAAATTTCTGCCGGCAAATGATATTATGGTACATATCATCTATAAAAAAAAGTACGCACTTTTAAGTGCGATAGGAACCAAAAAGTTAGATAGGTACTTTTCGGTTCCTATGGTTTGGAGGAGAACATGAAGCCGAAAAAGTACAATATATCTGTCGAAGCTACACTTGAAGTAATTGGAGGTAAATGGAAATGTGTGATTTTGTGCCATTTGACGCACGGCAAAAAACGCACGAGCGAGCTGAAGCGGCTGATGCCGAACATTACGCAGAAAATGCTGACCCAGCAGCTGCGCGAACTGGAGGAGGACGGCGTCATCAATCGGCTCGTGTACCAGCAGGTGCCGCCGAAGGTCGAATACGAACTCAGCGAATACGGATGGACGCTTAAAGACATATTGGATTCATTGTGCGCCTGGGGTGAAACACATATTACGAAAGTGTATGGAGACAAATTTGCCGTTTTGGAGGACAGCGTGCTGAATGAACAATTAAAGGAAACATAATAAATAGATGGAGGTCAGGATGGGAAAATGGTTTCTTTCCGGGGGCGGAGATGCGCACCAAACTGAACGGCTGGATCGGCATTTTGCCGGGAGCCTCTGCCCGCATAAGCCTTTGTTGTATATTCCGATTGCCATGGACGCCGACAGGTATGATGAAGGCTTCGATTGGATCAGCCGGCTCTTTCACCCGCTCGGCGTTAAAAATATCGTGATGTGGACGGATGTCAAAGGCAAAACCGTGCACGATTTAGACGCATTTTCTGCCGTATATATTGGCGGAGGAAATACGTTTCGTCTGCTCAAACAATTCATTGAATCACACTTTATCGAGGTTTTAAAGCGCTATGCCGAAAGCGGCGGCGTCATTTACGGCGGAAGCGCAGGCGCCGTCATTCTCGGAAAGAACATCATGACTTGCTCTTATATGGACCGCAATGCTTGCGGATTGCGCGATTTTAACGGATTAAAGCTTCTGGGAGACTATGCGGTTTGGTGCCACTACAAGGTTGAACATGATCCGCTGATTAAAAGGTATAGGCATGCTTTAGACACTCCCGTCATCGCTTTGCCGGAAGAAACGGGAATCGCCGCAAGCATTTCAGACATCCGGGTCATCGGAACAAAGCCTGCCCGGATTTTTAATGAAGACGGCGCGGTATTCGTTTCAGATCAATTTGTTTTATAAAGCAAAAAACGCTTCGGCTCATCGGCGAAGCGTTTTTCTTTTTTTTGCGGCTGCAAGCCGTTTGACCAGGCTTTCCGTCAGAAAAAACACGGTGAGACTCAAACCCAGCAAAACAGAAAAATTTGGCATCAACGGCTCACGATCAACATATTCAAAAGCATGATGCACAAAAAGTATCACGGCCCAGAAAATGATAGCCGCACGGCAAGCTGTGTCTGCGGCTTTTTTCCTTTTGGGTCTGCATACATGACAGCGCCTCCCAAGGAGACTCTCACACCCCAATCTGCTGATTTCCTTCGCACTTACTGTGTTTTGATTTCCTCTTCCGTTTCATAAAACCGGGCCAGCTCCACAATCATCGCTCCCATTCGTTCGAGGCCGGGAGCGAGCAGGCGTTCAACTCCTTCTTCTCTTAAAGCTTCTGCCGTCACTTTTCCGACAGCGGCTGCCAACACGCTGTCTTGAAAAGATTGGACAATTTTCTCCGCATAGCCGTTTTCTTTCGCAAAATGAAAAAGCGAGCGGACTTGGACGGCTGTTGTAAAGCAAACCGCATCCACTTCACGGTTGATGACCTCGCTGCACAATAAAGCGACGGTTTCCCGGTCCGGTGCAACATGGCGATACGGCAGAAGCGGAAAAACAGCTGCACCTTTCTCTTCCAAAAACTGAAGCAGTGACGGTGCGTTTTCGCCGTGAAGCTGTACCATCACCCGTTTCCCGGAAAAATCATGGGATTGAAGCGAGTCGATCAGTCCTTTGGTGGTGCCGTCTTCATCCGCCGCAACCGGCGTAATGCCGAGCTTTTTTAATGCGGCGATTGTTTTGTAGCCTCTCGATGCCGCCTTCGCCCCGCGGATCGCTTGTAAATAGCGCTCACCGATCCCCAGTTTATCAGCTAGGTTGACAAGCGTCTCCGTCCCGATTCCTGTCGTAAAAATCACCCAGTCGGCCCCCGTTTCAACAAAGGCTCGCAAATCAGGACCTACTTCTTTTTCGGCCAAAAACACGGTACCCTGAAGGGAACGTACGACGGGAACCCCGCCTTGCTTTTTGATTAATGTGCTCATTTCATCCGTTTTTCGCGATGCTCCGATGGCAATTCTTCTGCCGTTCAATCCTTTTCCCAATCCAATCCCTCTTTTCCGTATCTGTTTCTATCAATGTAATGGTTTACTATCATCTTCCAAATGAGATATGATTGAATTATCAAAAAATAACAGGAGGTTTTTCAATGCATTCTCAATTTGAAACCCGAGCCGAGCATTTGACGAAACATGCCCGTTTTTTCGAGTATACCACTGCCTCTGACCCGATTGGAAGCGGAATAATCAGTCCGGTTCCTGTGAAAGAGTTCGGACCTGAATTGTATGAAACAGGTGAAACGCGGATCATCCCGCTGGACATCTCAGAAGAACTGAAGACGGAATATCCCGCTTCAAGCCCTTCCCTTCTCGCCCACTTCATCAAGATTCGTTCGGGCGACACGATTCACACCGCCCCCCGCGCGACAAGCGAACTATATTACATTGTCAACGGCGCAGGGCGTACCGAAGCGGGCGAAGATACGATTCACTGGCAGAAAGGCGATTTTTTGACTTTGCCTGCCGGTTCAAGCAGCCAGCATACCGCAGCAGAAGATGCAGCCATTTATTACATCACCGATTCACCTCTCCTGCATTATTTGGGCGTAAAGCCGTCGGAATCCCGCTTTCAACCAACCATCTACACCGCTGAACAGGCAAAAGCAAAATTGGCTGAAGCGGCCGCCGCTCCTGACGCCCGTTTCCGAAACCGTATTTCCGTTCTTTTAAACAATGATATATTCGATCAAACGCTGACGATCACCCATGTATTGTGGGCGATGTTCGGCATCGTGCCTCCCGGCTCCAATCAAGCGCCCCACAGCCACAAGTCGGTGGCTCTCGATTTTGTCGCCTATGCCGCACCAGGGACGTACACATTAGTCGGAAGCAAAATCGATCCGGCCACAAAGGAAATCATCGATCCGAAACGGATTGACTGGGTAACCGGAAAAGCCTTCATTACACCGCCGGGATTATGGCATTCCCACCATAATGAGTCAGGTGAAGCGGCCTATATCATCCCCATCCAAGATGCGGGCCTGCAAACGTACCTCCGGACACTGGATATTCAATTTCAGCATTATGAAAAATGAAAAAGCGGGAAGCCGGATCATTCTTTTCGGCTCCCCGCTTTTCTATTCGTTTTTCGCTTTCTTGGAAATCATGTCCGCGATTTCTTCGGCCTGCGCCTGAACAGCGTTTGGATCATAGGGCCAGAACCTGTCCGGATCGAGGAAAAAGACCTTGCCTTTTTTCACCGCGTCAAGCGACTTCCAAACCGGATTGTCCTGATCAAGCTTTCCGTTGTATGATTCATCGACAAATATGTAGTCTCCGGCATATTTCGGCAGAACTTCGAAAGATATGGCTTTATATCCGTCAGCTGTATCAATGGCATCCTTTTTAACAGATTCAGGCGGCGTCAGTCCCAGCTGCGTATAGATCGCTTCTCCGCCCCGATACCCGTAGGCCCCGTAGACATACACAGATTTTGCATATGCGCCGATTAAAGAGAACGTTTCACCTTGTACAGATGCATCTTTGATTTTCGCGCGGGCGGCTTTCATTTTTTGATTAAACGTTTTCGTCCACTCCCGAGCCTCCTTTTCCTTGCCGAGCAGCGTGCCAAACGTTTTCATTTCATCGCGTGCATCTTTAAACGTGCCGAACGGATAAACGACAGTCGGAGCGATTTTTGAGAGCTTTTCATATTCTTTTTTATCGTTTGTCATCGATACGATCAAATCGGGTTTAAGCTTAAGAATCTTTTCCACAGATACTGAAAAACCGTCTTTTCCCCCGATATTCTTTATTTCTGAAATATGATCTTTAATATAGGGACTTTCAAGATATTTCCCTGTTTCTCCAAGCGGCTTGATTCCGAATGCAAGCATTGTCCCGGCATATCCTATCGTAACGACGCGCTTCGGATTGGCCGGTACAGTGACATTTCCGTTGATTGTTTTCACCACTCTTGTTTTCGCTTCGTTCTTTGATGCCGTCTGTTTTTGGCCGCTTTGACAGCCTGAAAGAAAAACAGAAAATGCGAGTAAAACGGTCAATATATAAGAATACTGCTTTTTCGTCATGTTCAACCCTCCAATTGATAATAATTATCATTATCAATATACAGGATAATTGTCACCATGAGAAGTCTTTATTTGCTTTACGGCTGATCAGGCCGCTCATTCCGTCGATAGTATTCGATGACAAATTCTTTAAAGTTGCGTGCCGCCGGCGATAAATAATAGTCTTTCAAAACGGCGAGACCGATCGTCCTCTCAGAACGGTAGTCTGACACTCGGCAAAATGCCACCGGAGAATGGATGTGTTCCGCCGTTTTCGGCAGGATCGCCGCACCGAGCCCTGCTGACACAAGGCCCAAAATCGTCGACACTTCTTCCCCTTCAAACGCAAGCTTCGGGCTGATGGACAGTTCCCGGCACATTTGATCAAACACATATCGAAGACCATAACCCGGCTTAAAACCGACAAAGTCCTCATGGGCAATGGATCTGATCGCGACTTCTTTCCGATCTGCGAGCGGGTGGTCGGCGGGAAGCACCAGGTAAAGCGGTTCAGTATCCAGCACCGTCCATTCAAGAAGTTCGTTTGGAAGGGGTGGTGAGCTGAGACATATATCAGCCTCGCCCGTCTCCACCATATGCTGAAGATGTTCATTTGCGGCCTGATACAGACGGAACGCAACATTCGGGTATTTCTTTTTAAAACCGGCAATCAGCTGCGGCATCAGGCGTGAACCAAGCGTATGCAAAAAAGATACCGAGATTTCCCCGGCATTCGGATTGACGCTTTCCCTGATTTGCTGGACGCCTTCGTCAAGAGCAAGGCGGGCCTGTTTCGCTTTGATGAGGAACTGCTCGCCGTACTTTGTCAGGCGGATCGATTTTGTTTTTCGAATAAACAGCGGGACGCCCAATTCTTCTTCAAGCTTTTTGATCGACCTGCTCAAAGCCGGCTGGGAAATCCTTTGTTCCAGGGCGGCTTTTGTAAAGTGTTTATGCCTGCTCACGGCAATAAAATGGTCAATTTGATAGAGTTCCAATGCTCATCCGCTCCTTCATAACTAGAATGCATGATGTTGATAGATATTATAAATTAGACACATCACAAATGAAAGCGTACCATGAAACATAGATTGTCATTCTGGAAAAGAGGAGCTACCATGACTTACATACAGCCGCATACGAAAGATTATCAAAAAGCAAGCATCGCTTTATTCATCAGCGGTTTTGTGACATTTGCCACGCTTTACACCACACAGCCGCTCATGCCTCTGTTTGCGGAGGAATTCGGCATATCGGCGGCAGCTGCAAGCTTAACTTTATCCATTTCAACAGGTATATTGGCTTTTGCACTGCTTACCGCAGCAGCTTTATCTGACGGATTCGGCCGGAAGACAATTATGGCAATATCCCTGTTTGCGACATCTGTGCTCGGCCTCTTGACCGCCTTTAGTCCGAACTTCGCGGCGCTCTTGGTGATGAGAGGGCTGCTTGGCTTTTTCCTTGCAGGCGTACCCGCGATCGCCATGACTTATGTCGGAGAGGAATTTGATCCGCGAGGGCTCGGGAAAATGATGGGGTTATACATTAGCGGCACAAGCCTTGGAGGAATGAGCGGAAGGCTTTTGACCGGCCTTTTGACAGACTTGTTCAGCTGGCGTGCAGCGCTTGGAATCATCGGGGGATTATCAGTGCTATTAAGCTATTTGTTTTGGATTTTGCTGCCCCGTCCACAGCACTCCGCTAAGCGAAAAACGAGCATGAAAAAGGCGAGCCTCGCCTACTCTGCCGTCTTGATGAACAAACGGCTGCTGTCGATTATTTCACTCGGATTTCTATTAATGGGAAGCTTTGTTACGCTGTTCAATTATATCGGATTTCAATTGATGGGCCCTCCGTACAGACTCTCTCAAACTGTCATCGGGTTCATCTTTATCGTTTATTTGGCAGGGGCAATTAGTTCCGTTTATATGGGAAAGAAAGCCGACCATTTTGGCAGCCCGCTGATGCTGAAAATCGGGATTGCCATTATCGCGGGAGGCGCATTGCTTACGCTTCTGCCTCAGCTTTCTCTGAAAATCGCCGGAATCGCTGTCTTTACATTCGGATTTTTCGGCTCGCATTCGATCGCAAGCTCCTGGGTCGGGCAGACGGCCGGCGAACAGCGCGTTCAAGCTTCCTCCCTTTATTTGCTGAGCTATTATCTCGGCTCAAGCTTAGCAGGGTCTTTCGGAGGCTTCTTCTGGACTCATTTTAAATGGCCGGGAATCGTCGCCTTCATTACCTTGCTGCTTTTGGCCGCTTATCCGGCAATTTTCTTTGCCGAAGCCAAAAGGAACAGGCGGCAAGACGATACACAGATCCGAAATAAAAGCTAAACTTTCTTCACCGCATGCCGATATTTAAACCAAAGCCAGCATGACGATTCCTCCTGAAGATCAGCCGTTTTTAGAATGAATAAATGCAGCCTGTCATGTTGGCTTTTCCTTTATCTCCCTCTATAATGGTTTGAGGGGGAATCATCTTGCTTAAAACAATCGGATTTTACGGATTTTTGGCATCTGTAGGTTTGAATCTTTTTCTCCGGGCAGGACTCAAGATCAACGGCACAGCGAATGATATCATCTCAGTGGCCTCCCTGGTTTTCGTGCTGATGTACGTATGGAACGATTTGAAAAAACGAAGTGCAAAAACGCTCATTTCACAAGGAATCGCGCTTGTCATTTTAGTGGCATTATTGGCATTTGCCATCATAAAAGGGCAAACATACATTGCCGCTCTGCCTTTTTTCGAGGGCTGGGAAACGCCGGCAAAATGGGTGTATATTTTGCTCGTTTTGTTCTTGGGATCAAACCTTTACATCCATATCAATGAAAAAATCACAAACTCTAAAAAAGAGGCATCCTGATCGGTTCAGAATGCCTCTTTTTGTTTTACGTACTTGCGATGCTGTCCGCATTCACGTTATGTTGGGAAACGCCGCCGTCCCACACATCCTTTACATAGCGCCCTTCTTCCAAAAGTGCGGACAGCCAGCTTTGCGACTCTTCCTGGCTCGCTCCCTGTACAATCCGATATGCCTCGCAGAAAGCTTGTTCAACAGCGGGAGCCATGCGGCTTCCGTCTCCGCACACATACAGGCGGCCGCCTTCGTTCAACAAGTGAATCAGCATGTCTGCATCCTCTCTGAGCAAATCTTGCACATATGTTTTCGGACGGCCTTCAAACCTGGAAAACGCTGTATGCAAATGGACGATTCCGTCCTTTTCCGCTTGCTCCAATTCGTCTCGATACAGAAAATCTTCATTCGGACGGCGGCAGCCGAAGTACAAATGCGCTTCACCGAGCTTTATCCCGGCATCACGCTGGAGGCGGCGCGCCTGAAGAAATCCGCGGTAAGGTGCGATTCCGGTGCCCGGTCCGACCATGATCATCGGTGTTTCAGGATCTTCAGGAAGCCTGAAGCCTGACTGGGGCTCCCTGATGAAACAAGAAATCGCATCTTTCGGCTCAAGGCCTGCGAGATAGTTCGATGCAACCCCCTTATATTGCCCGCGGCCGCTCAATGCCGGTCCGCTTACGACAGAGACGGTGATGCTTGTTTGCCGAGGGTTAATCTGCGGCGAACTGGAAATCGAGTAATACCTCGGTTTTAGCGGAGGCAGAAGCGCCAGAAAGCGGGCGAACGGCAGTTCACAGGCCGGGTATTGCTCAAGCAGGTCAAGCATTGTCAGCCGTTTTTTCAACACTTGATTCTTATAGACGTCATCTTTCAGCAAATCTTCAAGCTCGCGCTGATGAGGCGGACATACAGTATGTGCCGCCAACTCGCGAATCTGGGCCCTTGCAGCCGGTTCCTGCAGCTCGACACAATGTTGAAAAAGATCCTTGACATGAACGGGCCGCTCCAAAGGCAAATGTGATGCTTGACTCCGGCCGCTGATCATAATTTGTTCATTTCCGTTCAGCCCAAACCGCTGAAAAACGCGTTCAATCAGCACCTCGCTGTTTTGCGGAAGCACCCCGAGATGGTCTCCCTCCTGATATACGGTACCTTCAGGAAGCGATATTTCAATATGCCTCGTGCTTCTCCCGCTCTCTTCACACTGCAGTTCCCGGTTTGCCGATATTTTCGCTGTAAACACTTGATAAGCTTTAGCCAGCGGCGAAGCCGCAGGTGCGCTTACAAACTCGACAGATATGGCTTGTCTGTCTGTTTCTGTTTGATTCGGCTCGGGTTCGGACAATGAAAATTCGGTTCTTAAAAGCGGCCACAGATCGTTTTTCCATGACTCAAACTGTCCTTCAAAATCATCGCCTGCGTCCCCTTCTCCAAGCTTGTGCAGCCTTTGGGCGCCTCTTTTTTCCAATGCGCTGTCAATCAGGCGCGGAATCCGCTGGTAGGTGCTGGCCCAGCTCCGGTTACCGCAGCCGAATACCGCATATTTGACACCGCGCAAATCGCCTGTCTGATCATGCTCAAGCCAATGGACAAATTCCCTTGCGCAATCGGGCGGGTTTCCGTTATAGGAAGCCGTCACAATAATAACAGCCCCTTCTGCCGGGAGGTCGCCTGAATATTGATCAAGCTCCGCCATCCGGCTTCGATATCCTTGCTCACGCGCTTCTTCAGCAAGCTCCTTTGCAACCTCTTCGGCTGTGCCGAGATTTGAACCGTAGAGCACAAGGAGAGGGGTTCCGTGCGTATTTTCCGCAGCCGGTGCGGAAGGCTTTTCTTCCTGCCGCATGTTCTCTTCAGGTTGAGCACCCGGCGTCACCATCATTGCTTCTTTTTTCCTCGGCCTTACCCTGATTGTGAAGCCATCCGGTTTTAATGTCAGCGATTCTTTGATCTTCAATTGATAGTTTGCATGATCTTCAAGATCAAAGTACTGAAGAATCATGCCGAGCACAAGCGTCGCTTCGTGAAGGGCAAACTGCATGCCGATGCATGCCCTTTGGCCGTTGCCAAACGGTTTGTATGCGTGCGCCGGAATGCTGTCCATCTGCTCGAACCGTTCAGGCCGGAACGCCTCGGCATCTTCTCCCCAGACGCTTTGATCCCTGTGCAGTTTTGGGATGAGCACTGTGACGCTCTGGCCTTTCGGAATCAAGTATTTTCCCCCGATAACTGTTTCGTCTTTTGCGTAAAGAGAAAAAGCCGGCGCCGTCGGCCAAAGCCTTATCGATTCATTCAAAATCATTCGAATGTATTTCAGCTGCTGAACCTGTTTGTAGGAAGGAACGGGATCGGTCAGCACGCGGTCCGCTTCTTCATACGCTTTCTTAAGCTTATCCGGATGCTTCAGGAGCAGATAGATCGCAAACGATAATAAACCGCTCGTCGTCTCGTGCCCGGCGATCAAAAACGTAATGATTTGATAGCGGATATTCTCATCATCCAGTTTTTCGCCGGTCTCAGGGTCTTTCGCATGAAGCATAAGCGATAAAAGGTCATTTCCGCTTTCGCTGCTGGCCTGCTTCCGGTCAGCGATGATCCGGTCAACAAGAGAAAACATCGACTCAACATCGCTGTCAAACTGACGCTTCGTTTGGACCATCAGCTTCTCCTGCAGCGGAAAGCGCTTCGTCTGTCTCATCGCTTCGCTCAAACCCCGGACCATGCTCTCGATAAACGGATGCTGCCCTTCGCGGTAGAAGCTGTTAAATCGGTAGTTAAATCCGCATAAGCCGATCGTATCCAGCGTCAGCCGCGTCATATCATCCGGTACGTCAATACTTTCATCCGGATTGAGACGGGACCATTTTTGGATGAGCTGGACGGCGATGTCCTGCATCATGGGATGGTATCCCTTCATCGCTTTTTGGCTGAAGCTCGGCAGAAGGATATTGTGGGCTTTCCGCCAATTGGGTTCCTTCGTCCAGCTCGTAAACAGCCCGTCTCCGCTGAACTCGCGAACTTTCAATAGCCCCTTCCCCATGTTTTTGTCAAACCGGGATTCGTCAGAGACTTCTTTAACCAGTTCATGGCTGGACACAAATACCCCAATCGCATCTGCAAACTTAAATTGAAAGATAGGCCCCATCTCATCCGCGATTTTCCAAAGAGACTGGGAGACCTTGTTTTTGTCAAGCAAAGGCAGGTTGCCGAGCGGTCCGTAAGTTTTAGGGATTGGAATTCCATTTAACGTGTTCATGAAAATCATCCTTTCTGTTTTGAAAAAAGCTTTTCATCCATGATGTTTGACAGCATGCCAGGAACATTCTTCAATCTCTTTGATCAGTCCGGTAGGATCTTCGATTTCCCCGGCCCTTACCAATTTCTGAATATGAACGAACGCCCCGAATACCACAGCCGACAAGATGTGAGAAGGCAAGGGGCGAATCACGCCGGCCGCTTTCCCTTTTTCAAAAAATAAATAGACGAAATCCAGCAGTTCGTTTAAGACTTCACGGCTTTTCTCTGTCAGGTAATGAGAGGTTTTGTCAATTTCCAAAAAATAAAGCGCATGGACATTTTCCTGAGAAAACTCGAAAAGGCAGCGGAAAATATGCTGAAATTGTTTTTTTATCCCTGCTGAATCTTCAGGATAGTCCTCCTCAATCTTTTCTTTAAATCTCTTCACACTGTCTTGGAACAAGACGTTCACAAGGTCTTCCTTGCTGTCAAAGTAGCGGTAGATGGTGCCTGCACCGACGTTTGCCTTCTCGGCAATCATCGGAATGGTTGCGGCGTCAAAGCCACGGTCTGCGAAAAGGACGAGCGAAGCCTCGATAATCTTCTGATATTTGCTTTCCGATTCCATTGATTTTGCCCTCCAAGCCAGCGGAATGAACGTTCATTCCGCTTTTTCCAATACATTCACTTTTTGACAGAACACTCGAAAATTCCTTTTTTAATATAAAATTTTTTAAAGGAAAACAAAAAAAGGGAGAATAGACCCAACTGTTGATATGAGTTGAAATTCATAAATCGAATGCAGGCAGTGCGGCTGTTTAATAGTATTCTTATATATTAATTTCGATTAAAAAAGAGGAACTGATATGTCATCAGTTCCCTCTGCCATCGGATTATTTTGCTTTTTTGACTTTTAATATGCTCGCTTTGCTCGTATTGCCGGCTTTATCTTTTGCAGTGACCGCTAAAACAGTGTTTGCCTTTTGTTTTTTTATTTTAACGGAAAACGCGCCTTTTTTATCGGCCTTGCCGGTTCCAAGCGTTTTCTTTCCTGCTTTGACGGTGATGGCGGCGTTTGCCTCTGCTTTCCCCTTAACGGCCGTGCTCTTGTTTGTTACCGTATTCACTTTTGGCGCGGGCGGGGGAGTTTTGTCAAACACAGTGACGGCTTTCGCTTTGCTGACATTCCCGGCTTTATCCTTTGCTGTTACACTGATGACCGTTCCGGCTTTTTGCCTGCTGATTTTCAGCTTGTATTCACCTTTTCCGTTCGCTTTACCGGAAGCGATCGTCTTTCCTTTTACTTTTGCGCTGACTTGCGCGTTTGCTTCTGTTTTTCCCTGAATCACCGTACTTTTATCGGAAACCGGATAAACTTTCGGGGCGCCTGGCGGGATGACATCAGCAACCGTCATTTTAACATCGCCGCTTTCTCTGTAGTCATCAGCAGATGCGGAGACATACAAAACGGCATATTCTTTTTGCTTATTGATGTTCACTTTAAACGCTCCGGATGCATCCGCTTTGCCTTGCGCGATCACTTTTTTGGACGCGTTTTTCACTTTGATCGTGTAGCCGGCTGCCGTTTTCCCCGTTACGGCAGTATCTTTGTTCGTGATGCGTTTGACGGAAGGGTTTTTCGGCGCTTTTTCCACGACGGTTCTGAGCGAGGCTTCCGCCTGATAACCCGATGCCGCGACATGAAGAACTTGCCCCGCCTTCTGGGCCGGAATTTTCACTGAAAACGCGCCTGATTTTCCGGCTGTTCCCGTGCCCAATACTTGCTTCCCTCGCAAGATTTTGACCGCCACACCGCTTTTGGCTGTGCCTGTCACTGCCGTATGGCGGTTTAAAACGGGATGAACCTTCATGTTCAGCTCAAAAACGCTGGCTGCGTGATAAACATTCAGCCTCCCCCACCCGGAAACGAAATCATAACCAGGGATTTGAGCAGCCGGTTCTACATCCAGATCATAGTCCGGGTTGGGATTATCCTGTTCTTCAAATGCCACATCTGCTGTCGTCTCGGTCAATAGCTTTGCGACTTGCTTTGGTTTCAAAGATGGATT
The DNA here is from genome assembly GCF_021043345.1 of Bacillus sp. BS3(2021). Lineage (NCBI taxonomy): Bacteria > Bacillati > Bacillota > Bacilli > Caryophanales > Bacillaceae > Bacillus > Bacillus sp. BS3(2021). The sequence goes on from NZ_JAJNDM010000003.1 coordinate 313,317, forward strand.
CTGTGACAAAAGAAGTCCTGCTGCAGCTGCAACATGCGGCGCCGCCATAGATGTTCCGCTCATATAAGTGACATTTCCGTCCGGAACGAGGCTTGGAATATCGGTTCCCGGCGCCACCATATCGAGACCTTTTCCATAATTGGAATAGTCCGAGACGAGATCGAGGTTATTGGTCGCCCCGACTGAAAGCGTATATTTCGAAGATGCCGGGTACGAAATCTCCGACACTCCGTCATTGCCGGTGGCGGCAACGATCGTCACATTTTTGGACGCCGCGTATTTGAGCGCATATTCCATCACCCTGCTGTATGGTCCGCCAAGGCTTAAATTAATGACTTTTGCACCGTGGTCGGCAGCATAGATGATGCCGTTGGCAATCTGTTCCGTATCTCCGCTTCCTGAAGAATCCAGCACTTTGACAGGCAGGATTTTGGCATAGGCATTGATTCCCGCCATTGAAAAATGGTTGTCTTGCGCAGCTGCGATGATGCCTGACACGTGTGTGCCGTGGCCATTGTCATCCATCGCGTCCGCGGTGCGGCTGATATAGTTATAGCCTTCGTCTTTTTTGACGCTGCCGCTTAAATCGGCAAGCGTATGATCAACACCCGTATCGACAACGGCGATTACTGTATCTCTCAGCTTTTTGCCTTTCATCAGTTTTTGAAGCTGTTCAAATTGTATGTCTGCATTCGCAGCACGGTTTTTGCCGTTATTTTTGAGCGACCATTGATATGGATACTGGGTGTCCGCTGACAGTGCTTCATATTGCTGAACCTGTTCGACGAATTCCACTTCAGGCATCTTGGCAATCTTGGCTGCTGCCGTCTGATATTGCTTTGCCGCCGCTTTGAATCCGGCTGAACGGCTTTCCTTCATTTCCACAACGTACATATCTTTAAATTTCGTTTTACTTTTACCAAGTGGTTCTAATGCCTTGACGCCGGAAGATTGGGCTTTAGATTTGAAAGAACCCAGTTTTTTGCCGTCTTTCAATTTTACAATATAGCGTTTTTCAGGGGCGCTTGATGTAGCTGTCGCCATCCCCGCTTTCTCCAGCACAGCCGATACTTTGCTGCCTGTTAATTGTTCGATGCCGATGTCTTTTGCCACTTGATCCAGCTGTTTTTTCAGCGACTCGGGAACGGACTCGCGCGCTGTTTCGTACAGACGGCTGATCGCTTTTTGATCATCATTCGTAATGGTGTATGCGCTCTCTTTTCCGTTTTTTGCGACATCGGAAAACAGCGGCTTCAGCTGCACCAAGTCTTTGTAGACACTGTCTCTCATCGATTTGTTAAAGAGCATTTTTGCGCTGATGAATGGAGCTGCTTTATAGTAAAGGGAAGACAGCTCTTTTCCTTTTTCAGTTTTTGAAAGAACTTCATCCCTGATCGTTCTTAACTGTTTTAATATGCCCTTGCCGGTTTCCCTTTCGGAGACGCTTAATTCTGCAGGACACTCTTCTTCCGCCTCCTGGTTTGCCGGAGGCAGGGTGACGCCTTCATAGCTGATGGTGTAAGAAATATCTGTAATTGAAGTGGTTTCGTTTTCCTCATCATGGTGATTTTCTACTTTTATGTAGTAAGGACCTTTCCAGGCAATCGGAAAATCGATTAAAGCGGGATTATTTTCATAGGAGTAGCCGTTGTATCTGTCAAACGTTTGGTGATCAGCTGCGTTTTCCAGGCTGGAGTAAACGGAAATGTTCAGCTCTGCATCTGATTTCAGTTTAACGCGGAAATGCGTGTGGTTTGCGATTTCCTGATTTGAAGGATTGATTTTATACCAATGCACCTCATCATCGCTTTGAAATGACGCTTCAACTGGGGACGCGCCGGTCAGTGTGGTTTCGTTAATCGGAACGCTGTCTTCGGCCGCCATAGTCTTCGGTAGAGGCAGCTGGCCAAAAATCAATGCAACAAGGAGAAAGAAAGCAATTGAACTTTTCACGATCCTTTTGTTCATAAATACCTCCGGAAAATATAGTAAAAACGTTCACTTTGATATTAAACCATGTTTGCTATGTTATTGGAATACTTTTCTTTAAAAATCAAAAATATGATATTTAAGATCTGGTTTCAACTCTATCAAACATAAAAAATCCCTCTCGTATGAAAGGGATGATCGTACAAAGCTCACGATTTTACCGCAGAAATGCAGCAGTCATTTTCGTTCATATGTACCGTGATGTCTCTGAAATGGCTTTCTTCAAGCAGTTGCTTGATTTGCTCTTCTGAGTATAAGGAAAAGCCTTTTGTTTTTTTCGATTTTTTCATTTGCCCTTCCAGATCGACGGCGAGAAACAGCGTGCCGTCAACCTGTAAAACACGGTAAATTTCTTTTAATGCTTGTTTGAAATCCGTCCAAAAATAAAGGGTGTGGACTGAATATACTTTATGAAAAGAACGGTCCGGATAAGGAATGTTTTCGGCATGGCCGAGCTTCAATTCGGCTTTTCCTTCTTCTTTCATATGACGGATTCGCCGCATCCCTTGCTTGACCATGCTTTTTGAAGCGTCTATGCCGCAGGCTTTGCCGCTTTCAAGCATCTCCGCGATCTGATAAAGCGCCGCTCCGCTTCCCGTTCCGATTTCAAGGATGCGCTCATGCGGACAGACATCCATTAAATTGATGGTCCATTCGTTTATATCATGATTTCCGTTTTCCATATATGACGCGACCCATTTCGACAAAATGCCTCTCGGGCTCCGCAATTGTTTTCCAAGCCATTGTTCAAACACGTTATAACACCTGCTTTAATATCTAATTAGCCCGGTTTTTCAGGTTGCAAATCGTTCAAACGGGCCTTTCACCACTCATATCGGTCAATAAACCGAATATTAAAAGCATTAGCAAAAATAACTGCATTCTTTTGTTACATTCCATAACTAGACGGCTTCAGCTTTGAAAATGTTTCGCTTTAAGAAAACTGTTTTTTTAATGAATTGGTCTATCCGCCCTTTCCACAACTCAAACCCATGCATAGTATATATGGAATTTTCACTAAAAGGTGGTGCTATTTATGGGCTTTGGTTACGGCGGCGGATGCTGCGGCGGCTGGGGTGGCTACCCTGGCGGATACGGCGGTGGATACGGCGGCGGATACGGCTATGGAGGCGGATTCGCGCTTGTTGTGGTTCTATTCATTCTGTTAATTATCATCGGCGCTTGTTACGTCTGCTAAATGAACAGGAGGGGGGCTTTAAATCCCCCCTTTTTATTTTGCCATTCAGTTTGTCCACATGAAAAAGAGCAGAAAACAAACGTTTTCTGCTCTTTCTCAATAATACCAATAATGCGGCCAATACCCGAATTGGCGCGCCATCTCCATTCTTTGGCGCCGGTACGGATTACCGTATCCGTGCTTGAAAGAATGAGGCATTGATGTATACCCGTGGCCGATAAAAGGCATTCTGCCGTTTTTCTGCATGCTTTTCACCCGCATTCATTGAATTGCTTGCTTCATATTATGCAGAAAAGCGGAGATGCGGAACTCGTTTCAGCCCCGGCTAAACCTGGTCCTTCTCCCGAGTGTAATGTGCCAACAGTTCCCTTCTATGCATCATCTTGATCTCCTCCTTTATTTTTTTTCGCGCTTTAAGCTAGCGCTGGCTGTTCATGTAAAGATATTTCAGCTGCAGGTCTTTCATTTCATTGTACATTTGTTCGATTTCGTATTCTCGCTCGTACTCTTCCGGACTTTTAAATCGTCTCTGAATGGTTAGTGTTAAGAAGAATAGATTTATTGTCACATCGCTCACCTCCTTTCAAGTTCGCTAAAAACAAAACAGCCCGCAGATTATCTGACAAACCTGCGGGCGCAAACAAAAACCGCCAGATAAAAACGAATCGAGTCTTTATCTTGCGGGAGGAGCAGCGTATTATTATGCCTAACTTCCTAACGGACCGGCTGTGCTGAAAAAGCATCGGTTAAGGAAGTGCACAATCTCTCCCACAGGTTTGATGAATCATGATATTGGCGTTCACAAAGTCTAATGTATGTAGTCAGTGCTGGTTTCATGTTCATCAACCTCCTTTGCTTTTTGTTTACTTTGTAAGTATATCCATCAAATTCCTGTTTGTAAACCGTTTTTTTAATAAATGGACGGATTGATCAAACAAAAAAAGCGGAGAGCCCCTCTCTGAGTCTCTCCGCTTACGATTCTTCCATCTCATCTAATTGTCTTTTATATTTAAGCGAGCGCTTCACACAATAGAAGGCTCCTCCCAAAAAGCCGCATGTCGCGAGCATCATTGTCATCTTTTGGCCGGTTTCCAAACCTTGTCCGGGAATGACCGATCCGATATATAAAAATGCGCTTACGCTGAGAAGCGTAAAAGCAAACTGCTTATAGTCTTCCATCAGCGATTTGACTTTTTTCTTCTGCATGTCATGATCACCTGCTTTTGTTTCATAATGGATATGATTCAGGATAACATAGATTGACAGATGACCAGACATGTAAATTCAGCCATTTTAAGAAATCGGGGCCAGCGCTTGCTGCAAGTCTTCCAACAGATCGTCAATATCTTCTACCCCGGCGGAAATGCGGATCAATCCGTCTGTAATGCCAAGCTCCAGCCGGCGTTCACGCGGGATCGAAGCGTGAGTCATCCGCGCCGGCACTGAAATCAGGCTTTCAACCGCGCCAAGGCTTTCGGCAATCGTAAACCATTTCAGACGGCCAAGGACAATGTCCACGTTCTCTTCTTTTCCGATATCAAACGAGATCATGCCGCCGAAGCCCGTGCTTTGCCGCTTGGCAAGCTCATGTCCCGGATGGGACGGCAGCCCTGGATAATAAACCTTTTTGACGGCCGGATGATCATCTAAAAAAGCTGCGATTTTCCTGGCATTTTGCTCATGCGCTTCCATTCTCAAGCCAAGGGTTTTCATCCCCCTCATTAAGAGCCAGGAATCCTGAGGCCCGAGAATCCCGCCTGTAGAATTTTGAATGAAATGGATCTCTTCTGCGAGTTCCTTCGAGGCTGTCACAACCAGTCCGCCGACGACATCGCTGTGTCCGCCCAAGTACTTCGTCGCGCTGTGAAGGACGATATCGGCTCCCAACGAGATTGGGTTTTGAAAGTACGGTGTGTAGAAGGTGTTGTCGACAATCAGCAACAGGCCGTGCTTTTTCGCTGTTTCAGCGGCTTTCTTGATGTCCGTGATTTTCAATAAAGGATTTGTCGGCGTCTCAACATAAATCGCTTTTGTATTCGGCTTGATCGCTTTTTCGATGTCTTCAATGCTGCTCGTATCACTGAAGGTCGCTTCAATGCCGATGCGATTCATCACCTTTGTCATCACGCGGTATGTGCCGCCGTATACATCATCTGTCAACACGATGTGATCGCCGCTTTTAAAAAGCATCATGACCGCTGTGATCGCTGCCATCCCAGAGCCGAACGCGTAGCCTGCTTTACCGCCTTCAACATCCGCGATCAAGGATTCGAGCGCCGTTCTTGTCGGATTTCCCGTCCGGGAATATTCGTATCCTGTATGCTGTCCGGCGCGCGGCTGTTTGTACGTGCTGACTTGGTAAATAGGAACCGATACCGCTCCTGTTTTTTCGTCTCCTGTAATGCCGCCGTGGATCATTTTCGTTTTTGGCTTCATCTTATATTCCTCCTTCGTAAATTTTTTTGCTTAAATAGCGGTCGCTGCTGTCGGGGAAAATTGTCACAATGTTTGTGCCGGCTTTCGCTTTTTCGGCTTCTTTCAACGCGGCAAACAACGCGGCGCCTGATGAGCTTCCGATCAGAAGCCCTTCCTTTTCAGCGGCTTCTTTTACAAGCCGGAACGCCTCTTCGTCAAGCACGGTGTAAATCTCATCGAAATGGCTTTCGTCCATATATTCCGGAATGAATTCCATTCCGATTCCTTCGGTTTTATGTCCGTGCGGTTCTCCTCCGTTTAAAATCGAGCCTTCAGGTTCAACAATAACCGTTTTAATGGACGGATTTTTTTCTTTTAGAAACTTGGCGGTTCCCGCAAATGTCCCGCCTGATCCCGCACCGGCGACGAAGACGTCAATCCGGCCGTCAAGATCATCCCATATTTCCGGGGCGATCGTTTTATAGTAAGCCAATGGATTTACTGGGTTTTTAAACTGCAAAATGCAATAAGAATCAGGAATCTCCTTCTCAAGTTCAAGTGCCTTTTCAATCGCACCCTTCATTCCGGCACTTCTGGGGGTATGAACAATTCGAGCGCCGAGCGCTTTCATGATCGACTGTTTTTCCATGCTGAAATGCTCGGGCACGCAAAAAACGGGTCTAATCCTGTGCTTTCTGGCGGCGAGGGCAAGGCCGATTCCCGTATTGCCTGCTGTCGCCTCAATAACCGTTCCACCGGGTTTCAGCTTTCCCGAATCGACGGCTTCAGCAATCATCACTTCTCCGAGCCGGTCTTTAATGCTGCCTCCCGGATTCATCATTTCAAGCTTTGCATATATGTTAACACCGCTGGGGATATGAAAATTCAAAATCTGCAGAAGCGGCGTTTTACCGATCAATTGGGTGATGTCCTTGATCACATTCATGTTCCTTCCTCCTTCAAGAGGTGCAAAACAGAGGGGGGCTCCCCCCTGTTTTTAATTGATTCTTTTGATCATGCGGAGCACAAGATCTGTCGAATGCTTGGCAGCCTGCTCCAAAAATTGGTCAAATGAAATTTCAGACTCTTTTCCGGCGATGTCTGAAAGCGCCCTGATGACAACGAACGGCGTATTAAATTGATAGGAAACCTGTGCGACAGCAGCCGCTTCCATTTCAACCGCGTAAAGATCTGCAAACTTGCCGCGGATGAATGTCACGCGGTCAGGATCGCTCATAAAGGAGTCGCCTGTTGCAATCGTTCCTTTGACAACCTGAATGTGTCCCAGTTCAGACGCTTCGGCTTCCGCCGCTTGGATCAATGTACTGTCGGCCTTGTATGCGGCCGGCAGATTCGGAACCTGTCCATATTCATAATCAAATGCCGTGACATCGACATCATGATGGCGGACTTCGGTCGAGATGACGATGTCTCCGACATTAAGCGAATGATGGAAGCCGCCGGCTGATCCGGTGTTGATGACAACGTCCGGTTTAAAGCGGTCGAGCAGAATCGTCGTGCTCATGGCTGCATTGACTTTGCCGATGCCGGACTTTAAAAGTACGACTTCTTTTCCTTCATAAAATCCGCTGGTAAATTCACAGTTTGCGATGACTTCTTGGTTCGTCTGTTCGAGCTTGCTTCGCAAAATCGTGACTTCTTCTTCCATTGCTCCGATAACTGCGATTTTCATATCTTAAAACTTCCCTTCAAATTACAATTTTGCCGCTTCCATTACCCAGACAAAATCATTATGCTTTTGAAAGGCGATACTGAATTGTTCTGAGGTAAAGATCATTTCCATTTCCGAAAGCGTCGGATAATGTTCCGTTTCAAGGTCTTCCGCCAATTGCAGGAACCCTTTTTCCTTCGCTTTTTTAACAGCGGCAGAGAAGGCTTCCCGATCCTTGAAGACGGTATCAGCAAACACTATTTTACCATGCATTCCGAGCATTTTTCCATATCGCTTCACAGCCTCCCGTTTCTCTTCGTTTGTCAGGTGGTGAAACGCATAGGAACTGACAATCGTGTCGGGAGAAAACGGCGGTTCCGGAAAGTCGAGAAAGTCTCCGTCAACGATCACTGCAGTCTCCGCTAGCTTTGCCTCGGCAATTTCCCTCATTGCTTTTGAAGGTTCTACACCTGTGACTCCCTTTCCGGCTGCCAGCAATTTTGCAGTCAGATTGCCAGTGCCGACGCCGAATTCAAGAACTTTATGCCCGGAGCGGCTGACGACATCATCCAGAATGCCGTCGTAGTTGCGAAACACTTCTTTGTACTGAAGATCGCGGCCAACTACTGTATCATCATAAGAATTTGCCCAGTTCTCAAATAAAGGAATGAACTCTCTTCCCATTTTATCGTCACTCTCCATCTATTTTTACAATTCCTATAAGTATAGTATGATTTATTCAGTTGATTAGTTCTTATCCTACCACAAGTCATTCGTTTTGGGTACAAAAAAGGCTTGGTTATATTTCCCTTGTCACCCGGACGCTTCTTTGCTTTAATAAAAAATGACTTGAAACGAATGGAGGATTGGTTTATGAACTTCGGGCTCGATCTGATCAAAGATAAAATTGAGTTTTTTGAGGCGCTGAGCTTAGAGGAGCTTGAAAAAAAGATCAGTCAGCAGATTGAAAACAACCAGGCGCTTTTGCTGAGGGTCCATTCGGTTTCCCATCAGACGGCGGTCATTGACGGACGGATCCACTACAGCGCAGTCGTGCATTTTAAAGCCGAATCATAAAAAAAAGCGCCCGGTTGTTAAAACCGGACGCTTTTTTCTTTACTTCAACTGTTCAACTTTTGTCGGCTTCCAGCCTTTCCCGTCAACCCAAGTAATGGCTACCTGGTATTTGACGCCGGTGTCCTTCGCCTGAATGGTTCCTTTCGCATCTTGCGGGCTGCCGTTGTTTCCGAGCCAGATCAACGTCATGTTATCCTGGGAAACCCCTGTCGCATATGAAATGGCTTCAAGCATTTCTTTCCAGTCTTGTGAAGACGAATCATATGTTGCGGTATGCTGTCCGCTCTGTTGTGTGCCGACAGGCTTCCAGTCAGGATTGATGATCGTTTTTTCAACATTGGCGCTTGAACCGCCTTCTTTCACTTCGGCTCCTTCAAACGGATCATCTGATGTTGATTTGTCCTCGTCTGAAGCAGAGTCTTTATCCTTGTCCGAGTCGGAATCGCTGTCTTCTTTGTCGGCAGAATCACTTTTTCCTTTGTCCTCATCTTTTACATCTTCGTCAGACGTTTGTTTCTTATTGTCGGAAGCAGGTGCTTCTGTCGTCTGTTCAGAATCGTTTTTCGAAGCATCTTGCTGCGCCTGCTCCTTCGGGCTGTTCATCATCAGACTGCTGGCGACGACAACGATTAATACCAATACGATGCCTATTAAAATGTTAAGCACAAGATTCGCTTTCCTGCGCTTATCACGATTTTCAAAACGAGATTCCCTTGTTTCGCTCAAGTTCATTGCACTCCTTTTTCCCTCTTGCCTCGCTTTCTATTTTATCATCACCTGAGGCATTCTTCTATGTCTGGTTCTTTTCAATTTCATATACTTTTTTAACAATATCATAAAATACGGCATTTGTCGCAGCCTTGCTATCCGGCGTATCCATATGGACGACGACGAGCGCATATTTCGGTTTGTCCGCCGGAAAATAACCTGCGAACCATTTATGATAGAGCGATTTTTTGTCATCTGCCGTCCTGCCTGTCTGAGCTGTGCCCGATTTGCCCGCTACTTCGTACGGAAGATCTCTGAAGCGCCGGCCTGTCCCCTTTTCAGACGTGACGACTTTTCTGAGCAGTTTCTGCAGCTTTTGCGCGGTATACTGATCGATTTTCTCTCCGGGGAGCTTGTGATCTTTAAAAGCCGTCATCAATGTGCCGTTTTTATATTCGATCTGGTCTGCGATCTTGACTTGTTTTTTCTCTCCGCCTCTTGCAATGGTCGCCATCATGTTGGCGATTTCCAACGGGGTCAGCTTCACATTTTTTTGGCCGATGGCGGTCTGGGCTACAGCTTTTTTGACTTTTTTGTCCTTTTCATCCCCCCAGATTGATCCGGCAGTTTCATGATGAAACTGTCTGAACTCATCTTCATGATACAGCTTCCCTTCCCAGCCGACCCGTCCGGTCAGCCCAAGCTTTGCGGCGGTATCTTCGATCACGGAGCTGTTTTTTTCAACGAGCTGCCCAGCAAGATTTGTAAACGTGTAGTTGCAGCTTTCCGCAAAACTGTCTTCCAAGCTGAGCTTCCCTTTGTCTTCTCCGGCCTCACCGTACAGGTTCAAATTGCAGTTAAAGGTTTTTGACGGATGGTCCAAGCCGTTTTCGATCGCTGCCGCGGCAATCACGGTTTTAAAAACCGAGCCGGGATATACCGGTGTCAGCATATAGTTTTGCCTTGTTTTTTGCGATGCCATGTTGAGATCGGGCTTGCTCGCAATCGCCGCCACGCCGTTCGTCTCGATGTCAATCAGAACCGCTCCGCCTTTATCAAGCTGATGGTCAGCCAGTACATCTTCCATTGCCCGCTGAACCTTTTTGTCGATCGTTGTTTTGACTTGCAGCGGGTAAAACGGATTTGCATCTGCCGTATATTTGACGTCCATACCGAACAAAGGGTTTCCCAATCCGTCCACATGATACAACAGTTTTGTATCTTGTTCAGGCAGCAGGAATTCATCAAATGTCCGCTCCATGCCGAAGGTGCCGATTTTCGTGCTGATGGAGAGGCCCTCTTTATCGGGATATTTTCGTCGGAGAAGGTCCGGGTCTTGATTGGTCATACCGAGCGTATGCGAAGCCAGCCTGTTTTTTTCTGTTTCTTCTATGTATACGCCGTAAACGCCGGGATATTTCAGTTTATTGATTTTTTCGAGAGCCGTCTTTGAAATGGACGCTCCTTCATGTTTTGTAAGAATCACAGGTTTTTTCGCATGCTCAAGCTTATTCTCGAGCTCATCTTTTGTCATGTTTAAAATTTCGGCTGCTTCTTCGGCCGGCCATGGCTGATGTTTTAAAAAAGGAAATAAGACGATGGCCGGTTTTTGGGTGACGGACAAATGTTCGCCGTTCCGATCTAAAAAAGATCCTCTCCCGTCTGAAATCCGAACTTCCTCAGTGCGCTGTTTGACGCTTTCCTGGATTAAGTTCACATTCCGTTTAGAAAAGGATTCGGTAAAAAACAGTTGAATTTCAGCGAGCCTGATCAGCAGAAATAACAGGGCAGCCGAAATGATAATCGACACCCACTTCATGCGCTTTTGCCATTTCATAATAAAAACACCTCATCCACATTGTGGACGAGGTCATCGTTTGCTAAACAAATTTTATGAAATTTTCACAATCTTTACAAGCATTTCGCCGCCCGGTGTTTGAACGGTCACTTCGTCCCCGACCTGTTTGCCGAGAAGGCTTTTCGCGATTGGGGAATCGTTCGAGATTTTTCCTTCAAACGGATCGGCTTCCGCGCTGCCCACAATGGTATAAGATTCTTCTTCACCGTCAGGAAGCTCCGTAAATGTAACGGTTTTTCCGAGGCCGACGATATCTGAGTTTGCACCGTCGTCTTCGATGATCTTTGCGTTGCGGATCATATTGTCAAGGGTTGTGATGCGCCCTTCTACAAAAGCTTGTTCTTCTTTTGCTGAATCGTATTCGGAGTTTTCGGAGAGGTCTCCGAAGCTTCTTGCCACTTTAATACGTTCAACAACTTCTTTACGTTTAACCGTTTTCAAATACTCAAGTTCTTCTTCCAGTTTTTTCTTTCCCGTTTCTGTCATAGGAAATACTTTCTCTTGTGCCATGTTCCTTCACTCCTTCTAGTTGGTTCCTCATCACTTGTATGTGAGGTATAGACTTGAATATACAAGAATGAGGACAACCCTTGTCCCCTTCTTCTCTCCCATATTTGTAAAGTATCATATAAACCGGATGGAAGGCTCCGGTAAATGGTGCTTATACAGTTAAAGAAGGGCTCAGGATGAGAACCCTTCAATTTCTATACATAATATGGTCAGAGTTGTGTTTGTCTATGCTATGTTATTATAAAATCGCGTTTTGTTCAAGAATAGTTTGTATTTTTGTTACCATCAGGTCGATGGCGACGCGGTTTTGTCCGCCCTCCGGAATAATGATATCGGCATAGCGTTTCGTCGGTTCGACAAACTGGTTATGCATCGGTCTGACGACTGAGATGTACTGCTCGATGACAGAATCGATCGAACGTCCTCTTTCTTTTATGTCTCTGACCATCCTTCTGATGATCCGCAGGTCGGCATCCGTATCGACATACAGCTTGATGTCCATTAAGTCGCGGAGCCTTTCATCCTCGAGGACAAGGATTCCTTCCAAAATAATAACATCTTTCGGATCGACGTGCACGACTTCCTCTGAACGCGTATGCAGCTTGTAATCGTAAATCGGCTTTTTGATCGGCTTGTAGGCAAGCAATTCGTTTAAATGCTCGATCAAATAGTCATTATCAAATGCAAGCGGATGGTCGTAGTTCGTGTTCAGCCGCTCTTCAAACGGCAGATGGCTCTGATCTTTATAATATAAATCCTGTTCCAGCATCAAGATCGAATGACCTTTAAACTGTTCATAAATGGATCTGGTGACGCTCGTTTTTCCAGATCCGGAGCCTCCCGCTATGCCGATAACTACCGGTTTTTTCCCCATGCCATTACTGCCCCTTTCTCATCATGTTGCTAGGATATATCTTGTTGTCCACTTTAAATTTGACGATCTGCAGGGGATGGCGGGCTGCATCAAGCACATTGCCTTTTTCGTCCCATATCGTGTCAATTTTGCATGTGAAATTTTCGATTTCCGGACCGAAAAATTCGACTTCATCTCCGGTTTTAAAGAAGTTCCGCTGCTGGAGCGTAACCATTTTTGTCTCTTCATCATAATCAAGGACAAGTCCGGCAAAGTCGTATGTTGTCTTTTTGCCGTGGACGCCGAACATCTGCTCTTCATATCCGGGGGTTCCTTCAAAGAAAGCAGGCGCCGTGTCTCTATTGGCGCATTTGTCCAGTTCTTTCAGCCATTCTTCTTTGATGACGAAATTTTCAGGGTCAGCGCAATAAGAATCGATCACTTTTCTGTACACACTGACGACTGTCGCAATGTAGTGGATCGATTTCATCCGGCCTTCTATTTTCAGGCTGTCAATACCCATTTCAATCATTTGCGGAATCGATTCGATCAGCTTCAGATCTTTCGGGCTCATCGCAAACGGTGCATCGCCTTCTTCATATAGCGGCAGTGCATTCGCCCCGTCCGTCTGATACAAATCATAGTCCCATCGGCATGACTGGCAGCAGCCTCCGCGGTTAGAGTCTCTGGCCGTCATATGGTTGCTGAGCACGCAGCGGCCGGAATAAGCGATGCACATCGCACCATGTATGAATGTTTCGATTTCAATATCCACTTTTTCTTTCATTTCTCTGATCTCAAGTGCGCTCGTTTCGCGCGCGAGCACGACCCGCTCAAGGCCTTCTTCCTTCCAGAACTGAACGGCTTTCCAGTTTGAAAGGGACTGCTGGGTGCTCAAATGCACTTCCAGCTTCGGCGCGACCCTGCGGCATGTTTCAATGATCAGGGGATCAGCGACGATAATGCCTGACACGCCTGCTCCCTCGAGGTCGCGCAAATAGTCTTCTAGCCCGTCGATATTTTCTTCATGCGCAAAAATGTTTGTCGTCACATAAATTCTTGCGCCGTATTTTTTCGCAAATTCGACACCTTCAGCCATTTCTTCAATTGAAAAGTTATCTGCGTTTGAGCGGAGTCCATATTCACGTCCGCCGATAAATACAGCGTCTGCGCCATAGTGGACAGCGATTTTCAGTTTTTCCAAATTTCCCGCCGGAGCAAGAAGTTCTGGCTTTTTCGTAATGACGCGTTTTCCATCAACGATTTTGGAAATTTTATCTTTTACTGCAGACATGGCTATCCCTCCTTTTAGTATACTGTTTCTTTGAAAAAGAATCCGGTATCGATGCTGCGGTTTGCAGGCTGCAGCTGTTCAATCCGCTCGATCCATTCTTCTTTCTTGTCTTCGTATGCTTCTCTGTCTGCGATGCAAAGGTCGATGGCTTCGCGGTACATGGCCGTTACCTCAGTCATGTATTCGACCGATTTTAAAATCCCTTCAATTTTAAATGAATCGACGCCGGCATCGATTAAATCCTCAAGCTCATCAATGATGCAGACGTCATTCGGACTCATGATGTGCGTGCCGTTTTCGTCTTCGAAAATCGGATATTTGTTACCGCGTTCTTTATCATGAAGATACATGCCTTTTTCTTTTTTCTTTCCTTCGATATCCATGACTTTTCCCTGGTATTCAAAATAGTTGCCGATCAGGGAGCGCTTTGACTGGAACATACATGTCATGCCGTGAACCTGAATTTCGATCTCGACTTCTGCTTTCTCTTTAATCTCAACGATGCTGTCCATGTTGAGCTCTCTTGCGAGCACCGCGCGCTTCGCGCCCTTTCGACCCCAATAGTTGCAGGAATAATGGTTGGTTGCGGTCGTTTCCGTATTCCAGTGAAGTTTCATATTCGGCGCTGATTCCCGTGCAGCCATCAGTACGGCGGGATCGCCGAAGACAACTGCATCGGCGCCTGCCTCGTCCAAGAAAGAAAGGTAGTCATTCAGTTCTGGAACCCGGTCATTGTGAAAAATCGCATTCACGGCAACATATACTTTTGCGCCTTTTTGATGAGCCTGAATGATGGCTTCTTTTACTTCCTCTCTGGAAAACTCCCCGGCTAAACGCAGACCGAACCTTTGTTCACCGATGATAAACGCATCGGCGCCCGCCTCTGCCAAAGGCTTAATATCCGAAACAGCCGTCGGCGTCACAAGCAGTTCAGGCTTTTTCATATCCGTTCACCTCTTTTTTGACTGACGGCCAATCCGTCGCCCACAGGCAGGATCGCCGTGTGGTAGTCAGGATGCTCCATCAGCCAATGATTGTAATGATCTATTTTCGATACAAGCTTTTTGATGCGCTTGTTTTCGATCTGATTGTAATCTGATGCGACAAGGCCTTTGAAAAGGACATTGTCAGTAAAAATGATGCCGTCATCGGCGAGCATTTTTTCATATATACTGAAAAACTTCTGATACTGGCCTTTTGCGGCATCGATAAAAAGCGCATCATAAGGAGCCATCGATTGAACGGCGTCCGATTCGCTGAGCGCATCGCCGAAGAACACGTGAATTCTGTTTTCAAGCTGGAATGACCGGATGTTTTTCAACGCTTCCCGATACCTGTCTTCATCGCGCTCGATCGTAAAGATTTCAGCTTCGGGAAGGGCAAGTGCCATCCGAATCGCCGAATAACCGATGGCGGTACCGATTTCAAGAATTTTTTTCGGATTTTTGAGTGAAAGAAGCTGCAGGAGCACTTCGATTCCTGTCGGTTCCATAATAGGCACGCCATGCTTTTCGGCATAGGCCTCCAGTTTCATAATTTCAGCCGATCTTTGCTTCAGCAGCTTTTCAAGATAGCCGGTCAATTCTTCGTGTCCAATCTTCACGGGCAGATGGCCTCCCTTTCATAAAAAAGAGCCTTAGGTCAGATGTGCAGCACTCTCCTAAAGCAGTCGACTGTCTTTTCTCAATAAACAACCCGATATATTTTATCATAAAACCTTTGTATTTGCGAATAAAAGGAGAGTAATTTTTACTCTCCTTTTTCCTCGTCCTGCGTGTTCGTAATGTATTTTGCTTTTGCTTTATTGTGTTCTTCAAGCGTTTTTGTAAAGACGACTTCCCCATTTTTCTTTGCAAGGAAATAAACATAGTCTGTTTGCTCCGGATTTAATGCCGCTTCCCAGGAGCTCTCTCCCGCGTTAGCAATCGGCCCAGGCGGTAGACCGGCATGTTTGTACGTATTATACGGGGAATCCGCTTCAAGGTCTTTGTACATGACACGGTTTTTATGCTCCCCAAGCGCGTATAAAACGGTCGGATCCGTTTGCAATGGCATGTTTTTGCTGATGCGGTTGTAAAAGACGCTTGAGATTTTGTGCCGGTCCGCTTTTTCGGTAGCTTCTTCTTCAATTAACGAAGCCATCGTCAAGGCTTTGTGGACGGACATCTTTTTGTCTTTCATCTGCTTTTCATACTTTTCAGCCAGCTGATCTGTTTGTTTGATCATCGCTTCGATGATTGCGTCCAGCTTCGTCTCAGGGTCGTAAAACGGATATGTCGCAGGATACAGGTATCCTTCAAGCGGATGCTTGATATTCTTGTTTAGCACGTCGTCGGTGATCAGTTTCGGATACTTCTGTTTTAATCGGCTGATGAATTCGCGGTCATCCAGCTTTTTCATAATGTCCGCTGCCGAGTAGTTGGTTTGTCCGGCGATGATAGCTGCGATTTCCTGGAGCTGTCTTCCTTCAGGAACGGTAATTTTAAATGCCGGTACATGCGAAGCGCTCGTCAGCTTTTTGACCATGCCGGCCGCATCCATCGACTGGCTGAGCTGAAAGTTCCCCGCTTGAAAGCCGGAGGCATTTTTAAATTTCACATAAGCGATAAATACTTTTTCGTTTTTAATTAGGTCCTCTTTTTTCAGTTTGGCGGCGATGGACGTAACGGTCGATCCTTCCGGAATATAGACGCTGACCGTTTTTGCATTATTTTTATCGACCGGTTCGAGCGCCGATTTGACGTAAAGCGAAACAGCGCCTGCGGTTAAAATCAGCAGAACCGCGACCACAGTCAGCCAAAACTTTATTTTATGTTTAAGGAGTCTTTTTATAAACGGTTTCTTTGTCTGATCTTCAAACATTGGTGTCCTCCTCTCCTCCCATGGTATATACTACATGATTCGTTATCATTCGGCAATTTATTACAAAATGTTTTAATAAAAAAAGCCGCCTGTCGGCAGCAGGGCGCAAATGATTGCAGATGCCCATTTAAAAAATGACAAAATCCTAAAACGGTTTAAGTTTTAGGATTTTGTCAAGCGGTTCAGCCGCTGCTTTATTCTTCTTCGTCTTCATCCGCTAAAAACGTGTTCAGCGTCTCTTCGATCATATCCCACTCTTCTTCTGTTTCAATCGGCATCAGTTCGCCGTCTTCTCCGGCTTCATTCGGTACGAAGCTTGAAGCATGGATCTCGATCTCTTCCTCATCCTGTGCTTCAACCGGATAATAAAGCACGTATGACTTGTTAAACTGATCGCTGTCAAATGTGAAGAGCACTTCACACAGCTGTTCGTTTCCTTTGTCGTCTACAATCGTAATGTTTTTTTCTCCGTGTTCCATCTTATTCACCTCATGAGTTTAGGCTGTCGAGATATCCTTGAAGGATCATCACGGCCGCCATTTTATCTATTACTTTTTTTCTTTTCTGCCTGCTTACATCTGCTGAAATCAGCATTCTTTCGGCCGCCATTGTCGAGAGGCGCTCGTCCCAAAGCACGACGGGAACTTGAAACGTTTCTTCAAGCACTTCCGCGAACTTCTGGCTCGCCTCCCCCCTCGGGCCGACGGTTCCATTCATGTTTTTGGGAAAACCGAGTACAATCTTGTCAATGACATAGTCTTTCGTCAATTCGGCGAGGCGGTTCAAGCCGTAGTCACCGCCCGCCTCGTCGATTTTAATCGTTTCTATCCCTTGAGCCGTCCAGCCCATTTCATCGCTCAACGCTACGCCGAGCGTTTTCGAACCTAAATCCAGACCTAATATTCGCATGCTTGTTTACGCCTCTTTATGCTGTTCTAAGTACGATTTAACCAATTCTTCGATTATCTCGTCTCTTTCTATTTTCCGAATCAGGTTACGTGCATCTCGATGCCTTGGAATGTAAGCGGGATCTCCTGATAGCAGGTATCCGACAATTTGGTTGATCGGGTTGTAGCCTTTTTCCTGAAGCGCATCATGGACGGTTATCAGCACTTCATTTACATTGGTTTCCATCGAATCGTCGGAAAAGTTAAATTTCATCGTCTTATCAAATGAGCTCACCGTTTTGCACCTCTTTCCCAAATTCGCAGGCAAAGTTTCAGCCTGATTACCTTCTAATCACCATTCTACACCACAACGGCTATTTATAAAACGGATTTTACCCATTCTTCCGCAGATGCTAATGCTTCAACAAGCTGCTCAGGCTGTTTTCCTCCCGCCTGCGCCATGTCCGGACGGCCGCCTCCGCCGCCTCCGCATGCTTCTGCGACTTGCTTGACAAGCTTGCCTGCGTGAAAACCCCGCTCTATTAAATCTTTTGTAACTCCGGCGGAAATATTCACTTTTTCGTTTTGAACCGCCCCGAGAACGATGACGGCTGAGCCCAGTTTCGCCTTCAGATCGTCAACCATTGTGCGCAGGTGATTCATATCTTTGGCATTCACTTTTTCTGCGAGCAGTTTGATTCCGTCAATTTCTTTTACTTTTTCTAAAATCTCTCCGGCTTCTTTATTTCCCAGTTTCGCCAATAAAGATTCGTTTTCTCTCTGAGCTTCTTTCAGATCAGACTGGAGCGCTTCGATCCGTTTCGGCACTTCCTTCACATTGGTTTTCAGGACTTCTGCCGCCTGCTCGAGAAGCTCCAGTTTGGCGTTCATTTCTTCATAAGCGCCCTGCCCAGTTACCGCTTCGATTCTGCGGGTGCCGGCCCCGATGCCTGATTCGGACACGATCTTAAAGAGACCGATTTCAGCCGTGTTTCTCACGTGGCAGCCTCCGCACAGCTCGATGCTGTAGTCGCCGACTTGAACGACGCGGACGATGTCTCCGTATTTTTCGCCAAACAGCGCCATGGCTCCCATCGTTTTCGCTTCATCAATCGGTTTTAAGTCGATTTGCACAGGAATCGATGCCCAAATTTTCTCGTTCACTTTTGTTTCTATTTGTTCGAGTTCTTCCTTAGTCACCTGTCCAAAGTGAGAGAAGTCAAAGCGCAGACGGCTGTCAGTGACTAGCGAGCCGGCCTGGTTGACATGCGTACCGAGCACATCTTTCAGCGCCTGATGAAGCAAATGTGTCGCGGTATGGTTTTTGACGATGTCTTTTCTGAGCCGCTCCGTGACTTCTGCGGTCACGCTCATGCCTCTTTTAATTGCGCCGCTTTCCACGATCCCTTCATGCAGGTTCTGGCCGTTCGGCGCTTTTTTAACGTCTGTGACGCGAATCGCGGCATCCCCGCTTTTAACCCAGCCTCTATCACCGATTTGTCCGCCGCTTTCAGCATAGAACGGGGTTTTTTCCAGGATAAACTGAACCTTCTTGCCTTCTTGAACGAGGTCGGCAAGTTCCCCGTCTTGAAGAAGCTCGGCGATTTTCGTTTCCGTTTTGATATCGGAATAGCCGATGAATTCGCTTTTTGTCATGATATCGCGGAGAGCGCCGCCTTGAACCTGCATGCTACCGACGTCCTGGCGCGCCTGCCGGGCCCGTTCGCGCTGCTTGTCCATCTCGCGCTCAAATCCGTCATGATCGACTTCCATGCCTTCATCTTCGGCGTATTCTTCGGTCAGTTCAACAGGGAATCCATACGTATCATACAGTTTAAAGACATCTTCCCCGGAAATGATGCGGTTTCCTTTTTCTTTTTCCTTTTGAATCACTTCTGAGAGAATCGCCAAGCCCTCGTGCAATGTTTCATGGAAGCGTTCTTCCTCTGTTTTGATGACTTTCGCGATAAAGTCCGCTTTTTCTTTGACTTCGCCGTAGAATGCGGCCATGATGTCGGCAACTACCGGCACGAGCTCATACATAAACGGACGGTTAATATTGATGGACTTCGCATAGCGGACAGCGCGGCGAAGCAGTCTTCTGATGACATAGCCGCGCCCCTCGTTTGACGGAAGCGCTCCGTCGCCGACCGCAAACGCAGCCGTTCGAATATGGTCGGCCACAACCTTAAATGCCGTATCTTTTTCAGCAGATGTGCCGTACTTTTCTCCTGAAATGGCTTCTGTCGCCTTGATGATCGGCATAAACAAATCCGTATCATAGTTCGTCTTGGCATCTTGAATAACAGATACCATCCGTTCAAGACCCATCCCCGTATCGATGTTTTTCTTCGGAAGCGGTGTGTATGTTCCGTCAGGATTGTGGTTGAACTCGGAGAACACAAGGTTCCATACTTCAAGGTAACGCTCGTTCTCCCCACCCGGGTAAAGTTCCGGATCAGACGGGTCATTTCCATAATCTTCACCGCGGTCATAGAAAATTTCGGTATTCGGTCCGCTCGGGCCTTCACCGATATCCCAGAAGTTTCCTTCCAGTCTGATGATCCGTTCCTCAGGAACGCCGATTTTTTTTGACCATAATTCATACGCTTCGTCATCTTCCGGATGGACCGTGACTGACAGCCGTTCGGGATCGAAGCCGATCCATTTTTGATCGGTTAAAAATTCCCATGCCCACTCGATCGCTTCTTCTTTGAAATAATCGCCGATCGAAAAGTTCCCGAGCATTTCAAAGAACGTATGGTGGCGGGCTGTTTTCCCGACATTTTCAATATCGTTCGTCCTGATTGATTTTTGAGCGTTGCAGATGCGCGGATTCTCCGGCACAACCCGTCCGTCAAAATATTTTTTCAGCGTCGCAACTCCGCTGTTGATCCAAAGCAGGGAGGGATCTTCATGCGGAATAAGAGAGGCGCTCGGTTCAACGTCATGCCCTTTTTCTTTAAAAAAATCTAAAAACATTTGGCGCACTTGTGCGGATGTCAATGTCTTCATTGTTTTTTCCTCCTTTAAATGATGCACATGCAAATGAAAAAGCCCCCGCCCTATGCAAACAACGTTTACACAGGGACGAGAGCTCCTCTCGCGGTACCACCCTGATTATGGGCGTAACAAAACGCCCATCACCTTGATATCCGAATAACGCCGGATGAAGACGGCAGGTTTTCGCCTGCACTCAGGATTAGCTTCTACTGATCTTCTGTTAAAGCTCTTTCACCGCAATGGAGCTTCTCTCTATAAAACAGGGCTTCAGTATACTCGGATCCGTCAATCGAGATACGTATGTATGTCTATTTCGAAATTATAGACAACGGAGGCCGTTATGTCAAACTTCTGCCGCTCACGCTTTTCTTGCCGCTAAAAAATGGACGAGCATCACTTTGATAACGGCCATGACAGGCACAGCCAGAATCATGCCGATGATGCCGGCAAGCTCCCCGCCCGCCAGCAATCCAAGCATAATGACGACGGGATGCATATGCAGGCTTTTCCCGACGACAAGAGGGCCGAGAATATTGCCTTCGATAAACTGCAGCACCAAAATCGTAATGATCACCACGAAAACGAGCCTCGTCGATAAAGCGGCAGCTACCATAACGGCGGGAATCGCGCCAATGACGGGACCGAAATACGGGATGACATTTGTCGCGCCGATGACAAGGCCGAGGATCAGCGGATAGGGCAGGTCAAAAAACCAAAATGACAGGCTCGCTCCCAAGCCGATGACAAGACAGACAAAAAGCTGGCCTCTGATGTAGTCTCCAAGAGAATCATCGACATCGCGGATGAATTCGCTGCCTCTCGCCCTCCATGAAGAAGGCGTCAAATACCATACCGCCTTCTTCATCGTATCAATATCTTTCACCATGTAGAATACTAAAAAAGGAATAATCGCCGCCACGAGCATATAATCAAAAACGAACCGGATGCTTCTGATCGTCCGTTCCACCCAGCTTGCTACGAATTCCTCCGTCTGATTGACGAACCTGTCGATCCTGTCGTGCATGCCGTCGGGCCAGCCGTCTGTATGATGATGCAGCTGATCCAGCATGCTTTCGTAAGATGCGGCAAGAAACGGAATTCCCTCTGATAGCTCTGTCAGCTGTTTAATGAGGATCGGCACCCCTTTGTAAAAGGCGTAGCCGAGACCGGCAAAAAACAGAACATAAATCAGCAAAATACTCAATGTTCTCGGCACGCCGGCCCGGTGTATCTTTTCAACGACAGGCAAAAGCAGATAGGTGATAAAAACCGCAATTACAAGCGGGATCAGAATCGACTTCAGCAGCACGCAGACAGGCTCCCAAATCATTCTCAGCTGCAAAAAGATATAGACGGTTAATAGCAAAAGCATGAAGATCGAGACCCACATTAAAAGCTGCAGCGGTTTTTTCAGCATTTTTTTCACCCCTTGTTAGCTTTTGATTTCTGCTTGTAATTATTCCCGAAGAAAAAAGGGACACCCTTTTAAGGGTATCCCTTCTGCTTAAAACATTTTCATGACGCGTCTTCTCAGCTTTCTCATGTTTCGCTTGTTCATCATATCGTTCTGAGACGCCATGTAGTACATCAAAGCCCCGGCTCCTAAAGAAATGAGAGAAGTCATTGTACGATTCAACTTTCTAACCTCCATTCAAAGGTTAATCGTTCGTTCGTCATCTGAAAACAGATCGTCCAGGCTGCTCAATGTTCCGTCCTCTTCGACTTGATGAGTCGAAATTTTTCCTTTTGAAAGGGTCAGCTCAATAAAGCATCCCCAGCAGTAATATTGATTTACACCGATTTTGCCGATGTTTTTGCTTTTGCAATTCGGGCAAACGAGCATTTGAACACACACCTCTTATTCGTTCAAGACGATTGTGCTTCTGCCTACTTCAAGCGGTTCCCCAGATGAGTGAATCTGCTTTTTGTCGCCTGACAAATCGGCAAAAAAACCGTCTGATAGTTCATATGCTACGATTATGCCCGTGTCGGAAGAAAAGTATACATCTTCCAGCATGCCCAGCGTATCTCCTGCTCCGTTTTTGACCATTTTTTGTTTCATCTGGTCATAAGAAAGACTCTGCTTCGGGATTTGCATCGGCTTGAATTCGGTGAAATCAACATATACGCTGTCACGTCCGATTTCGGTGACAGCGGGAAGCGGAAGAAGCGAACGGGGATTGTAAAAGCGCCGCTTCTCTTCCATAATCAATCCGAGACATGTCCCTTCATTGGAAAAACAGATATCTGTTACCACCCCAAGCGGGAGAGAAGATTGTCTGTCGTAAACATTGAGTCCTTCCAGTTCATTGCATGTTCTCAAAGTGTGATCAACCACCTTTTTACGAACATTCTTATGATCTGCTGTTGCGACGAGACTCATACGATGAAATGGATTCCATGAAAAACACTTATTCTGCTTCCTTTTCCATAAAATCAAAAGGTGTAATGCCTTCCATCCCGATATTGGCGTCATAGACGCTAAAAGGCAGCTCTTTTTGCAGCGCCATGAGCTCTTCATCCTCTTCATGCGCCGCCTGCTGAAGCCTTCTTTTAAGCGATGTCTGCCTTTCCGATGATTCCTTATTTTTCACGCCCCATTCAAGGGCCTCTTCTTCCCCGCACAAAATCAGGAATTTCTTGCTTCTTGTGATGGCCGTGTAAAGCAAGTTCCTTCTCAGCATGCGGTAATAGCTTTTGACGACCGGAAGGATGACGATCGGAAATTCGCTGCCCTGCGATTTGTGGATTGAACAGCAATAGGCGTGCGTAAATTGGTTAAAATCTTTTTTTGTAAAGGTGATTTCATTCCCGTCGAAAGAGACGACGGCCATATCTTCTTTTTCCGTATTTTCTTTTGCATAAAAAATCGAGACGATCTCACCCATATCACCGTTAAACACGTTGTGTTCCGGCTGGTTGACGAGCTGAAGCACTTTATCCCCGGTACGGTACACGACATCGCCGTACTTCATTTCCCTGCCTTTCGGCTTCGGGGGATTCAGGATGCCCTGCAAAAGCGCGTTTAACTCGTTGATACCGGCTGCTCCCCTGTACATCGGAGCCAAAATCTGAATATCCCTGGCCGAATACCCTTTTTGCAGCGCGTTTTTGACGACTTTTTCGACGACTTCTTTAATCTGCTGCTGGCGGCAGCGAATGAAAGAACGGTCTTTTGTCGGCGCGGTCAAGTTTTCAGGAAGCTTTCCTTGTTTCATTTCATGCGCCAGTTCAACGATGGAAGAGCCTTCAGCCTGCCTGTAAATATCGGTTAATCTGACAGAAGGAATGACATTCGATGCCAAAAGATCCCTCAGCACCTGTCCGGGACCGACGGACGGAAGCTGGTCTTCATCTCCGACCATGATGACCTGAATCCGGTCGGGAATCGCCTTGAACAATTGGTTGGCGAGCCATATATCAAGCATGCTCGTTTCATCAATGATGAGCAGCCGTCCGTCAATCGGATTGTCTTCATCGTGCGTAAATCCTTCGGCTCCATTCCAGCCGAGAAGCCTGTGAATCGTTACGGCCGGCAACCCGGTCGACTCGCTCATCCGCTTAGCGGCCCGGCCGGTCGGTGCTGCGAGCACAAACGGAAACGTTTCATCCTTTTTGTAATCAGCCGGATTTAAGCTTAAGCCGTGCAGCTCGCTGTACAACTCGACGATTCCCCTAATGACGGTCGTTTTCCCGGTTCCCGGTCCGCCTGTCAAAAGCAGCATCGGCGACATCAGCGCTTTTTGAATCGCTTCTTTTTGACTTGGCGCGTACTGCACTTTCATCCGTTCTTCAAGCTCCCCTAAAGCGAGCAGGAATTCCGATTCGGGAAACTGGTCATCGTATTCGGTCTGTCCGGCGATTTTCTGCACCCTTTTGGCAAAGCTTTGTTCAGCGTAGTAAAGGGACGGATAATAACACCTTTCATCTTCAATGAACAGCTCTTTTTGCTCCCCTAAAGAAATGATCGCGTCCGCCACATCCATCTCGGTTACTTTTTCATCACCTGCAGACTGGTTTAACAGTTTTTGCGTCTCGATGATGAGCTGTCTCGTGTCTATGTATGTATGCCCTTCTTGAAGGCATGTCGCTTCAACCGTGTATAAAATCGCCGCCTTGATCCGCTCTTCATGTTTGCCTGAGATCCCCATTCTGCCGCCCAGTTCGTCCGCCTTGATAAAGCCGATTCCTTCGACATCCTTGACAAGCTGGTACGGATTTTCGCGGATTTTATCAAGCGTTTCCGCTTCATACGCCTGATAAATTTTCATGGACAGCTGGGGGCCGAAGCCGAATTCGCTCAAGGAGATCATAATCTGTTCGAGCCCCTGATGCTGCTGCAGGGCAGCGGCAAGCTTATCCGCCTTTTTTTTGGAGAGCTTCGGAACATCATACAGGACGGCGCCGTCGCTTAAAATTTTGTTGATCGCACCTTCCCCAAGCTTATTAACAATTTCCTCGGCCGTTTTTTTGCCGATTCCTTCAAATAAATCGCTGGCCAAGTATTGGATCACACCTTCTTTCGTTGTCGGCACTTCTTTTTTAAAATGATCCGCTTGAAATTGCAGGCCAAATTTCGGATGGGAGGCGGTTTTTCCGTAAAAAGTGTAGATATCGTCTTCATGGATCAAAGGAAAGTAACCCGTGACAGAAACGGTTTTGTCTTCAAAAGACTCCGATGTTTCTTCCACTTTTACTTTTAATACGGTATACAGGTTTGTTTCATTATGATAAATGACAGCCGCAACCGTTCCTTTTACAAATGAAGCTTCTTCCATTTCAATTTGGTCCGGGTTATGGCGCTGCATCACTGTTCTCCCCCTCTCCATTCAAAATCCGTTATGACGGCCCTTGATCAATCAAGCTTCTTCCAAAAGCTGCTTGGCGCGAATGCTGAGCATATGGTCCGGCTGAATGTCCAGCGCCTTGTTCAGCATGGCAAGCGCGGTTTCCCGATCTTCCTTAAACGCATAGGCAACGCCTAAATTATAAAAAGCATCTGCATGGGACGGATCGCGCTCTGTTACATTTGAAAACTCCGTGATCGCTTCGTCCAGCATCCCTTCATTGGCAAGGCACATCGCGTATTGAAAACGGGCTTCGACATCCGTATCGTTCAGCTCAGCGGCCCTTTGCAAATACGGCATCGCGAGCTTCGGCTGCTCAAGCTTCACAAGCGTCGTCCCGAGCATATAATATAAGTCGCTGTTTTCCATGCCCGTCCGATGCGCTTTTTCAAACATGTCCTTCGCTTCTTGATACCGTTCTTTCATGACATAGACATTCCCGGCTCCATAATAAGCTGCTCCCGCTTTCTCGTCCAAAGCAGCCGCCCGGTCGTAAAACTTAAGCGCCCTGTCCAGTTCCCCGACTGCCGAAAGCAGATTGGCAAAGTTGATATAAGGCACCGGATCGCCGCTGTTTTCATCAATTGCCTTTGTAAAGGCTTCTGCGGCTTTTTCAAAGTCGCCTTTTTGCATAGCATCTATTCCAATTTGATTGTAATCCAAAAGCCCTCTCCCTTTCACGAACTATTTTAAAAAGGCCGCCGACATTGCCGGCAGCCGTTCGAGAAGCTCCGGGGTGTTATCCAGAGCCCCGGTTTTATACATACCAAAGTTGTTGTCCGTCTTTAAACACATCATCAATCGTTCCGCCGCCTAGGCATTCTTCACCTCTGTAAAAGACAACCGCTTGTCCCGGCGTAACGGCGCGGACCGGCTCTTTAAAGACGACCTCTGCTTCATCTGTCCCGGTCATTCTGACAGTGACTTCGTGATCGGCTTGGCGATAGCGGAATTTGGCCGTGCAGGCGAGCTCGTCTTCGCCGCCGAAGACGCCGTCATGCACAAAGCTTACGTTTGTCGCCGTGATCTTATCGGAGAAAAGAAGCGGATTGTCGAATCCTTGGTCAACATACAAGATGTTTTTTTCAAGGTCTTTTCCGACGACGAACCAAGGGTCTCCGCTTCCCCCGATGCCGAGGCCGTGCCTTTGTCCGATCGTATAGTACATTAAACCGTCGTGGCGGCCTTTGAATTCGCCTTCCATCGTCCGCATATCTCCCGGCTGTGCTGGAAGGTACTGGCTGAGAAACGTTTTGAAGTTCCGTTCTCCGATAAAGCAGATGCCTGTGCTGTCTTTTTTGGCAGCTGTCGCAAGCCCCGCTTCTTTTGCGATTTCCCTGACGCGGCTTTTTTGAAGCTCGCCGATCGGAAACAGCACTTTGCTTAACTGCTCTTCTGTCAGCTGGTTAAGAAAATAGGTCTGATCTTTATTTTCGTCCAGCCCTCTGAGCATTTTAACACGCCCGTCCGTACGGTCGACCCGCGCATAGTGGCCGGTGGCCAAATAATCGGCTCCAAGCGACAAAGCGTGCTCCAAAAAGGCTTTAAATTTAATCTCTTTGTTGCACATCACATCCGGGTTCGGCGTTCTGCCCGCTTTATATTCATCAAGGAAATATTGAAAAACCTTTTCCCAATACTGCTTTTCAAAATTTACCGCATAGTACGGAATTCCGATTTGATTACATACCTTTATAACATCTTCGTAATCTTCCGTCGCTGTGCAAAAACCGTTCTCATCTGTGTCATCCCAGTTTTTCATAAAAATTCCGATGACATCATAGCCCTGCTCTTTCAAAAGCAAAGCCGCCACAGAGGAATCAACGCCTCCGGACATTCCGACGACCACCCGTGTATCTTCAGGCCGCTTCGTCATTTTCATCAACTCCAATAAATCAATTCAAAAACTTGTCCTTTCAGATCATATCATCATTTTCGGGCAAGATGCGAATCTTTAGCTCGGAGCGTCGCTTCCCGACACTTATGACAGGCGCTGAACAATTGCCGCAAGTTCTTTCGCGGCCCGCTCCACCTGCTCCTCTGTATTGCCAAAGCCGAAGCTGATCCGTATGGATGACGTCAGCCGGTCATCTTCCTCGCCAAACATGGCGGAGAGAACATGAGACGGAAGCACAGATCCGGCCGTGCACGCCGATCCGCTCGATACTGCAATTCCCGCCATATCGAGATTAACGAGCAGCGATTCAACAGATACTCCCGGAAAATACAGATTTAAAATATGCGGCAGGCTGTGCTCTCTGCTGCCGTTCACATCGAAGGAGACGCCATCTGCTTCCAGCGTACGAATGACGATGTCTTTAAACCGGCGGTAAAGCGCCGATTTTTCTTCTCTTTCCTGACCTGACAGCAAAACGGCTTCACCGAGTCCCGCGATTCCCGGGACATTTTCCGTTCCCGCCCGGCGTTTGCGTTCCTGCTCTCCTCCGAAAAGCAGCTGGCTGAGCTTCACCTTTTCGTTGACGTATAAGAAGCCTGTCCCCTTCGGCCCGTTCAGTTTATGTCCGGAGACTGACATCATATCGATGCGGCTTTTTTGCACATCAATCGGCAAAAAGCCGAAGGCTTGTACCGCATCTGTATGAAACAGCGCCCGATGGTCTTTTAGCAGATCGCCGATCTCATCTATCGGCTGTATCGTTCCCACTTCATTGTTACCATACATTACCGTCACCAGGATGGTATCGTCCCGCAGCGCGTCTTTCACCTGCTCAGCGGAGATTCTTCCGCTTTCGTCGACATCAAGATATGTGACGTCAAATCCCATTTCTTCAAGCCTGTTGCACGTATGCAGAACGGCGTGGTGCTCGATCTTTGTCGTGATGATGTGGCGGCCCTGCTGCTCTCTCGCCAGCGCGGTTCCGAGAATCGCCATATTGTCGGCTTCGGTTCCCCCGCTCGTAAAAACGATTTCATTGGGATGCGCTCCGATTTCCCGAGCAATCATCTCCCTCGTGCCGTCAAGCCATTTTCGGCTCTCCCTCCCAAAGGAATGAATGCTTGAAGGGTTTCCGAAGTTTTCCGTTAAGTAAGGCAGCATTTTTTCCACTACCCGTGGGTCAGTCGGAGAAGTCGCTGCATGGTCTAAGTAAATCCGTTCCATCCTACCATTACACCTCAATCTTAAATGTAAAACATATACGCTTCTTGCTCGCCCTCTGTATAGCTGGCCAAGTCTTCAAGCGTCGTGGAGTCCAGCACTTCCTTGACAGCGTCGCGAATCTTGATCCACAGCTCGCGCTTTGCCGGCTCCTCATTTTCAAGTACTTCCACCGGGCTGATCGGTCCTTCCAGAACGCGAATGATATCGCCCGCGGTAATCGCCTCAGGCTCGTCACCCAGAATATAGCCGCCGTACGCGCCGCGGATGCTTTTCACAAGCCCTGCGTTCCGCAAAGGTGAAACAAGCTGTTCCAAATAATGTTCCGATAAATCGTTTGTCTGAGCAATACTTTTCAAAGAAGTCGGGCCTTCCCCATGCTTTTTAGCAAGCTCAATCATAATCGTCAGCCCGTATCTGCCTTTAGTTGATATTTTCAAAATAAACACCTCTAACCTATAATAAATCATGCCTTCAGGACGAAGGTACTCGGCGTTTTTCGCAGGACGCGAAAGCCTTTAGCCGAGTCTCCTTTCTCACCAGGACAAAGCTACTCGGCGTTCCTCGCAGGACCCGAAAGCCTTTAGCCGAGTCTCCTTTTCTCACCAGAACAAAGCTACTCGGCGTTCCTCGCAGGACGCGAAAGCCTTTAGCCGAGTCTCCTTTCTCACCAGGACGAAGCACTCGGCGTTCCTCGAAGGACGCGAAAGCCTTTAGCCGAGTCTCCTTTCTCACCAGGACAAAGCTACTCGGCGTTCCTCGAAGGAGGAAAAAGCACGCAGCCGAGTCCCGTTCGGACGCAGGAGGCGCCCGGCACATCCTAACAAGGCATAAGCCGTTCTCCAAATGAAATTACCGGTGCAAGCCGGCTGTTGGTTTTTAAGCATCTGTTATATATTAAAAACTCGGTTAAGGCAAGGTTCCAGCCTTGCCCTTCTGATAGATTACAGGTTATTATAGCACACTTTATATAAACTTTCATTTTCGGCCCTATATTCAGCTTGCCATATTCATTTCTTTTCTAATCGTCTTTTTTCCGTTACTCTATAAAAAGAATACATTCGGGAGAGATCAATCATGAAACCACTCGCATTTCGAATGCGCCCTACAAAAATCGAAGAGGTTCTCGGCCAGGATCATCTGGTCGGAGAAGGAAAGATCATTCATCGGATGGTGCAGGCCAAACACCTCTCATCGATGATTCTGTACGGCCCCCCGGGCATCGGCAAAACGTCGATCGCCACGGCGATTGCCGGCAGCACAAGCATCGCTTTCCGAAAGCTGAACGCTGTCATCAATAATAAAAAGGACATGGAAGCCGTTGCCGCCGAAGCCAAAATGTCGGGGCAGGTCATCTTAATCCTTGATGAAGTGCACCGGCTTGACAAAGGCAAGCAGGACTTTCTCCTTCCGTATTTGGAAAACGGCATGATTATTATGATCGGGGCGACGACAGCCAACCCGTACCATGCGATCAATCCGGCGATCAGAAGCAGAACGCAGATTTTCGAGCTGCAGCCATTAGACTCTGAACAAATCAAAGCGGCCATTAAACGGGCGCTTGAGGATGAACACAGAGGCCTCGGTTCGTATGATGTTGCTCTCGACGATGAAGCCCTTGACCATATGGCCCGCGGCTGCGGCGGCGATGTCCGCTCCGCTTTGAATGCGCTCGAGCTTGCCGTATTGTCCACAAAGGAAAACAGCGAAGGAACCATCCGCATTACATTGGAAATCGCAGAAGAATGCCTGCAGAAAAAAAGCTTTGTCCACGACAAAGATGGAGACGCGCATTATGATGTCATTTCCGCTTTCCAAAAATCGATCAGAGGCTCTGACGTCAATGCGGCACTTCATTATCTGGCAAGGCTCATTGAAGCGGGGGATTTGGAAAGCCTTGCACGGAGGCTGCTTGTTATCGCCTATGAAGATATCGGCCTGGCGAGTCCGCAGGCTGGAGGAAGAACGCTTCAAGCTATTCAAACGGCGGAACGAATCGGATTTCCGGAGGCAAGGATTCCGCTCGCCAACGCCGTAATCGAGCTTTGCCTGTCTCCTAAATCGAACTCGGCGATCCTTGCGGTTGACGAAGCACTGTCAGACGTCCGCTCCGGAAAGATCGGCGATGTGCCGAACCATTTAAAAGACGCCCATTATAAAGGAGCCGCAGAGCTTGGCAGAGGCGTCGATTACAAATATCCGCACAATTACGAGAACGGCTGGGTCAAACAGCAGTACCTGCCTGATCCGCTGAAAAACAAAGTTTACTATCAGCCGAAGCAGACAGGAAAATTTGAGCTCGCGCTGAAACAAGTATATGACAAGCTGATGAAACAAAAATAATAAACAGCCTGTTCCCTTTTCATATGGGGAACAGGCTGTTTATTCTTACACTGAGCTTTAAAGGATGACAAAATCCCAAAACGGCTTTTAGTTTTGAGATTTTGTCAACAATCTTAAACGACAGCACCGTTGCCGTCATTTTTGTATTACTTATCTTTCACCCTTTTGATCGGGATATCTTTCAAAAGCTCCATGATCACATGGCCGCCCATGATCAAGCCTGCGACTGACGGAACAAAAGCATTCGAAGACGGCGGCATCTGCGCTTTGCGAATTTTCGCTTCGTCATTTCCGACGATTTGGCGTACGTCTTCGCGGATCACGATCGGGCTTTCGTCAGAAAAGACGACTTTAATGCCTTTCGTAATGCCTTCCTTGCGAAGCCTCGTCCGGATGACTTTTGCAATCGGATCGGTGTGGGTTTTTGAAATATCGGCCACTTGGAACCTTGTTGGATCTGTTTTATTGGCCGCTCCCATGCTTGAAATGATGTTGATGTCCCGCTTCAGGCACTCTTTCATTAAGTGAATTTTATAATGAATCGTGTCTGACGCGTCGATTACATAATCCGGTTCATAAGCAAAAAACTGTTCATACGTCTCTTCGGTATAGAACATTTTTAAAGCGATGACATCACACTCAGGATTAATATCGGCGATTCTCGCTTTCATTAAGTCAACTTTCGGCTGTCCTACCGTTGAAAGTAAAGCCGGCAGCTGACGGTTGACATTGGTGATGTCAACATCGTCTTTATCGACCATCACGATTCTGCCGACACCAGAACGGGCGAGCGCTTCCGCGGCGAAAGAGCCGACCCCGCCGACGCCTAAAACGGCGACCGTGCTGTTTTTTAAAATATTTAAACCTTCTTTTCCAATCGCTAATTCATTGCGTGAAAACTGATGTAACAAGAATCTCACTCCATCTTTATTAACAGTTACCGATAGTATCTTATCATAATCGGGTGATTAAACAAGCGGTCTATTTCATTTTCCCGTCATATTTTTTCGCTTCGCCTCATAGATTATCCTATGTATGGCCGAAAAAGGCCTTTTCAAGCACAAAAAAAGTCCCGATTGTGCCGTTGTCGTATTCCTTCGTTTTGATCCCGCTCTCGGCAGGTGGGTGTTCTGTTCCAAACTTTGCAAGTCCTCCTGAGCACACGAGTGATAAGAGGCATTTGCTCCATTTGGAAACGTCGAACTCCCAAGTAAAAAAATGTTCGGTCAAAACTAGGTGTACAACAAACACATCAGGACTTTATTTGTTAAAAATGATATCATACGTCCCTTTGATTTTCAATGGGATGTACAGCCGTATATTTTACAATTTACTGTCGAACTTTGCGGTTGATTGACAGGTGCAGCTCATCGAGCTGGGCGCTGTCCACTTCGCTAGGTGCTTCCATCAACAAACAGCTTGCGCTTGCCGTTTTCGGGAATGCGATCGTATCTCTCAGGTTGGTGCGGCCGCTGAGCAGCATCACAAGCCGGTCAAGGCCGAGCGCGATTCCGCCGTGCGGGGGAGCCCCGTATTCAAACGCTTCAAGCAGGAAGCCGAACTGCTCTTTCGTCTCTTCCTCAGATAGACCCAAAAGCGCAAACATTTTCTCCTGAACATCTTTTTCAAAAATACGGATTGATCCGCCGCCCAGCTCATAGCCGTTTAAGACAAGATCATAGGCTTGCGCTTTCATGTCTTCCGGATTCGTGTCGACCAGATCAAGGTCTTCCCGGACAGGCATCGTGAACGGGTGGTGTGCCGCATAGAAACGTCCTTCTTCTGAATCATACTCAAGAAGCGGCCAATCAACGACCCATAAAAAGTTGAACAAGCTTTCATCGATCAGATTCAATTCTTTTCCGAGCTTTAAGCGCAGCGCGCCGAGCGCGTCATTGGCGACTTCCAGCCGGTCTGCGACAAAGAGGATGAGGTCCCCTTCCTTCGCGTCAAGCGCTTCAATGAGCACCTGCTGTTTTTCGTCCTGGAAGAACTTCGCAATCGGGCCTTTCAGTCCGTCCGCTTCGGCTTTCAGCCATGCCAGCCCTTTCGCCCCGTAGTTTGCGGCGAATTCGCCGAGTGCGTCAATGTCTTTCCGCGAATATTTAGATGCAGCGCCTTTAACGTTTATCGCTTTAACCGCGCCTCCGTTTGCCACAGCTGACGCAAACACTTTAAAATCGGAATCCTTTACGTTTTCTGATACATCGGTCAAAAGCATGTCAAAGCGGGTATCCGGTTTGTCGGATCCGTAAAGGTTCATCGCATCCTGATATGACATTCTCGGCAGCGGCAGAGAAATGTCCACACCGTGCGTTTCGAGCATGACTTTCGCCATCATTTCTTCAGCGAGCTTCATGATGTCTTCCTGGTTCATAAATGACATTTCGATATCGATCTGCGTAAACTCCGGCTGGCGGTCGGCGCGCAAATCTTCGTCCCTGAAGCAGCGGGCGATTTGATAATAGCGGTCAAAGCCGGACACCATCAACAGCTGTTTGAAAAGCTGCGGAGACTGCGGCAGCGCGTAAAATTCTCCTTCATGGACGCGGCTCGGTACGAGATAGTCGCGCGCTCCTTCAGGCGTTTTTTTTGTCAACACCGGTGTTTCAATATCGATAAAGCCGTTGTCATCAAGGAAGCTGCGGACGGCTTTTGTAACGTTATGCCGCATTTTTAAGGTGTTGAACATCTCCGGTCGGCGCAAGTCGAGATAGCGGTGCTTCAACCTGATGTCTTCAGACACTTCTGAAGCCTGGTCGCTGATCGCAAAAGGCGGCGTTTTGGCCGCACTCAGCACATTGACCGATTCCGCTTGGATTTCGATTCTTCCGGTTTTCAAGTTCGGATTGACTGTTGCTTCTTCACGGGCAACGACTTTTCCTGTAATATCAAGCACATATTCGCTGCGGATGCTTTCAGCTGTTTCAAGGGCGTCTTTGGAAACGTCGGGATTAAATACAACCTGCACAATGCCGGTGCGGTCTCTCAAATCAATAAAAATCAAGCCTCCGAGATCGCGTCTTTTTTGAACCCATCCTTTTAAAACGACGGATTCTCCGATCGCCTTCTCCGTTATTTCGCCACAATAATATGTTCGTCCAAACAAAGCGGTCCTCTCCTTTAACTTTCAGTGTTTGTTTTCAAGAAATGGATGAATTCATCAAGGCCGATGGCCTGTTGATCTCCTGTTTTCGCATCTTTGACATTCATTTGATTTTGGCTCAGTTCATCTTCGCCCAAAACAGCGATATATTTCGCATTGAGACGGTCGGCGGATTTAAACTGGCCTTTCATTTTTTTCTGTTCATAGTCGATTTCGGCGGAAATTCCTGCTTCTCTCAATTTATAAAGGAGGGATACAGAATAGTCTTTGGCTTTGTCGCCAAGTGTCACGATATAGCAGTCAATGCCTTCATCCGCTCCGACTTTCACATTTTCCGCGTCCAGTGCGGCGAGAAGACGTTCGATACTCATTGCAAAGCCGATGCCCGGCGCTTTCGGTCCGCCGAACTCCTCGGTAAGGCCGTCATAGCGCCCTCCGCCAGCAAGCGTTGTAATCGCTCCGAAACCTTCGGCATTGCTCATGATTTCAAAAGCTGTGTGATTGTAATAGTCAAGACCTCTCACCAGGTTCGGATCGACCTCAAACGCAATGCCGATGTCGGTCAGATATTGCTGCACTTTCGCAAAATAGGCTTTGGATTCTTCATTTAAGTAGTCAAGAATCGAAGGAGCGGTTTTCAGCAGTTCATGATCCCTGTCTTTTTTACAGTCCAGAATCCGCAGCGGATTTTGCCGGAGCCGTTTTTGACAGTCTGAACAAAACTCGTCGATCCTCGGCTCAAAGTGGCGGATCAGCGCTTCTCTGTGAGCGGTTCGGCTCTCTTTGTCGCCGAGGCTGTTAATGACCAGCTTCAGATTGCTGAGACCCGCTTTCCGGTATACGCTCATCGCCAAGGCAATGACTTCCGCGTCAATCGCCGGATCGTTCGAACCGATCGCTTCGATGCCGAATTGATAAAATTGGCGGTAGCGGCCTGTCTGCGGCCTTTCATAGCGGAACATCGGTCCGATGTAGTAAAGTTTCGTCGGCTGAACCGGATTAGCAAAAAGTTTGTTTTCCACAAAAGAGCGTACTGCAGATGCAGTGCCTTCAGGACGAAGCGTCAGGCTTCTTCCTTTTTTGTCAGCGAATGTGTACATTTCCTTTTGTACGATATCGGTCGATTCTCCCACCCCGCGGGAAAATAGTTCTGTATGTTCAAAAATAGGCGTCCGGATTTCTTTATATTGATACGCATGACACGTTTCTCTCGCAATCTTTTCGACGTATTGCCAGCGTTCCGATTCTCCTGGGAGAATATCTTGTGTTCCCCTTGGAATATTAAATCCCATTTTTAAATCCTCCTCATGACTTAAATGCTTTTTTTCATTTATGGAAATAAAAAAACCCCCGAACCTACTATAAAACCAATAGTAGGGACGAGAGTTATACCCGTGGTGCCACCCTAGTTGGAACGATCAACCCGTTCCCGCTCATGCCTTTAACGCAGGTTCACGTCCGCCGCCTAATTGCTCGCAAGTTCTGCCGGGCTTTCAGCGGGAAACCTTCGGAGTGTTCATTCGGTCAAGATACCGTGCAGACCGCTTTCAGCCCAGGGCGGTTCCTCTCTTTTCACGTACTCTTGCCTACTATTCTCCATCTTCAGTTCAACTCATATGTACACTAATTTATATTATAATACGAGTGTTAAGTGTGCATGTCAACCCTATTTGCGGTTCTTTTTATTCTGAATTGATTCTTTGGACGCGAGCCCCAGCTCAGTCGCCGTTTCTTCCATAAAGCCGGCTTGCTCCGGATCCGCATGATCCTTTAGATGCAGATTTGCATCTTGCTCATGGATCGCTCTGCCCATTCTTTGATTATACCTCACACAACAACATCCTTTTGATATCTTTTTTCTATAGTATAAACAAATCATTTTCATTTTATTAAAAAAACGGCAAGGAATATACGATATAGAAGAAGAAGTAGTGTTCCAAGTTTTTTACCGAAAGGAGGAGATGGGTAACAATATGAAAAAAAGAACAGTATTGATCCTATCGATGATGCTGGCAGCACAAGCAGCCTTTTATACATCGTCAAACACAGCTTCTGCAGCCATCGGGGAAGCCGTGATTGCCACCGATGAAATCAATGTCAGGAGCGGACCCGGACTGAGCCATGAAATCGTCAGCGTCGTCAGCCGGAATGAAAGCTATCCGATTCTTGAAGAGCGCGGGGATTGGGTCCAGATCCAGCTGAACGGCGGACAAAAAGGATGGGTTGTATCCTGGCTGATCAAGAAAAAAAGCCAAGTCTCCAACGGCTCTGATTCAGCGGCGGGAAAAGTCACATCTTCCGAAGCAAACCTGAGAATCAGAAAAGGCCCCGGCACTTCATATGAAGTCCAAGGCGTATTCCCTGAAGGAGAACAGGCTGACCTGCTAAAGACCGACGGAAACTGGGTAAAGATTTCCTATCAGAACATCACTGGCTGGGTCCATTCAGACTATGTCAATCAAGGTTCAGGAGCAAAACAGTCTCAATCGTCTTCATCACGCGCTTCATCAACAAAATCAGGAACGGTCGGCGTATCCACCTTAAATGTCAGAAGCACAGCTTCCCATCAGGGACGGATTATTGCGTCGCTTCAACGGAATGCAAGTGTGACGATTTTAAACGAACAGCACGGCTGGTATGAAATCGAATTTAATGGTCAAAAGGGCTGGGTCGCAAGCCACTATATTCTCGAAGGACCCAAACAGAAAAGCGGAACTTCGGAAACAAGCAGCGGCTCCGGGTCAAAACAGCAGGCCACCATCGTGTATGAAGGCACAAATGTTAGAAGCGGGCCTTCGACATCCTCAGCGATCGTCAAGCGCGCAGGGAAAGGCGAGTCTTATCCGATCGTCTCTGCAAAAGGCGACTGGTATGAAATCAAACTGTCAAACGGCGATTCCGCCTATGTGGCAAACTGGGTCGTTCAGACCGCTGACCAGTCTGGCTCAGCCGGAGATTCGAAAAGCGCAGCACCGCCTTTGGCAAAGCGGTCAAGCGCGAGCGGCACAATCAAAAATAAAACGGTTGTCATCGATGCCGGACACGGAGGACATGACAGCGGGACAATCGGAACGCGGGGGACGCTCGAAAAACGGCTGACCATCAAAACAGCAACGATTCTTGCCGCGAAACTGAGAGCCGATGGCGTCAACGTCTATATGACGCGGAATGACGATTCTTTCGTCAGCCTTCAGTCGCGGGTCGCGACCTCTCATTACCGAAATGCCGACGCTTTTATCAGCATTCATTATGATAGTTTTCCAAACGCGTCCGTAAGGGGAAATACCGCCTATTACTACAGCCCGTCAAAAGACCGGAAGCTCGCAGCAGACGTTCAGTCCGAGATCGAAAAACACTCGCCTCTGCCTAGCCGCGGCGTATTATTCGGGGACTACTTCGTATTAAGAGAAAATAAACAGCCCGCCGCATTGTTTGAACTCGGCTACTTGAGCCATCCTCAAGAAGAAGCGGTTGTCAGCACGAACGCTTATAGAGAAAGAGTGACAGACGGCATTAGAAGCGGCTTAGAAAACTATTTTAACTAATAAAAAAGCTCCCAAATGGGAGCTTTTTTATGCTTTCGAATCCATAATAAAGGTGACGGGACCCGAATTTGTCAGCTTGACATTCATCATTTCGCCAAATCTTCCCGTTTCGACAGCCACGCCTTTCGCGCGAAGCATGCTGTTCCACTCCTCGTATAATTGAAGCGCCTGATCGGGTTTTGCCGCTTTTGTAAAATTCGGCCGCCTTCCTTTTTTCGTGTCGCCGTACAAGGTAAACTGAGAAACCGATAAAACGGAGCCTCCGACATCTAAAAGCGACAGGTTCATCTTTTCGCCTTCATCTTCAAAAATCCGCAGATTGACTAGCTTTTCCGCCAAATATGCGGCATCTTCGCTCGTATCCTCATGCGTCACGCCGACAAGCACCATCAAGCCGAGGCCGATTTGACCGACAGTCTCGCCTCCTACCGAAACGCTTGCATCTGTGACGCGCTGAACAACTAATCTCATGACGCTTTTCCTCCTAATTCATCACCCTGCGCACGGAGTAGATATCTTTAATCTGTTTGATCCGTTCAACCACTTTATGCAAATGATTAATATTTTGAATGAAGATGGCCATATGGATCGTCGCCACTTTATTGCGGTCCGATTTACCTGATACAGATGAAATATTTGTTTTTGTCTCATTAACGGCCTGAAGAACTTCATTAAGAAGGCCGCGGCGGTCATAGCCGAGAATTTCGATTTCGACGTTATATTCTTTTCTCCGCTGCGTCTGCGGCTCATGCTCCCATTCTACTTGAATCAGCCGGTCGAGCGCTTCATTTGTTAAAACATTCGGGCAGTCCTCGCGATGGACGGATACACCACGGCCTTTTGTAATGAATCCGACGATCGGATCTCCCGGAACGGGGTTGCAGCATTTTGACAGTCTGATCAGAAGGTTGTCAACGCCTTTGACGCGAACACCCGCTTCGCGTTTTTTCCCTTGGTAAGGTTTCGGTTCAGGTGTTACATCTTGAACGCTTTTCACCTGTTCTTCCTGATCTCTGATTTTCCGTTCTTTTTCCGTCAGACGGTTTGCAACTTGAGCGGCTGTAATGCCGTTATAGCCGACTGCGGCATACATGTCTTCTTCATTGGCAAAATTGAACTTGTCGGCGACTTTCTGCAGATTCTCAACAGTTAAGACGTCCTTCACTTCAAAGTCCAGGTTTTTAATTTCTTTTTCAACCAGTTCTCTGCCTTTTTCGACATTTTCCTCTCTGCGCTGCTTTTTAAAGAACTGGCGGATTTTATGCTTAGCCTGAGATGTCTGCGCAAGGTTGATCCAGTCCTGGCTCGGACCGTACGAATGCTTGGATGTCAGAATTTCTACGATATCCCCTGTGCGCAGCTTGTAATCAAGCGTGACCATTTTTCCGTTTACTTTCGCCCCGATCGTTTTATTGCCTATTTCTGAATGGATCCGGTACGAAAAGTCGATCGGCACAGAGCCTGACGGCAATTCAATGACGTCCCCTTTCGGCGTAAAAACGAACACCATGTCGGAAAACAAATCGATTTTTAGAGATTCCATAAATTCTTCGGCATCGCTCGACTCATTTTGAAATTCCAAAATTTCGCGGAACCAGGAAAGCTTTTTATCAAAGCTTGAATCTTCATTGACATTTTTGCCTTCTTTGTAAGCCCAGTGGGCCGCGATTCCGTATTCCGCAATTTCGTGCATTTCAAACGTCCTGATCTGGACTTCCAGCGGATCCCCCTTCGGCCCGATGACGGTAGTGTGGAGGGACTGGTACATGTTCGGCTTCGGCATTGCGATATAGTCTTTAAATCTGCCCGGCATCGGCTTCCAGCATGTATGAATGATGCCTAGAACCGCGTAGCAGTCCTTGATGCTGTTGACGAGGATCCGGACTGCGAGCAAGTCGTAAATTTCATTGAATTGCTTGTTTTGCATCGCCATCTTTCTGTAGATGCTGTAAATATGCTTCGGCCGGCCGGAAAAGTCCGCTTTAATATTGACCTCTTCGACGCGGCTTTTCACTTCGTTTACGACCTCTTCGACGTACAATTCTCTTTCGGCCCGCTTTTTCTTCATCAAATTGACGATCCGGTAATATTGCTGTGGATTTAAATAGCGTAAAGCGGTATCCTCAAGCTCCCACTTTATTTTTGAAATCCCAAGGCGATGAGCCAGCGGAGCAAATATTTCAAGCGTCTCATTTGAAATTCTGCGCTGCTTTTCCTGCGGCAGGTGCTTCAAGGTTCTCATGTTGTGAAGGCGGTCCGCCAGCTTGATCAAAATGACGCGGATGTCCTGAGCCATAGCCACAAACATTTTCCGATGATTTTCTGCCTGCTGTTCTTCCTGTGATTTATATTTAATTTTCCCAAGCTTCGTGACGCCGTCGACAAGCATCGCAACTTCTTCGTTGAATGCTTCCTTTAAATCTTCAAGCGTTACGCTCGTATCTTCCACCACATCATGGAGAAATCCTCCCGCTATTGTGGCGGGGTCCATTTCCAAATCGACGAGGATACCCGCGACCTGGATCGGATGGATAATATACGGCTCGCCCGATTTGCGGTATTGTTCGCGATGTGCGTCTTCCGCGTACTGATAAGCCTTTTTTATAAAAGCAACATGTTCATCGGAAAGGTAACTTTTCGCCTTCTCAATGACTTGCTCAGCGGTTAATACTTGTTCGTTCGCCATGGAATCACCTTTTTTATAATTGAAAACTGTATTGTAATTATTATCAAGAAAAATGTCACAGATGTAAAGAGAAGAAATTCAAAAGGACTTTTGCCGGCCCCGGAATACTATATGAATAGGAAAAAAAGCACCCGCTTTTTATGAGTGCTTTTTATAGTATAAAATTTGTTTAGTATTGCATCAAGGTTAAAATATCATATCCGTCCAGTTTATTTCTTCCTTCAAGATATGTCAGTTCGATCAGGAAAGCGATTCCGGCTACGACGCCGCCAAGCTCTTCAACCAGCTTGATCGTTGCTTCGATCGTTCCGCCGGTTGCAAGCAGGTCGTCAGTGATCAAGACGCGCTGCCCCGGTTTAATGGCATCTTTATGGATGGTCAGGACATCTTTTCCATATTCCAATCCGTAGTCGACTTTGATGACTTCACGCGGCAGTTTGCCTTCTTTGCGGACAGGCGCAAATCCTACCCCGAGCGAATATGCGACAGGGCAGCCGATGATAAATCCTCTCGCTTCAGGTCCCACGACAAGATCGATCTCTTTTTCTTTCGCATACGTTACAATTTGATCTGTCGCGTAGCGATAGACGTCGCCTTTGTCCATCAATGTTGTAATATCTTTAAATTGTACGCCTTCCTTCGGGTAGTCCGGCACAATTGTCACATACTTCTTCAAATCCATCTGTCTTCATGTCCTCCTCATACTTTATAAGCGACGGCGTTTTCCGCCATCCGCTTATCCAGCCACTGTTTAAGCTCATCCGCCGAAGAATAAATGAGCTTTTGCTCCAATTCAATCAGGCGCTGTTTTTCCCGGTAGGTTTCAGAATCTGTCAGATCGCGCTTTTCGGCATGATAAACAACAGATAAAACACCATTCTCTATTGTAACAAAACCGAGCTCAAAAAACACCTTTGTCATAAAATCAATTGTGTCTTTTGTCCAGCCTTTATGTCTGGCAAGCTCCCCGCCGTATTTCGGCAAGTCAAAAGAACCTCTTTTCAGGAGGAAAGCATAGTACCATTTAAAATATTCCCTAGTTGGAAATGTTGAGAAAAAATGTTCGTCTGATTGATAAAAAATCAGATAAATGCGCTCCAGTTTTTTGCCTTTTATCACTTGGTCAAAGATGTCGAGCGACGGCGGAATATCTATAAATACCGCATAGCGGCTCTCAAGGACGAGACGCTCTGCATCTTCAGGACCGCTGATGACGGTCAGCTCTTCTTCAAGGCCTGTCCCCGCAAGCTTCGCTTTGGTTTCCTCACGGAAGCAGATGCACGCCCGTTTCGCAGGATCCAGCTGCAATATTTTTTCTTCCCATGACCGTTTTCCCCGCAGATCAAACAGCTGCCATTCATTGACGGCCGCATCTTTGATCATCAGCTGCGGTTTTTTTCTGTTATTCCACTCGTTAATCGACAGTTCCCCGACAATCGAGATCTTTGCTCCAGGAACGATTCCGTCTTCGATGGCGCCTTTATAAAATCCGATGCAATCAAGCTTGTTCTCGCCGTCTGCCAGCACAAGCTTCAAGTGATTCTTGTTGGCGCCGATTTTCCTGGAATCATCAATTTTAACGTCGCTGACAAGGACGAAGGGCTTCGGATTTCCCGTGCCGAACGGCGCCAGCATGTTCATTTCGGCAATGCTGTCAACCGTGATATCTTCGAGCCGGCAGCACAAATCGACGTCTTGAACGGGAATAAAATCTTCCTCGGTCAGAACCGCTTCAGCCTGACGGTTGATTCTCTCCCTTAGTGCCGAAACATCTTCCAGGTTGAGTGTCATTCCGGCTGCCATCGGGTGCCCGCCGAAGTGCGGGAGAATATCCCGGCACTCCGAGAGATTTTGAAATAAATCAAATCCTTTGATGCTGCGCGCAGATCCTTTGGCAATTCCTTTTTCTTCATCGATACCGAGAACGATGGCGGGCCTGTAATACCGCTCGACAAGCTTTGAAGCCACGATTCCGACGACACCGGGATTCCAGCCCGGCCGCGCCGCGACGATCACCGGCCGGTCAAGCCCTTCCTCCTCGATCATCTGAACGGCTTCCTCTGTCATCTGATTGACGATTTTTTGGCGCTCCTTGTTCAAGGCGTTGATATCTTCGGCCAGCTCTTCCGCTTCTGTTTCGTCTTTTGTGTTCAGGAGGTAAACGGCCGGGTCAGCCTGTTCAATTCTGCCGACCGCGTTTAAGCGGGGCGCAATTTGAAAACCGATGGTCTCTTCATCCGCACTATGTATCTCCGCTCCGGCAATTTTGGTCAGCGCCTTTAATCCGGGGCGCTTCGTTCTCCTGAACTGTTCCATGCCGCGCTTGGCAATCTGCCTGTTTTCATCATGAAGCGGCACAAGGTCGGCAATCGTGCCGATCGCACAAAGGTCGAGCAAATCTTCCGGGAGCTCTCCGTTCAAAGCGTGGGCTAGCTTAAATGCGACACCGACGCCGGCAAGCTCTTTAAATGGATAGCCGCAGCCCGGCTGCTTCGGATGAATGATCGCATAGGCATCCGGCAAAACGGGTCCCGGCTCATGGTGATCCGTAATGATCAAATCGACGCCAAGCTCTTTAGCGACTTCAGCTTCATGAACGGCGGCAATGCCTGTGTCAACTGTGATGATCAATGAATAGCCTGATTCTTTGATCCCGCGAAAGGCCGCTTCATTCGGGCCGTACCCTTCTTTAAAGCGGTCAGGTATATAAAAATCGGCTTGTGCTGAACATTTTTTCAACATTTGCAAAAGGACAGTCGTGCTTGTCACACCGTCCGCATCATAATCGCCGTAAATCATAATCTTTTCTTGATCTGAAATTGCCTGTTTGATTCGCTGTACAGCTTTTTCCATATCTTTCAGCAGATAAGGATCGTGAAAAACAGCATCCTTGCCATTTAAAAATGAAGATGCTTTGTCGGCTGTATCGTAACCTCTCATGACAAGCAATGAGGCGGCAAGGGGAGTAATGCCTAATCTTCCGGCGAGCTGCTCCACCTTTTCTTTGTCGGGCGTTTGCACGTCCCAACGCATTTTTGACGCTAACATAAATTCACCCCTCAACCACACTATTATACTAGAGCAGCATGAGGGGATTCAATTTATTTCGTGCAATCTTTCTAGTCTTTCTGATTTTCGGGGGCCGCCGATTCGGCTTCAAGTTCAGGATACTTTACCCGTTCTTCTCTCTTGAACGCCTTCAGCTCTTTTTTCAGCCGCATGATCTGAAAAGCGCCTGCCGAGCCGATAATGATCGCCCCCATCAATACCGATACCAAAATGACCAGGATCAAAGGCCATTCTGCCGTTCCAAAAAGAAAATCAACCTTCACCGGTTCAACATTAATGACCGCGAAAACAGCAACAATTAATGTAAAAATAAGTGCAGAGATTAACGTCCATTGTTTGTTCATGAGATACTCTCTCCATTCGCGTCGTTTTCTAGCGTTATTTTCCCGCTCTGCTCCCATTTTAAACAAAAAGAAGATCGATAGAAAGCCGCCAAAACAACTTTTTTCTCTTCAAACCAAAAAAGGACCGCCCGGCAGTACGGGCAGTCCTCGATTTATTCTCCT
This sequence comes from Bacillus sp. BS3(2021), assembly GCF_021043345.1. NCBI lineage: Bacteria > Bacillati > Bacillota > Bacilli > Caryophanales > Bacillaceae > Bacillus > Bacillus sp. BS3(2021). The sequence continues at coordinate 356,863 of NZ_JAJNDM010000003.1, forward strand.
GCAGGCTTGCGCTTCGGCTTTTTCAGATCGCGCCCTTTCCAGACAAGCCATACTTGAGCTGCGATGTAGAGCGATGAATACACTCCACTCAACAGCCCGATTAACAGCGCGACAGAGAAGTTCGTAATCGATGCTGCGCCAAAAATGAGGAGCGCAATGACCACAATGACGACGGTCAGCACCGTATTAATCGAACGAGTGAACGTTTGCTGCAAGCTCAGATTCACAATATGCGATAAATCGCTGAAGCTCTTCGGCTTGCGCTTTTTCACCTGTTCCCTGATTCTGTCAAACGTTACGATCGTATCGTTGATCGAATAACCGATAATCGTCAGCACGGCTGCGATAAACGTAATATCCACCTCGAGCCTTGTAATGCTGAAGACCGCGATGATGAAGAATGCATCGTACAGCAACGAAGCGATCGCCGCAATTGCCATCTTATATTCAAAGCGGATCGAAACATACAAGATGATCCCGAGAGCCGCGACGGCCACCGCATAGAGGGCGTTTCTCGCCAGCTCTTTTCCGACTGTCGGTGATACTGTGCTGACGTTCGGCTCCGAGCCGTATTTATCTTTAAAATAATCCTTCACTTCGGCAATTTTTTTCTGATCCGGAACGCCGACAAATCTGGCGACGCCGTGTTTTTGATCATCACCCGAAAGAACGATTGAATCGGCTGTCAACCCGACCTCTTCAAAGTCTTTTTTCAGCTCTTCGCTCGTAAGCTTGTGGTCGCTTTGCACTTCGATCCTTGATCCGCTGGAGAAATCGATGCCAAGGTTCAGCCTGAAAACAAGCAGAATGACAATTCCCGCAGCCAAAATAATCCCGGAAAATACGAAGAACCATTTACGCTTACCGACGAAATCCCATTTGGTAAACGGAGTCGGAGGCTCAGTATTTTCGTCTGTCTTGCTGATGTCCAGGATGTCTTTTTTGCGCACTCCAAACCAGCCTTTTTTCCGGTCAAGCCAGCGGCTTTCGACCAGCAGGCCGAGCAGGAAGCGCGACAGGAAGACAGCTGTAACAAAGCTTGTCAAAATGGATAGGATCAGCATGGTCGCGAAGCCTTTGACAGAGCTCGTACCAAATATGAAAAGCACGATTCCGGCAAGCATCGTCGTAATATTGGCATCAAAGATCGTTGCAAATGATCTTCTGTTTCCTGCTTTAAAAGCCGAGCGGACCGATTTGCCGAGCTTCAGCTCTTCTTTTATGCGTTCGTACGTAATGATGTTTGCGTCAACCGCCATCCCGACACCCAAAATAAGAGCCGCGATCCCCGGAAGGGTCAGAACCGCATTCATCCAGTCAAAGATCTGCAGTGTAATGTAGATGTAGACAGAAAGCGTAATGACCGCGACAAAACCAGGCAAGCGATAATAAAGAAGCATAAATAAGAAAATAATAGCAATACCGACGATTCCCGCAAACACGGTATCATTCAAAGCCTGCTCCCCAAACTGCGCGCCGACGGATGTCGAATACTTTTCAACGAGTTTGACAGGAAGAGCGCCCGCATTTAAAATGCTCGCCATATCTTTTGCTTCCTGAATCGTAAAATTTCCTTCAATCATCACGTCTGACGTGTTCAGCACCTGGCTGACATTCGGAGCGGAGATGTATTTATGATCCGCTTTTTGCGATTCTTTTTTAAAGGAGTCGCCTTTTTTGTAATCAAGCCAGATGACGAGCTGGTTGTTCGGCTTCATATCGAGCACTTTCTTTGTCACTTCGCCGAATTTATCGGCATCCTTCAGCTTGATCGTCACGATCGGCTCATTTGTGTCCTGCTTGAACGACTGTTTAGCACCGTTTTCGACAAGATCTGAACCGTTCAAAAGCTCTTTGTCATTCGTATCCCTGAACGTAAGCTGAGCCTGTGTGGATAAGATTTCCCGCGCCCTGTTCTGGTTGTCGACGCCGGCAAGCTGAACCCTGATCCGGTTGTTTCCTTCGATTTGAATGTTCGGTTCGCTGACGCCCAACACATTCGCCCGACGGTTCAGTGCTTCAACCGTACTGATGAGGGCGTCCCTGTCAATTTTGTCGCCCTGTTTGGCAGGCTGGACTTCATACAGAACCTCAAAACCGCCCTGAAGGTCAAGGCCGAGGCTGATGCTGTCTGCAGCCGGCTTCGTGAACATTCCCAGTCCCGTACCGATCAAGAGAACGGTAAGGAAAAACGCAATCAAGCGTCCTTTTTTCATTATGTATTTCCTCCTTAAATCAACCAAAATCTACGGCTACCTCAGCAGCTCATCGAGCATATTCTGCCCTTCTTTGCTGTCGAGTAAATTAGACGTTTTAAACGATTCTACGGTTGCATAGTTCATAAATTCGCCAATTTTCACAGATAAAATATCACCGGCGAGCTGATGAATTTGAACATCCTTCTTTTTCTTCCATTTCTTATTCAATAAGTATGACCACAATTCCTCTATTTCAATATCGTCATAACCGAGTATCCTGAACTCTTCCGTCTTGCTGTGAAGAAAGGGTTTTAAATGATCCTTGTACAGATCAGCCGGATGTTTGCCCATGCCAAAGCCACGCTCCTTTCACATTTTTTCAGAGAGACTTGTCATGCTTGGACGATGTATGCGCATATCTTATTGTATATGATTAAAGGTTGTTTGAGAAGGCAGGGGACTCTAGAAATGACGAAGCAGACGTTTTTAAAAGGAACGCTCATTTTAATAGCGGCAGGTTTGATTACGAGAATGCTCGGCTTTATCAACCGGATTGTCATCGCAAGGTTCATCGGAGGTGAAGGTGTCGGGCTTTATATGATGGCGGCTCCGACTTTTTTTCTGGCGGTCACCCTCACCCAGTTCGGCCTACCTGTCGCCATCAGCAAGTTGGTCGCTGAAGCGGAAGCGCGCGGAGACCACAGAAAGACAAAGCAGATTTTAGTGATGTCTCTTGCAATTACCGGGACGCTCAGCGCCGTCATTACTCCGGTGTTTCTCATCTACGCCCCGCTGATGGCCGACACGCTGCTCACAGACAAAAGAACGCTTTATCCGCTTTTGGCGGTTACACCGGTCGTTCCGATCATTGCTGTTTCCAGCGTGCTGAGGGGCTATTTTCAAGGAAAGCAAAATATGAGGCCGCTTGCCGTATCCCAGGTTCTCGAACAAATTGTCCGGATATCGCTTGTCGCCGTATGCACGACGGCATTCCTTCCGCTCGGCATCGAATATGCGGCTGCGGGCGCGATGCTGTCATCCGTGTTTGGCGAGTTGGCTTCACTCCTTTATTTGTTCGTCGCCTTTAAATACAAAAAGAAAATCCGCATCAGAAAACGTTTTTTCCAATCCCTGAAATCTGGACGAACCACGTTTTTCGAGCTGATGAGCGTCTCGCTCCCAACAACGGGCAGCCGTTTTATCGGCAACCTGTCATGGTTTTTTGAACCGATTGTCGTAGCGCAAAGCCTTGCAATAGCAGGGGTCGCCGCTTCCGCCGCAACGAGCCAGTACGGAGAGTTGACCGGCTTTGCCCTGACGCTTCTCACCCTCCCGAGCTTTATCACATATTCTCTGTCTACGGCGCTCGTTCCAGCCATCAGCGAAGGAATCGAACAGAAAAAAATGCAAGTCGTGGAATACAGGCTTGAGCAGGCGATGAGGCTTTGCCTTTTAAGCGGCGGAATATCGGCGGTCATTTTGTTTTCGTACGCGGATGAGCTGGTCAGCGTGATGTACGGGTCGTCAAATGCTGCGATTTATGTGAAAATCATGGCTCCATTCTTTTTATTTTACTATTTCCAAGGTCCGCTGCAGGCCGTCCTGCAGGCTTTAAACCTGGCCGGCGCGGCAATGATGAACAGCCTGGTCGGCGCCGTTGTGAAAACAGGTCTCATTTTTGTTCTCGCTTCACGGCCTTCACTTGGCATTATGGGGGCTGCGCTGGCGATTTTGACGGGGATCATCCTCGTCACCCTGCTGCACGCCGCAACCGTCAGCAAAGTGCTTCCCATCAGCATTAACCTGAAAGAATATATCGTATCCTTCGGCGTCATTTTGATATCAGGGTGGGGAAGCCTTCTGATGAAAGAACACCTTTTTTTAGACCAGTCCGAGCCGATGCGCCTGCTTTTGTGTGTCGCGGTTACAAGCTTTCTTTACGTCTTCCTTCTGGTCGCCTTCAAGCTGGTCAAAAAAGAAGAAATCCAGCGGTTTCCGCTGTTCGGCCGCTGGATTTCGTAAGCTCTCGCTTTAAGGTTTAAATTCATCCTTTATGTCAATAAAAAAAGAACCTTTATTATATGTGCAATAAGAAATTTTGGAAAGATCGCGGTGTCCTCTTTTTTCAAGCTTTTGCTCAAGCCACTCCCGGTCTTTCCCGATCTTTTCTAATTGTTCTTTTTGAACCATTCCGTCAACAATCAACGGCAGTTCGATCATTTTGTTTGGCCCGTCTTTTGTAAACACTGAAAGCTTCCCGGTCGGCTCCAAAATCGCATATGAAACATCCCCGATTCGTTCCACATTCTTATCTCTCAGCTGTGTCATCAAATCATCGTAATTATAGCGCTGTGTCCTCATGGCGTGTTCATCAATTTTTCCGCGGTCTATGATAATCGTTGGTTTTCCATCGAGAAGCCGGCGGATTTTTTGATTTTTCAATGACAGATATGCAAATATAACCTGGATCAGCGTCAAAACGAGAATTGGAATGATCGTATGGAGAAGGTGGTCATCGAGATTTTCAATGGCCAAAACCGCGATTTCGGCCATCATAATAAAAACGACAAGATCCAATATGCTCAGCTCGCCTATTTCCCTCTTTCCCATCAAGCGAAACAAAATAAAGATGATGAAATACAAAACGACCGTCCGAAACGTAAGAGCTAAAATTTCATCCATTACCGCCCGCCTCCTTCCGCCTATCATGATCATAAACATAGCCTTTGTAAAATTGAGGCTTTTATGTATAAAAGGTCGGGGGAGCTAGTCTATTTGCCAAACGTGCAGAATACATTTAAAAAGACGAGCCCGTCTATATTGAAAGGAGGATCGTGATGAACGAACCAAAACAAGTCGGCAAAGGGATTTTATACAGCTTGGCGGTTATTTTCGCTTTGATGTTTGCGGGAAGCCTGGTCATTTCGCTGCTCCTCACCTTCACATCATTAACCGAAAGTTCATTCAGCTGGTTTATTACCGCCATTTCTTTTATTACCTTGTTCATCGGCGGTTTTATTGCGGGAGGCAAATCGAAGGAAAAAGGGTGGCTGAGCGGAGGGTTGACAGCGCTTTGCTTCTCTCTTACGGTGCTTTTGTTTCAATATCTCGGCTTTGGCGAAGCCTTCAATTTGAAGCAGCTGCTCTATCATTCCGGTTTTTTGGGAGTCAGCATGCTGGGCGGGATTTTCGGGGTCAATCTGCAGGGGAGCCGTGCATAAAGACAGCAAAAAGGGAGCGGATGACCGCTCCCTTTTCTCATGCCCATCAGGCTTCTTTTATGCCATGTCACATCAGGAACAACTGCGGCTTCATCAAGACATAAGGAACGGCGCTAGCGCCGTTTTCACGTCCTACGACAGTCTGATTTCCGATGCTTATGTATCAGCCTTTCGGCTATTCTGCTGACGCCTCTCTGATCGCGCGGCGGTCGAATGTCAGACGGGTATTGTCGCCTGTTTTGATGACAACCTTGCTTTCGTCAATTGAATCAACGATGCCGTGCAGGCCGCCGATCGTTACGACCTTATCTCCTTTTTTCAGCTCCTCCTGCATCTGGCGGACAGCCTTCTGCTGCTTTTGCTGCGGACGGATCAAAAGGAAATAAAGAACCGCAAACATTAAAATAATCGGAAGTAATGTTCCAAGCATCTCCATTATTTTTTCACCCCTTTCAAATGGCTTTATCGCTTTCTTCGTTTATGTGTCAGAAACTTTTAGCATTTGGTTTATTAAAACCGTAGCGCTCAAAAAACTCTTCCCGGAAATCACCTAAACGATCTTCACGAATGGCATCTCTGACTTGCCCCATTAATTTTAACAGAAAATAAAGATTATGATAAGAAGTTAAACGAATTCCAAACGTTTCGTTACAGCGGATTAAATGTCTGATATAAGCGCGCGAGTAATTGCGGCACGTATAGCAGTCGCACTGCTCGTCGATCGGTCTGAAATCTCTTTCATATTTGGCATTTTTCACGACGAGACGCCCTTCGCTCGTCATGAGCGTACCGTTTCTCGCTATCCTTGTCGGCAGCACGCAATCGAACATATCCACTCCGCGGATGGCTCCGTCAATCAGAGAGTCCGGTGAGCCGACCCCCATTAAATAGCGCGGTTTATCCGCAGGAAGCAGCGGAGTTGTAAACTCCAGCACACGGTTCATCACGTCTTTCGGCTCTCCGACGGATAGTCCACCTATAGCATATCCCGGAAAATCCAGTGAAATCAAGTCTTTCGCACTTTGTTTTCTCAAGTTTTCGTACTCTCCGCCTTGAACGATTCCGAAAAGCCCTTGCTCGTCAGGGCGTTTGTGAGCTTTCAGGCACCTTTCCGCCCAGCGGCTCGTCCGTTCAACAGACCTCTTCATATAATCGTACTCTGCCGGGTACGGCGGGCATTCGTCAAACGCCATCATAATATCTGATCCGAGGGCGTTTTGGATGTCCATCGCTTTTTCAGGAGATAAAAACAGCTTGTCTCCGTTTAAATGATTGCGGAAATGAACGCCTTCCTCTTCGATTTTGCGGAACTCGCTCAGGGAAAACACCTGAAAGCCGCCTGAATCCGTCAAAATGGCGCGGTCCCAATTCATAAACTGATGAAGGCCCCCCGCCTCTTTGACGATGTCATGGCCCGGTCTCAGCCAAAGGTGGTACGTATTGCTTAAAATAATGCCTGCACCCATTTCTTTCAGCTCTTCCGGCGCCATCGTTTTAACGGTGGCGAGCGTTCCTACGGGCATAAACACCGGCGTTTCAAATGAGCCGTGCGGGGTGTGCACTCTCCCCAGCCTTGCTCCTGTTTGTTTACATGCTTTTATGAACTCATAGCGTATCGGTTGCTGCGACAAATTATGAGCCCTCCAATCTTTTTGAATTTTATTTGATCAACATGGCATCTCCGAAGCTGAAGAAGCGGTATTCGTGTTCCACTGCGGTGCGGTAGGCAGAAAGCACATGCTCTCTGCCTGCGAGCGCGCTGACAAGCATAATGAGGGACGATTTCGGAAGATGAAAATTGGTAATCATCCCGTCAATCGCCCGGAATGTGTAGCCTGGATAAATAAAAATCGATGTCCAGCCTCTCGCTTCCCGGAAACGGCCGTCATGTTCGGAAGCGATGGTCTCAAGCGTCCTCGTCGATGTCGTGCCGACGGAAATGATTTTTCCGCCTTCCTGTCTGACGCGGTTTAACAATGCTGCCGTTTCTTCCGACATTTCATAAAACTCGGCATGCATATCGTGTTCCTCTACATTTTCCGCACTGACAGGCCGGAATGTCCCGAGCCCGACGTGAAGGGTAATAAACGCAATATGCACGCCTTTTTTCCTGAGCGCATCCAGAATCTCTTCCGTAAAATGCAGCCCGGCCGTCGGCGCAGCCGCCGATCCTTGTTTCTTTGAGTAAACCGTCTGATAGCGCTCTCTGTCATCGAGCTGTTCTTTAATATAAGGAGGCAGAGGCATTTCGCCGAGCGATTCGAGCACCTCGTAAAAAATTCCTTCATAGCGGAATTCAATTTTTCTTCCGCCGTGCTCGAGCTCTTCTGTGCAGACCGCCGTTAGACGGCCGTCTCCAAACGAAAGAACGGTTCCGCGCTTGACCCGCTTTGCGGGCTTGACAAGCGTTTCCCATACGTCCCCTTCCTCCTGTTTTAACAGAAGAACTTCAACCTTTGCGCCCGTCTCTTCCTTGACTCCGTACAAGCGGGCCGGTAGCACCCTCGTATCATTCAACACGATGCAATCGCCCGCGTTCAGAAAATCAATCACGTGCTTAAACGTGCTGTGAGTGATTTCTCCTGTTTTTTTATCCAGCACCATCAGCCTGGACGCATCCCGCTCTTTTAAAGGAACCTGTGCGATAAGGCGTTCAGGCAAGTCAAAATCGAATAATTCTACTTTCATCTTTTTTCACCTTACTCTATCTATAGACTTGAATGTCGCGTCATTTCATTCGTCCGAAAAACGAAAACACCACGGACAGAATGATGCTGATGACAATGCATGTAACAACCGGAAAGAAAAATGTCACGTTTCCCTTTTTTACAAAAATATCGCCGGGGAGCCTGCCGATGACTTGCATGAATAAACCGATGCCAAAAATGACGGCGCCCAGCACCATTAAAATCTTTGGAAATTCAGTCACGGTTCGGAACCTCCATTTTAAAGTGGCTGTATACATCAGGGGTTACGATGCGCCCCCGCGGCGTTCTTTGAATAAAACCGATTTGAAGAAGATACGGCTCATACACATCCTCGATCGTGTGAGACTCCTCACCGATGGTAGCCGAAATCGTATCGATGCCGACTGGACCGCCGCCAAATTTTTCGATCATGCCCATTAAAAGCTTGCGGTCGATATGATCAAGCCCGAGTTTATCAACCTGGAGGCGTTCCAGCGCATCCACCGCCACTTCCTCCGTGATGGAGCTGTTTCCAAGCACCTGGGCAAAATCTCTGACCCTCCTCAAAAGCCTGTTGGCAATCCGCGGCGTCCCTCTTGACCGTCTCGCGATTTCGAGAGCCGAGAGCGAATCGATGTCAACCTCAAACAGCTCCGCCGTTCTGATCACGATGTCTGAAAGCTCGTCACGCGTGTAATACTCAAGCCTTGACAGAACGCCGAACCTGTCCCTGAGAGGCGCGGTTAAAAGCCCGACCCTTGTGGTCGCGCCGACAAGGGTAAAAGGAGGAAGATCGAGCCTCACAGAACGCGCCGACGGCCCTTTGCCGATCACGATATCAAGGCAGAAATCTTCCATCGCAGGATACAGCACCTCTTCGATCGAACGGTGCAGACGGTGGATCTCGTCAATAAATAAAACGTCACCTGGCTCCAGAGCAGTTAATATCGCCGCCAAATCGCCGGGGCGCTCGATCGCCGGACCTGACGTCGTTCTGAGATTGACTCCCATTTCGTTGGCGATGATCGCAGCGAGCGTCGTTTTTCCCAATCCCGGCGGCCCGTACAACAAGACATGGTCAAGCGTTTCTTCCCGCATTTTCGCAGCTTCAATGAATACCTTGAGGTTGTCTTTCACTTTTTCCTGGCCGATATACTGAGCCAGTCTTTGCGGACGCAGACTTTGCTCGATCGCTGATTCATGGTTGTCTAGTTCACTTGATACAAGCCGCTCATCCATGATATCACCTTACTTTAACAATTTTTGCAATGCTTTTTTAACGTATTGATCCGTCGAAAGCGCCTCTTCCTTTTTCAAATGAGGCTGGACTTTTTTAATTTCCCGGTCGGAATAGCCGAGCGCTCTTAATGCTTCAAGCGCCTCCTCAAGAGCCGTTTCCGCTTCATGAATTTGCTCCCGCTCTTCATGGTTAAACAGATCGGCCGCGATTTCAGGAACGGCGTCCGCGAGCCTCCCTTTCAGATCAAGAATGATCTGCCTTGCCGTTTTTTTGCCTACACCGGGGAACTTGACGAGAAACGCTTCATCCTCATTCTCGATCGCTTCAATCACCGCTCCCGGATCGCCGGAAGCGAGGATCGCAAGCGCTCCTTTCGGGCCGATTCCCGTAACATTCAGCATTTTCGTAAACAGCATTTTTTCTTCCCTTGTCGAAAAGCCGTACAGCGCATTCGTATCTTCTCTTACATAATGGTATGTATAGATTGTTTCGTTGCTGTTTTTCTTATAAATAAACGGATTTGGCGTAAAGATCTGATAGCCGATCCCGCCGTTTTCAATGACAATATATTGGGGCGATACATAATCAATCGTCCCTTTTACGAATTCGATCAACGTTCATTCACCTCTTTGACTGCTCTTCATTGTAACACAAAACAGGCAAGGCTAGAATGAAAAAGTTAACATATGTTCGCTAAAAATGGCTTCTGTCTGCAGCTGAAAAAAGACATAACAGCGTCATGTCTTCATATCTTTTACATGATGTTGGCTTCCGGATGATTTTACGGCTTCAATGACATGTTCAAATTCCTTTTTCGTGCGGTATGGGATCCCTTTGCGCAAATCATCCGCCATCCGGCTTTCCAGGCGCTTTATATCAATCTGAAAAAACGATTGAATCGGCTCTGATAATATGCCCGGGCGGCCGTGAAAAGTCGAAATCACGCCGTCTTCCGTCACTCCGATATAACCGTTTGTTTTGCTGAGGGGAGAAATGTCGTCCACCTGTTTGCGAAACAGAATAAACCCCTTTTTCTGATCGATGAGCTGCCACCCTTTATAAGCAGCTTTAAAGTCTTCCAGTGTTCGAGCGGCCTCTACTTTATTTTCGATTCCAACGTCCCCGTCCAGATAAACCTTTTCAAGCTGGATTTGAACTTTAGCCGGCTTTTCGGCCAGGGCCTCCAGGTGAAAGCTGAGCGCGGCCAGCAGACTTCCAATAAACAATAAACCGATTTTGAACTTGCTTTGGCTGTTCATCAATATCACCTTCTTTTTTGCCTTAACGATCATATCCATAGTTTGACCAACGCTTTTAAAAATTAATCTAAAAAAGCAATTAGATGACAACCGGTTTACGAATGTTACATTTTTAAACCAATATGAAGAACTCAAAAGCATTTAAGGTGCAAAACCCCTCGTTCTCATGTATAAACAACATTATAGAGAGTTTTTCGTTTGACCAGCCCTTAAAAAGAAGGTGAGTTCGGCGTGAAAAAGGCGCAAACCTATGCAGAGGCCGTAAAGTATAATACGAAAAAAAAGTTCAATAAACTTATCCAAAAACCCGATGACTTAGAGTTGATCGGGAAAGGCAGGAGCGCATACGTTTTTAAGCTGACTGAAGAGGGCAGGGAAATGGCTCTTAAAGTCTTTTTTCCCGAATTTAAGAACATTGCCGCAAGGGAAGCGGAGATTTACAAAAAGCTTTCTGATTCGAATTATTATCCTGATATATATGAAACAGGGCCATCATATATTTTAATGGAGTATATTAAAGGATACACTTTTTATGAGTGTTTAAACAAAGGCATTCTGATCGATGATGACATGATCTGCGAGGTCGACCGCGCATTGAACGATGCGAAGCGGAAAGGGTTGAATCCATCCGATATCCACCTCAGAAACCTGATACTGACGCCGGCTGGGACAATCAAAGTCATCGATGTGGCCAGGTTTTTGCAGACAAAAGAATGCAGACAGTGGGATGACTTAAAAACAGCCTATCAAACCATTTATAAAAAAAGCCGTTTCCCGCAAAGGCTTCCTAAGCTGTGGATGGAATTGATCGCTTATCTTTATAAAAAAAACTGGCTTCAGAAACAATGGGCCGCCAGAAAAAACAAATTTCACCTGTAATTTGAAACTTAAAGAAGGCGCGTCCGTATATGAAATAACCCCATTAAAGTCAGGAAGGGAGAAACAGCTGTTGAAGAAAAAGAAGAAACGAAATGATGATAAATGGGATTATCTTTATCTCGTTGATTTGCTTGAGCCGTTGTTTTATGTGCTGAGGCTGGCAGTAAGAGGACTTGCAAAAATCATAAATTAAACACTCGGGCTTTCGAGTGTTTTTTTTGATGGCCGAGTGATAAGACAAATACAAAACCCCTTCATTTGAAGGGGTTGCTTTTTAATGCTCTTTCAAATTTGCGAGCGGTACTTCCTGCTCGTTCTCCGGCTGGCCGAGCGGAAAAATTCTTGCGGTTTCATTTTGTTCGTTGACATGCTGAATATAAATCGGCCTGCCATTATAAGTAACATCAACCATGTCGGGTGATTCGACGATTTCCTGGGCACGATGCGTATTCATGCTGACACCCTCCTTTTGCTTTTACTCATAATGTGTACACCCGGCTGCTTTCGTATTCCTTTTGAGCCGGTTTTCTTTCAAGGAGGGGTGATCTTCAGGCTCCCGTAATCAATGAATCTTTACGTACAAAGGCAGATCCGTGTGTCCCATTTCACGCACATAAACAAACAGATTGCCTTTGTGATGAATTTCGTGTCCGATCGCGAGCTGCAGCAGCTGTTCGCCGGCTACTTTCCGTCCGAAGACGCCGGTCAAATCGACCTCACGATCCAATTCTTCATCCGTAAAAGATTCAAGCAGCTTTTTTGTTTTTTCTGTATACGTTTTGGCGAGATCGCTCAGGCTTGACCCTGTTTCTTCCGGCTTCTTTTTAAAAGACTCTCCGTTTCCTTCTTTTGCCGCCGAAGCAAAGGCATAGAAAGATTGCAGCATATGCGTGACAAGTTCCTTCGCTGGCATCGACGTTTCAGTCGGTTTGTAATCGAGATGTTTTTCATCAATCTTTTGAATCAGTTCTTCTGTCACCAGGCGGTGGGACATAAATTCCTGAACGATGCGGTCTTTTCGTTCCATTTTTTATTCCTCCTTCGTGTTTTAGCAGTTCATACACAGAATAACACGAGTTTCCATTTTCAGCATCTGTCCTGCAGCACCCTTCGGACCGCCTTGACATATTTGCGGAATGTTCTCGTTTTTGTTTCCTCCCTCTCTTTATAGGAAAAGTCTTCGAAAAACTCTTTCCTTTGAGCCGTGCTGATTTCAAGCTGCACGCTCATTCCTGACTGGCTTTCATTATTGATGTTTTCCTCGGCAGTTCCGGCAAATTTCCCGTCCACTTTGACCAATTCTGCGGAAAAGTCAGACTTTTTCAGAGATTTGACGATGGCTTTTGCCAGCTTTCTGTCCGTTCCTCCCACAAGCGTGTGCGGGCGGTCGCCGGAATAGCCGTGGAATGCGATGGTATAGCGGTGTTCTTTTATTTTCTGCAATGCCAGAGGCTCGTCAAAGTTTGTGCTTGTAATATGAAGATCCGAGTTGTTCTCATCCTTTTTTCCTTCGAATAAATAAGTTGAATAATCATCTTTGAAAGCTCTGACAAGCTCGCTTACTCCGCCTTCTATTCTTCCTCCATGAGGCGAAAAAATTAAACAGTCGCTTCCCGCTTTTTCGTGGTACTCAATGTCATAACCGCTTTTTTCGTGTTCCTGCAATTCCTTGAAATTCATGTATCTGTCCCCGGCCTGGATCTGAAAGTTCTCCCGGGTTGTTTTTTCGAACCACCTGTATGCGCCATTTATCATCACTGCTGCGATCACCAAGTAGATGAGTACTTTTTTCTTCATTGATTATTCCCCTTTTACACTACCTTTCGATTTCTAAGCATGTCCTCCAAGCCTCATTGTATTTTTGGCTTTTTTGTGACACAGTTATTTTACGCTTTAGACATGACGCGTTCAATTATGAATAAGTTTGATAAAAAATAAAAATTTAAATAAAATGATGCTTTTTCATTAGTTTAAAAGATCGATAAATTTTAAGAAAAAAATCTCATAAGAATAGGCGTCTCTTGTTGCACGACTTTCCCTACAGCCTATTCCGCTTGAGAATAAGGCATTCTATCAGAAACGGGGTATACGGTTTGATAAAAGTAACATCTGCCGCGTCTGCCGGCTGCTGATGTTATATTTTCTTTTCATCCCCGTTCTGTTATCCTATTACCGACAATAAAAATGCAGGTGATAAAACATGGAAACAGAATATGAAACAAAAGGCTACGACCTGACAAAAGTTTATGATTACAATCAATATCCGGATGTCCGCCACGGACGGTGCGACAATTGCGATTACACCCTTTTTAAAAGCTCTGTAAAAAACGGGCAGTTTTTGCGTGAATGCCGGCGCTGCGGCATGAAAAAAAGCATTTAGCGTTACAGTACATTCTCATATGTATAAAAAAACTTGCCGACAAGGCTGAATGGAGCTTTGCCGGCAATACACGTCATGCTGTCAAATGCTTAAACATCTTTTTGATCTTTGTTTGTGACGATCACGTTGATCGATTCACCGATCTTTCCGCTAAGATCAGCATTCAGGCTGTTGATATTTTGAATGTATTCGCTGATGATATTTTGGACCGCTTGATTAATCTCTGCATTTTCACTTTTTGTGAGGTCGGCCTCTCTCAGATCGATGCCGCTGTTTTTCTGAACCAGCTCATTGATGGATTGACCAAATCCCGTGATAAAGCTGTTGATTTTTTCGATGACTTGAGCGGTTTCCTGATCTTGCGCACCCGCGTCTATAGCCGTGAAAGGCTTCTCATTTTCGCGCTGTTCAGCCATTTATAGAACCTCCTCTCATGATGACAGATTCCTTCACAATATATGATGAACAATCAAATCTTGATTCCGCAGCAGCTTGATACGGCTGCTAAATGGTTGAATGCATAAAAAGACGCCGCGAACCTGGTGCGGCGTCCTTTAATGAACGTTCGTATACACTTCCTGCACATCGTCATCATCTTCAAGTGCGTCAATGAGTTTTTCGACTTTTTCCTGAAGTGTTTCATCGACCTCTGCATAGGTTTGCGGAACCATTGTCATTTCGGCTGTCGCCGTTTCGTAGCCGCGCTCCTCCAAGTTTTTCTTTACTTCTTCAAACTGTTCGGGCTCTGTATAAATCTCGAACAGCTCTTCGCTCGTTTCGAGCTCCTCGGCACCGGCATCAATGACCTCAAGCATAAACTCCTCTTCATCTATCTCAAGATCTTCACGCTCGATTGCAATATATCCTTTCCGGTCGAACATATAAGAAACACATCCTGTTTCCCCCAAGCTGCCGCCGTTTTTGCTGAAAGCGGTTCTGACGTTTGTCGCCGTCCGGTTTTTATTATCTGTCAAACATTTGACCATGACAGCCACACCGCTTGGGCCGTAGCCCTCATACGTAATTTCCTCGTAGCTTTTTCCATCCTGGCTGCCGGAAGCTTTTTTGATGGCGCGGTCGATGTTGTCGTTTGGCATGTTTGCATTTTTGGCTTTATCGATGACGAGACGCAGACTTGCGTTAGATTCGGGATCGGGTCCCCCTTCTTTTGCGGCTACATATATTTCTTTGGCAAGCTTCATGAAAATTTTGCCGCGTTTAGCATCTTGGGCATTTTTTCTTCTCTGAATATTTTTCCATTTAGAATGGCCAGCCATATCTTTCTACCTCCAAAAAAATTCTCGTCTCTATGTACACTTTATACGGTTTTCCCCGTTTTTGTAAAGAAATCGGCCGAACGCTTACAAAAAAATTGCCGGGGAATCCCCGGCAATTCCCTGCTTATTGGTTGCGCAAGCGGTTCAAATTGTTATTCGTCGTGTCTCCGCGATCCCTAATGTTCTGAGGGTCGTCGTTCATTTCGCGCAGCCTTGTAAATGCGCCGTCGTCCTCGACAACTTGAACGGTCCGGTCTCCAGCAAACGTTTTGGCTGCTTTTCTAATTTGAGTTCTCTCATTATTTGTCAGCTGTTTATCTGACCGTACCGCGATGATGACCGTTTCATTCGTTACGACGGCCTGACTCTCGTCAACATAATTCAACTTGTTGACGCGTCCAGTGATATTCCTGGAGATTTTACGGTTTTCCGGTCTGTTATAGCCTGTGTCCGCCGTGTTCACCAAATGATTGTGATAATTCATGTCTCCCCGGCTGAAAGTTCCATCGCCTGTTGGAACGGGATTGCCGTTGCCCGCTCGATTGTTCACGTTCGTTGCACCGTTTCTCCCGTTCATGTTTTCAAGCATTTCTGTAACAGGACCGTCATTATCAAGACCGTTATTACGATCTGCATCATTTGAATAATATCCGATCGGACGCGTATTGTTTCCATTATCTATAGCGTCGTTCGTTCCGCAGGCAGATAGACCAGCTGTCAAAAGCAAAATACCCGAAAACACTTTCAGCTTGCTGTCCAATGGTAATACCCCCCGTGAAAACCGCTGAATTTGAGCATTGCGCTCTTTTTTAGGATGTGCGAGATGTGAAGAGTTACCCTTGACAGTTATAGACAGTCCAGTGAAAAAGCATGAAAGTGTTTATAGCGGCCCACAATAAAAAAGGAACGATAGATCATCGTCCCATTCCGAATCAGTCTTCTTCATCTTCCGGTCTGTTAAACATCTGTCCGCCTGCGGGCTGCTGTCCGTATCCGCCCATACCGTACGGAGCTCCCATTTGCGGCATCTGTCCATATGGCGCTGTACCCGGAAAACCTCCCGGGAATTGGCCTGGCCCGCACCCGCAGTCATCTTCTTTGCCGTGTGCCATATTGGGATCGTGACCGACGTTTGGCGATGCATATCCCGGAAACGGCTGATAAGGCGCATATGCCGGAGCAGTCATCGGCTGATGATGATATCCGTGATGACCGGCATTGTCATGCCCCATGTTGTCATCACCGTCATATTCAGCAGGAGATACATAGCTAGGCTGAGGCATGTAAGGCATTTGAGCAGGATATGGATACCAAGGGTGGCATAAGCCCGATCCAGGCAGCACCGGTGAAACAGGAATCCAGCAGCCTCCAGGATAGAACGGATAAGGATGCGGATGGTGATGGTGATGATATCCGGCAGCAGCTACATTTGGCATGCCGTGAAACTGCTTATTTTCATCACCTGCTGCACCGACATTCGGCGGCTGCGGAACATTCGGATAATTGACATTTTCCATATGATTCTCCTCCTCATTTGTCCATGGATTATACATGTTGGGGCCTTTCTCTTGATGTTCATAAGGTTTTGGAGGTGCGTACGGCTGATGAAGCTGATTGACGCTTTGATACAAATTTGAAATGTCGCCTTCAGGCAAACTTGACTGCCCGATGTTCGGGACAGGCGGAACATAAGGAACCGAAGGCTTTTCTTTCGGTTTTATATCTTCAACATCAAGCTTACCTTTCGGCTTTTCTTTTGCAAATGGATGTTCCTGCTGTTTTTTCGGCAACTCTTTTCTCATATTGAGCTGTTCTTCTTTTTTGACCGGCACTCCCCCTGACGGTACTTTGATTTTCATGCCCGGCATGATCAAATCTGGATTGCTCAGCTGCGAATTCAGCTTTTTCAGTTCTTCAAAGTCCACTTCATATCTTTCCGCGATTTTTTCCAGAGAATCGCCCTTTTGGACAATATGAATTTTCAACGTTTTCCCCTCCTATGCAAAAACGTGAACGAACAGATGAGAATAACAAATATGCTTCTCCACAAATTTATGCGCATAGCGGAGGGGTTATGATAAAAACTTGTTCTCCAAACATTTAACGGATCGTTAACATCCGATTCAGCGCAAGAATGGCATCTTTTGCGATATCTTGATCAACTTTGATCACGCCTGTCAGTTCACCTTTGTCAATCTGCTCCAGCGACCACAGCAAATGCGGCATGTCGATTCTGTTCATTGTCAAACAAGGGCACATATCTGGATTAAGGGATTCGATTTGTTTATCAGGATGTTCTTGAATGATGCGCGAAACAAGGTTCATCTCTGTTCCAATCGCCCATTTGCTCCCCGGTTTTGCTTCATTAATCGTATCGATGATTTTTTTTGTAGACCCGCTGAAATCGCTGAGTGCGACGACTTCATGGGTGCATTCCGGATGAACGATAACATTAATGTCCGAATCCCGTTCTTTAACACTTTTGATATTCGCCGCGGTAAATTTTTCGTGAACAGAGCAATGCCCCTTCCACAAAATGATTTTTATGTCTTCATAATCGCCGTTATACTCAAGTTTTTCTGCGATGGGATCCCACACCGCCATTCTGCTGAGGGGAATGCCGAGGTCAAATGCCGTGTTTCGTCCCAAGTGCTGATCCGGAAGAAATAAAATTCTCTCCTTTTGCGATAGCGCCCATGTCAACATGCGGGCCGCATTTGAGGATGTCACGGACGCTCCCCCGTTTCTTCCTACAAAAGCTTTGATTTCCGCTGTCGAATTGACATATGTGAGGGGAATGATAGTATCGCCAAACAGCTCTGCAAGCTCTTCCCAGGCGCGATTCGTCTGCTGCATGTTGGCCATATCGGCCATCGAACAGCCTGCGCGCATGTCCGGCAAAACGACAATCTGTTCGTCGGAAGTAAGCATATCGGCTGTTTCTGCCATAAAATGTACGCCACAGAACACGATATATTCCGCTTTTTTATTTTTTTGGGCGACTTGCGCCAGCTGAAGCGAATCTCCTGTCGCGTCCGCAAATTGGATCACTTCGTCTTTTTGGTAGTGATGCCCCGGGATAAACAGCCTTTCTCCGAATTTCTTTTTGATATTCAAAATCCTTCCGGCCATTTCTTCTTCGGTCAATTCTTTATACAGCTCCGGCATCATGCCGGCGTTCCTGTCATGAATCAAGTTTAAAATAGACATCTGTCACCTCTCCAATCCCGCTTATTTTTTTAGATCGACATTCATGCTGATATCAAGGCTTTTCGCCGAATGGGTCAAGTAGCCCAATGAAATACAGTGCACCCCTGTTCCCCTGTATGCGGGGAGATTTTCAAATGAAATTCCGCCTGAAGCTTCCGTCATAATGCCTGCGGGTGTCATTTCCGCAAATGCTTTCACCTTGTCAGGAGGACAATTGTCAAACATAATGATATCGGCTTCAGCCTCAATCGCTTCTTGAAGCTCTTGTTCAGACTCGATCTCCACCTCGATTTTGACCATATGGCCGCACGCTGCCCGTGCTTTTTCAACCGCTTTTAAAATCGAGCCGCAGGCGGCAATGTGGTTGTCTTTAATCATGATGCCGCCGTCCAAACCAAAGCGGTGATTGCAGCCCCCGCCGGTTTTGACCGCGTATTTTTCAAGAATGCGCAGGCCCGGCGTCGTCTTTCTCGTATCGCAAATCGCGATATCCGGATCATTCAGCCTGATAACGGACTGCTTTGTTAAAGTGGCGATCCCCGACATTCTTTGAATGAGATTCAGCACGACCCGTTCGCCGGTCATGAGAGAAGCTGCACGGCCTTTGAGCCGCGCGATCGTTTCTCCTTTATGGACCGCTTCGCCATCTGTTTTCAGCATTTGCACGGCGATCGTTTCATCGAGCAGCCGAAAGCCTTCGAAAATCACTAATTCTCCTGCAAACCATCCGTCATCCTTCGCTGTGATGACCGCTTCGCATTGAAGATTGGCATCGAAAACGGCTTCAGAAGTGAAATCCCCCCAGCCGATATCTTCCTTGAAAAATTCTTTAAGCATGTTCCTAAGTATGAGCCGCTGCATATTTCACAATCCCTTCGTTTTGTCTTATCTTGATCCCGCCTTTTGTGTGAACGATTTGCTTGCCATGCCAGTTTTTATCATCAGGCGCCGGGCGATCCGAACGGTAATGGCCGCCTCTGCTTTCTGTACGAAGCAATGCCGAGGCCGTCATCTGCTTGGCGGTCTGCCATAAATGAGCTAATTCAAGCTGTTCTTTTGTGATTTCTTTCACATTCACGATTTGAAAAGGCACTCGCTCAAGCCATTCTTTCGCCTTCGTCAATTCATCCTCCGTTCGCACGATCGCCACATGATCTGTCATGTGTTTTTGAATATCCTTCACATCTGTCAGGGGAACAGAATACGTCACATCCTCAGACTGAGGAGATTGTCCTCTGACAGGCTCAAGTTTTTGATAAGCTTGTATCCGTTCCGCCGCTCTCCTTCCGAAGACGATGCATTCCAAGAGAGAATTGCTTGCCAGACGGTTGGCACCGTGAAAGCCGGTGCATGCAGCTTCCCCAATCACATAAAGGTGTGGAACCGCCGTTTCCCCCCATCTGTTCACAGAAACGCCCCCCATTAAAAAATGCATGCCCGGTGAAACCGGAAGCCGGCCTTCTTCAATGGAAATTCCGGCTTTTTCGCAAAGAGAGGAAATCGTAGGGAAGCGGCTTTTAAAGTCTGATATGCGGGTAATATCCAAAAATACGCTGCTTCCGCAGGCAAGCTTTTCGTGAATCGCACGAGATACGATGTCCCGCGGCGCTAAATCCTGCATGGGGTGAATCCCTTCCATCACCCGCTGGCCGTTTTCATCAACCAAGACAGCTCCTTCTCCACGCACAGCTTCTGAAACAAGCCCGTGTGCGCGCCCGTCTTTGACGAGCAATGTAGGATGAAATTGAACGAATTCCAAATCTGCGAGCTCGGCTCCTGCCCGATATGCCAAAGAAATCGCATCGCTTGTCACAGAACGGTTATTCGTGTTGATTTGAAATAGACTTCCGCAGCCTCCTGCCGCCAGCACAACAAAATCGGCTTTCCTGAGAAAAGTCTTTCCCTGGCGGTCTTTCGTCCAGACGCCCGCACAGCGTCCGTCTTCCATCCATAAATCCGCCGCCGTTTCGTATTCTTTCAGTATGACGTGAGGACCGAGCCTTCCGATTAAGTGCCGGATCAGCGCCTGCCCCGTAGCGTCTCCCCCGGCATGCAAAATTCTGTTCATCGAATGTGCGCCTTCTTTGCCGAGGTTGAGCTTTCCGGATTCGTCAGTATCAAAAGGGAAATGCTGAAGAATCAGCTCATCAATAAGGCGCTGGCCGTCTTTAATGGCATCTTGAACGGCTTCGATTTGATTGTGGCCGCATCCGGCATATAATGTGTCGTCCGCATGAGCTGACCAGGAATCGCGAGGCAATACAGCCGAGGCAATTCCTCCCTGAGCGAGGGTTGAATTGCTGTCTTTTACAGATGCTTTTGTCATCACAATCACTTCATAAGACGGCGGAATGGATGCAGCAAAAGACAGCGCAGCGGCACCTGCTCCGACAACAATTATCGTCTGATGAGACATGTCGACTCCTCCTGTAAATTTACATGTGTCTTGACACCTATATTTACATATCGATAAAATAAACTCAAGTATTTTTTATAAAGAATGGGAGACGAGAGCCGTGATTTATCTTGATTATGCAGCGACGACACCGGCGGCAAAAGAAGCCTTGGACGCGTTTCAAAAACTGAGCATAGACGTGTACGGAAATTCGAGCAGTCTGCATGATGCAGGAGGGAAAGCCGAAAGTATTCTGCGCTACTGCCGCCAAAAGATGGCGGAACTTTTATCCGGGGAAGAAGAAGGCGTTTATTTTACGAGCGGCGGCACCGAAGCCAATTTTTTGGCGATTCATTCCATCTTAAATGGACTCCCCTCGAGAAAGCAGCGCTTTTTAATGACAGAAATGGAACATCAGTCGATCCACATTTTGAAGCGGCATCTTGAGATACTGGGCTTTGAAGTCGACTTGATGAAACCGAATGCTTCAGGCATCATCACAACAGAGATACTGGAACGGCACCTCCGTCCTGATACAGGTCTCGTCTCAATTCAGCATGCCAACTCAGAAACAGGCGTCATCCAGCCCCTGGCAAAGCTTTCGGCTTACTTGCATAAGCGGGACGTGCTCCTGCACAGCGACTGCGTACAGACCTTTGCCAAGATTCCGGTCGGCATTGATGAGCTCGGCGCTGATGCCTTATCTGTTTCAAGCCATAAAGTATACGGACCAAAAGGAGTTGGAGCGGTCTATATTCGGCCTGGTGTGAACTGGAAACCCGTCTACCCGGGCACTTTACATGAAAACGGATTGAAGAGCGGCACCGTCAATGTCCCTGGAATCGGCGCTTTCATTACCGCTGCTGAGTTGACAATAAAGCGTATGGATGCCGCGTATCTTAAACATCAGGAGCTGCGCGCCCGTTTTCTGGAAAAGGCAAAAGCCCGGAAGCTTCCCGTCTCCCTCGCTGTGCCCGATTCGGCAAATTCGCATGTTCTGCCGCATATTATAGGTTGTTTTTTTCATTCCTTTGAAGGACAATATACTATGCTGGAATGTAATCGGAGAGGAATTTGCATTTCTACCGGAAGCGCGTGTTCAGCCGGCTATCATGAGCCGTCGAATACGATGAAAGCCCTTTTAGTCCCAAGGGAGCTCGCGCTTCAATTCGTCCGAATTTCGTTCGGATGCGATACGACAAGCGAACATGTTGATAAGCTGTTGGACGTTTTTGAAGATATGATGCATGAGAAAGGAGACCATCGGATTGACAGACGGATTAAAACTTACGGGCGCTGAGCGGCGCCAGCAGCTTCTGGCCTGGCTGAAGGAGTCTGAGGCTCCGCTGACAGGAAGCGAACTGGCGAAAAGAGCATCTGTTTCACGGCAGGTCATCGTACAGGACATTTCTTTATTAAAAGCAAAAAACGAACCGATCATCGCAACAAGCCAAGGATACGTGTATTTGCAGTCAGTTCTCGGCAAAAAACAGCCGGTTCAGCGGCTCATCGCTTGCGACCATGAGCCGGAAAAAACGGAAGAAGAGCTGAATCTGATCGTCGACTTTGGCGTAACGGTGAAAGATGTAACGATTGAACATCCTGTCTACGGCGACTTAACAGCTTCGATCAGAGTCAGCACAAGAAAAGAAGTCTCGGACTTCGTCAAAAAAATCTCTTCGACAAACGCCGCTTATCTGTCTCAACTGACAAACGGCACCCATCTGCACACATTGGAGGCAGATGACGAAGAGAAGATCGAACAAGCTTGCGACGCCCTGCAAAAAGCGGGCATCCTCATTCCCGAATAAAGAAAAGGTCCTTTGCCGTCATCAACGCAAAGGACCTTTCTTTATAATGTATACGCATTGTAGGCTCCGAGCATTTTCACCTTGCAGCCCAAAGCTTCAAGCTCAGCTATCGCACCTGGAATCAGCACGTCGTCCAGTGCCATTTCAATATCAATAATGAAAAAATAATTGCCGAGACCGGTTTTTGTCGGCCGCGATTCAATTTTAGAAAGATTCAAATTTCTCCAGGCGAAAGCCGACAGCACCTGGTGGAGAGCCCCTGATCTGTCCGAAGGAAGGGTTACCAGCAAAGTCGTTTTCGGCCTTCCCTTTAACTGAGGATTGACCGGCGGAGATGCCTCGTGATCCGGATGAAGCATCACAAATCTCGTGTGATTGTATTCATAGTCATGCACATCTCTTTTGACGATGTCTAATCCATACGTAGCGGCTGCCATTTCATTGGCAATCACGCCGATGTTCTCGTCCGGATGTTCACTCACGTATTTTGCAGCTGCACCGGTGGATGTCGCATATTCAAACGGAATGGAGCGGAACCGGCTGTGCAAAAATTTATGACATTGCGCGATCGCATGGGAATGGGAATAAACTTTCTGAATGTCTTCCCAAGCCTCTTTTCTTGCAGGATGCACAAGTAAATGCTGACGGATGGGAGCGGTGATTTCTCCGACAATATAAAGAGGCTGTTCGTGGATTAAGTAGTCTATTGTCAGATTCACCGATCCTTCAATCGCATTTTCAAGCGGGACGACAGCCAGATCAATCTCGCCGTTCATCGCCGCATCCATACAGGCGGGTATCGTGTTAAATGCTTGCTGGTCTGCATCTGAAAAGCAGGAGCAGACGGCAAGGTGCGTAAATGTTGCTTCTGGACCTAAATAACCTACTCTCATACTCATGATATATGACATTCTCTCCCTTTAAGCGCCCGAACCTAGTATTTCGACCTTTTCTACGAATTCCAGCTTTCTTAATTTGTTCATCAGCAAATCGATATTTCCATCCATTCCTCTCGTACTGACGGACAGCGTGACATTCGCTCTTCCTTGAAGAGGGATGGTCTGGTGGATCGACAGCACGTTGCAGCCCGATTCAGCCACCACTTGGAGCAGATGGGACAGCGTTCCCGAGCGGTCCTCCAAATGAAAAAAAAGCGTGATAATCTGTTCCTTGACCATCGTATAAAAAGGAAAAACCGCATCTCTGTACTTGTAAAAAGCGCTTCGGCTCAAATCTACCTTTTGGACGGCTTCAGCTACAGATTCCGCTTTTTTCCGCTCAATCAGCTTTTTGACCTCAAGTGTTTTCCGCATTGCCTCCGGCAGCACGTCTTCCCTGACAAGATAAAAGGTCTCCTCTTTCACAGACTTTTCTCTCCTTTTAAAAACCCTGATTCCTTTACATTGATCCAGCAAGCGAAAGGAAAGGCGTTCCTTTCAGCTAAAAGTCGGAGAGCTTGCCTGGCAAACTCTCCGGTATGATCAGTCGATAAATTCAAATTCAAATTCGAGAAGACGGATCGTATCTCCGTCTTTTGCACCGCGGGCCCGAAGCGCGTCATCAACGCCCATTCCGCGAAGCTGTCTGGCGAAACGCTTAACAGACTCGTCTCTTGAAAAATCCGTCATTTTAAATAAGCGTTCAAGCTTGGCTCCGCTGAGCACAAAGGTGCCATCAGGATCACGGCTGATCTCAAACGGCGCTTCCTCATCCTCAAGCTTATACATGACTCTGTTTTCAGTCATGTCTTCTTCGTCGTAGAGCGGGAATTCCGGCGTCGTTTCCAAACGGTCGGCAATCTCAAACAGCAGATCCCTCAATCCTTGTCTGGTCAACGCGCTGATTGGAAAAACAGGATAATCATCTGTAAGCTTTTCTTTGAATGCCTTCAGATTTTCTTCCGCATCCGGCATATCCATTTTATTGGCGACAATAATTTGAGGACGTTCTGTCAGCCTCAGATTATACTGTTCAAGCTCTTTATTGATGGTCACATAATCTTCATACGGGTCGCGCCCTTCAAGACCCGACATGTCGATCACGTGCACGATGACGCGCGTTCTTTCGATATGTCTGAGGAATTGGTGTCCGAGGCCAACCCCTTCGTGCGCCCCCTCAATCAGTCCCGGAAGATCCGCCATTACAAAGCTGCGGCCATCTTCCGTTTCGACCATTCCGAGATTCGGATTCAGCGTTGTAAAATGGTAATCGGCAATTTTCGGCTTGGCCGAAGACACGACAGACAGGAGTGTTGATTTTCCAACGCTTGGGAAACCGACAAGACCGACATCGGCCAAAACTTTCAGCTCGAGAACGATATAGCGCTCCTTGCCGGGTTCGCCGTTTTCAGAAAGCTGCGGCGCCGGGTTGGCAGGCGTCGCAAAACGGGTATTGCCTCGTCCGCCGCGTCCTCCTTTTGCGATGACGGCTTCCTGTCCGTGCTCCGTTAGATCAGCGATGACCTGCTTTGTATCATCGTCAATGACAACCGTGCCGGGCGGGACTTTTACAACCATGTCTTCTGCATTTCGGCCGTGCTGGTTTTTAGACATGCCGTGTTCTCCGCGCGTCGCCTTAAAATGTCTTTGATATCTAAAATCCATCAGCGTGCTGAGGCCTTCGTCAACTTTGAAAACGACGTCTCCGCCTTTTCCGCCGTCACCTCCGGCAGGGCCTCCTTTTGGCACATATTTTTCGCGGCGGAAAGCAACCATTCCGTTGCCTCCGTCTCCGCCTTTTACGTATATTTTTACCTGATCAACAAACATAATGTCCTCCGTTCTATTCCTAAAAAACCGCTTTACTTGATATGAATTTCAGCGATGCACTCACGGTCTGTTACATCAAGCCGCTTGATTTCATAAAAATCAGCCAGTGAATGATGAAAGTCTTTGATACCGGTCAGCTTTGTGAATACGCCGTGGAAATCCAGAAAGATGACGAGCCGGTCGTCCGGACCGTCCGTCTGCAGCGTGATCGTCAGATGATTGTCGCCGCCTTTCAAAACGGCATCCTCAAAAGTCCCAAACAGCTTTCTGACGAAAACGACGAGCTTCTCTTCATAAGCTGACAAATCTCTGACCTGACCGATCACCTCATATTCAAGCGTCAGCGAATGGGCCATCCAGTTAAATGTAAGCAGCTCATACGCCGCACGCGGGATTTTAAGGTTTGAAAGCTTTGATTCATGCTGAGCTTCGATGACCACTTCATCAATAATTTCAAATACGCGGTCATACTTTTTTAATGTTAAGTTTCCTTTAATCAATTGCAGTTTATTCATCCAGTCGTGCCTTGAATGGCTGAGCAGATGAATAAGCTCATGGGTCAAAGCCTTATCGTCCATCGTCTTTTCTTGTTTTTTCGAAGTTTCTTCCATTTTTGCACTCCCAATCGTTTGTTCTCTATTTTAGGAGTCTGATTCAGTTTGTACTTTGAATTATAACAGAGAAGGCAGTATAAATGAAACACGTTTATATACTTTAAAGAAGCAGAATCAGAGCGGAAACCCGGCCTTGTCCAGGGGGCGGGAAGGTGTTTTTCAGCAAGTCACGGTGCTGTATGTAAAAAACTCCGGTCAGAACGACCGGAGTTTCGTTTAAAGGTTAGGCTACAGGATATACGCTCACTTTTTTGCGGTTACGGCCGAAACGTTCGAATTTAACAGTTCCGTCGACTTTTGCATATAGAGTGTCATCTCCGCCGCGCCCAACGTTTTCACCTGGATAGATTTTTGTTCCGCGCTGACGATAAAGGATGGAACCGCCAGATACGAATTGACCGTCTGCACGTTTAGCACCTAGGCGCTTCGCCTCAGAGTCACGTCCGTTCTTCGTTGAACCTACTCCTTTTTTAGATGCAAAAAACTGAAGATCTAATCTTAGCATGTAGCTCACCTCCTATATTTTGTTCGTCGTTACTTTTAAGTAACCTTTGTAGTCTCGTTCGATCGTTTCAAGGGAGACGATCATGCCTTCGAGAAGGAGCTGCGCCTTTTCAAAAGCCTCCCGATCCGTACCGTCCGGGAATCCGAAAGATAAAAATCCGCCGTCTTCCCCGAGGTCAATGACCGGCTCAATGCCCGTCAGCTTCATGACGGCATTGACAGCTCCAAAGGCGACCGCCGATGCCCCTGCACAAACGAGATCCTGACCATGTTCAGCAAAATTCGCATGTCCCGACATTTCAAAGCCTAAGATGTCTTTGTTCGATCGGGCTCTGGTAACCTTTGCATGAATCATATCATACACGCCTTAAGCGTTGATTTTTTCGATTACAACTTTAGTGTAAGGTTGACGATGACCTTGTTTTTTATGTTGGTTTTTCTTCGGCTTGTACTTGAATACGGTAATTTTTTTCGCACGGCCTTGTTTTTCAACTTTGCCTGTTACCGTAGCGCCTTCAACCGTAGGGCTGCCAACTTTAACATTTTCACCGCCGACAAACAATACGTTGTCAAAAGTAACTGTTTCGCCGGCTTCAGCAGCAAGCTTTTCGACGTATACAGTTTGGCCTTCTTCAACTTTGATTTGTTTTCCGCCTGTTTGAATAATTGCGTACATCTCTGCACCTCCTAATAAACTAAGACTCGCCAATCACAGGGGGCTAAGAAAGCACTTAACACCTGTGCTGAGCGGTTGTAGCACGGGTGCTACATCCATAACATTAAAAAATATACCAGAAAAGAGCCCGAGTGTCAATGTCTTTTAGAAGGATGGACGGTCAATAAACCAAAAGCAGATCTTCCATTGAGGAAGTCGTACGCTTGTCTGTAAAATAAGCGTGGAGAACTTCATTTTCATCAAGCTGGCTCAGTTTTTGTCCGTCCTTCTCAATAATGATCGGGTGTTTGCAGCCTCGTTTAAACAGGAGCATGACCTCATAAATCTGCTGTTCAGCGCACACCGTGATCGGGGCGAGGCGTCGCACTTCCCTCTCCTTTCCGTAATAGCGCTCAAGCAAAAAACGGATATGGACGTAATGGCGATTGCGATATTCTTGGTAAAGGGATGCAGCCAAAAATACGAGGAGCACCCAAGCGCTCAGCTGTGACGGGGAAACCAACAGAATTGCCGCGATTAAAACAGTACAGCAAAAGCACGACACAGCCAGCATCACCCGCTGTGCTTTCTGATACGGAAGGTGTTTTGAAAACAGCAAAAACAGCAGCTTCCCGCCGTCAAGCGGCCAAACCGGAAACAGATTAATCAAGAGGATGGTCAGATTGTAAAAGGTAAACGTTTCAAATATATGAGGGCTGACGAGCGAATTGACCGCCAAAAGCCATGCAGCAAATTGAAGCCAGATATGCTGAACAGGCCCCGCGGCGATGACGGCCAGCTCTTCCTTTAACGGTCTGTTGCCATGTTCATCGACTTCAAGCGTTCCCCCAAAAGGCAGCAGGAAAATGCCTTTAATTCTCCATGAAAAATAAACGGCAGCAGCAGCGTGGCCAAGCTCGTGGATCAAAATAACGATCATTAAACAAAACAGCGCTTTAATATGTCCTGTCATGATACCGATCGCCATGACAAGCCACAGCAGCGGGTGAATGTGAAGCTTGGTGAAGAGCTCCGTCCATTTATTCAAATGTGATCACCTGTATCGGATCAACAAATTCCTCTCCTTGTTTGATCGCAAAGTAATAGACGCCTTTTTGATTTTTATCCTGCTTAATCGTTCCGAGCTTCGTTCCTTTATCTATAAAATCGTATAAAGCGACATCCGCTTTTTTCAGCTGGCCGTAGTAGGTATAGCTGTTGTCCGCATGCTGCAAAACCACCGTCAGGCCCGTTTCCGGATTTTTGTCCACTTCAATGACATAGCCTTCCTTCATGCTGCGGATCGTTTCGTCTTCTGTTTCTACCTTAATGCCCTGGCCTGAGAATTTCTCCTGAACCTTTCCCATGGCAGGAACAGCGAGATCTTGATTCACCTCGACCTGACCGGATGGTTTTTCACCTTTCGGTTGAAAGAATGCGAGGGGATCGCCAAACTTGGATTCATACCAATTCTGGAGAGCCGCAAATTGGAACTCTTCAGTAAACACCTGGCTGATGACCGGTTTGATTTGGTTTGCGGGTTCAAACTGGCCTTTGTAGGCAATAGCGGACACAAGGACAAGACATGCCGACAGAAGACATTTCATGATGAGCGCATCCGCTTTGACAAGAGGGTGCTTCCCATTTATCAGCAGGGAGCTTCCCTCAGGCGGAGGGAAGTCTCCGGCCTTTTCATCTTCCGAAAAGGCTGTCCATGCAGGCGGCTTGACCGGCAGCTTTTTGCCGCCTGACGAAAAGGGCTGTTTATCCGGCGCTTTCCGCTTTCTTTTCCTGGCCATTCTTTTTCGAATCTCATCTGCTCTATGACTCATAACCCTCATCCTTTACATTCAGGTTCGTTTGTTCAATGATATGTCTTGTCCCAGGCGTTTATGACGGTATATTGACATAAAACCAAAAGGTTTCATATAATAGATAGGAAACCTTTTGGTTTTACTTTTTTCTAGGAGGTCTATTATGAGCAATCAACAATTACCTGATATACATAAACAGGCTGTTTTTCACGCATCGATAGAAAAAGTGTGGGAGGCCGTCGCCACCAGCGAAGGCATCGCCGCCTGGTTTATGCCAAATGATTTCCGTCCGGAGATCGGCTGTGAATTCACCTTGCAGTCTCCGTTCGGCCCCTCCCCTTGCAAAGTGATCGAGCTTGAAGCGCCGCATCGACTCGCTTTCAGCTGGGATACGTCGGGATGGATCGTCACATTTGAATTGAAAGAGCTGTCTGCAGAAAAAACCGAATTTACCCTGATTCATTCAGGATGGGGCGCGCCGGAAGAAACGGTTGCAAAAGCGGGAGAAAAACAAGCGGATGTCCGCAATCGGATGAATGGCGGCTGGGAAGTGATCGTCAATCAAAAGCTGCGTCAGGCAGTTGAAGGCTAGTGACATCATCGGCCGTAAAACATGATGTGTTCCAAGCCGTTTCCGATCCCTCACGGCGAAAGATGCTGAAGCTCCTCGCCGGCAGGGAATTGCCTGTAACAGATATCAGCACTCATTTCCCGATGAGCCGAACGGCTGTTTCAAAGCATCTGAGAATTTTGTCAGAAGCCGGGCTTGTCAGCGGAAGAAAAGCGGGCAGAGAAAAACTGTACAGGCTTCATCCCGAACCTCTCGCGGAGCTGCAGCAGTGGCTCGCCTACTTCGACATGTATTGGGACAATAAGCTTTCCTTGTTAAAGCACAAAGTCGAAAACGATCAATGAAACTGCAAAAAAAGCAATCTCGTTTTGGAGATTGCTTTTTTGCAAGTTAAGCGCGTACGCCGAAAAATGATTTAATCTTTGCGAAAACGCCTTTATTTTCTTCTTCAAACGACTGTAAAGGCACAGATTCGCCCAGCACGCGGCGGGCGATGTTCCGGTATGCGATTGAAGCTTTATTGTTCGGATCCATGACGACAGGCTCCCCGTTATTGGAAGCTTTAATCACTTCGTCATCATCCGCAACAATACCGATCAGTTCGATCGACAAGTGCTGAATGACTTCATCAACATCCAGCGTATCGCCGTTTTTCATTAAGTGGTTGCGGATCCGGTTGACGACAAGTCTCGGCGGCTCAATATTTTCTTCTTTTTCAAGCAGGCCGATGATCCGGTCGGCGTCACGAACAGCGGAGATTTCCGGTGTCGTCACGACAATCGCTTTGTCAGCGCCCGAGACCGCATTTTTATAACCTTGCTCAATCCCTGCAGGGCAGTCGATGACAATGTAGTCGAAGTCTTGTTTGAGCTGCTGGACAAGCTTGACCATCTGCTCGGGAAGAACAGCCGACTTATCGCTTGTCTGGGCGGCCGGGAGCAAATAAAGCAAATCATCGAAGCGTTTATCTTTCACAAGCGCCTGATGGATTTTGCATCGCTCCTCAACGACATCTACCAAATCATATATGATTCTATTTTCAAGGCCCATGACGACATCAAGATTGCGCAGGCCGATATCCGTGTCAACGAGACATACCCGTTTTCCCAAAATGGCCAAGGCGGTGCCAAGATTTGCGGATGTCGTCGTTTTGCCTACTCCGCCTTTCCCCGAGGTTATTACGATAGCTTCACCCAATTTTACATTCCTCCCTCAAGCCTTGTTAAACTAGGTCTTAAATGAGCTAATTGCTGAAGGCGGTCAATGACCATATTCTCATTTTCATCTAAATAAGCACATTCCATGTCGTTCCCTTCTTGGATGTGGTCTGGGGAGCGATTGAGCACATGATTGATACGCAATTGAGTCGGTCTCATATCCGAAGCCGCAATAACAGCTCGTTTATTTCCATTAAAACCGGCGTGGGCAATCCCTCTTAATGAGCCGAGGATGAAAATATTCCCTCCGGCCTTCACCATTCCTCCCGGATTCACATCCCCAATCAGAAGCAAATCACCCTCCGTTTCGAGGACTTGCCCTGAACGGACAATTTTAGCGACAGAAATAATTTCGCTTTCCGCTTTTAAACGGTTTGCTTCATCTTTGGTTATGACTTCACTTTCAATGGAGTGGATGAACAGATTTTGTTTCTCAGTGATCACATCGGTCAGGATCTGTTCTTGCTCCTCGGTCACAAAACGGTGGCCGAGCTTAACGAGCACACTGATTTTCTGGCCTTTTCCATCCATATAATGTTCGAGTGACAGCATATCCTGAAGACCGTACAATAATTCTTCAAAAGAGCATGTGTCATCAAGATGAAGCGTCAATCCATTTTTCGTTCCTTTAATTGTTACGTATTGCTGCTTTTGGGTCTTCACGGTGTTCACCTCAACATCATACTCTTTTCGACATCGGCTCATAAAATCCTCTTTTACTCATTCCTCAGCTCTTTCTTAAGACTGGTAAAAAACCATTTGAACGGGTAAATGAGCAAAAGGCCGCCAACGGCGTTCAGCCCAAGCGTAGGCAGGAGCCTGCCGAGCACAAATTGATGGAACGGCATGATTTCCGGACGTATCAGCATCTGCACGCCATATTGGTAAAATTCAAGAACACAGACGGCGAGCAGCGAAATAAAAATGACGACCAGCGCGTTTGTCTGCAATACTTTGAATGCTTTTGACGATAAATAGCAAATACCGGCAAAACCGAACATATATACACCTAAAAGGTCGGTGTAATTAATATCATATAACAGTCCGAAAATAAATCCATATGTAATGGCAAAAGGCTGATTGACATAAGCCGTCATAAAAACTAAGACAAGCAGCAGAAAACGCGGGATGAGCTGCTGTTCTTCCGTCACAAAAGGCAGGTTGACAAAATCCGCGTAGACGCTGTCAGATACTAAAACAAACATCATCACGACGGGAAGAAGGAAGCGTTTCACGAACCTTCCTCCTCATCGTCCATCTTGTTGACATCCACCGTATCAAGCGTTCTGTCGACGACGATGACGTTATCAAGGTTATACATATCGGCCGCCGGCTCTACATAAGCGATTTTTGTCAAGCCGTAGGAATCGGGTTCAACCTCTGTCACTTTTCCGATTGTCAGGCCTTTCGGAAAAACGCCGCCCGCCCCGGAAGTTTCGACGAGGTCTCCTTTTTTCACTTCCCTGTCTTCATCAGGCTCAATGATTTCCATTGACAGCGCCTTTTTCTCGGAGTCGTAGCCGTTGATGATTCCGTTGACCGTTTTCTTGCCTTTATTTGCAGCGATAACCGTAGAAATTCTGTTGTTTCTGTCTGTTGCGCTTAAAAGCTGGACGGTGGAAGTGAAATTGTTCACTTTAGTGCTTTTGATTTTTCCGATCAAGTTGCCGTTTTCATCTGTGACCGCCATATCCTTTTCGACGCCGTGCTTAGAACCTTTGTTAATCGTGATCAGGTTCCACCACTCATACTTATCGGGATTTCTGGCGATAACAGTCCCCAGAATCGGCGTGTAGTCTTTAATTGATTTCAAATGGCCGAGCTCTTTTCTTAAAGACTTATTTTCATTTTCAAGCTCTTGCAGCTTTGCCTCGTATTGCGTCTGGCCGTCGAGCTTTTTCCGCAGGCGCTCATTTTCGCTGTACGTATTTTTTAAGTCTTCGATATTTTCAAAGAAGCCCGCAAAAAATTGAGCGGGCGTATGAAAAATCGTCTGGAATACACCAGTTGTATCGCCAATAAATTTTTCGGGCCAAGTTGCATTCCGGTCATTCTTTAACGAAAATCCAATCATTGCCACTAAAATGATGATACAAAGGAGTAAAAGCATCAACCGTTTATTCGTAAAAAACTGCGGCATGATTATACACCTCTTCTATTCCCTGTGTCCTTAATTTTTGCCTTTAAATAGATGAATTTGCTCGAGAGCTTTACCTGTTCCGATCGCTACACAGTCAAGAGGGTCTTCCGCAATTAAAACCGGCATTTTCGTTTCTTCGCTGATGACTTTGTCCAAGTGGCGCAGCAGCGCACCGCCTCCTGTCAGGACGATTCCGCGGTCCATAATATCAGCCGCGAGTTCAGGCGGAGTTTTTTCAAGCGTATTTTTTACGGCATCGACAATTGCAGTCACAGTGTCGCGAAGCGCCGCTGTAATTTCTTTTTCAGTGATTTCAATCGTTTTCGGCAGACCTGTTAAAAGATCGCGGCCGCGGATTTCCATGCTTTCTCCGTTTTCAGAAGCTTCGGCAGAACCGATTTCAAGTTTGATCGCTTCCGCAGTACGGTCACCGATCATCAAGTTATATGTTTTTCTAATATAAGTAATGATTGCTTCATCCATTTCATCACCGGCAACGCGAATAGACTGGGATGTGACGATGCCGCCGAGGGAAATAATCGCGACTTCGGTCGTTCCGCCGCCGATGTCGACCACCATGCTTCCAGTCGGTTCCCAAACAGGAAGATTGGCTCCGATCGCCGCTGCAAACGGTTCTTCAATCGGATATGCATCTCTCGCCCCGGCCTGGCGCGTAGCGTCGATTACCGCACGCTGCTCAACCGCCGTAATTCCCGACGGGACACAAACCATGACATAAGGCTTTCTCGCAAATAAGCCTTTGTTTTTAACAGCTTTGCTAATATAATGTTTCATCATTGTCGCTGTTGTTTCATAATCAGCGATTACGCCATCTTTCATCGGGCGGAGGGCGACGACATTGCCGGGCGTACGTCCGATCATGTTTTTCGCATCGTTTCCGACTGCAACGATCTGCTTTGTATCTGTTTGCAGCGCAACGACGGAAGGCTCCCTGACGACAATTCCTTTACCTTTCACAAAAACAAGCGTATTCGCCGTTCCTAAATCTATTCCAAGGTCTCTCGCACCAATTCCAAACATTTGTATGTATCTTCCTTTCTTAAAACAATATTCCTAAGCAAAAACCCATAAATTCTATTATAGCTTAATTTAATGAAAAAAAAAGTGTTACAAATATCCTTTTTCTTTTAAGCTCACAAATTTTTGATCACCGATGATGATATGATCGAGCAATTCGATTCCAAGCAGCTGTCCGGACTCGTGAAGGCGCTGTGTAACTTCTATGTCTTCGCGGCTTGGAGCCGGATCTCCGGACGGATGATTGTGGACGCAGATGAATGAGGCTGCGGAGCGCTTTAAAGCTTCCTTAAACACTTCCCTCGGATGGACGATTGAAGAGTTCAAGCTTCCTATAAAAATTGTTCGCTTGTGGATCACCTGGTTTTTCGTGTTCAGATACAGGCATACGAAGTGCTCCTGAGACAGAAAGCGCATATCCCCCATTAAAAAATTGGCCGCATCTTCGGGAAAACGGATCACATAACGGTCTTTGCAGGCAAGGCTGTGAATGCGCCGGCCAAGTTCGAGCGCCGCCAAAATCTGCACGGCTTTGGCGCGGCCGATCCCGGAAATGCTTGAAAGCTCCTCAGCGGATGCTTCTTTTAACAAACGGAGGCCGTCAAACGTTTGAAGCAGCCGGCTTGAAAGCTGAAGAACCGATTCTTTTTTCGTCCCGGTTCTGAGCAGTATCGCGAGCAGTTCATGGTTTGACAAACTTTCGGCGCCTGTGTTGAGAAGGCGCTCCCGCGGCCTTTCTTCATCAGGAAAATCCTTTAATTTCAACGGCAGATCGCTTATGATAAACCCTCCCTTTTGATTCCCTTCTCGTTCGGTTTATCAAAAGGAGTGAAGATCGAACGTTTTCAGCATTCTCATCGTTTTGGAAATCGGAAGACCCACAACTGTATAATAGTCTCCCTTTATCTGTTTGACAAAAAGCGCGCCTTTTCCTTGTATTCCGTATGAACCGGCTTTATCAAACGGCTCTCCTGTAGCGATGTAAGCGCTGATTTCCTTTTCTTCAAGAGGCCAAAAAAAGACTTCGGTTTCTTCAAAAAATGTTTCGCATCTCTCGCCGTCCTTAATGCAGACGCCGGTAAGCACTGAATGGGTCTGTCCCGAAAGCATGCTCAGCATCCTTTTTGCATCTTCGGCATCTTTGGGCTTGCCCAAATAAGCCCCGTCATAAAGAACAATGGTGTCGGCGCCAAGCACGACGGCATCAGGATATTGTTCGGCTACTGCACGCACTTTTTGTTCCGCCAACCATTTGACGTTTTCTGCTGGTGAAAAGTTTCGAATTAATTTTTCTTCCGCGTTGCTCGTAACGATGCTGTATGGAATCTGAAGAAGATCGAGGAGTTCCTTTCTGCGGGGTGATTGTGAAGCCAATATGAGCTGTCGGGTCATAAGAAGACATCCTTTCAAAGGTTTTTGCATAGGAAAAAAAGATACCTGTTTTATCCTACCAAAAGAACGCCGCCGCCACAATTTCAGAAAAGTAACTTTTTAATGACAAAAATCGTGAAAATAAAAAAACCAGCGCCTCTGCTGGTTTTTTTATTTTATTTGGCTCAGCAATAGCTGCTGGCTTTTCCAGCCGTTGGCTGCGGTCGGTTTCTCAAGCAGGTTGACGGCTTCCAGTATGCTCTTCTTTACCTCTTCAGATTCTCCTTTTGATTTGGCGCCGTCAAGTTCAGCTTTGACATCAGCTATGTTTTGAGATGTAACCTCCGCGCCGAGAATCGCTTTTGCCGACAGCTCGGCCGCTTCTTTAAAAGGCTCTAGCAAACCGGGCTCGAGTGCAACCGGAAGCTCTTTTCCGCCCCACGCTTCAAAATCGTTTTCGATTAATATTTTGCCAATTTCAGATGTCATCTGTTTTTCCCCTGTTATTCCGGCGATCACATAAAATCCGTCGTCTTTGGCAATCGAAACGGCGGCATACCCCTTGTCTGCGATTTGAGAGGCCAGCGTCTCCGCTCCTTCTTTAGATGAAAACTTGCCGGCCTGAACGGCAAAGCTGTGAAAAGATTCTCCCGCTTGTCCGCTATTTTTTTGTCCGCTCTTTTTCTCTTCGGCACCTGAGTCACCGGCTTTTACCGCCTGTCCGTTTTCCGCATCCGCACCCAAGCTGCCGGATGCCGGCACTCCTTCTTTATGGGTTGCGAGATTCAGCGCGAACAGCCCGAGTCCCGTGCCGAGCAACACAGCAAAGATAATGGTTGCAGCAAAGCGCTTCAAAGGAAACGTAAGGGACATTTTCGCTTTTCGGTTGTTTTTAGCCTCGTTTTTCTTTTGATAAGGCGCCACCACTTTGGGATCGTCTTTGTACACGGTTTCTTCTTCGTCTGGAGGCGTCCATGTAAATTCATCTGTTTCAGGTGCGCCGTCCTCTTTTGAAGCCGATATTTCCCGTTCCGCCTTTCTCTTTTCTTCCCAGTTTGAAAAGGTGAACTTCTTTTCTTCATTTCTGTTGGAAAACTCTTTTTCATTTCCGTAGATGGTCTCTTCTCTGCCATTGATCATCACTTTAAGCGGGTCTTCCTGGGGCACTTTTTTAGCTGAGTTTTTCTTGCTTTTCCGTTTTTTCATGTGGCTTCCCTCGCTTTCCGTTTATTGTTTTATATTGAGATTAGGCGGCAGATTGGCCGCTCTCTATACGATCGGCAGAGGGAAGCCAGAAGGAAGGAGGAGTTCTCCCAAAGGCTGTCCCTCTTATTGTCCACACTTTAACACAGCCTCAAAAAAAAAGAACAAGACTTTTGTCGTCTTGCCCAAAAAGGTTTCGTCAAATTTTTCACCACCGTGCCATTTGAAGGTACCACTCGATCATTGGATTGCCATAGAAACAGCTTATCAGCGTCCCGATCAGAATCGCGGGAGCAAACGGCATAGGTTCATTTTTCTTTAGCTTTCCTGCCAGCAATGCAATCAGACCAAGCACCGTTCCTGCGGCTGCCGAAAGGAAAAAAGCGAGAATGAGGAGGCGGCTGCCGAGCGCCATGCCGAGCACCGCAAACAGCTTTACATCCCCCCAGCCGATCCCTCCTTTCGTCAAAAGCAGCGTCAAGAGCGGAAGCATGCCGCCGGCAAACGCACCGCTTAAACCGGAATGCCACGGCTCGAGGGGAACAAGAAACCGTCCGACAGCAAAGACAATCAGGAAAAAACAAAGCACAGCATCCGGAATGACCATATGTGTCACATCAGATACAAAGACGATCAAAAGCAGGGAAATAAGAGCAAGCACAATCACCAGCTCCCCCTGATGCCCAATCTGCATACCGGCAAACGCAAACAGGATGGCGGCGGAGAGCTCAACTGCCGGATACACGATCGATATCGGGGTTTGACACCCCTTGCACCTCCCCCGCTGCATCAAATAGGACAAAACAGGTATCAGCTCCGCGAGGCCCAGCTTTCTTTTGCAAGCCCGGCAGAGGGAACGCGGAGCAATCAATGATATCTTTTCAGGGATGCGGCGCCCGGCTGAACTAAAAAAGGAACCGAGCACTAACCCCGCCGTAAAAAGGTAAAAGATGAACATCACTATCAGCCTCGCACAATCAAATTTAACCGCTTCATGGGAAAAAACGGCTTCCTGAGGCTGTTATTTTAGCAAATATGAAGCGCCTCCGCTTTTCATAAAACATAAAAATGCGCAGTCAGCCGATGGCCAAAAGCGCATTTTTATGTTTTTTATTCAGTTAAAACTGCCCTGACGGCGGAAATAAAGTAAAGCGACCCGGTAACAATGACCACCGCTTTTTCATCTTCAGCTTGTTCTTCGATATAGCGGAAAACAGAGCCGATGTCTTCATCACATGTTTTATGATCAGCGGTACTTTGCTCAAACAGCTTTTGAGCGGATTCCGCTCTCGGAAAATCAAAAGATGTGAAGTGAATCGATGACGCAAACGACTCGATTTTGCGGATCATGTCTCTGTACGGCTTATCTTTGAGAGCACTGAAGCATACGTGAATATTTCGCCCGTCGAAGTGGGACGTGATCGTCTCGGCCAGCCGCTCTACCCCTTCTTTGTTATGAGCGCCGTCGATATAAACGAGAGGCCTGTTCAATACCTTCTCAAACCGGCCGGGCCATCCCGCCTTATGAATGCCGCGTTTCAGCTCTTCTTCGCTGATGGCCGCATGTTTTTCGGCTGTCAGCCATTCGGCCGCAAGTATGGCCAGAGACGCGTTTTGCCGCTGATGGGTGCCGATCAGGCTTGTTTCAATTCTTTCATAACGATGTAACGGTGTTTTCAGTGAAAACTGCTCTCCATCGGGCAGTGAACGCTCTCCGGACAGCTCGCAATCCTCATGAAGGGATATAAAAGCAGATTCTGTCTCCATCGCCTTTCGCTTTATCACTTCAGCTGCTTCACGCTGATGAACGGCTGTGATAACAGGAACGCCGTGTTTGATGATTCCCGCCTTTTCTGCGGCAATCTCTTTCAGCGTGCCGCCTAATATTGCCATATGGTCATGGCCGATCGAAGTGATGACCGTTAACATCGGCTTCACGACGTTTGTCGAATCCAAACGGCCGCCTAATCCCGTTTCAAAAATAACAAAATCGGTGCGCCGGTATTTAGCAAAATATAAAAATGCGCATGCCGTAATAATTTCAAATTCGGTGGCGGCTCCGAATTCGGTTTTTTCAAGCTCAAGGACGAGAGGCCCGACCTCATTAAAGAGCGCCGTCCATTCGTCGTCCGAGATCGGTGCGCCGTCAACGCTGATCCGTTCGTTAAAGGTAATGATATACGGTGATGTGAAGGTGCCTGCTGTATAACCGGCTTCATTGAATACCGTACGGAGAAAAGCGATCGTTGAACCTTTTCCGTTTGTTCCGGCGACATGAATCGCATTAAGCTTTTTCTCGGGGTGCCCGAGCTTTCTCAGAAGCCATTCCATTCGTTCCAAACCCGGCTTCACGCCGAATTTAAGCCTTCCGTTAATCCAGCTGAGTGCTTCATCAAACGTTTTGAACAAGCGAATTCCTTCCCTTCAATTGATGAAGGTGTTTTCCAGCATCTTTAGAAAGACCTGGAAAACACCTCCTTTTTTCGTTGATTAATTTTTCAATTCGGCGATTCTTTTTTCTACAGCTTCACGTTTTGCCGTATAATCGGCTTCTTTCGCCCGCTCTTCTTCAATGACATGTGCTGGCGCCTTTTTCATAAATCCTTCGTTGCTTAATTTCTTTTGAACCCGTTCAACTTCCTTCGTCAGCTTATCGAGTTCTTTTTGCAGGCGGCTGATTTCTTCCTCAATGTTAATCAGACCTTCGAGCGGCAAAATCAGCTCGGCGCCGGATACGACAGCGGTCATCGCTTTATCGACCGCCTGAATATCCGTTCCGATTTGAAGAAGGCTCGGATTCGTAAAGCGTTCTACGTACGAACGGTTTTCTTCAAGTCGTTCGGCGATTTCCGGCGTGCTTGTTTTAATATAAAGCTCAATCTGCTTGCTGAGCGGCGTGTTGACTTCGCTCCGGATGTTCCGTACAGCGCGGATGACTTCAACGAGAAGCTTCATATCCGCCGCTGCTTCGGTGTCCGTATATTCTTTAACAGCTTCAGGCCACTTGGCGACTGTAATGGATTCCCCTTCGTGAGGAAGATGCTGCCAGATCTCCTCCGTCAGGAAAGGCATAAACGGATGCAACAGGCGCATCGTTTGATCCAGCACATACGCTAAAATAGAGCGGGTCGTCTTTTTCGCCGCTTTATCTTCACCGTAAAGCGGAAGTTTAGCCATTTCGATGTACCAGTCGCAGAAATCATCCCAGATAAAATTGTAGAGATGGCGGCCAACCTCGCCGAATTCGTACTTGTCAGCCAGCTGTGTCACAGTTTCAATCGTTTCGTTCAACCTTGTTAAAATCCACTTATCGGCAACTGATTTTTCTCCTGACAGATCAAGCTCTTCGTATGTCATGCCGTCCATGTTCATCAGGGCAAACCTTGATGCGTTCCAAATCTTGTTCGCAAAATTCCATGTTGACTCCACTTTTTCAAAGCTGAAGCGTAAATCCTGCCCTGGAGAGCTTCCCGTCGCAAGGAAGTAGCGCAGCGAATCCGCTCCGTACTTATCGATCACATCCATCGGATCGACGCCGTTTCCGAGCGATTTGCTCATTTTGCGGCCCTGGTCGTCGCGGATGAGCCCGTGGATCAAAACATCTTTAAACGGACGTTCTCCGGTAAATTCGATACCTTGGAAGATCATTCTGGATACCCAGAAGAAAATGATATCGTATCCTGTGACAAGGACGTTCGTCGGATAGTAACGCTTGAAATCTTCCTCATTGATATCCGGCCAGCCCATCGTTGAAAACGGCCAAAGAGCGGAACTGAACCATGTGTCAAGAACGTCTTTGTCCTGCTCCCAGTTTTCGGCATCTTCAGGAGCTTCAGCGCCCACATAGATTTCCCCCGTTTCTTTATGGTACCACGCAGGAATACGGTGGCCCCACCAAAGCTGGCGGGAAATGCACCAGTCGCGGATATTTTCCATCCAGTGCAGATACGTTTTTTCAAAACGGTCAGGGACGAAGTTGACTTTTCCTTCGCTTTTTTGCAATTCGATGGCGGCATCGGCAAGCGGCTGCATTTGCACGAACCACTGCGTTGACAAATACGGCTCAACGACTGCTCCGCTGCGTTCGCTGTGGCCGACCGAATGCGTATGTTCTTCAATCTTGAACAGCACGCCCTCTTCCTGAAGATCTTTCACGATCTGCTTGCGGCATTCAAAACGGTCCATGCCTTTATATTGAAGCGCCTTGTCATTCATTGTGCCGTCTTCATTCATAACGAGAATGCGTTCAAGGTTGTGGCGGTTTCCGATTTCAAAGTCGTTCGGATCATGGGCAGGTGTAATTTTGACGGCACCTGAGCCGAATTCCATATCGACGTAGTCGTCTCCGACAACCGGAATTTCCCTTCCTGTGATCGGCAGAATAACCGTTTTTCCGATTAGGTGTTTGTACCGCTCGTCTTCCGGATGTACCGCAACCGCTGTATCGCCGAGCATCGTTTCCGGACGGGTCGTCGCAATTTCAATCGAGCCTGAACCGTCTTTCAGCGGATAGCGCATATGATAGAACGCGCCTTGTACGTCTTTATAGATGACTTCGATGTCAGACAGAGCCGTTTTAGTGGCCGGGTCCCAGTTAATGATATATTCTCCGCGGTAAATCAGCCCTTTTTCATATAGCTTCACAAATACTTCGCGAACCGCTTTAGAAAGCCCTTCATCAAGGGTGAAACGCTCCCTTGAATAGTCAAGGCCAAGCCCGATTTTCGCCCATTGGCTGCGAATAAAATCGGCATATTCCTCTTTCCATTTCCATGTTTCTTCAAGGAATTTTTCGCGGCCGAGATCATAGCGCGTTTTTCCTTCTTCGCGAAGCTTCGCTTCTACTTTTGCCTGAGTTGCAATACCGGCGTGATCCATACCCGGCAGCCAGAGCACGTCATAGCCCTGCATCCGTTTCATTCTTGTCACGATATCCTGCAAGGTGGAATCCCAAGCATGCCCCAAGTGCAGCTTACCCGTCACATTCGGCGGGGGAATGACAACGGTGTACGGTTCTTTTTCAGGGTCGTTTTTCGCTTCAAAAAATTTGCCGTTCACCCAATAGTCGTATCTGTCTTTTTCAACTGCAGACGGATCGTATTTTGTCGGCATCGTCAGTTCTTGATTATCCATTTTCAAACCTCCAACAGTATTAAACGGCTGAACAATAAAAAAGAGCCCTCTCGATCCTGTTAAAAGGACGAAGAGAACTCTCTCGCGGTACCACCTTTTTTCATGAATGCGAAAAAAACGCATTCACGCACTTAAATGGGATAACGGGACTTTCCCGAATTTCTCTACTTTTTGTTCGAGAAATTGCGCTCCTGGGCGACCTTCCAAAAAAGACTGACTGGGAGCCTTTCAGCGAACCGGCTTCCCTCTCTGCAAGCGTCTGTTTTTGTACTCTTCCCATTCAAAGCGGGTGATCATTGACTTTTCAGCACGTACTTTTTCTTTTTCTTATATTACTAAATCTTTTTCATTTTCGTCAATCATCTTTTCCGTTTTTCTCTTGTTTTATACGATACTGGGCCATGCACACAAGCTCCTTTTCCTCATATGATGCTGTAACGATAAGGAGAGGAGGCATAAGATGCGAAAAAAATTCAACACACATTCATTCCAGCCGTGGCTGAAGCAAGTCAGGCTTGTTGCTGTTCAAGTCGTCCTCCCGATCACGATCTTCCAGGGCATACGCACGATCATCTTTCCGACCACATTTGATGTCCTCCTTTTGGGCATTCTCATATTCCTTGCGTGCGCCTTTCACCTTGACTGGATATAAGCACGAAAAAAGTCCGCATCATGATGATGGGGACTCTGTTTCTTCCTGCAGTTTTCTGTTTTCTTCCGTCTCGTGAATGCTCATCACAAGCGGTTCGGCGTTTTTCATTTGCCAGTACGCCTTCAAAAGCGTTGTACAGGCTTCTTTTTCTCCGGGCCCCTTCTCAAGGTCGTAGCGGTTCAGCACACCGTATACAGGCCCGGGGTAAGCCATATAGCTGAGGAATAAGCTGATTTCTTCCTCCCGCAAAGGATAGACATTGTGATACGTATAAAACCAGTTTACACATTCCGTGCACATCACGGGATTCGTCTTAAACATTCTTGTAAAAAATACGATGAGATCGTTCGCTGGGGGCCCGTGTCCCGCTTTCTCAAAGTTCGTAAAGTAACCCGTTCCGGTATCGTTATAGAGAAAATGCCGGACGGACAGCTGCCCGTGGTTTAAAACCATTCTCGAAGACTCTTTGTCTTTCATGGTCTCATACCACTCTTCAAGGCGGGCAAGCGCAAAGTCTGCAGCTGATATCGTCTCTTTGAAATACATGGCTGCCTGAAGCTGGAACGGGGACATATACCATTCGTTTTCCGCTCTTGAGATGAATTCTTCATATTTCTGTTTTTGCTGTTCCCATTTCCGTTTTGTCCGTTCATAGTGCCCGAGTATTTCTTCCCGCCTCACACCGAGCTCTTTTTCCGTTCGCTGGTGAAGAAGAGCGATTTCTTTAAACATATATTCGTGTTTTTGGTCACGCTCTTCCTCTCTTTCAAGGGTAAGCCAAGGCATGAGATAACAGACATCTTCTCCGGCTTGCGTTAAAAATTCGCCCGTGCGATTTCGATAGACGGGAACAAACTGCCTGTAGCCTTTTTCCTCCAGCAAGATCATCTGTTCTGTGAAGCGGGCGTTTCTTGAAGCCGCCAATTTTTTCAGGGCGAATACACCGTGATCCGTATACACTTTCCATACCTTTGGACTGACCGATTCCATATATTCAGGCGTAAGACCGTACTCATTTAAAACAGACTGGATGCCTTCCATCGGCTTCACCACATTTTTATCAATGCATTAGGCATGGCTGCTTTGATAATCCGGTATATAAAGGATCTGTCCCTCTTTTAATTCCTCGTCAAGGGAAAGGGAATTCATCCGGATGAGCTGCTGGACATTAATATCATAGCGCTCGCACAAAAGATCAATGGTATCGTTTTGCTGAACGATGCACATCCTCATTCGAGTAAACTCCTCCTCTCCCTGTTTTGTAAACAGCTTTGTCAAATAGAGAGCATTGTCATTCTCCTTCGCTGACACTTCCTGGTCGTCTGCTGCCGGCATCTCATCTCTTTCTTCTTCAGGCTCCGTCTGCTCATGAAACGAATATTCCGGAATTTCAATGGTATGCCCGGCTTCCTCTTCTTCATCAATCGCTTCTGCTTCCTGTGTCACTTCAACTTCAAACGTCTCAGGCTCCCTGTCATTCTGGTCTTCCTCCAAAAGAGGCGGAACACCGTAGAACGGGGTTTCTTTCAGTTCATCATGAGGTTGATAAGCCCTTTGGAGCGGCTCCGGCTCTTCTTCCGCTTCTTCCCTTTTTAACTCGTATTCTTCCGGCTTCTCTTCCGCTTTCTCCCTTTTCAGCTCATATTCTTCCGGCTTTGCTTCTTTCTCCTCTTTCAGCTCATATTCTTCCGGCTTTGCTTCTTTCTCCTCTTTCAGCTCATATTCTTCCGGCTTTGCTTCTACTTTCTCCCTTTTCAGCTCATATTCTTCCGGTTTTGCTTCTACTTTCTCCCTTTTCAGCTCATATTCTTCTTCCGGATGTTCAAGAGCGGCGTCTTTTGGATTTTCCATTTCACGCTTCGTCCGCTCTGCCGCAGACAAAGACGCTGTAAAAAACGGCTTTGTTTCCTCTGTATCGTCTCCGAGAAACGACTGGTAAATCGGAACCGCTTCCGCATCGGTATCAGTTTCTTCTGCTTCTTCATACGGCTGTTCTTCGTCCTGCTCTTCATAAGACCTGTCAAGCTGAATCAAAAATTCTTCCTCTTTACCCTGTTCTTCGTCGTCTGAAGGTGATCTGAAGGCAGGCTCAAGCTCCTCTTCCGGCTGGACTGCCGCAGGCATAGTACGCGGTTCTTCTTCTCCGGCTTCACCGCTTACATTCAAGAGGCCTTCAATCGCCAAATCAGCTTGAATCGTCAACATCCTCGCATCTGTCAGCTGATAATCGAAAGCATCAATAAAAACAAATACGTCGTT
The DNA here is from genome assembly GCF_021043345.1 of Bacillus sp. BS3(2021). NCBI lineage: Bacteria > Bacillati > Bacillota > Bacilli > Caryophanales > Bacillaceae > Bacillus > Bacillus sp. BS3(2021). The sequence continues at coordinate 401,359 of NZ_JAJNDM010000003.1, forward strand.
TAAATGATTGACCTTGTCTTTCGGGATGGTGATATCCACTGGGAAACAATGCGTCAGCTCTGCGCTGCCGTCCCCTTTCAGCTTTACATCTTCCACAAATCGGCTTGTCGCAGGCAGCTCTGCATATTCCCGGGTTTGATCTATGTTGTATTCGCCTGTCAGCTCTAATGACCCTCGTATGGATACATAATCATTTACTTCCTGAACGGTAATGTCAGGATCCAATGAAATCGATAATAATTCGGATACTTCCTGTCCTTTTTGAAAACAGATTGACTCTTCTACAGAAAATTGCAAACGATTGTTTTGCGGCAAACTGATATCCTCCCTTCACCTAATTTTTAAAATTAGATGTCAGTAAAGATGTATGAGAAAAGCTGGCAGAATATGAACAGAAAAATCATAAGCCGTTACCGGCACCATGCAAAAAAGAGCCGCCGGCAATGTCCGGCAGCCCTTTTCTTTATCTGGAGCGGCTGATTCTTTCGAATACGCGTTCAGCAGCTTGAATCGTATGCTCAATGTCGTCATCCGTATGAGCGGTTGACAAGAACAGCCCTTCAAACTGTGAAGGCGGGAGAAACACGCCTTCATCGGCCATCCCTTTATAATATTCGGCAAACAGTCCGAGATCAGACTGTTTCGCTGTATCATAATTGATGACCGGTTCATTTGTGAAGAAAAAGCCGATCATAGACCCCGCTCGATTAAATGTACACGGAATGCCATTTTTCTCGGCAGCTTCAGAAATTCCTTTTTCCAAACGGTCTGCTTTGCGGGAGAATTCCTGGTAGGATTCAGGAGTCAGCTGTTTCAATGTTTCGAGTCCGGCTGTCATGGCAAGCGGGTTGCCGGACAGCGTGCCGGCCTGATAGATCGGACCGCTCGGCGCAATTTTCTCCATGATTTCCGCCTTTCCTCCATAAGCGCCGACAGGAAGACCGCCGCCGATCACTTTTCCGAGGCAAGTCAAATCAGGCGTCACTCCGAAATAGCCTTGCGCACAGTTGTAGCCCACCCTGAAGCCTGTCATTACTTCATCAAAAATCAGCAGAGCGCCATGCGTCTCAGTCAGCTCGCGAAGCCCTTCGAGGAACCCTTTAACCGGAGGTACGACACCCATATTGCCCGCGACAGGTTCAACGATAACGCCGGCAATGTCCTCTCCGAATTCCTGAAAGACAAGCTTCATGCTTTCCAGGTCATTGTAAGGAACGGTAATCGTGTTTTTTGCAATGCTTTCCGGAACTCCGGGGCTGTCAGGGAGGCCGAGCGTTGCTACTCCAGAGCCCGCTTTAATCAGCAGGGAATCACCGTGTCCATGGTAGCAGCCTTCAAATTTCACGATTTTGTTACGGCCTGTGTAACCGCGCGCCAGCCGCAAGGCGCTCATCGTCGCCTCCGTACCGGAGCTCACCATCCGAACGATTTCTATGGAAGGAACGCGGTCGATAACAAGCTCGGCAAGCTCGGTTTCCAGTTCTGTCGGTGCACCGAAGCTTGTCCCGTGTTCTGCCGTCTTTTGAATTTCTTTCACCACTTTTTCATTGCTGTGTCCTAAAATAAGCGGTCCCCATGACAAGACATAATCGATGTATTCGTTTCCGTCAATATCATAGATTTTTGATCCTTTTCCCCGCTCCATAAAAATCGGGTCCATGTTCACTGATTTAAAGGCTCTGACCGGGCTGTTCACCCCGCCAGGCATGACTCGTTGCGCCTCCTCGAATGCCGCTTTAGACTTCTCATAGCTCCGCATCCTCTAAAACCCCCAGTTCAAAATTCTTATTCCGAAATCCATTTTGCCGCATCTTTTGCAAAGTACGTAATGATCAAATCAGCGCCCGCCCGTTTCATGCTTGTCAGCATTTCGAGAACAAGAGCTTTTTCTTCAATCCAGCCGTTTTGGGCCGCGGCTTTGACCATCGCATACTCCCCGCTTACATTGTATCCGACAACAGGCAGGTTAAATTCGTTTTTCACTTCTCTGACGATATCAAGATATGAAAGCGTCGGCTTGACGATCAGGAAATCGGCGCCTTCTTCCACATCGGATTTTGCCTCCCGGAGAGCCTCCCTGCGGTTGGCATAATCCATTTGGTACGTCTTGCGGTCGCCGAACTGCGGACTGCTTCCCGCGGCATCGCGGAACGGGCCGTAAAACGCGCTCGCATATTTTACAGCGTACGACATGATCGGCACATTTGTAAATCCTTCCTGATCAAGCGCATCCCTGATGGCGGCAACGAAACCGTCCATCATGTTTGAAGGCGCAATAATGTCAGCGCCTGCACGGGCTTGGCTGACAGCGGTTTTTGCCAAAAGAACGAGCGATTCGTCATTTAATATTTCACCGTTTTCCACAAGGCCGCAGTGACCGTGGTCCGTGTACTCGCATAGGCATGTATCTGCGATAACGACAAGCTCAGGAAAGTCTTGTTTAATTTGCGCAATCGCTTTTTGAACGATGCCGTGGTTGTGATAGGCTCCGCTTCCCACATCATCTTTGTGTTCAGGCACGCCGAAGACGATCACAGATTGAATGCCGAGGCCTGCGACTTCCTCCATTTCCTCTTTCAGCCGGTCCAAAGACAGCTGGTATACGCCCGGCATGGACGGAACTTCGCTTTTAACGTTCTCTTCCTCGGTTACAAATATCGGATAAATGAAGTCAGATGCTCTTAACTCGGTTTCTCTTACCAATTTTCGCATACCTGCTGTCGTCCGCAGGCGGCGGTGTCTTTGAAATGATGCTTCCATTTGTCATTCTCCCTTTCTTGAAATGCGGCATATTTCACGCAGCATTCCGTCGATTGTATAGACGTCCGGCATATATGAAGGAATTCCGTAGTCCGACAGCGCCTTCTTTGTCATAGGCCCGATCGTAATAAAAGCCGTACCGTTCTTTTCGGCCCACGTTCTGCTCTCCTCTTCCAAAATGGACATGAATGTATGTACCGTCGAGGAGCTGGTAAATGTCACAAAATCAAAAGACGCGTGTTTTGCTGCTTCCTTAAGCTCCAGAATTCCTTTTTCATCACGAACGGTTTCATACAAAATCCATTCCGAAACTTGAATTCCGAGCGGAGTGAGGGTTTTCTTGATGACGTCCCGGGATAAATTTCCTTTTAAAACGGCCACTTTATCATGACGGCCGGCATTTCGCTTCAGTGCCTCCGCCAAATGTTCAGCCACGTATAACTCAGGCATCAGATCGACAGAAAGACCCCTGTCGCGCAAATACCTGGCCGTTTTTTCACCGACAGCGGCAACCTTGGCCTTTGATGCGAAAGGAACGCTGAACCCGGCGTTCTTCAAATAAGAAAAAAAGAATTTTGCCCCGTTCACGCTTGTAAAAACAAGCCAGTCCGCGCTTTCAAGATCTGCTCGAAAGCGCTGGGCCTGTTCTCGCGGGAGGGCGGGCCGAAACGAAATCAATGACGTTAAAACAGCTTCTCCGCCCAAAGCCTCCACCTTTTCCCTGAAGGATTGGGCTTGGGCTTTATTGCGGGTGACGAGCACTTTCTTTCCCTGTAAAGGAAGATCATGCTTCATTGTCTTCCAGCTCCTGTTTCACACGGTCAATCAGTGCCTTTGCTCCTTTTTCCGACATGACCGCCGCGCATTCTCTGCCGACAGCCTCCGGATCTTTTCCTTTTACTGTTTCTCTGTATGCGGTTTTTCCGTCAGGCGATGCCACAAGACCGGTCAGTTCGATGACGCCGTCTTCGTCCATCGTCGCAAATCCGGCGATTGGCACTTGGCAGCCGCCTTCCATCGCATGAAGAAAAGCACGCTCGGCCGTGACGGTCAGCTGTGTGTAGCGGTCGTTCAGGCGCGAAAAGAGGGACAGCAGCTCCTCATCCGAGCCTCTGCACTCGATCGCCAACGCGCCTTGCCCAACGGCGGGAAGGCAGCTCTCTGGATCAAGAAATTCGGTGACGACATCGTCCTTCCAGCCCATTCTTGACAGGCCGGCCGCTGCTAAAATAATCGCGTCGTAATCTTCGGTTTCAAGTTTTTTCAACCTTGTATCGATATTTCCCCTGATCCACTTGATCTCAAGGTCGGGGCGCATTTGCAAAAGCTGCGCGCTTCTTCTGAGGCTGCTCGTGCCGATAACCGCATCTTGTTTCAGGTCGGCCAGCTTTTGACGGCTTTTTGAAATGAGAACGTCCCTGGCATCTTCCCGTTTTGGAATGCAGCCGACCACCAGCCCTTCGGGAAGCGCCGACGGCATGTCCTTCATGCTGTGAACGGCCATATCAATTTCCCCGGAAAGCATCGCCTGTTCGATTTCTTTGACGAACAGGCCTTTCCCGCCGACCTTTGACAGCGTAACATCCAAGATCCGGTCGCCTTTTGTAACGATTTCCTTTATTTCAAACGTGAAATCCGGATTTAATTCCTCCAGCTTTTTGATCACCCATTTTGTCTGGGTCATCGCCAATTTGCTTCTTCTTGAGCCTACAATGATGTTTCTCATGTTTTCTTCCTCCCAATCCGTCACGGGCAACCGTTTTAACTAACTAAACCAATGAAATTGCGAAAAGCTGCCGAGCAAAAAGAAATTGATTAAAAGAACAAGAAAAGACGCGGTATTCCACATGGCCGCGATCCTTCCCTGCAGCTCTTTGACAATCCTGATAAATAAATAGTATCCGTATAAAAAAAGCAGCACGATCGATCCGAGCACTTTCGGATCCGCCCAGTACAGGGTTTCAAGCGATACATACGACCAGATAATCCCCAGAATCAGACTCAGCAAAAGCATAGGAACGCCGATGAGATTAAGGACATAAGCCATATGATCAAGTTTTGGCAAATCTTCGATTCGTAAGAGCCATTTCCCCCACTTTTTCTTTTTCAATAAACGGTACTGAAAAAGATACAGCACGGAAAAGACAAACGACAATGAAAACGCTCCATACGAAAGAATCGCCATTGTAATGTGAATGATCAAGAGCTCGGACACGAGCCTTCCCGAAAGCTCCGCCGACTGCTGGGCCGTCGGTGTAAACGTGTGGATCGCCGCCATTGAAAAGCCGATGAGATTGGTGAAAAAAACGAGAAATTCCACTTTCAAAAGCTTCGTCAAAACGAGAGACAGCGTGACAAGCACCCACGCGTAAAAATAAAGCCCCTGTGCATTATTCAAAACAGGAAACTGATCTGTGTACTGCATGAAATAAAAAAGGTATACCGTCTGCAGAATCCAGACAATAGAAAGCAACCAGAAGGCCGCTTTTCCCGCCTTCCGGTTGTGCTGTAAAAAGTCTATAAAATAAAAGAGGACGGTGAGCGCGTACAACACGATTGTAACTTCGTTAAGCCTTGCTAACAATGTGTCTGTCATGTCTGTCACTCGCTCGCGATAGAAGTCAAACCCTGCTGGTTTTGCCGCTTAAACGCATGAACCGGCTGGCGTTCGTCTTGATTCTCTCCGTCAGGAAAAGCCGCTTCTTCAATATCAAAAATCTGCGAAAACAGTGCAAGCTTTTCTTCGGCATCAGCTTCTGACGCAAACTCCTTCACTTTTAAAATCGGGTCGCGCAAGAGCTGGTTGATAATGCTTTTCGTATGCTTGTTTAAAAGTTTTTTCTCTCTTGTGCTCAAGTGAGGGAGCTTCCGTTCGATGCTCTGCATCGTTTCCGCCTGGATTGTCAAAGCTTTTTCCCTGAGAGCAGAGATGACCGGCACGACGCCGAGCGTATTCAGCCATTGTTTAAAAGCGACGATCTCAGTTTCAATAATCAGCTCCACTTCTTCAGCAACGGCCTGACGCTCCTTCAGATTTTCTTCCACGATCCCTTCAAGATCGTCAATATCGTACAGAAAGACGCCTTCCACATCGCTGAGAGCCGGGTCAAGATCCCGCGGCACGGCAATATCCACCATAAAAAGCGGACATCCTTTGCGAAGCTTATTGACATGTTCGATCATCTCTTTTGTGACGACATAGCCGCTTGCGCCCGTTGAACTGATGAGAATGTCGGCTTCCATTAAAGCGCATTGCAGCTCATTTAAGCTTTTCGCCGCGCCTGAAAAACGGCCGGCAAGCTCCTTCGCTTTTGAAAATGTTCTGTTGATCACGGTAACCTGTCCGATTCCGTGGCCGTGCAGGTTTTGAACCGCAAGCTCTCCCATTTTGCCCGCGCCGAGAATCAGCACGTGTTTATCGGAAAGGTCGCCGAAGATTTTCCTGGCAAGCTCGACGGCTGCATAGCTGACGGATACAGCATTTGAAGCAATGTCCGTTTCGGCATGGCAGCGCTTCGCGACGGTGACAGCCTGCTTAAACAAATAGTTGAAAACGGTACCAATTGTCTTCTCTTCCTGAGCCAGCTTAAAACTTGTACGCACTTGGCCTAAAATCTGCGTTTCTCCAATAACCATCGAATCCAATCCGCACGATACGCGGAACAAATGTTCAACGGCTCCGTCGTTTTCATAAAACTTCAAGTAAGGCGAAATGTCCTCTTTGCTTAGTCCGAACCAGTTCGCCAAAAACATTTTCATATAATAACGCCCGGTGTGCAGCTGATCAACGACTGCATACAGCTCTGTCCGGTTGCATGTCGACACGATGATATTCTCAAGTATGCTTTTTTCTTCTTTCAATTGCGACATTGCCTGCCCCAGCTCATCCGGCTGAAAGGTTAACTTTTCACGTATATCAACAGGGGCTGATTTGTAATCCAATCCCACGACAAGTATATGCATAACTCTTGCTTGCACCCCCAGCATCTATCTAAATTAGAATGATTATAATATAGAATTTATTATTCAAAACGATTATAACATATATTCACTATTTTCTCTTCCCAAAATGTGAACAGATTTTAAAAAATTGATGTGATATAGTAGAAAATGTGTTTCTATTTCTTTCACTACATCAAGAAGGTGATACTTTGAAAAAGAAATCTGTTTTGCTTCCATTGCTGTTGATAGCCGTGGCTGTCTACGCCTTTCTGCGGTCGGGCCGGATCAGCCTGTTTGACGGACAGGAAGAATGGTCTGTACTTGCGGGGCTCATCGGGCTGGCTCTTTTTTATCAGGGGCGGAAGGAAGCCGATTCCGCCCATTCCTTTGCAGGGCTCTTCATGACAGCGATCGGCGTTTATTTCACATTTAAAGAGGACTATTTCAGCCGCGCGGATGATTTTGCGGTCATCGTGCTGATCCTTGGTGCGGCGCTTCTTGTCAAATCGTTTAAGACGAAAGAATATCAATATGAGAGTCTGCTGATGATCGCAGTCGCCCTCTATCTTTATTTTTTCCGGCAGATTGCCGCCTGGCTGAAGACGGCGAATATCGAGACGGCATATGTAGAAGCTTATTGGCCGGCCGCTTTTATCGCGGTTAGTCTGCTTTTATTATTCTTAAAAAGAAAATAGTTTATTCAAGAAAAAGCACTTGCATCAATCCCGCAAGTGCTTTTTCTTTTATCTCGCGATCATTTGCTCGATCGCCGACCACGCTTCTTGTTTACCCTTTTTCGTCTCGGAGGAAAACAAGATGAGCTGGTCTTCTTTTTCTATATTGAGCGTCTCTTTGACGACTTTGGCATGCTTTTCCCATTTACCTTTAGGGATTTTATCCGCTTTTGTCGCAATCACGATCACAGGAATTTCATAATGCTTTAAAAAGTCGTACATGATGACATCATCCTGTGAAGGAGCATGTCTGAGGTCGACGATTTGGACGACCGCTTTCAGTTCTTCGCGGGATGTCAAATACGTCTCTATCATACGGCCCCAAGCCTCGCGCTCCGTTTTGGAGACTTTCGCAAATCCGTAACCGGGCACATCGACAAAGTGAAGAACATCGTTAATGATATAAAAGTTTAATGTCTGTGTTTTGCCCGGCTTTGATGATGTCCTCGCCAAGTTTTTACGGTTGATCATTGTATTGATAAATGACGATTTTCCGACATTAGATCTCCCGGCAAGGGCGATTTCCGGCAGCCCCCCTTCAGGGTACTGCTCGGGTTTCACCGCACTGATGACAATCTCTGATTTCGTTACTTTCATTTCTCTTCTCCTACTAGCGCATGCTTTAGAACTTCGTCCAGGTGAGCGACAGGAATGAAGGTTAAGCCTTCCCGCACGCTGTTTGGAATGTCCTCAATGTCTTTTTCATTATCTTTCGGCATAATGACAGTCTTTAAGCCGGCACGGTGTGCGCCGAGCGCCTTTTCCTTCAAGCCGCCGATCGGAAGGACGCGGCCTCTTAACGTGATTTCGCCGGTCATGCCGACATTTCGTGAAACAGGTCGGCCCGTCAGCGCCGAAACAAGAGCTGTCGCCATTGTGATCCCCGCGGATGGCCCGTCCTTCGGAACGGCCCCTTCCGGTACGTGAATGTGAATATCGTGTTTTTCATGAAAATCAGGGTTGATGTTTAACTCTTCCGCTTTTGAACGGACATAGCTGAATGCGGCTTGTGCCGACTCTCTCATGACATCGCCGAGCTTTCCGGTTAAAATGAGCTTGCCTTTCCCGGGGGAAAGAGACACTTCGATGGACAGCGTATCTCCGCCGACCGTCGTGTAAGCAAGACCTGTGACAACGCCGATCTGATCGTCGAGCTCAGCCTGTCCGTACCTGAACATTCTTTTTCCTAAATAGTCTTCAAGGTTTTTGTCCGTGACCGTAATTCTTTTTCTTTCCCCTGATACGATCAGCTTCGCCGCTTTTCTGCATATCGCTGCGATTTGGCGTTCAAGACTTCTGACGCCGGCTTCCCTCGTATAATAGCGAATAACATCAAGGACAGCCTGCTCCCGTATTTGCAGATTGGATTTTTTCAGACCGTGTTCTTTCAGCTGTTTTGGAAGCAGATGGTCTTTGACGATTTCGACCTTTTCCACTTCCGTATAGCCCGCGATCGTGATGATCTCCATTCGGTCTCTGAGCGGACCGGGGATTGTGGCCAGGTTGTTCGCGGTCGCAATAAACAAAACCTTTGATAAATCAAACGTCTCTTCAATATAATGGTCGCTGAACGTATGGTTTTGTTCAGGATCGAGCACTTCCAGCATCGCTGAAGCAGGATCTCCCCTGAAATCCGAAGCCATTTTGTCAATCTCGTCCAAAAGGAACACGGGATTGTTCTTGCCTGCTTTTTTCATCCCCTGAATAATGCGGCCCGGCATGGCGCCTACATATGTGCGGCGGTGGCCGCGGATTTCGGATTCATCCCTCACGCCGCCAAGGGAAATGCGGACAAATTTGCGTCCGAGCGATTTGGCGATCGATTTGGCCAGCGAGGTTTTTCCGACACCCGGAGGTCCAGCCAAGCATAAGATCGGTCCTTTTAACGAGCGGGTCAGCTTTTGGACTGCCAAATATTCGAGAACCCGTTCTTTCACTTTTTCAAGGCCGTGATGTTCTTCATCAAGAATTTGACTGGCGAGATTTAAATCAAGCCTGTCTTCTGTTGCATCATTCCATGGGAGGGAAATAAGCCATTCAATATAATTGCGGATGACAGAACTTTCAGCTGAGCTTGACGGAATTTTTTCGTACCGGTTTAGCTCTTTAAACGCGGTTTCTTTCACATTGTCAGGCATGCCGGCCTGTTCGATTTTCTCAGTCAGCTTTTGGACCTCGCCCGTTTTTCCTTCTTTATCGCCAAGCTCTTTTTGAATGGCTTTCATCTGCTCGCGCAGGTAATACTCCTTTTGCGTTCTTTCCATTGAACGCTTGACGCGCTGCCCGATCTTCTTTTCAATCTCAAGGACTTCTTTTTCGTTGTGAATCAGGTCGATCACTTTGTTTAATCTGGCTTTGACATCGATCGTTTCCAGCACTTCCTGCTTGTCTTTCAGCTTAAGCGGCAGGTGGGAGGCGACGATATCGGCCATTCTTCCCGGCTCTTCAATATCTGTCACAGCGGCAAATGTTTCAGCCGATATTTTTTTCGAAATCTTTATGTATTGATCGAAGTGGTCAAGCAATGTGCGCATGAGTGCTTCATCTTCAACATCTTTTTCAGTCTCTTCATCGATTCGTTCGATTTTTACAGACGTATATTCATCTAAATCATGGTACTCAAGAATGCGGGCGCGCTGCAGCCCCTCCACCAAAACGCGGATCGTTCCGTTCGGCAGCTTGAGCATCTGCTTGATTTTTGTATAGGTTCCGAATGTAAAAATCTCGTCTTCATCCGGTTCGTCTATGGATATGTCCTTTTGTGTTGCCAAAAAGATCATATGGTCATTCATCATCGCCTGTTCAAGCGCCTGAACCGACTTTTCACGCCCGACGTCAAGGTGCAAAACCATCGTCGGATAGACGAGTAAACCTCTTAAAGGGAGGAGCGGGATGTTTCGTTTCGTTTCATCTGCCATTTTGACTGACACCTCCGTAACTTTAGTATGAACCATTATAATATACTTTTTTTATCCCTGTACAATTGTAAGCCCGGCGAAATAAAAAGGGTCTCCTGTAGTATACCCTTTCTTTCAGTTCTGAAAAAGGAAAAGATGTCCTCCGCTAAGAAAACATGCCGGCGCCTGTCGGAGAAAACCGGCCCGAAAAAAATCCCCATCTGAAATGATGGGGATTTATACGGATTCTCTTTTCATCTGAGCGCCGTCAGGCATTTCTGAAGGAGGGTTGACCAATGCAAGGTCCAGCACTTCCTGCAAGGTTTTGACGGGAATGATATGTACGCCTTCTATCCGCTTTAAAATCGACTGGACATTTTCATGCGGAATAATAACCGTTTTTGCCCCCGCATGCTTGGCCGCTTTGATTTTCGGAATCACGCCGCCGATCGGCTTTACCCGGCCGTTCAGGCTGATTTCCCCCGTCATGGCGACAGTATGGTCTATCGGAACCTTATGAATGGCGGAGAAAATGCCCGCCGCCATGGCAATTCCTGCAGATGGTCCGTCAACCGGGATACCGCCGGGGAAATTCACGTGAATATCATAATCCGAAGCTTTTACTCCCATTGTCCGCAATACAGTCATGACATTTTCGACCGACCCTTTCGCCATGCTTTTCCGGCGGATCGATTTTGACTGGTTGCCGATATTCTCTTCTTCTGCGATGCCTGTGATATTAATCGATCCCTTATCAGCAGCCTTGTTGACTGTGACTTCAATTTCGAGCAGCGAACCGCTGTTAGGGCCGTGGACGGCAAGTCCGTTGACGATGCCGACCTGCGGTTTGGAGGCAATTTTTTGTTCATATTTCGGTGTCAGCTGGCTCGAATGGATCACCCATTCGATATCTTCAACCGTCACCTCGTCGCGCTCTTCAGTCAAAGCCATTCCGGCGGCGATTTGCATCATATTGACGACTTCGCGGCCGTTTCTCGCATACCGCGTCAACAGGTCAAGTCCTTCCTCTGCGACTTTCTTCTGAATCTTATCAGCCGCTTTTTTGGCGACCGTTTTTAATTCTTGCTTTTCAAGGTCGCGGAAGAACACTTCCAGACATCTCGACCGAATCGCTGGCGGGATTTCGTCAGGCATCCTCGTCGTCGCGCCGATCAGTCTGAAATCCGCCGGCAGCCCGTTTTGAAAAATGTCGTGGATGTGTTTGGGGATTTGCGTGTTTTCTTCACTGTAATAGGCGCTTTCCAAAAACACTTTCCGATCTTCAAGCACCTTCAGCATTTTATTCATTTGAATCGGATGAAGCTCTCCGATTTCGTCGATGAATAATACCCCGCCGTGCGCATGCGTAACGGCTCCCTGCTTTGGCTGAGGAATTCCGGCCTGCCCCATCGCTCCGGCACCCTGATAAATCGGATCGTGGACCGATCCGATCAACGGGTCGGCGATTCCCCGCTCGTCGAAGCGGGCCGTTGTCGCGTCAAGCTCGACAAAGACGGAATGTTCCTGGAACGGTGAGCGCTTGTTCTTTTTCGCTTCTTCGAGGACAAGCCTTGCAGCTGCGGTTTTCCCCACACCTGGAGGGCCGTAAATAATGACATGCTGCGGATTTGGTCCGCAAAGGGCGGCTTTCAGCGCTTTAATGCCGTCCTCTTGGCCGACGATGTCTTTAAAAGCTGTCGGCCTTACCTTTTCTGATAACGGTTCTGATAAATGGATTGATCTCATTTTCCGGAGCTGTTCCATCTCTTTTTTGGACTCTCTGTCTATCGTAACCTTTTGGGTTCTTTGATTCTTGAGCAGATTCCAAAAATATAATCCGATGATGATCCCGAAAAATAGTTGTACAAAAAGTGCAATGCTCGTCCAGCTCAACTGATGGTCCCTCCTGAAATGGTTTCGTATCTTTAAGTATGTCAGATAGTATTTCCTGATCACGGAGGGAATAAACGTACAGAAAGGGATAATTTTGCTTTTCGAACCGTCACTTTTTTCTGTATGGCGACGGTTTCCAAATGCAAAAAAAGAACCTCCTTTGGCTAGGAGGTTCTCTGCATTATGCTGAAGTTTTTTTGTCTTTATTGACGACCGTGCCGTCTTTCATAATGAGACGCGGCGGTTCGCCGTCAGTGACGGTTTTACCTGTAATCACGCATTTTTCAATATCCTCGCGTGACGGCAGATCGAACATCACGTCGAGCATGATTCCTTCGATAATGGAACGAAGTCCGCGTGCTCCTGTTTTACGTTCAATTGCTTTTTTAGCGATTTCTGTGAGCGCTTCGTCTTCAAATACAAGCTCCACATCATCCAGCTCAAGCATTTTTCTATATTGTTTAACAAGTGCGTTTTTCGGTTTTGTTAAAATTTCAACCAGCGCTTTTTCATCGAGTGGTTCAAGGCTTGCGATGATCGGGAGACGGCCGATGAATTCAGGGATCAGACCGAAGCGAAGCAAGTCTTCCGGAAGCACTTTGGAAAGAAGCGCCTCTTTTTCAAGATCTTCATGCTTGTTGTCAGAGCCGAAGCCGATGACCTTTTGACCGAGACGGCGCTTGATGATTTGCTCGATTCCGTCAAAAGCTCCGCCGCAAATGAACAGGATGTTCGTTGTGTCAATCTGGATGAACTCTTGATGAGGATGCTTTCTTCCGCCTTGTGGAGGAACGCTTGCAACCGTACCTTCAAGAATTTTAAGCAGAGCCTGCTGAACGCCTTCACCTGATACATCGCGTGTAATTGAAGGGTTCTCGGACTTTCTGGCCACTTTATCGATTTCATCGATGTAGATAATGCCTTTTTCCGCTTTTTCAACATCGTAGTCAGCAGCCTGAATCAGCTTAAGCAAAATGTTCTCCACATCTTCACCGACATAGCCTGCTTCAGTAAGCGAAGTGGCATCTGCAATGGCAAACGGCACATTCAGGATGCGGGCTAGTGTTTGAGCAAGAAGCGTTTTTCCGCTTCCAGTCGGTCCGATCATGGAAATATTACTTTTTGACAGCTCGACATCATCGACTTTGCTGTTCGAATTGATCCGCTTGTAATGATTGTAGACGGCCACGGCAAGGGATTTTTTTGCCTGGTCCTGGCCGATGACGTATTCATCAAGAATCTCGCGGATTTCCTTTGGTTTTGGGACATCTTTGAACTCCACTTCTTCTTCAGAGCCGAGTTCCTCTTCTACAATTTCAGTGCAAAGTTCGATGCACTCGTCACATATATATACGCCTGGTCCGGCGACAAGCTTGCGTACCTGATCTTGTGTTTTTCCGCAAAACGAGCATTTTAATTGTCCTTTTTCCTCGTTGAATTTAAACATTCTTTCACCCCTTATATCCTTGTCATTCCTGTTTCTTCGTTAAAAGAAACATCGCTTGAAAACATTCGTTCCATTATGTATTGCATTTTACCACACTTTCCAAAAAGGCGATAACGTTGTGTTTGCCGTTCGGCATATTCAATATGTATGTTGATCAAAACGACATTATCTATCCTTTCCCAAAGAAAAGATGATAAGTCAAAATTGTATAAAACAAGGCACGAAACATTCGCGCCCTGTTTTATATAAAGTATGATTATGAAACATATTAACGGTTTTCTACAAGAAAATCAATTGCTTTGCGAACTTTTAAGTCCTCTTTCATTCCTTCTGTAGAACCGATTGCTTGTTTGATGTTTTCAACAGGCATGTTGTACGCTTCAGCCATTTTAGAAAGCTCTTCTTCGACTTCTTCGTCAGTGACTTGAAGGTTTTCAGCTTTGGCGATGGCTTCCAGTGTCAGGTTGGATTTCACGCGTTTTTCAGCATCCTCTTTCATTTGCTCTTTCAGCGCGTTTTCATCCTGTCCTGAGAATTGGAAGTAAAGCTCAAGGTTCATGCCTTGCATTTGCAGACGCTGTTCGAATTCTTTCATCATGCGGTCAAGCTCTGTGTCGATCATCGCTTGAGGAATGTCAGCTTCAGCGTTTTCAGCTGCTTTTACGACAAGCTCTTCGCGAAGTTTAGCGTCCGCTTCGTTTTCTTTTGCTTCCTCGAGACGTTTTTTCGTTTTTTCAGTCAGCTCGGCAAGCGTTTCAACTTCCTCATCGACATCTTTCGCAAACTCGTCATTAAGCTCAGGAAGCTCCTTCGCTTTGATTTCGTGGATTTTCACTTTGAATACGGCAGGTTTGCCCGCAAGCTCTTCCGCATGGTATTCCTCAGGGAATGTTACTTCTACGTCTTTTTCAGCACCGGCTTCAAGTCCGACAAGCTGATCTTCAAAACCTGGAATGAAAGAGCCTGAACCGACTTCAAGGGAATAGTTTTCCGCTTTTCCGCCTTCGAACGCTTCGCCGTCTACGAATCCTTCGAAGTCAAGAACAACAGTGTCCCCTTCTTCCACTTTGCCGTCTTCTTTTACAACGAGTTCAGCCTGGCGCTCTTGAAGAGACTTCAGTTCATTTTGAACGTCTTCATCCGTTACGGCAGTATCGTCTTTTTCAATGCCAAGGCCTTTGTATTCGCCAAGTTTCACTTCAGGCTTAACCGTTACCTTCGCAGTGAAGATCAGGTTTTCGCCTTTTTCGATTTTTTCCACATCGATTTCCGGGCGATCAACAGGCTCAATGCCCGCTTCCTCTACCGCTTTCGGATACTCGACAGGAAGCAGGATGTCCAGCGCATCCTGATAAAGCGCCTCAACACCAAAACGCTGTTCAAACAAACCGCGCGGTACTTTCCCTTTGCGGAATCCAGGAATGGATACTTGCTTTACGACTTTTTTAAATGCATCATCAAGGGCTTTATTAAAGGTATCGGCATCTACCTCAACCGTTAAAACGCCTTCGTTTCCTTCTTGCTTTTCCCATTTTACTGACATGTGTTTCCCTCCAAAATCTATTCAGGTTGTGTCGGTTTTCCATTTTAAAACAAACAAACGGCTACGTCCATCGCAAGCTGCCGACTGTGTGCAGCTCATGTGTTTCTGACAGCCATCATTATGTATACAAAGATAAATAATGAACTTTAAGCGGCAAACGGATCAACTTCCGTTTTTCACAAATGCAACCACTATATTATAACACAATGCCCGCTGCTTTCAACATTTACAAATAAGAAATTTCTTCTATGTCTTTGATGAGCGCGCAGGCCTCGTCAAGCTGTCTGTCATTGAATTCATAGAGAATATGAAGCTCCTCTTTATCGATGTCGATCCCGTGCATTTCGTATCCGACTTTATGCAGCGCAGCAGCCCAGAGCTCGCGGTTTGAGTATTTAGGCTGAAACGGATAGAGGACGTAAATATGCCTTCTCCACAGCTCTTCGACCGCTTGGTACAGCGTGGGATTTTCATTCCCCAGCGTGTCATCCAGCACGCTCAGAACATGCTTTAATATCGGCATATCATCCGGCTTGACTGTCTCTGTCGGATTAATTGTCATCGAATCGCCAAATTTTGCGACAAGTGTCGGCTTTTCATGGTCTGACTCGGCCAAAAGCTGGAGAATCATCGTTTTTACGACAGGATGCGCGCTCGGATTTTGCAAAATTGTTTTCAACAAGCCGATATAGCTTGTCAGATTGCGGTCCTTCAGTCCGTGAAGAAGCTTAACCTGCTCTTCCGTGTCATTCAAAAGCCTTTCCTGATCAACCTCCTCCGTCTCGGGAAGGTCTTCGGTGATATCCTCAGGTCCGGGGTCTTCCGTCATCTTGCGGCTGAAATCAAGCAGTTTATAAAACTGTTCCGCGCTTTCAGGAGGCAGCTTATTTTCTTCGAGTACAGCTTCAATCGTTTCTTTTACTTTTTCGTATTGTCTGAGCTGGATTAAAATCGTCATATAGACTTGTAAAACGGTAAAATAATGGCCGTGGCCTTCTTTCAGCATTTTTTCACAGATGCCTTTCGCTTCTTCAAGCTCGCCGATTTCCAGCAGGCAGATGGCCATTCCCAGATAAATATCCGATTCCTCGTCATCATAGCGCTTCGCTTCAGAAAACAGCCTGAGCGCTTCATGGTAATTCTTTTCTTTAAGCGCGGCCATCCCTTTGTGCACTAAACGCTCCTTAACGTTCGGGAACGGGATGATCTTCGAGTTTTTCTTGTCATGCTTCATTTCTAAGTTCCTTTCAGGCACTTATTTTTTAACAAGTGTAACAACCCGGCCCGCTAAACACAAGAAAGAACCGGCGGCAGTATGCTGCCTTCAGCAAAAAAAGCCTCCGATCTACATCGGACAGCTTTTTTATGCTTGCAGCCAAGAACTTCTCTGTTTCTCAAATTGTTCGATTTCTTCTTCAAGGAGCAATGTTAAAGAAATTTCATCGTACCCGTTCAGCAGCATCTCTTTCCAATGCGGATCGACCTCAAATGCAATCTGCTGCCCGGCGTGGTCTGTTATCGTCTGTTTTTCAAGATCGACAGTCATCGGCAAAGACTGATGTTCATACTGTTCAGCAAGCACTTTCCACGTCTCGTAAGGAAGGCGGATCGGCAGCATGCCGTTTTTGAAACAGTTTTGGTGAAAGATATCAGCAAAAGACGGCGCGATAATGATTTTAAATCCGTAGTCGTCTAGCGCCCATGGGGCGTGTTCCCTTGAAGAGCCGCAGCCGAAGTTTTCGCCGGCGATTAAAATCGAAGCGCCTTTGTATTCCTGCCGGTTCAGCTCAAAATCAGGGTTTGGATCGCCGTTATCCAAATACCTCCAGTCAAAGAAAGCAAAGCGGCCGTATCCCGTTCTTTCGATCCTCTTTAAAAATTGCTTCGGAATGATCTGGTCCGTGTCTACGTTGATTCTGTTTAGCACCGCCGCTATTCCGGCATGGGTCTTTAATGGCTCCATCTTGTCACTCCTCTATACAGCTGTTGTCTCTTGGTAATATTTTCTGACATCGACAAAGCGTCCGTGAATCGCGGCCATCGCGGCCATCGCCGGGCTGACGAGATGCGTCCTGGCCCCTTTGCCCTGTCTGCCTTCAAAATTGCGGTTGGAAGTAGAAGCACAGCGCTCTCCTTCAGGGACAACATCGTTGTTCATGCTCAAACACATGCTGCATCCCGATTCTCTCCATTCAAAACCCGCTTCGATGAAAATCTGGTGAAGCCCTTCATTTTCAGCTTGAATTTTGACGCTTTGCGAGCCGGGAACGACGATCGCTCTGACGCCGTCGGCGACTTTTTGGCCTTTTATCATTTCAGCAGCCTGGCGAAGATCTGTCATGCGCGAGTTGGTGCATGAACCGATAAAGACGTGCTCGATTGTAATGTCCTCGATTTTTTTATATGGTTCAAGACCCATATATTCATATGCGCGCTGCGCTTCTTTTTTATCGTCTTCCTGAGAGAAGGCCTCAGGGCCCGGAATCGCTTCATCAACCGGCAGCACCATGCCAGGGTTGATGCCCCACGTCACCATCGGTGAAATCGCGCTTCCGTCCATCACGATCGTCCGGTCGTAGACCGCCCCCGGATCGGTTCTCAGATTCTTCCACTCTTCTACAGCTTTCTCAAACTCTTCGCCTTTTGGCGCATATTTTTTCGTTTTGACATATTCAAATGTTGTTTCATCCGGTGCAATCAATCCTGCTCTTGCCCCAGCTTCGATTGACATGTTGCACACCGTCATCCGTTCGTCCATCGACATGTTTCGGAATACTTCGCCGGTATATTCAATGACATAACCCGCACCGAATTTAACCCCGTATTTTCCGATGACCGCCAGAATGACGTCTTTAGCCGTCACTCCTTTTTGCAGTTTGCCGTCAACGCGGATTTCCAGCGTCTTCGGTTTTTGCTGCCAAAGCGTCTGCGTCGACAAGACGTGCTCCACCTCGCTCGTTCCGATTCCGAAAGCGAGCGCACCAAACGCTCCGTGTGTAGATGTATGACTGTCTCCGCAAACGATCGTTTTGCCCGGCAGCGTCAGCCCCAGTTCAGGCCCGATGACATGGACGATCCCCTGGTCGACGCTTGACAAGTCTGCGAGGCGGATGCCGAATTCTTCGCAATTCCGTTCGAGCGCACTGACCTGCCGTTTGGCGACATCATCTTTAATCTCAAACCGATTGACAGTCGGAATGTTGTGGTCCATTGTGGCAAACGTATTTTGAGGCCGTCTGACTTTTCTATTCTTTTGCCTTAGGCCTTCAAAGGCCTGGGGTGACGTTACCTCGTGTATCAGATGCAGATCGATATAGAGAAGGTCAGGCTTCCCTTCACCTTTTTTAATCACGTGTTGATCCCAAATTTTTTCGATGATCGTTCGAGGCATCATCTTTCTTCCTCCCTCTACCAATATCCATTTTCCTTAAACGTAAGCGGTCATGATGTTTGAAATGGCATTGTCGTCTGCCAGCGCAGCTTTTACTTCCCCTGTAATCGATTGAGTCGTGGAATGTTCCGATCCTTTTGCCAGGTCCTTCGTCCGCTTACCTGCCCGGAGAACTTGATCAACTGCGTGTTCAACAGCTTTCGCTTCAGCTTCAAGACCGAATGACGTCCTGAGCATCATAGCCGCGGACAAGATCGCCGCAAGCGGATTGGCTATGTTCTGTCCCGCGATATCAGGGGCCGAGCCGTGCACAGGTTCATATAGATGAAGTCCGGAGCTTGATAAGCTTGCCGACGGCAGCATGCCGAGCGACCCGGTTAGCATCGATGCTTCATCGCTTAAAATATCGCCGAACATGTTTTCAGTCACGATAATGTCAAACTGTCCAGGCGCATAAATAAGCTGCATCGCTGCATTGTCGACGAGCATGTGCTCAAGCTTGACGTCAGGAAACTCTTTCGCTACTTCTTCCGCCGTCTTGCGCCATAGTTTGCTTGACTCAAGGACGTTCGCTTTATCAACTGAGGTCACTTTGCCTTTTCGTCTCTGCGCCATTTGGAAGGCCTCCCTGATGACCCTTTCCATTTCCGACTTTTTATAAAACAGCGTGTCAACGGCTTCTTCCTCGCCGTTCTGATTGACGTACTGCTCGCTAGGCTTTCCGAAATACAGGCCGCCCGTCAGCTCGCGAACGATGACAAAGTCAACACCTTCGATATATTCAGCTTTTAACGGAGAAGCCCCCGCAAGGCTTTCAAATACTTTAACAGGCCGCAGATTGGCAAAAAGATCGAGCTGCTTGCGGATGGCGAGCAGCCCTTTTTCAGGCCTCAGCTCAGAAGGATTTTGATCCCATTTCGGCCCGCCTACTGCTCCGAGCAAAATGGCGTCCGCAGCTTTGCAAGCGGCGACAGTTTCCTCGGGAAGCGGCGCTCCCGCCTCATCAATTGCCGCTCCGCCGATCAGGCCGTATTCAAATTCGAATTCATGCTGATAATGTTCAGCAACGCTTTTCAGCACATCAACAGCCGCGTCCAATACTTCGGGACCAATTCCGTCACCGGGCAAAAGTGCGATTCGTTTTTTCAAATTCAACAAACTCCTTCCTTATTACTGTTATGATCCTACAGCCGCCTGTTTTGACAATCCTTCCGTATTCGTCTTCAATACAAGATAGCGGTTCACTGCGTTCAAGTAAGCTTTGGCAGATGCTTCGAGAACATCCTGGGCGACTCCGCGTCCTCCGGATTCTTTTCCGTCGATCATCACCCTGACGTATACTTGCGCGAATGCATCCTGTCCCTTGCGATTGGATTGAATCCGGTAATCAAGGAGCTGAACTTCTTTATCCATACAGCGCTTCAGCGTGTTGTACACCGCTTCAACACTTCCCGCTCCGGTCGCCGCTTCCTGGATGATCTGATCCGTTTCCTGATCTTTAAGGGAAACCGTTGCTGTCGGAACCTGCGAGGTGCCGTAATGAACCTGCAGTGAAATAAATTCATAGCCGATTTTGCGGTCTGCCGTTTTCTCCTCGAGAATCAGCGAGATGAGATCTTCATCCGTAAATTCCTTTTTCTTGCCGGTAAGTTCTTTAAAGATGTTAAAAAATTTATTGATTTCTTCTTCTCCAAACTGGAATCCGAGGTTTTGCAGCTTATCTTTAAATGCGTGGCGCCCTGAATGCTTTCCGAGGACAAGCGCATCCGTTTTTACGCCGACAAGCTCCGGAGAAATAATTTCATATGTTGTTTTTTCTTTTAAGAAGCCGTCCTGGTGAATGCCTGATTCGTGGGCAAAGGCATTATCGCCGACGACCGCTTTGTTCCGCGGCACGGCCATGCCGGTCAGTTTGCTCACTAAATCACTTGTCCGCTTAATCTCATTCAGCTGAATCGTTGATTCCGCCTGGTAGAAATCTTTTCGGAGATAGAGGGCGACGGCGATTTCTTCAAGAGAGGCGTTCCCCGCTCTTTCGCCTATGCCGTTGATGACCGATTCGACTTGATCCGCTCCGTTTTCAATCGCAGCCAAAGAGTTGGCGACAGCCATGCCTAAATCATCGTGGCAATGGGCTGAAAGCGTGACTTTGTCAGCATTGCGGGCATTTTCTTTAATATAGCGGAAAATATTTCCGTACTCGGCGGGCGCTAAATAACCGACCGTATCCGGAAGATTGACGACGTCCGCTCCCGCGGCGATCACTTCGCTGACGATCTCGGCTAAAAACGGAAGGTCGGTCCGGCACGCATCTTCGGCAGACCACTGGACGATCGGGAAGCGTTCTTTGGCGTATTTCACCATTGCGACCGCCTGTTCCAGAACCTGTTCGCGCGTTTTTTTCAGCTTATATTTTAAATGGATGTCAGAAGTGGCGATAAAAATGTGAAGCCTTGGTTCAGCCCCGTCTTTGAGCGCTTCCCACGCCGAATCGATATCTCCTTTGACAGAGCGGGCAAGCCCCGTTACCGAACAGTTTTTAATCGTCCTTGCGATTTCTTTTACTGCGTTGAAATCCCCGGGGGATGAAGCGGGGAAACCCGCTTCCATAATGTTGACCCCGAGTTTTTCAAGCTGCTGGGCGATCGCCAGCTTCTCCTGCGTGTTTAAATTAACGCCCGGCGACTGCTCACCGTCACGGAGTGTCGTATCAAAAAAGTTAATTTTTCGCACCGGCTACCACCGCTTCCTTCTTCTTGCCCTGCTTGACAAACGGCATCATTTCGCGAAGCTTTCTTCCGACCACTTCGATTTCGTGTTCGTTTTCGCTTGTATTGATGGCGTTGAAACGCGGACGGTTGACTTGGTTTTCGACGATCCATTCTTTCGCGAATGTACCGTTTTGGATGTCTTTCAATACTTCTTTCATTGATGCTTTTACCTTCTCATCGACGACGCGCGGGCCTGATACGAAATCTCCCCACTGCGCTGTGTCTGAAATCGAATATCTCATGCCTGCCAAACCTTCTTCATACATCAAGTCGACGATGAGCTTCAGCTCGTGCAGACACTCGAAGTATGCGAGTTCAGGCTGATAGCCCGCTTCTGTCAGCGTTTCGAATCCTGCTTTGACAAGGGAAGTCAATCCTCCGCACAGCACCGCCTGTTCACCGAAAAGATCGGTTTCAGTTTCTTCTTTAAATGTTGTTTCAAGAACACCGGCTCTTGCTCCGCCGATCGCTTTAGCATAAGCAAGGGCTTTGTCTTTCGCTTCCCCTGTGACATCCTGATAGATCGCAAACAGCGCCGGAACCCCTGCACCTTGTTCAAACGTTCTTCTGACAAGATGTCCCGGTCCTTTAGGAGCGACAAGGAATACGTCAACATCTGCCGGAGGCACGATCTGATGGAAATGAACGTTGAATCCGTGGGCGAATACGAGTGAATTGCCCGCTTGAAGTCCGTCTTTAATTTCCGCTTCATACACTTTTTGCTGCTGTTCATCCGGAAGAAGCACCATAACGATGTCGGCCTGTTCTGCCGCTTCTCTTACCGTGAAAACTTGATGGCCGTCTTCCTCTGCTTTAGCAAAGGATTTCCCTTTTCTGACGCCGACAATGACGTCCACTCCGCTTTCTTTCAGGTTCAGTGCGTGCGCATGGCCTTGAGAGCCGTATCCGATTACCGCTACTTTTTTGCCTGCCAATACGTTTTCTTTGATATCACCGTTATAATATACTTTTACCATTTCAATCTCTCCCTTTTTATGTTTTATACAATAGATATTGTTTTAATAGAGGACGGCTTTTGCTGGGTTCCCCTCGCAAAGGCCGTGGTGCCTGTTCTGGCAACCTCTTTAATCCCGTATGGTTTCAACAGTTCGATCAGGGCTTCGATCTTGCTTGATTCCCCCGTCACTTGAATCACGACGCTGTCTTTTGCGACATCGACGACAGTCGCCCGAAACGGTTCAATGACGCCGTTTATTTCCGCCCTGCTCGACGGAGGGGAAACCACCCTGATTAATGCCAGCTCTCTTTGGACGATCGATTGATTTGTAATATCCGTGACTTTCAGTACATCAATCTGTTTGTTTAATTGTTTTGTCAGCTGTTCCGTTTCTTTTTCATCTGCCACATGCACGACAAACGTGATCCTGGAAATCCCCGCTGTTTCGGTGTGGCCGACGGTAATGCTTTCAATGTTGTAATGCCGTTTTGTAAACAACCCTGTAATTCTGTTTAAGACGCCGCTTTGATTCAAAACTGTCAGCGTGATGATTCTTTTCAAGGTTTCACCCCCACCATTTCGTGCAGCCCTTTTCCAGGCGCAACCATTGGAAATACTTTTTCAGCTTGTGCAACCTGAACATCGATGACCACCGGTTCATTCGACGTTAGCGCCGCTTCCAGCTTTTCTTCCGCTTCTTTTTCAGATGTGATTCGGACACCTTTGATGCCGTATGCTTCAGACAGCTTGATAAAATCAGGCTGTGATGCGAACTTGGAGTGTGAATAGCGCTCATCGTAAAAGATCTCCTGCCATTGCCGGACCATTCCGAGGCAGCGGTTGTTTAAGACCACGACTTTGATCGGAAGGTTCAGATCGCGAATGACGGACAGCTCCTGCAGTGTCATCTGGAATCCTCCGTCGCCGAGTATCGATACAACTGTCGCATCCTTATCCGCAAGCTGTGCCCCGATTGCCGCCGGAAGCCCGAAGCCCATCGTGCCGAGCCCGCCGGAAGTGACCCACCTGTCGGCTTTTTGGAACTGATAAAATTGCGCGGCCCACATTTGATGCTGTCCGACGTCCGTCGTTAAAATAGCTTCGCCTTTTGTATAGCGGTGGATATATTCGATCAGCTTCTGCGGTTTGAATCCTTCTGCTTCATTCTCTTCATACCAGAGCGGATATTCGTTTTTCCAGTCCGCAAGCTGCTTTTTCCACTCATCGGAAGCGCTCGGTTTGCCGTTTTGCTTGATTAGCTCTGTCAGTACAAGCTTGCTGTCGCCGACAACCGGAATGTGCGTATGAACGATTTTGCCGATTTCAGCCGGATCGATGTCAATGTGAGCGACTTTCGCATATTTTGCAAAATGCTTCAAGTTTCCTGTGACCCGATCATCGAATCTCGCACCGATGCTGATTAACAGATCGCTTTCATACAGAGCCATGTTGGCCGCATACGTTCCGTGCATTCCGGCCATCCCGAGGAAAAGCGGATGGTCGGCTGGAAATCCTCCCAAGCCTAACAGCGTATGCGCCACCGGAATTTGCTGCTGTTCGACATAATTTTTTAATTCTTCTGACGCTTTCCCGTGCAAGACGCCCGCGCCCGCTAAAATTACCGGCTTTTTCGCTGCACTGACCGCTTCCACAAGCTTTCTGATCTGCAGATAATTCGGTTCCTTCGTCGGCTGATAGCCAGGAAGGTGAATCTCATGGTCGTAGCGGAATTCTCCTTCTACAACGGCGATGTCTTTAGGAATATCGATTAAAACGGGGCCCGGTCTTCCTGTTGTTGCGATATGAAATGCTTCTTTAATAATTCTCGGCAGATCTTCTGCATGGCGAACCTGGTAGCTGTGCTTTGTAATCGGCATCGTAATTCCGATGACATCAGCTTCTTGAAATGCGTCAGATCCGATAACCGAGGTCGCAACCTGACCGGTGAATACGACGAGAGGCAATGAATCGATCATCGCGTCGGCCAGACCTGTTACAAGGTTGGTCGCTCCCGGACCGGATGTGGCGATGACGACACCCGGTTTCCCCGAAATCCTCGCATATCCTTCGGCTGCGTGGATAGCACCTTGTTCATGGCGCGTTAGTACATGAAACATCCCCGATCCGTAGAGTTTGTCATAAATCGACAGGACCGCACCGCCGGGATACCCGTAGATCACTTCGACATTTTCCTGTTTTAAAGCCTCAATCAGCATTGACGCCCCTGCCATTGTTTGTGTACATTGGGCATTTTCAGCATCCAACTGTACATTCGTCCCCATTTTTCTTCCTCCTTATCAAGTGATCATCATCACTGTTCATTCACGTGGTTTTTTTAAAAATAATTCATGTATATATGCCGCAAAGCATGTTTCCAATCTGCTTTTGCAGCTAAAAAAAGCCTTCCCGCCCACTGTTGACGCTGCACACCTTGCAGGCCAAAGGGGCGAAAAGGCTTTTCTTTCCGCGGTACCACCCTTGTTCGCGGCTTTCGAAAGCCGCCTTATGGATAATCGCTTATCCGGTTTAATAACGAGTGAACCTTCGTGACGTTCACCCGGCCAGCCTTACTAAACTTGGAAGTCGTTCAGGCTGACACTCAGAGGGGAGTTCACAAGCGGAGGCCGTCACCGGTTTCCAGCAATCCCGGCTCTCTGCAGGCGGCGTTTCCGCTGTTACTTATCCTCTTCAACGTTTGTCTTTATTCAACTGACACTTAAGCTTTGATCTTCGAGGCTGACTTTTATCCCTTCACGGACGACGCGCTCGCGGAACTTTTCAAGCATCCGGTTTGTGTGGACTCCCGGTTTGCCGTCCCCGATCTTGCGGCCGTCAACTTTAACGACCGCGATGACTTCTGCAGCCGTTCCGGTTAAAAACACTTCGTCGGCTGTGTATACGTCATGGCGGGTAAACGGCTCCTCCTTCACTTCATAGCCGAGCTCCTGCGCTATTTCGATAATGGCATTCCGAGTGATTCCTTCAAGCGCTCCGATATAGCCCGGAGGCGTCAAAAGCTTTCCGCTTTTATAAATAAATACGTTATCCGCAGAACCTTCGGCGACATAGCCTTGATCATTGAGCATGAGCGCTTCTGTCACGCCCGCCATGTGCGCCTCGATCCGGACAAGAATATTGTTTAAATAGTTCAGCGATTTCACTTTAGGGCTCAGCACATCAGGTCTGTTTCTTCTTGTCGGAACCGTAACGATGTCAATTCCCGTTTCATATAAGTGTTTCGGGAATATTGCCAATGGTTCGACAATTATAATGACACTCGGGTGTGAACAATTGTTTGGATCGAGTCCGAGGTCACCTGCTCCTCTTGAAACGACCAAGCGGATGTAAGCGTCTTTAAGCCCGTTTTTTTCGACTGTTTTGAGAACGTGCTGTGTCAGTTCTTCCTGCTGATATGGAATCTCCAGCATGATCGATCTCGCAGAATCGTAGAGGCGGTCCATGTGCTCTTTCATTCTGAAGATGTTGCCGTCGTATACCCTGATCCCTTCAAACACGCCGTCCCCGTATAAAAATCCGTGATCATAGACTGATATTTTAGCGTCTTCTTTTTTAACGAGTTTGTCGTTTAGGAAGATCCACTGGTCTTTCTGGTCCCCCATCCCTCTAGCACACCTTTCTGTTGTAAATGAACGCTTTAAACGGTTAAAAATCGATGATGCGGGAACCCGTTTTCCCGCTGTCATTCCCGGGAAAGATGAAAAGTTTTCAAGTGATTTGTTCTTTTGTTTGAACTCATATTACGCCCCTTTACATGCAGTGTCAACCGTATTTTTTAAAATTATTAGACAATTTCGATTAATCAATCTACTTGTATACGCTTACATGATTGATATAAAAGGAAATGCAAAATTGAAAAACAATTTGAAATTTTTTATGCAATCTATAAAGATTACATAAAAAAACTGGTGTTTTATACAGTTTTGTTAGATTTTATGACTGACAACTTTTTGAAATTTCATCCCGGAAGGTTAGATTTTTTACCACATTTGTGTACAGACTCCATTTTACGATTTTTTACATAAACTGCTGTTAATCCAAATAGAAACGGGTGAATATGATGTACCGCACCTTTCCTCCATACTCTGATCCCCGCGTGCGCCAATACCCGGGATACTTCGGTTATCCGACTACTTATGTCTATAATCCTTCAGCACACGGGCCCTATACCTATTATCCGTACGGCGGAGTGTTCACCACTCCGACTCTCGGATTCAGCATCAGCTATCCGGGAATTTCCGTTCCCGCTGTGCACGGCTTTACCGGTGGATTCAGAGAAGATTAACAAAGCACAAAAAAGAGAGAGCATTTTGCTCTCTCTTTTTACGGTTAAACGACTCCCTGAGCGATCATCGCATCCGCCACTTTAATAAATCCGGCTATATTGCAGCCGTCAAGCAGATTGCCGGGACGTCCGTATTCTGAAGCCGCTTCAACGCTTCTCTTGTAAATATCGGTCATGATCGTTCTGAGCTTCTCATCCGTTTCTTCCGCCGTCCAGTGGAGCCGTGCGCTGTTCTGCGCCATTTCGAGCGCTGAAACGGCCACACCGCCGGCATTTGCAGCCTTAGCCGGCCCGAAAAGAACCCCCGCATCCAAAAAGCGTTTGACGGCGCCCTCTTCAGACGGCATATTCGCCCCTTCTCCGACGGCTTTGACCCCATTTGAAATGAGCACTCCGGCCGCCTCTTCGTCAATTTCGTTCTGGGTCGCGCACGGAAGCGCGATATCGCACGGAATAGACCAAATACCGGAGCATCCTTCGAAATAGTGTGCTTCCGGATGCTCGCTGACATACTCGCGAATCCTTCCGTTCCCGCTTTCTTTAAGCCGCTTCACCGTCTCAAGGCTGATGCCTTTTTCGTCATAGACATAGCCGTCAGAATCACTGCAGGCCACTACTTTTGCGCCGAATTGAGCCGCTTTTTCCATCGCATACAGCGCGACATTGCCTGAACCGGAGACGACAACGGTGCTGTTTTCAAAACGCAGCCCCTGATCCTTCAGCATTTCTTCTACGAAATAAACCAGACCGTACCCTGTCGCTTCTTTCCTCGTCAAACTGCCCCCGTATTCAAGGCCTTTGCCTGTTAACACACCTGCATCATAGCGGCCCCGAATCTTTTTATACTGTCCGAACATAAACCCGACTTCCCTAGCTCCGACACCAATATCACCGGCAGGGATATCCGTGTCCGGTCCGATATGTCTGTACAGTTCATTCATGAAGCTTTGCGTAAAACTCATGATCTCCCTGTCAGACTTGCCCTTCGGATCAAAATCAGCCCCGCCTTTTCCGCCGCCGATTGGCTGGCCGGTCAAAGAATTTTTAAAAATTTGTTCGAAGCCCAAAAATTTAATAATGCTCGCATTTACAGAAGGATGAAAACGGATGCCGCCTTTATACGGACCGATTGCGCTGTTAAATTGAACCCGGTATCCCCTGTTAACCTGGATATTGCCTTCATCATCGACCCACGGCACCCTGAAGGTGATCATCCGTTCAGGCTCTGCAATCCTTTCAAGAATGCGGTGTTCGATATACTTTGGATGTCTTGCCAATACAGGGACGAGGGAATCGAAAATTTCTTTTACAGCTTGAAGAAATTCGCTTTCGTGAAGATTTCGCTGCCGCACTGTCTCATATGCTTTTGTCACATAATCTCTCGCCATCTGAACATTTGTTTGCTCCATTTTTTCTAGCGTATGCATCTTTCTTCAGCTCCCTTTCTAAAATAAAAGCAGAACGAACGTTGTAAGATTTTCTACATGGTAAATTTTACAACCAATGCCCCATTTACATCAATCTGAAAAACAGATTAAACCATTGCTGAATTGAGATGTATAACAAAAAGCGAGAATAGACGGGTATTAAGATAGAAGAACCGTTCTTAAATGCTGAGGAGAAAAGAACCAATAAACCATAAAATACCATAACATCTGAAAGGTTTTTTCTGTGCTTTTCGTTGCGATCGGCGCATTTGCCCGTTGTACTCTCGGCAGAAAATGAGCATCTTCTCCCGTTCTTAAAATGAATCGTACTGCACAAAACGAAAACACATAGCTCTTCTTTTTCATGGCAACAATAAAACTAAAACAGGGGTGATCTGATGGACGACAAAAAAGAACTGTCAAACGTTGAAACACAAAGAAACTTTTTAACGGCAGAAGAATTTCCTGAAGGAGCATATGGAGCTGCCCAGGGCAAAGACAAGCCTGTTGAAAACAAAAACACGCCATGGAAGGAAGGTCAGCAGTACTACAGCAATTTCACATATGAATTCCGCAACCTCCACCAAGGAATGCCGCGGCAGTACCCCGGGGCGCATCCAACCCATGACGAAAAGGATCAAAACGAGGAATGACCGATATAAAAAAGAGCCGTGCTAAACGGCTCTTTTAAGCTTTTTTATTGGAGGGGCTGCTGGAAATTTTGATTGTGCTGCTGGTTTTGTTGGTTTTGCTGACCCTGTTGACCTTGCTGTCCTTGCTGGTTAAATGACTGCTGCGCCTGCTGAAGTGCCTGGCTCATTTGGTTCATGGCCTGGTTTGTCTGGATCCCTTGAAGAGCCTGATTCAGCTGCTGGACAGCCTGCTGAATGCTTTGCTGAATTTGCTGATCCGTCTGCTGCATCTGCTGCTGAGATTGGGAGCTGAACTGCTGAATTTGCTGCTTCAGCTGATTGATTCCCTGGCTCAATTGAGAGCTCTGCTGGCCGCTTTGGCCCTGCTGCTGTGACCCCATTTGATTAACAGTTTGCTCCAGCTGGGCAAGCTGCTGCTGGATATTTCCGAATTCCTGAGCAAGTTCGGTATCCGTGATGTTCACTCCGAGCAGCTGCTCATGCTTTTGTTTTTGTTGCTTTTGTTTTTGCTGCTGGTTTTGCTGTTGTTTTGTCATGACAACATCCTCCTTAAAATTGATCACACCCTTTATCTTTTTCATTTTGTTCGAAATGATGAAAGGGAATTTTTAGGATGTTGTTATTTGAAGAAAAAGGCCATTCAGAGAACTACTCTCACCTCAAGATACAAATGGAGATGTTCTTGGAAGAAGTATAGAAAGAGGATTAGGTACCTCAGAAGTTGTTATAAATGAAAAAATGGAGTGTATATTTTAATAGGTTATCCAATAAATAATGGAGTTTTAAATCCACTCCCAAAACACATTTTCAAACCAAAAATAGAGCAGAAGTCCCATCAAATAAAAAAGCCTCAAACCCTTGTATACCAAGAAGTTTGAGGCTTTTTCCAGAGACGTCCCAGGAGAGATTCGAACTCCCGACCGACGGCTTAGAAGGCCGATTGAGACGTCACCGGTATGTCAAACGTTGATTCAATCGGATTTGTATGTCCGACGTACTTCCGTTAGTCTTACGTACAAGAACGAATGATGCTTACGTACATCATTATCGCTAAAAATTGGCGGAAATGTCAAGCGTATTTATTCTATAGAAGAAACTCGGTATGTCAGCCGTCGGTCACACGTCCTCCAACGCAACCCACACGATCTCCCTGAACGGTATGTCAACGCCGTCAATCCGCAATGACCCTCCGACCGGATCCACGGATTCAATCACGCCGCTCACCCTCTCCGCCACCCAATTCCGCCAGTAACGGATTTCGCAATCCTGGCCGGTCCTGTACGCGTATTGTATCTTCGATTCAAAGTCCGACCACTGCTCCGGATCAATCGATGGCTTCCGCTCATATGCGTGATCGATTTCGGATTTAAGTTTCCGGATACTCGCGATATGCTCCGGCAAGAATATAGACGTCCATTTCATCGTCCCTCTATCGCGTAATGTCATTCGTGGTTCCTCCTTCGGTCCTATTCGTTATCTATGACGAAAGTATAACACGAACAAATGTTCTTACGCAATCTATTCCGCTTGGAGGAACGTTTCGAATTCTGCCAATAGCCCAACGTTTTTAACGCGATTTTCACGGGCTTTTACAGTCCATGCGGCTTGTCGGAAGCTAGCGTATAGGTAGTCGTCAAAGCATCTAATTTTCTGCTGTTTTCGTTTGAGAATCGCTGCATGCCACGCTTCAACGAATGGCTGCGGATGCTCTTCGAGTATCAGCGTCGGATCTACGCATGCCTTAGCCCGCAATAAGATTCCGTAGTATTTATAAATTTCGTCCGCTTCAAAGTAGCGCGCCATTGCGGAGTAGATTTCGCTTGGTAACGCGTTTTTAAGACCGCAGGCCGGCACCGTATCTATTACGTGATTTTTTGAAAGATTAATAGAATGCGATGGTTCATTCGTAATTTTAGGCGCTTCATCCGTTGGCTCCGTTGGCTTTTCGACATCCTCACGCGTGGTCATTGTCGACTGGTCAACCGGAAGAATGACGATAATATTTGCGCCGTGGCCGCCGTTTATTTTCCGTGTTGTCGCGACCTTCTGGATGATCGAAAGTGATGCGAGTTTGTTGACGGCACGACGCGCCGTCTTGACGGACTTTCCGATCAGGTCCGCGAGTGTCTCCGCTTTGAGATGCGCTGCGCCGGCGAACTTGACCGCATAACGAGCAATCGTCTTCAGCGTAAGCCGGTCCGTGTCGTTTAATTCGTATGTATTGCGTTTGATATGTTCGTAGACTGCCGTGTTGAGTTCGGCCGTCGAAGCGAACGTTTGATGTTCCGCTAAATAATGCATAACGATTCCGCCTTCCGTAATTTACGTTTAACGTAAGTATAATTACACTAAACGGAATTGTCAATTACGGTTTGCGTAATTTTTAACTTTGTCGTATACTACGAATATGCAAGGAGAAAGGGTGGGGCCGATGCGTCTTCGTTTAAAAGAACTGCTTGAGGAGCACGGATATGAACAAAAAGAAATCGCAGAGGAATTGGAGTTATCAACTCGCGCTGTGAGTGAACTATGTTCGGGGAAAACCAAAAGGTATCCAAAAGAGGCACTCGAAAAAATAATTGATAAATTTAATATCACAGATATGAATGAACTATTTGATGCCCGTGACTCAATCGATGTAGTAGAGTGAATAAAAAAAAAGAACCCCAACCGATTATAGTTGGGGCGTTGATTAATCTACTATGCCGTTTCGAGCTTTCATTAATCTCATGTCCGTATGAATATCTTTAATATAATTTATTTCTTCATCTTTTCGCTCTACTAGCCGGGATATCCCAAGTAATACACTTCCGAAGAAAGAGCTTGAAAGCAAGGACGCAAACGCATAAACCCATCTTAAGGGATGCAGCTCTTCGTAAGTAAAACCTTCTGTTAATCCAGGCTCATATGTCTTCATTCCAAAACCTAAAAATAGAAAAGAAATTATGCCTACTGCTAATATTGCAAAACCTATAAATTTGATGAATTTCACCATAATTAAACCCCCTTTAAGTTCTCACTCAATTTTAACTGAAATTAAAGTATTATGTCACCACAATTATGTATAAGAGCACCTACGCTTTTATACGCAGGCGCCCGCCAAAAGTTCCGTTATTTATTCGCCTTTTGTCCGCGCTTTCTTCGTCACGTCGTTATTTTTCCAGTACGCCCACAGCGAAGTTACGCCCATGAACGCGAGCGAAATAAACTGCTGCACGCCTTCCTCATCGACCGGAATCGGACTGTGCCCCGTCATCGTAAGCGTCTGGTTAACGAGTGCCAGCGCAAGTAGTACGAACCGGGCGACTGTGCCCGCGCTAATATTTTCGATTGTCTTTACGTTCATAATATCGTCTCCCTTTTCGATTAGTTTACGGAATAGCCGGCTTTTTTCAGCGCAGCAGCGAGTTTAGCTTTCGTATTAGGTCCGTAAATTCCGTCAGCTGCGAGTCCATGCATCGACTGGAATCGTTTGACTGCGTTCGCTGTTTTCGGGCCGTAATAGCCGTCGATTCCGTTATTCTTGGCGCCTTTGTCCGGGTAGAAGTAAACGGCAGCAAGCGCGGTCTGAACTTGCGTAACCTTTGTCCCTTTCGTCAGTGGGCTCGTTACTTTAAGGATTCCGCCCGGCAGCGTGAACGTCTTTTTAGAGGATCCGGATGGTTTCGGAGCCGCAGCCGGTTTAGGCGTTCCTTTAAGCTTCAGCACTTGACCAACGTAAATTTTATTCGGATCCTTGATGTTGTTCCAGCTCTGAAGGCTCGCCACGCTTACTCCATTCGCTTTAGCAATAGCGGAAAGCGTATCGCCCTTTTTAACGGTATAAGTCGTGCCGGATGACTTAGCCGCTGAACTAGACGACTTTCCTCCGAGAGCTTTCAATTCCGCAGCGATAGCCGCCTTCACCGCATCCCAACGTCCCTCATCGAGTACACGGTGCGGACAGTATTTTCCGCTCCAATCCTGGTGTTTTTTAACGCGATCAACGCCCCAACCGCGCTCTTTTAATAGCTGAGCGATGAATTTAATCGCAAGCTTTTCGGCCGCTTTATACTTAGCGCCGCCTGATTTCGAATAGCAAACTTCGACGCCGATAGATGAACGGTTGCCCGGTCCGTTCCTGTCTCCGCAATGCCATGCGTTACGGTTAGTCGGAATCCCCTGAACGACCTCTTTATCGTCTACCGCGAAGTGATACGATACTTCGTTGTTATTGCGGATCATGTACGCAATTTCATTCGCTGCTGAAGCGTTGTTCGCCGTATTGTGAAACGTGATGTACTTCGCATCCATTGAATACGGACACTTAACGGAATACTTGCTTGACGCGACGAGGTTTTTCGTAACTGAAATCGCCATTTAATCGTCTCCCTTTCGTTATTTTTCCGTATATAAAAAGCCCGCCGGACTCTCACCGAACGGGCTCATAAAAATAGCGCAATCCCCGAGATCGCCAACCCGACGACCGTGAGAATTACGCCCCATAACCATTTCGTATTTGCTTTCATGTCGGAGATATCCGCCCGACTTTCTTTCGCGAGCGCCAACGCTTCGTCTGCCTTTTCATACGCTCGATCTGCCGTATGTTTTACTTCGTTGAAATAGTCGACTTTCGTATCGATTCGTACTAACCATTCACGAATGTCGGCTATCTTACCGTGCAATTCGTTGTTCGACGGTTCGCCCAATGATTACGCCTCCTCTAAATTTAGGCAAAATAAAAACACCTCTGCGAATGAGGTGCTAAGACAGCTATTACTTTGATTCATCGAGTAATTTATTTAAATAGGCCGGGTTATTAGTGAACATACCGTCGACTTTTAGTTCAATCATTCGCTTTGTTTCCTCTTTCTCTAACTCGACACGGAAGAACGTATGGACCTCCATGTCCTCGTCATGAATCATTTTCACTTCCTTGTCAGACAGCGTCTGAGAACTAATTCCAATCGCATATGCGTATTTTTTATAGTCTTTAATTCTTTCGGACAGTTTCTCCGCATCCCAAGTCTGCACAAGTTGTACGATGGGAACTTCTTTATTGAGTTTTCTAACTTGTTTCAAACTTTTCGCGCTAAACGACTGAATGATTACTTGATTATTTTCAAGTAAATTATAGCGATTGAGTATATCGATCAGTTTCTTCTCCATAACCAAACGGCCTTTAGAATCTTCGCGAGTCTCTATATAATACTTCGTTGAATCCCCGTATTTCTTGATAATCTCTTCAAGAGTTAAGACCTGTTGATCTTTTTCAGTTCGCAATTCTTTGACATGGTTTAACGATAAATCTTCAATGTTTCCCTTTCCATCTGTTGTACGGGACATGTCTTCATCGTGAAAAGCGACTAGTTTTCCGTCTTTCGTCATCCTTAAATCAATCTCAATGAAGTCGGTCCCGTCCTTAATTGCTCTAGAATAAGATCTGATTGTATGTTCAGGCTCCAGCTCCGAAGCTCCTCTATGTGCGATTATAAGAGGTGAATATTCTTTCGATTTGCTTGCTGTAGCATCGACGTTGCTACACCCAACATTCACACTAAGTAAAAGCATAATAGTTAGCGATATAAAAAATAATTTTCTCATAGGATTATATTACCATGCTTTTCCTCATCTAGGCAACGTACTTCTCGCCAGTTATTTCTTGGAACTGCTCAGGCGTAACATATCCTTGATCTACACCGTCTCTTAACTCCTCGATTGTTACGTCATTGTATTGTAGTGCTTGCTTAACCATAGAAGTATCGGCCCAATTATAAAAAAGTGCATACACCCAAAAATTAAGATCCATTAGACGCACCTCCTTTAAGAGCCAGAATTTCGAGCTTTAAAAAGGATATTTCCTGACCTAACTTCAATAGCTGTTGAGAAGTATCTGGAGTTTGCGGGGCGTCTATAATAGGATCCGCCAAATACTTCTCCCATGCTTCTTGTAATTCTTGATCGCTTGGTTGTGGGTCACTTATCTTCCAAGTTTCGATATATTGACCACGTCCGTCCCCGTCATCTCGAATAACAAAATCCTCCCCAATTACCGCGTTAGGGAAAAGATATTTAACGGCCAGCGCTAAATTCATCTATACTCACTCCCTCTCGTTATCTAATTTGTGACATCGTCAAAAACGCGGATTTCACATTGACTGATGAAGGCGTGCTTCCGGTCACTTTAGGGAATATGTGAAATGTCACTTTATCCCCGCTACTGAATTTTTGTTGCAAAATCGCCACCTCTGTCTGCGTAGTTCTTGAAGGATACCAGTACGATATTGTTTGATAATGAGCATCGTTAACATAGCAGATCAAAGATATATCTGAGTTTGCTGGGATAGCGGTCGCTGAAATATATATCCTTATCAAATACAAACCGCTGTTTTTTAAAGTAACTTCTGATTTTGTTTGATCATACTCGGATTGATCGTCTGCCCGAGCTGCTCCGAATTTTATTTTTGTTACAATACCTTCAGTAGCAGTAAACGAAGAGTTATCGAAGTCATACGTTTCTACAAAAGTTTTCTTTAAAAAATCATCTTCCGTTATAAATCTGTGCCAACCTTTAAACGATCCGTCTGTGTGAATTGTTCCGAACCATCTTTTAGGATTGGCTGTAGCTGTTACAACGATCGTTTTGCGCGCGCTATTAGTTGAAACGTCGTAATGAAACCATTCGACCGCATTCGGATCCGGAGAGTTTACAATTTTGCTGCTGACGCCATAATAGAGACCGGACGGTAAGGTTAATAAGTCAGTACCATCAGGAATTAGTTTTCTGTCTCCACTATCTTCGGTTAACTTAAAAAGCTGACCGGCATTCCATTTCGTCCGCTCGGACGCAGTAATATGGCGAGTGTTGTCGCTGTTGTGCGTATCAAATTCGGTCTTGCTCGCCTGCTTAACGTTGTCTACATCCGACAGCCCGACTTGTGCTTTCGTGACTGCGTGAGGGTTCGCTGTGTCGGCAACGTGACCGTCAAAATCGGTTTTGGACGCCTGTTTTACATTATCAACGTTAGAGAGGCCGACCTGAGATTTCGTTACCTTGTGCGGATTATCAGTCTTAGCTGCGTGTTCGTCGGTATAGGCTTTCGCACCAGCTTCCGCAGCGTCCGCCTTCTCCTGCGCGCCTTCTTTCGTTTCAATGTTATCGAGATTTTCGAATTTCTTCTGTAACTCAGCGAGAACCTGTTCGGCATCATCCGCCATTTCCTGAATGACGGCCTTTAGCGATTCGAAATCGTCAACATAATATTCGGCCACCGGGGCGATATCCTGATCGACGAGTGCTCGATCGATTTCAAACGAAAATTTATGGACGCTCAATTTCTGGCCGTTGTCATAATTAACGTAAAGCTCGGCCTGCACCGTTCCGTAATGCGTAACTTGATCCGACGTCAGGACATAAAAAATAACGCCCCCTAGCGCGTCTTGAACTTCCGTATTAACGTAGAACTTGCTTCCGTCCGCAAACCGCATAAACAACTTACCGTGAGTCGCTTGGCTTATCGGCAACGGCACGCCGTCCTTCGTTAAGCTGAACGTTAGCTTTGCCGTATTGATGTCCTGCGTACTAAATTGAATGTTCGCGGCAATACTTCGTTTGATTTGCGGATTTATATTGAAATGGACTTCGGAATCTTTATATAACATACGGAGAAATCCCTCCCTTTTATTTAGCTGCTGCTCTTCGTGCTGATTTTTCTTATATAATCATTCTGTGTTGTGCCGTAATATCCGTTAAGATTCGAATCACCTTGAACGATGACGCGACCAGTTCCCTTCGTGTTAAACACGTTCACTTCAGTTGCGGTAGACTGGACTAAGATTGCGAATATTTTCTCTACACCTCTGATTCGGTTACCTTCGATACGTCCATCGTAAGCCTTTTCTACGAAAACACCTCCGCGATCTTTTGTGCCCTGTTCAATATTCGTATTGAATATGTTGTTGTTCCGCACATCGAAATTATCGCAATTCTGAACGTATATCCCGTTTCGACCGATCGTGTTAATTTCGTTTCCGTCTATCGATAAATGCGTAGACTTTGTAATAGTCGAAGATGTGTCGCGACTTTTCGCAACGTAAATCGCTTCCGTATCTACGCACGATATATAATTGTTCGAGATGAACGTATTAAAACATCCTTCGAGCCAGATGCCCCTACGCCCTCCGAAAATCCTGTTATCGGAGATGAAGACGTTCCTTCCGTAGACTATCTGAATCGCCTGCTCATTGCCGTAGCTGCCGATATCTTTCTCCCGCAGTTTAAAGTAGTTTCCGAAGATCCGGATACCATCGCTCCAAGCAGCTTCTTTGTTATAAATCTGTCCGTAGGTCACTATGCCGCAGACCGTATATTCATAGAAGTCGTTCCCTTGGATTAAAATGTTTTGAGCGTTTTGCGGGCGATTCATCTGCACACCAGAGGCATTTTTAGAGCTTTCGATTCCGCCGGAAACTTGAGATATCCGGATGCACTCCCGATTTCGTCTGAAGACGTTGTTAATAATTTTGACTTCGCCCCACTTAAAAGTCCGAACGCCAGCATACCCGCAATCCTCGATCGTATTGTCAAAAATCGTTATGTTCGTCTGGAAAACGTCGTATACAGCGTAGTGGTTTCCGACAGCGCATCCCCAACCTCCTAAAAGGTCGGACTTACCGAAGTAGTTATGCGCAATATAGACGTTAGTGTTCGGTGTGCTGTCGAAGGCTCCGAAAATGTTGACGCCGCCTTGCGTAAACTCCCCGAGCTGAATTGCTTCTGAAAAAGGACGTGTTCCGCTAGTATCGATAAATCCGGTAAATCTGCAATTTGTGATTCGCAGGCCATTGCATCCATTTGCGTCGATTGCGTGGTCGGTGATCACGTCTTTAAACGTTACATTATCAATAACGATATTTTTCGCGTGTCCGATAATAACGCTGTCCATCGCATTCGTTTTATATGTTTCGATCTTCAGGTAATTCCCATCTAACATACCGCCCTCAATGACGATGTTACCTCTTCCGGAATATCCGGAGAAATTATCGGTGGGCTTACCGTTTGCAAAGAATCCGCCAGACCATCCTCGAAGCAGCACGCAATCAGCCGCCATTGTAACGTGTGTGTTTTCGTAAATGATCATGCGTTTATCGATCAGATAAGTACCGCCAGGAATGACGAGCCAACCGCCGCCTTCGCTGTGGATTTCGTCCAGCGCGCTTTGAATCGCATCCGCTGACGGTGTTTTCCCCGTAGGATCTGCGCCATAACTAAGTGCATTTTTAAAGCTGATTCTCGTGATAAGATCGTCCTTTATGTCATCAACCGTCTGTCCGTCGGCGTCTAAACGATCCCTGAGCGTCGGATAAATCGTCCCGTCCCGGCCGACACGGGCATCGACGACTTCTTTAACGTTGGTTCCGTCGACATTTAGGACGAGATTTCTAAAGCGCGCCTTCGTTACTTCGATTTCCTGTCCGACATTTAGTCCGCTTTCGTGCGATATTTGTTCGGATGTATGGGCGTTTTTGGCTTTTTTATGTTCGTCAATAACCGTATTAGTTGCCCTAATATCCGATTCAATATCGGCCATGTTCTGGTTATAATTATTCCGAAAGACACGGTCCCAGGTAGTCCCGGCTTTCCGATACGGATATTTCGCCATTCGTCTCCTCCTTTATCATTCTCCTACCTTAGCCTCAAGCGCAGCTAGTCTGTCTAAAATCGACTGTATATCGACGTCACCCGATGCCGGCATAATAATCCGTTTCAACTTCGTAAAATCTGCCGCGCTCATTAAACCCGCTTTGTTATCCGTCGCAAGATCTACGATTACTTTGCCGTCAGGCCCGACTTGAATATTCGACAACTTAACGAAATCTCCCGAACTCATCAAACCGTCAGAATTCGCGGAAGCAAGTCCGTATTGTGGAATGCTTATTAGCGTCGGATCGTAACCCGGATCAAACTTCGTACCGCTCCCAATTTTGACGGACTCCTCTCGCAGCTTTCCCGTTCGTGAATCTACGATTTTGGATAACGTCTTCTGCGTCTTTTTAAAGGACGCGACTATACTCGGAGCCTTCTGAACAATGCTTCCGAATGTGAATTTCGGAGATTTTAACGGATCAGAATAATCCTCGACTTCTACGACGCGTATCTGCACGTCAATATCTAACGGATCTAAAATGCACCAGACGTAATCTCCCAGTTGTATATCTTGAATACCGAGTTCGGAAAGCTCGACATAAGTGAGCGAAATTGAAATGTCGATCTGATCGTGAAGCTCCTTCTTCATTTGCGCAATTAGCTGGTCTTTGTTCTTCTCCGTATACTTGTCATCGCGAACAGGCGCCGCATGGCGAACCCCGTAAATGCTCGCTAGTGGACTCGTATATTCCGCTGTGACCGCATAAGTTCCGGTTTTTTCGTCTTTTTTACCGAATCCTTTGATAAACGTTTTGAGCTGGCTTGTATCGATTTCTTTCGATGGGTTGGCAGCGTTAAGTCTGTGCCGGACCTGATGGTCGGTGTATCTCGCAATCTGCTTCGCAATATAAATAGTCTTGCCTGCGCAATCAAACTCGGCACCGAGCTCCGAGACGATCGTCTTCAAAAGATCAAGCGAAAAGTTGTCGCCAAAATTCGAAACTTTGATCGTAGACGGCAACCCGGTCTTATCAACTTCGTAATTGTAACCGGTCCCTTTCAATGCGATATTTAGAGCCTCTTCGATCGTATAATCTTTTTCTTTCTCCTCGACTTCGTAAATATAAACGTCAGCAAGATCGATAAACATGCGATGAATGCCTTTCACTTTCACAGACCGAACGGAGGCGTTGATTGGACGGATGACGTACTCTTCACCTTCGTATATCAAATAATTCTCCGGCTGAACCAAAGGAAAGGAGTGAGCGTTTGTTTCGTGCCTAACGACCGTGACATCGATGTACTTTTCACTGTTTAGACCTCGCTTTCTTGTTACGCCATACTTAGTCAACGCTTCCTCTTGTCCGAGCCTGCTGCGTACGGATAATGCCTTCAAAAACTTCACCTCACGATACGTAGTAAAAACGGAAGTTAAAAGAGGTCTCGATACTGCCTGTTGTTCCGCTTAACTTGAACTGATTCCATCCTGGAGCAAGCGTGATCAAATTTCGATTTGTGTTTCCGAATATACTAGTATTATTTTTAGACGCCCTAACTCGATTAAGGACAATCGTGTCCCCTAACGCTGTTGTGCCAAAATACTGCCAAACATCTCCGGTTGTTTGATTCGTAATTTTAAGATTTGACGACTTGCCTTTATACGTAATAATTAACGGCATCTCAACCGGATCTATAGGAATATCCCCCGCATTATAGATTGAAAACGACGTAGTCTTGTGTGTATACGACGGGATGGTATCGGTGAGCCCTACTCCCAAAAGCCACCTATTCGCGTCAAACGTGAACGGATCGAGTGTCGTGCCGAGCGATTCCGCAAATCCGTCCGCACAGTCAAATTGAATATTAAAGTCTCCCGTTGTTCCGATGCGGTCAACGTCAAAAGACGAGCTTACTTCCACCTTCCATCGCTTATAAGGCTCCGATTCTACAATGATGTAGAATTGCGTCTGCTTGTAAAGTGCCGCTACTATTTTGTTCCGCAGCAAGAAGAAATCGTCCGTGTCTTCGGCAAACAGGCGGCATTCTGCTTTGATCGACCGTATTCCGAAGTCTTTTCCTGTTCTAATGCTGCCGTTTGTTCCTTCGATTTTTTCGTAATAGATGTTAGGAGATGGCGCACCCGGAACAAAGCTTCGAACTAAAATAGAAAGGTCCCTCGCCATATCGACGGTGGACCCGTTATCGTATACGATCTTAAAATTGCTATCTGTTATCGGGATTTTTTCCACGCAAGCACCTCCTGTCCATTAAATATTAAACGCATTCAAGACGCCCACTTCCTCGGCCTGTTGCCGGCTCACATACGGCTCCACCAAGCGCCCGACAACTTCGTCGCTCATCATGATTACTTGGCCGTCACTGTTGCGGATGGCTCTTTCGATAGATGTAAGAGCCGCCAATACTTCCGGCGAAGCTCCGGCCTGGCTTCCGACTGCCGCCGTATGACCTGCGTCAATCATCCGCATTAAATTTGCCTGCTGCGCTTCCGTCAGGACCATTTCGTTCCGTAGTGCCCGGATGTCTACTTCGTGGCTCATCGGAGCATTTTCGAACTTAGACGCAAGGCCACCGGTATGGAGCCTGTTGATCTGTCCGCGGCCGACGATGCCGCCGATATGATACGGAGTTTCACGTCCGCCCTTACCGTGCGTCTTCTTGAATGTCTCCGCACTCTCTTCGATTTCCGATCCGTCCATGCTGTATGTGACGTGGATCTTTTTACTGATCCTTCTCGCCAGCTTTGCGTTCATATTTTCGGCTTCGTTTGTAATCTCCTGAACCTTCGATTTGGCCGACTGAAGCTGCGCGATTTCTTTATCGATTGCTTTAACGGCATCACGATACTCCTTCGTCTTCTTGTCCGCAGCCGTCGTGTTGTTTTCGAGATTGGCTTTCGCGTCTTTGAGATTAGCAATTTCTTTCTTGAGAACGTTGACGCCTTCTCCTTTTTTCGCATTCAAACCGACCTGACGGAGCTCGAGATCGACCATCTTTTGTTTGATAGTGTCCAGTTTTCCAAGCTCTTCGTTAACCTTGTTTAACTCAGTATTCTTCGCACCGATTTTCCCGTAAATCGTATCTAACTGCCCGCGTAGGGTTGCTAAAGTCCCTTTTTGAACATCAAGAACGGTCTCCTGAGATTCGGCTTCTTTCTTATTCCCATCTAACTTAGCCTGGGCGATCTTCTTCTCAGTAGACTCTACGATATCCAATTGGGCCTGGACATCAGCCTCGATTTTCTGCCGTTCTTTTGCGAGATCGTTAATTTCTTTTTGGATGTTCTTCTGCTTCTCTAAGTTCTTATCATAATTTTTCTCTGCTAGGTTTTTCTGCTTCTCAAGCTCTAATCGGAGTTCTTCGGCTTTCTCCGCGTTCAACGCTTTAAGCGCATTTGTGTTCTTAGCGACTGCATTTCCCTGAGAGCTGATCGCCGCCTCTGTATCCGGCGATTTTTTAATTACCTCATCGTTCAGTTTTAAAAAGCGATCAAATTCGTTATTTGTTAAACCGGAATTTTTCTTAAGGTCAGCCTGCTCATCTTTAAGCCGCTTAATAACATCTGGATCTGTCTCGGTCTTTAATTGATCATTTATGTCAAGGTAGCGAGCGAATTCATCCGCAGTCAATTTCGTCTTGTTTTTAAGTTTGTCGAACTCTACCGCTAGGCTTTCAATCGATTCGATCTCTTTTTGTTTGGTCTCTGCTGCCTCTAAGCTGACCGTATTCATAGCGTCGTACCCCTCTGCGACACCGACCAACAAGCCGCCAAGAATCGATAGTCCAGCTATGACCCAACCGGCAGGCCCCATCGATACGAAAAGGCCTTTTAACGCGATTCCGAGCTTAACGGCTGAAGCTGCTACGAGCGCAATCGCCGCAGCTGTCCCGGCCATTTCGAGTCCTGTCGTAATGATCCCCGGATTCAACTTGTTAAGGAAATCGAGTATTTTCGTTCCCTCGTCTACAATTTTTCGGAAAGTAGGCAAAAACTCGTTGCCGATCTTGATGCCGAGGCCGTCTAACGCACTTTTAAACTTTTCGAAGGAGCCTTTCAGGTTATCCATTTGCGTCTTGGCTACGCGATCAGCCGTCCCTCCTGCGTTCTTTAATGCATTAGAATAATCTCGCAGTCCTTTTTCGCCAACGCCAAGCAACGTTACGAATCCGGAGGCAGCTTCCGTTCCGACGAGCTGAGCCGCTGTTGCCGTTTTTTGTGCGTCTGACATTCCTTCGAGGTTCTTCGAAATGTATCCGATCAATTCCGGTAGCGACTTTAAGTTTCCGTTGGCGTCTTCCAATTCGAGATTGTACTTTTTGACCGCCTTCGCCGTCTGCCCTACCGGATTTGACAAATGCAATAGCGTCGCCCTTAGCGCGGTACCCGCCATCGATCCCTGAATACCGGCGTCTGACATTTTCGCGACAGCTGCGGCCGTATCTTCTATCGAATAACCTAGTCCGTTTGCGACCGGGGCCACGTATTTCATGGCGTCGCCCAATTGGCCGAGGTCCGTA
Source organism: Bacillus sp. BS3(2021) (assembly GCF_021043345.1). NCBI lineage: Bacteria > Bacillati > Bacillota > Bacilli > Caryophanales > Bacillaceae > Bacillus > Bacillus sp. BS3(2021). The sequence continues at coordinate 444,239 of NZ_JAJNDM010000003.1, forward strand.
TTCGCCGTCGTCATCGCTTTAACAAGCACATCGACCGCATGTCCGGACTCTTCCGCTTTGATTCCGAAACCCGTCATGATATTCGATACGATATCGGCTGACCGTCCGAGGCTTTCGTTTGATGCTGACGCCAGGTTAAGGACTGCCGGCAATGATCCGACTTGTTCCTTGACGCTGAAGCCCGCCATTGCGAGGTATTGCAGGCCTTCCGCCGCCTCTACCGCTGTAAATTTCGTTTCAGCGCCCATCTTAGACGCGATGTTCTTTAAATCTTCGAATTCCTGACCGGTCGCGCCGCTGATCGCCTTAACGTTAGACATGGCCGCTTCGAAGTCTGCCGCCGTCTTAACGGATGCTCCGATGCCGGCGACCACCGCACCGCCGACGGCCAGCGACGCCTTTTGTACGAGGCCCATCTGTTTCGAAAGATTTTCGGATGATCGCCCCAGTTGCGTCATATCGTTCCGAGCCTGCTGTGATCTGCGCGACCAATCCGACATGTCGAGAATCAAACGGGCGCGTATTTCTCCGACTGTTGCTCCGGCCATCTAGTTACCTCCTTTCCGAAAAGCTGCTTGCATCGTGCGTAATTGTTCGAATTTATCTCTATCGAAGTGATTAGCGTTTTCGATTCCTGCTGTTCTCGTAAGCCCGTTCATTAGAGACTTGAAATCCTCGTCCTCACTTGATCGGTTATTCGTAGCGAGAGTGATACGAACTTCTTCAAGGCGTCTAATTGCGTTTTGCTTTGCCTTGGCGCGAATAAGCTTCGGAATATCGACCATGTAATAATCGTTTTCAATCTCGCGTTGAGTGACTCCGAGAATAATAGCCGCATCGATTAAGTAGTCATCGATCGTATATGAGACGCCCTCTTCTTCGCCTACTTGCCGAGGTTCGGAAGAAGGCTTTTCACGTTTTTTGCCATCGAAGACAACCGGTTTTTCTTAACCGTTAAGGCGAGGTATTCGAACATCTCGTCTGCCCCGACGTTCTCTGAAATGTAATCAGCGTCGACATCGCTTAAAGCCGCGACAATTCCGACTATCTCATCGAGTCCTACTTCGAGACCGGTGACTACGTACGAGTAAAAGTCTTCCGGTGGCGCGCTAAGAACTTGAACGATAATTCCTGGCAGCTTATCAACGGCCCCGAATAATTGCTTCCACTTCTTCGGTGTGAGCTTCGGAATCTCGACCGGATAATCACCGAAATAAAGCTGTTCAGGATCTTTTTTGGTGAACAGTTTCATAAAGCATCTCCTTTCTCTTAAATAAAAAAAGACACCGCGGTTAAGCGATGTCCCTCGGTTATTCTGCTGCGGATTCGTCTCCCATAATGAACAAGTCTCCGTCATTATCCGTATCCGGATATGCGACAAAGGTCAGATTCGCAATCCGTTCGTTGTCTGAATCGTAAGTGTACTCCGGATCAGCTACTGCGCCTGCTAACGGAATTGTGATATAATCGTTCGGCGTTGTCGAAGGTGCCGTCGGCTTAATAACGAGTTTCTTTGCGGCTGCGAGCATGTCGAATCCCGCCTTACCGCTAACAACTAGCTTTTTCTTTGTCGAATCGGTACCATCGGTCACCAACCGACTGTTCGGAATGGCTACCGCAAGTCTATCGAGGTCATGTAGAGCGAAAGGGATCGTGACTTCTGCGGTCCTCCCCTTCATCGTAGACTTAACGATTGTGTCTCCGTATTGATCGACCGTGGTGTCTTGCTTTGATGTTTGAACCTTAAACTGAATTCCGCCCTTAGTGATGTCGTAGGTAACCATATCGTCGCCTTCGCCATACTCAACAATTGCTGGACCGATCGGTACGTTAATACCTCTAATTCCTGCCGCCATGCAATTTCCCCCTTATATTCAAAATAAAAAGCCCCTGATTAGGGGCGTATCACGCAATCAAAATTCAAAGAGTATTGAGGACGATTGTTGTCGTCGTATCCAATAAACAACGGGACTGAAGTAGTAGCGCGAATAATGACAACTGAATTCTCGCCGATCATTACCTCTTTCAAATTAGTGAGCGAGTTAAAAAGCTCGTAAGCTTTATCTTCGCAATCCTGTTCGCCTGCTGCGCGTCCTCTTACAAGTATCTGAAAAGACGGCTGCTTTTTCCCGGTCCATTGCGATGTCGGAAAACCGCCGGTCAGCTTTACGGAAATACATTCGTCAGGTGCTTCGCGAGGGAATCTGTTCGGAAAGTAAACGCCAGGAACCCGCGATTTAATGAACGATATTAATTCGAGTATCTTCAACGTTTACCTCAACTCCTCTCTTACGGCCTCTGCGACGTTCCGTATATACTTTTCGGCCTCTCCTTTTAACGGTCGCTCAAGGTACTTGTTACCGACCGTATATCCGTCCGCTCCGCCGGCTTGTGCGGATGTAGGACCGAGATTGTAATCGGCTTCGTGCGTCCAAATTGCGTAGTTAAATCCGTTTTCTACAGCTCGGAAAGATACTTCGCCGATTAACCGATCCCGCGATAGTTTTACCTTCTTCTGCATCCCTCTACGAAGTGTAGCCTTATCAATAGGTGCGATGTTTTGGGCGATACGAGCGAGATCATCGGTATTGTCCTCCATCGCTCGGACTGCCGCCTGCTCTGCGCCGTGCTCCGTCCGGTTTAGTCGATTAAGGAAATCGCTTGCGTCGAAATCAAAACTCAAACGATCACCTCCGTCAGAATCGGCTTTCCGGATACGTGCCTTCTTACGTTGATCTCTTTCGGCTTTCTCGCAATTGTCTCCCCGAGTTCATTTGTAAATAAGATCGTATCTGAGTACCGAATATCCGCCAGTTTATCGACTAGAATTCTCGCAGTGGCGACGGACTCTTCGCTTTTAATGACGCCAGACGAGCGCGATAAACTGATCCGGGAACCCTCGTCGACACGACACTTGACTGCGAACGGTTCGATTTTTATTGGATTTCCCCACGAATCGAACTCTCCGGAACTGTCACGCTCCACCGTAATGGTCTGCCGCATAGGAACGATAGCCATCTACAACACCGTCCATTGAATACGACGTCCGCCGAGCTTCACACCGTTTTCTTCTCCGATCAGATCAAGCGTCTTTTTCGGAATTAACGATTCATCATCGACTTTCATCGTATCTTTAAAGTTAAACGACGCCACACCGGTCAAAGAGAACGACGCAATTCCTTGTTTGTTCAGACGGTTCGTGTCGTTATAGGCAATTGCCAGCACGTTCGCGAATTCGTATACTGCGTCAGCCGGTATTTTATAGTCGGGAAATTTACGGACGAGAACGTCATCAGCAACGTTTAAGATCCGTTGCTTCCTTTCGTGATCAGAATCGTTCCAATCTTCGTTATCTACCGTAAAACTATTGATATATTCGTCAGCACCCTCGACACTTAATGCCATACCGCCACCTCCTGTTATTTTGCGGAGGATTTACGCGTTTGTTTCTTCGCTGCCGGTTTAGGCGCGTCTTCCTCCGCTGGTTTGTCGGTCCGAGTTACGTCTACCAGTTCGGACAGAATTTCGATTTCTTCCGGTTCTTCTGTTTTAAATACACCGTTTTTGAACGACTTAAATACGTCGCCCACATAAAACCCGAGTTCAGGATATTTCGATTTGAATTCCGCCATTATTTCACAACACCTCTGTCAAAATAAATAGGCCCGCGATTTGCGGGCCGTTGATTACGCTAATCCTTTGATTCGCGCGTGTGCTTTTTCTTGTAGGAATTGAAGTGTGTATTCACCGACGACTTGACCTTCGTAGTAATCACCTTTCTTACCAAGGTATTCGTGGAAGAATCCTCGATCTGCAAGAGGTCTGATTTCAGTACGGTTTGCGTCGAAGATGAACAACTCATCTGCATTTAGGTTGTTGTTCAAAAGAATTTCCGCTTGGCCGAAGTCAGAAACGAAGTGATCAACGACCTGTCCGCGGCCATTGTCAGCGCGAGTCAGGCGGATTTGAGATTTATCGAAGTTTGAGATCGCACGTTTTTGTTTTGCGCCAACCATAATCTTAAACGCACCACCTGTTGTGAATCCGCCTTTTTCGTAGATTTTCTGCATAGCGTCGTTAACTTTTTCGTCAGTTAGTGCGGAATTTTGTGCATCGATTACATTAGTTTTGATAAATTGGCGCATACCTTCCATCTGACGAACGATTCCGTCTGGTGATTCGTACTTGATACCGCTAATTGCGGCTTTTTCAAGCTGTAACGCCAGTTCAAGCTGTTTCTTCTGCTTCTCGTACTCGTACAGGCTGTCGATGCCGTAATTACTTACGGCTGCCGCAGTACCAGTAATTGAAATTGTTTCGTCGAAAATTTGTGTGATGTTAGATACGCGTTTTCTTGGCTTGTACTTAGCGTCGCGTGCGTCTGCACCTTCTCGACCTTCAACGAATTGTACTTGGATAACCGCACCGTCTTCGATAGCTTCCGCAGTTGTTCCGGCATACCCCCGTACAACAGTCAATTTAGTTCCACTAACCGCTACAACTTTAAGTAGTTCGTCGCCGATCTTAACAACTTGATCAGAACGGAAAGGTTCTGCGTCTGCCACTTCAATCTCAGTGTCTGCGTTAGTTTTTGCTCCGAGGACTCTGGAGTCATCTGCAATCATTTCGTCCTCGAACCATTGGTGCTCGACTTGAGTAACCGGATTGCTAAATCCTAATAGATTCAACAAAGGAGTTTGGTGTTCATTTAAAAGTAGAATCTCATCTACAACGGATTCCTTCTTACCTACTAATTCACCTGATAAAATTTTTGACATTCGATTTCCCCCTCAATTTTCGCATTAAAAAAGCGCCCGTTAAGGCGCTGTTTACTTCGATAATTCCCTTTTTAATTTTGCGTAGGCCACTTTGTCTTCAGGCCGGCCGCTATGCTTCGCTCTTTCTGCGGCTTCTTTCAATAGTTGTTCCGCTGTCTTTTCGGAAGCTCCTGCGGCATCTCCGTTCGAGCTCTGTCCGATAGGCTTTGGCGCCTTCTTCTTGACCAAGAACGGTTTATTGTCAACGAGCGTTTTGACAACGTCCTCCACCCCGACAACCTTTCCGTCTTCAACCGTTACCGCGGATAGGTCAGCCAACGCAATGGCGTCATCAATGTAGGCGATATCATTGCTCGTAGCAACCTTAATAAATTCATTGCGGATTTTCTCGCGTTCATTAGCTTTCCGGAGGTCTTCAAGTTGCTGTTCGAGAGTTTTCTCGGCCTCTTCCTTCGCTTTCAAATCGTTTTGAAGGCGTTCGAGCTCCGTCATTTCACTACGCTTACGTTCCTCTTCGGCAGTTTTCTTCGCATTGTAGTCTTCGACGAGTGTTTTAAGCGAATCAACTCCGTCAATACCCAGATCTTCAAAGGTAGACTTAAAGACTTTTAAATCGTCGTTAACTTGCTTGAATCTGTCGTAAGGGATTGTTTTTACTTCGTCTTTTTGCGGTTCGGGTGTATCGGTGTTTTTCGGCTCCGCAGCCGGTGGTTCCGCCTGGTCTTTAGTTTCTTCCGCAAAATGCTGTAAATCTAACGACAATAGAGATTTTGATAGTTCCATAACCTTGTTTCCTCCTATTACGTTTTTAACGTCCAACGCGACGAATTTATCGGATAGTTTAATGTCATAACCGAATTTGGACAAAATAAAAGACGCCGTATTCGACGTCCACTGTTATTCCGCCAGTATTTTTGCAGCTCGAAGAGCAGCAAGTAGCGCATTAAAATCCGCGACTAAGCCGGCGATATCCTCTGCGGTACTATCCGCTTGTGCAGCCGCCTGTTTCGCAGTCAGCTTCGAATTGAGCGTTGTTTGCAGGTTGGTAATTTGCGAAATTGGATGCGTATGTGATGAAGGCGGGAAATTTTCCGGCTTGTTCTGAATTTCCGACCAATCAACGGCTGTATCACCGCCACCGACACTCGCATAAACGAATTTACCTTCAGCGTTTTTCGTAACAGGAACGATTGGCACCGCCTTTAATCCGTCTACATCTTCGTCAACAACTTCGGCAGATCCGGCCGGATCAGTTTCGACTGGATAACTCATTTCGTTATCTAGCGCAGTACCTTCCTCCGGAGCTGTTCCGTATGAGAAACTACCCTCCGTAGTCTTCTGTACGAACACGACCGGAATTGCCTTTGTACCGTCAAGCGATTCGTCAACAACTTTGCTAATGCCGCGTGAATCATTCGAGATACCAACGCGCATTTTATTATTTACGTTCAAAATAAAGCCCCCTCTGGATTTCTGATCGGTGAATACACGTGTTTACAATTCGGATGAAAAATCTCACCAGACGCCTTCAACTGATCGTACGTCGGATAATTACCGGGTGCATCGTCCGTCAATTTCATGATTCTTCCCTCGTAAAAACGACATGCGTCCTTCGCTCCGTGTGAAGAGATCTTCGCATAATACACGTTCCTTCTAAGCGCCTCATTCGTCGTTGCCTCTCGATAGGTATCCATCATTTTTGTACGTGTCGCCATGTCCGCATAAACTTCCGGCCGCCAACGTCTTCCCGCTGCGTCTATGATTCCAGTTTTCACCGACTGCTGAAGCGTATTTCGAATGTCGGACGCAATAGTTCGCCGTCCATTCGTACCTCGCGTCATGTGATATCGCATAGAATCGGAGACAGCTTTCCGGACAGATGCTTTCGTTTTCCGGTCGATATTCTGCGTGACCGCTAATAGGTCCGCGTGAGTATCGGCAACGGCAGCCGCAACCATTTCTTTGTTCAAGCGCGAAAAGGAAGCGATCTGTGCCGCTTTTTCTACCGTTTCAGCAACGCCAAGAGAGACGATCGTGTTTATTACGCCGTCTCTAGCCGCTTTCGGTATGTTCTTTTCGACCCACGCTTTCGCTTTATCGTCTAATTCCGAAAGGATTTCCGAAATAGAGGCCAGTGTTGCGTTGGCGTTTGCTCGACGGAAATTGTCGATATCAACTCGATCCAATTCGGCTAGGATGTCTTGAACGGCGTCTTGATAATACGCAGCGAGTTGATTTGTCTCGTAGCTGTATTTCGGCTCTGTAACGCGCATTATTCGTCATCCTCTTCGACGATCTCTTCTTTCACTTCGGTCTCGTTAAATACCGAACCGTCAACGAATCCATTAACGCTCTTTTCATCGTCTTTAATTCTGCGTATAGTTTCTTCGGCTTTATCGTCATCTACTTCGTCAAGCTCTTTAATAGCAGATCGGACGTCCAGCGTAGGTTTGCCGCCAGTTCTAATACTCGCAATCTCTGCCGCTTCTTTCTCGTTACGCGGAATCCCGTCGTTCCAGATCGCTTTTGGATATACCGGATCAGATACGGATAAGTCTCCGAATTCTTTTTCGAAGAGCATACACGTCCATAGCGCGTCCCGAATCGCCTTATCATAGTGCGCCCGGATCCGTTTCACTTTCGAAAGGATAGGCATAAATCTCGCTCTAATTGCTACTCCGTCCGTATGGGACGTCCCGGTGCCGCCCGAATTGTCTCCGGACACCGTCGTTCCGAAAAGCCATTGCGGCGTCTCTGCCATCTGAAAGACGTTACTGAAAAGGACATCTAATTCTTTAAAAGCCGCATCTAGTTGCGCTTGCCACACCATATATCCCGGAGTCGGATCGTCTTTGTTAACAGGAATGTACTTTCCGCCAAACTGTACCGCTCCATTGGTCGTTTCCAGGTCTGGACCATATGCAGTAGGATCGCTGTGCTTCCAAAGAATATAATCGATCTGAACAAGGCGGTCATTGATCGCAGCTAGCACAGTTTCTAGCTTTTCGATGAGCCCAATTCCGAAGTACGAATCATCCACTGACTTATACGGAACGTGGAAAACCGGTATGTGCGGCAGATTCGTTACTTCTACGTCTTCCTCTCGACCTGTCGGAACTTGTTCTCCGATGGTAAACAATTGGACCGGTGTCCCTGTCGAAGTATCAACGCCGTTACCATGTAAGCGATGTCGCGAATACATAATATAACCCGGTATGTGACGCTCAACATTCAGAAATGGGATCTCTGTTTTCTCGGTTTCAACCCACTCGACTTGTGCAATATTGATCGCCTTCGTCTGCTTAACATTACCGGCGGACGTCTCCGGAAAAACCCAGCTTGCGTTAACATGCTCAATAATCGGCTCCATCTCGACACCTTCTGGCGCATCTCCCTCGATGAGTCCCATCTTTTTAAGCTCCGAATAATCCTGACGGTAGCCATAGCGCACTTTAAACCACGCGTCGCCGCGATATCCGTTTGCCGTAGCGCTTTCGTGAATCAATTGGTTGACGTCGTTTTCCTCAACGTATCTGTTCAGCGCCCTCTGCTCTTCGCTGTCATCGGCTTTTCCGCTCTCAAAACGGACCGGCTCTCCGACAAGTAGATCCGCAGGCTTGGTAACGAGGATATCCGCCAGGTTGATCGCGATATAGAGTTTTTCGAGCTGCGACGAGAATGGCGAATCTTTTAAAATAGCCGTTGCCCTTTCGTATACGTCTCGCTGCTTTCCGTCAAACCATTTTTTCGCCCGCTTATATTTCGCGAGCCTCTCGATCGAATCTTGCGGCGGAAATTGAGCGCCCTTACGGATAATTCCGTAGGTTTTTACGTATGTGAATTCGTCTGCATCGTCGTGTTTACGGTTAAATAAATTCATAGCTACTCGTTCCCATCGTTAAGCAATTCGTCAATATCTTCGATTTCTTTCGCGATATCTTCGTTGCTGGCCGTCCCGCTTTCGTTTTCCGTTGCCGTGACCTGACGATCGGTAAGCAAGCCATAACGTTTGAGGAACAAGTCAATCGCTTTTACTGACGGTTGAGAGCTTCGGATGAGCTTCATTAGCTGTGCATACACTTCGGATCGGTGACCGGAAAGCATATCGTCCGCGAGTAGATTCATATATTCGATGAATGCTTTATTCTGCGTCCGCCATCGGTAAACCGTAACGCGATCTGCTCCGATATCTTTGGCGAGCTCCTCCTGCGTCTTCCTTGCTTCGGCCATCAACTCGTTTTCCACAAGCAAAAGCGCGGCCTTTCGTTGTTGTAACGTTAATTTCGATTCAAGTTCTTTTAAACGCGACATGTTATCGCCTCCTTATAGAAATTGCGGTTTATTTAGTAAAACGGATTTCGAGCGCTTAGAAATAGAAACAGCCATCTCTAACGCATCCGGTAAGTCGTCATGCCAGCGAGATCCGTACCTTTCGAACTGCTCCAGCAAAAGCGTATGATTGCGATTGAAAACAAGAGTCCCGTTTTCGATAAGCTGCAAAAGCGCTTCAATTCGGAGCTCCTTACGGGATCTCTGTTGTATTTTTGTAACGCGAGAATGTGCCGGATATCCTTCTAGCTGTAACTCGCGTTTTAACGTATCGATAAAAAACTCTTGGGCCATTTGCGACTCGGCAGCAATTCTTGATGGTTGATAAATTTTCACTTTGTTGAGGATAACGCGCAAAAACACGTCAGGATGAACCCGGTCTCCCCACGCGTCAACAACGTATATTTTCCCAGTCGATTTGTGTTTTGCGACGGTAACTACTGCCGAGTAATCCCCCCGCTCTTTACCCATTGCAAAATCGACTCCCATGTAGAGGTCGTATTTTTTAGGTGTAAACTCGATATTTTCGTAATAACAAAAAGTCTCAGGCTTGAATAGCTGAGACTCTTCATCGATTGGGTTATTCATAAATTCTGTGTTGAATGCTTTGGTGCCGTAGTTTACTTTCTCAAGCATTAATTGAGTGATAGGAAAACGAGAAGGCCAGAGAACCTCAACACCCTTCTCCATATCCTCGCGATTTTCTTCGAAATATTCCAAGGCTGCTCTCGCGTTTGGCGTAGGCTTCTCTTCATCTGCCGTTTCCATTTCAGCGAGTTCTTCTTCAGTCGGATCATACTCTCTGTAGATTCGCTCAAACTCAGCCCACAGATCCATCCGTTCAGGCATCGATACAATTGCGGGGAATTTGTTCTTAATGAAGTCACGACGCTCGTTTAATACGTAATTCAGTAAAGAGTCGTGATGAACTAACGTCCCCATAAAAATTACCGCAGTTTGAGTCGGATCGTAGGCCGGCATTAAATCTTGGTTTAGCCAATCCTTCGCTTTTTGTCGAAGCTCGGCTGTGTTATTTGAATCACGCGACTCCAAGTCATCCAGTATAATCAAATCCGGTCGCTGCGATCCATTACGGAACCCCCGGATTTGTGTTCCGAGAGATGTCGCCTCCATCTTAATCCCCGTTGTGGTTAAGAACGCCTCTTCGCTATCCTTTTCATTTCTCGTTTTTTGTTCATGAAGAAGTACGCCGAAATCATCCCGCAATTTAAGATTATATTTTAGTTGGTTCGCAACCCATTTTATAAATTTTTTCGAGCCCGCGTTTGTCTCCGATATTATCAGAATCATTTTTCGTTTCCGGAAAACTATTTCGTGCACCGGAAAAGCATTCGATAAGTATGCGCTTTTTGCGTGTCCACGACTCGCAGCCCAGGCGATACGTGCTGTACGGTTCTTATTGGAAACGGAGTCTAATATCCGCGACAGCTTGACGTGGAAATCAGGCGCCCGGTTCATATCAACCTCTGCGGTAGGGACAAGATTGTCTGGATTTCCTGGGTTACGTGCTTCGGAAAAATATTCGTAGAAAAAATAGAGCATATCGACTTCTGACCGGTGTATTCGCTTCAGCTTCGTCAATTCCGCTTTATCTTTCCGAAAGGTGTCAATGTGGTATTCCGTAGCTTTCCCGGCCTTAATGAGCGCCACCAATTTACGGACACGCTCGGTCAATAAATCGATCCGTTCCTGTCTTTCTTCGCGGTCAAGCCATTTTCCGTTAACGTATGCCAAACTGGTGGCCTCCTTTCGTTTTAATTTCGTGTTGACTTTCGTTATCTTTTTCGTTAATATGAATGTAACAAAAATATTTATAAGTTACGTAGAGGTGAATCGACATGGCAAACGAAGTTTTTCCGATAAAGTCAAAACGCGATTATAACAAGTTCATAAAAGCGCTCAAGCCGGGCCGTGATCAATGGCTGGCGCAATTAGGCACGGCATTCGGCCTCCGTATCAGCGACTTGCGGCTTCTTAAAATCGGACAGCTTCGCGACCAGAAGTCGATCACCCTGTGGGAGAAGAAACGCAAGAAAAAACGTGTGATTACGTTCAGCTCTTCCGTACTCAAAATCGTTTCTCAGCTCGAAGGTGACGACGATGATTACGTATTTGCCAGCCGTAAAGGAGGCGAGCCGATCAGCCGCGTCCAGGCGTACCGCATTCTAAGCGACGCAGCTAAGCGAGCCGGCATTTACGAAAAGATCGGCGGCATCGGAACGCATACGCTGCGTAAGACTTTCGGATACCGGCTTTACCAGACCGGCGTGCCGCTTTCGCGAATCATGGTGATTCTCAACCATTCGAGCGAGCGCGATACGGCAAAGTACATCGGGATCACTGCGGAAGAGATTTCGGAAGCTTACGAAAGCATCGAGGTTTAAGCCTTCGGTGCTTTTTTAAATACTTCTCGCAATACTCTAGCAGTCTCCCAACCGTCAGCTAACGGCTTCTCACCGAGCCGTTCAGCTAGATCCTGAAATTCAGCCAGCGCCTTAGTCGCCGCCTTTGCTTCGCGTTGAACCGCCTTGAGTCCGGTTATCGCGTCGGACACATCCAAGTCGATTTTAATTTTGCCGATTGATTCGCGCTTTGATTCCGCCATTCACATCGTCTCCTTTTTCGTTTATTTGATTTCAGGCATCAATTCGTATCTGATCGCGTCGATGACTTCTGCAATCTCGTCACGCACCAAATGTCCGGAAGTCTGCAATGCAATCAAACGATCTAAATACGCCAGTAATTCCTCTGTTCTCGTCATCTTCATCGTCTCCTTTTTCGTTATTTAAGACGGCAAAACCGTCTCTTACAGGGGCGACAGGGATCGAACCTGCCCACGCGGTTTTGGAGACCGCATCGCCACCGAGGAACATGCGCCCCTAGGATCGCCTGCGCACCGGAAGGCCCGTAGGCAACGCAAGCACAAAAAGAGCGACCCTTATTCGGATCGCCCTCGTTCTGATTGCGTATAAAAATACACGAAATTAGCGCTTCTAACCGTCACCCTACCGAATACCCTCGGAGAATACTAAAACGTCTAATTTCGTGTGATTTGCGCGTGAAAATCGTTATGTCCTTCGGTATTCCTCTTTAAGCGCGCTAACCTTCGCCGTTATCTGTCGCTGGACCTCGTCCGCTTCTTTCACGGAATCATCCGTTTGACGTAGCCGATTTACCTTGCGGATTAATTTCCTCGTTTCACGGTCCGTTATAATTACCGTATAGTGTTTCGAACAGTGCGGGCATTCGAAATACGTCTCCTCCACTCCGGAATTATTCAGCGGACGCTCCTTCGGCTGAACATCGAAATCTTTTAGACATTCGTCGCATTGTACCGCCATGATTCCGCCTCCTTTGCGTTAATTTATTCGTCAATCCACTTGCCTACCGCAATTAAAACGGAGTCAATCTTTGCTGTCGCTAATAAAAACGATTTCCTTAACGGATGTATGTCGTCTACTAACGATGAGGCGGTGCCGTTTGAATTCCGGAGTTCTTCTTCGTAGTTCATTCGCGATCATCCCGGGATATATGTTCGACGAACTTAACAATCGGATGCTGGCTCCGAAAACTTAAACTCATTTCAAGACCGTCGTCGTCCGTTCCAACCGCTACCGCTTCGCCTTGTTCGAGTAGTTCTGCGACCAACTTCCGCAATAGATCCTTGTCACCTTCCGATAGTGCATGAGTCGGAATGAACATCGTAATCACCTCCGTTTGAGTTACGCCCCGAGTTCGAAAAATTGTGCGCAAGTTCTGAACAGCAGTCGTCCGGGGTTGTTCGGGGTGGCCTGGGGGGAGGGCCATCGCAAAAAATTCCGTTGAATAAAACATTCATCGTTTTGCATATCGAATGTAACACAAACACTTTTTGTTACATTGAACAATCGAACGAAACGTTGATATGACTATGTCTATCGTATGTTATCCATCGCAATCAATCGAACTTACTTTATGCATTCGAGAATCAGCGTCAGATCAACGATGGTTCAGGTGCGTGGTGCGGGCCGGTATGTATAAGATACTGCATATCGGTAGTAGGTCGGTGGTGTTGGTCGGATGACCCCGTGAGTTTCGGAAGGGCTTATCCTCCGGCAAGGTCTCGCTGATGTTCGGGTAACAAGACGTTGTCCCTCTCGCCTGTACCTCACCGTTTCCCTTCCTATATGTATAGCGCTGCCCCTGCCGTATGCAACAGGCGGTGCGTATATGCGGTGTGCCTGCCGTAGCTAGCCGGTGCCCATCCCGTACAAGTACAACGGTATGAAACGTATGTTACATCCTTCTATTACGTAAGACAGCATATAGACGTAAAGTATGCGTATTTATCGTTAAGACATCGCAATTACTTTCGATAGGTTATCGGACTTCTTTCCGTATGTTTTAAAACCTAGCGACCACTCCGTCGCTTACGCTCCTCCGTGTCCGCGGATATTATTAAGACCTTTATCGCGATACAATTATTTATACAATATACATGATTGCGTTTCTGCGGGGCGGAGTGAAACGTAGTTCCCGCTAGTCTTCGGATTCAGAAGACTAAGAAGTAATTACGGACTCAAAACCGCTGTATCCCTTGCGGCCGTAAGCACGAACCCTATTTTCGGTTGTGCGAATAAAGTCGTGTTTTTGGCCGATTTGTGCGAATAAGATCGTGTTCATTATCAATTACGATATTCTAATTGAGAATATAACGATAATCATCCGATGTCTCACCGTTACATTCAACATATTATTATTCATACTAACGTATAAATATACGGTATCAACACGAAAAAATAGACGCCAATCATTCGTCAGCGTCCTCGGTCAGGTCGATAAGCTCCCGTATATCCGATATATTCAACGCGGTCGCAATCCGGCTGAGATGGTCGAGCTGCACCCGTTCCTTAATTCCGCGGCACAGTTCGCTAATGGCAGTCGGACGGATTCCGGTTAAGTCAGCGAGTTCCTTCTGCGTCATATCTTTCCGATCAAGTAGCTCGGCTATCTTTAATTTAACGATCATTTGCCGGCACCTCCTGCGATTATTATAACGTAAAAACGATATTTTTGTAAATAACGCATTGACGTTATAACGGTTATGCGTTATAATTAAGGTAACGAAAGGAGGTGAACGTAATTGATTGACACCGTGATGAAGCTTTCGGCAATCATCGCAACTTGGCTCGGAATTCTAAAAATCGTCTTAGAAATCCGGAAGATGCGAAAGGAATCCGAAAGTAAAGAGCGACGGCCTCCGACCAAGAAGCACCGTCGCCGCACATAACAACGAGGGGCATTGCGCCCCTTGTCAATCAATTATAACACGAATGAAACGAATTGATACTACGGAAATTTTGTTAATCGTCGTCTTGCTCGCCTGGATTGCGGATATGGACTTCGGCTGGCTTTCCGCTTTGGATTACGTCGGCCTCGGCTCAGCTGTCGTTTTTATCGCGCTTCTATTCTTTAGATCGAGGAGGAATCGGTAATGACGCTTTATATAAAACGCTTGTGGTCCGACACACCGCCGCTGAAGCCGCAGCAAGCCGATCAACTTCTCGATCTATATCAGCGCCCTATTACGTCATTTAAAGACGAAGGCAAAGCGTATCAGATCGGCTTTAATACGGCGCTTACATGTCTCGGCTATTTAATCGCAACCAAATACGGAGGTAATGACGAATGAAAAACGTAAAATCTGTATTCTTGAAAAACGCCGTAATTCCGGTGGAAGATCTCTGCGAATGCCGTCATTGTGACGAGGATCATTCCGTAGAATGGTACGCGGAAGATGTTCCGAGAGGCTACGTATGGAGCACATACTGCCACGCTTGTCGAGAAGATAATTCCGGGTACGAATTTTAATCATATATTGCGGAGGTAATGACGATGAATAAAACGAAACTTTTAACGGCCATCCTCGGCCTATCAATCGCAGGCAACGCGGCTCTCGGAATCTACGCCGCCAAACTAAACGAAGATGTCGATATTGCTTATCGCGTGGCTGACGACATGGCCGCCGAAGCCAAGGACGCCCAGGAAACGGTTGAACGCGAATATATCGTTGAAGGGAAGGACTACGCGGTATCAGCGGACGACGGCGGCTTCTCTTTCGATCCGGCAGCCACAGACGCAAAGCCAGGCGATCGGATTAGCGTGACTTTTACGAAGGATCAATACGAAAATGGCAGCGGATTTAAGACGATTAAGGTTATCGAATAACACACGAAATCAGGCGTTAAACGGCCGCCGATACCTAATATACCCGCAGCAGATTCCGGCGGCTCCTACGCTTTAATTTCATGGGAAAATCGCTGAAAGGAGCGATGCGGAATGTCGATCAATAAAACGCGTGGCTTTCTTTACGGATTATCTCGCCTGCTTGGCGATGTAAATGCGGTCAAGAAAGGAACCGTAGGAAAACGGATCGTACGAAGGGCAGCCGGGAAGCAAACCGGAAAAGCGCTCCGTAAACTGTTTAAATGACGGAATAATTTACCGAAACCGAATCGCTTTGTCTCGGCGGACTCTTACTATATCATTATAGTAACTACGCTGAAACGAGGTGATTCTTTTTGTTTATTTCGCCCATGCTGCTTGAATCCGCAAAGGAGCCGTTCGACTCGGACGACTATATCACGGAAACCAAATTCGACGGCATCCGTCTGATCGCGTCAAGCAATAACGGCTTAATTCGCCTCTACACACGCCACAACAACGAAGTCACCTCTAAATTTCCGGAATTATTAACGCTCGACATACTGGACGGCACCATATTAGACGGCGAGCTTATTGTACCTGGTCCGACGGGCGCAGGAGATTTCGAGGCCGTCATGGAACGGTTCCAGTCGCGAAAAAGTTATCATCCGATAGTATTTTGCGTTTTTGATGTCCTGCGGATAGACGGCGTGACTGTTACGTCTAAGCCGCTAAGTGAACGAAAAGAATTGCTGGCCGGTCTAAAAATCGATCATCCTAACGTTAAAGTAGTCGAAGGTGTTCGCGGCCATGCTGCGGATTATTTCGAATTAGTCCGCGAAAATAAGATCGAGGGAATCGTTATGAAGCGGGCAGACGCGCCGTATGCAGAAAATAAGCGATCGGACCGCTGGCTGAAGATCGTGAACTACGAATATACTGACGTTTTCATAACGGGAATTCGAAAGGAAGACAATGCGCTTGTGCTTTCGTACTTGGACGGCCGATATTCCGGCGTTATGGAGTTCATGCCATACGATGCACGGCGAAAGTTACATGCGGAGAGAAAAGACGTTAAGGAAACGGATAAATACGTCTATATTGAGCCGATTGGGTGCCGCGTAAAGCACCGGTTCAAGACGAAAAACGGCTTGCTGCGGATCCCGTCGTTCTATGAATGGCGTTGAATGTGCCGGTCATTTATCGTATTCTATTAGTCGGAGGTTGAGGACGAATGGATTACGAAACAAAAGGATACGACATAACGATTATATACGACTACAAGGAATATCCGGATGTTCATTATGGCCGCTGCGACAACTGTGATTATACGCTGTTTAAAAGCTCGGTGAAGGACGGAATTTTCCTTCGTGAGTGCCGACGTTGCGGTATGAAAAAGAGTATATAAATACGAAAAAAGCCCGACTCCCATGAGCGGGCTATTTTTCTTCTGCATCTACAGACGAGCTTCCTATCTTATCACTCGCCGGATCATATAAACCGTCGAACTCTTTAGATTTATCACCGTTCAAATATCCTTCAACGGTGATAGCACCGGTTGGATCAATAAAGTAATCATCATAATAAGTAATAGTATCAATACCTTTGTACTCATTATGTAGATATTCAGTCATCTTAGTTTTCGCCTTCTCAAAAAGAACAGTTTCTTCTTTTTTCACATCATACTGATGCTTCATAAACAACCCTCCACCTGCTATAATTAACAATAGTAGGATAATAATGTATTTTTTCAAATGAAATTCATTCCTTTCCTATTATTATTTTACATTACACGGAAGGTGTTGTATATCTTGAGTAAGAAGATTAAGAAGTCCAATCTTACGGATGAGACTTATTATCGTATAAGCCAACGTTCTTACAACTACGATTATCTCAGAAAAAAATTAAAAAACAAAGAGTACATACGGATTAATTCATCTGTTTCCGGAGCCACCTACTGGTATGTTGATAAAATTAAAACAGACGAAGACACCGGGTTAGATGCGGCCGTTCTATCCCAGGCCGAAAATAAAAACGGCAAGTGGGTGAAATCCGACCACCCCAAAAACGTCGTTGTAGCTTTTGCGGGAACTGATCCGGGGAAGGACCCGTTAAGTGACGTAGAGCAAGCAGACGTTAATCATATCGTCTTAGGAAACGATCCGAAAGATAAAACACAATATGTCGTCAAGAAAGATGCGAAAGATACGTCTAAGACGTTCGGTAGATATATTGGTTCGATGGAACAAACTGCCATGCTTGAGTCCGGAGATTATAAATTAATTACAAAAACATCGCAAATCGATCAAGCCGATCAACTTGTGCGGGAAGTTAAACAAAAGTATAAAGGTACCTCGACAGTTATTTCAACCACCGGACACTCGCTCGGCGGCGCAGAGGCTGAATATAGCGCGGTCAACAATGATATCTATGCCGTCGCGTTTAATAGCCCCTCAATCGTTCACCTGCATTCTGATGAAAAACAGAAGGAAATTAATAACGGAGATTATAACTCTTATGTAAAATCTATCATTAATCCGGATGATATGGTCGGTGCCGGTTGGTGGGACGAATTCGATCGCCACAATGGGACTACCATCTACACAAAAGACCCTTCTATTGCAACGGCTAACCGCGAAGAAAGACTTGACGGCAATAAACTCCAACAGGTTGGAAGAAACCTTCTGTATTTCGCTAATACACTAATCTTTCAAAATCCGGATACACATGGGATAAACAAGTCGAATTTCTCTTTCGACGAAAACGGCAATGTTCAAAATATAGAGGGCGATGAGCTCGTATACGATAAAAATTTAAAAGCAATGCTTCCACCGGAAGTTGCATCCGGAAGTGGCGCAATTAAAGTAACACCCGAAGTCGCTAAGCAGCTCGCGCAAAAAGTAAATGCGATGATCAACGATCTGCGGACGATGAAACGCGAAGCCGAAAACGCTTATCAGGAACACGACGCCGAAATCAACGACCTGAAACACGATACCTACCATCAAGTCGGCCACGGTCTATACGACAAGCTGACACTCGAAGATGTAAACAATACGCTGAAAAACCTGGCGCAGTCGT